>CAITTG010000098.1 GCA_903895255.1 uncultured Verrucomicrobia subdivision 3 bacterium
CCCGCAGCACGCCCGCCTGCCGTGTGATTCAGAATTCAGCGCATGCTCCCGCCCGCCAATCCATCCGTCCCACCGGTCCTATTCGTCCCCTGTCTCGCTTGCAGATTCCTTGAATATTGGGTTTTGAAATGAGGAGTTTCTCCCCCCGGGCGCAGCCACGCCCGCCCACCTGCTGCACCCAGCACGCTGTTTCCCGGCGCGCGGGTCCGTGACCCGCAGCACAGCCGCTTGCCATGTGATTTTAGCATTCAACGCTACCCCCCGCCCGCCAATCCCCCGCTTTAGATCAGTCCTATTGGTCCAATTCGTCCTATATCCCCCTTTGAATATTGAAATTTGGTTATTCTCTGATTATTGGATTTTGAAGTTTGAAGTTTTCTTCCCCTCCCGCGCCCCTCGCGCCCCGCGCGAAATAACATTGTCTCCTTCCCACTCAGTGCTAGATTGCTTATAAGAATCTTCATGAGCGCTTTAAAAATGGTCCGTTGCGGCTGGTGCGACAAACAGGCCTTCATCCCCGGCGACCTGCCCCCCCTCGCCACCGAACCCTGCAAAAACTGCGGGCATCAAATCATGATGCCCATGCAACTCCGCCAGTTCGATCTCCGCAGCAAAATCGCCTCCGGCGGCATGGGCATCGTCTACCGCGCCTGGGACACCACCCTCGAACGCCAGGTCGCCGTCAAACTCATGAAAAAGGAGCTCCTCCAGGACCCCCAGGCCCTCGAAAGCTTCTACCGCGAAGCCCGCGCCTGCGCCCGCCTCAACCACACCAACATCATCCACATCTACACCTTCGATGAATGGGAAAACGAGCGCTACCTCGTCATGGAACTCGCCGACCGCGGCAGCCTCGACAACCTCATCGAGAAAATGCACAAAGTCCCCGAGCTCGATGTCCTCGATGTCGCCATCAAAATCGCCTCCGCCCTCGACATGGCCCTCAAGTACGACATGATCCACCGCGACATCAAACCCGGCAACATCCTCTTCAACGCCGACCGCGAACCCAAACTCGTTGACTTCGGCCTCGCCCGCAAAGCCGAGGCCGACGCCGACGCCGACGACATGGTCTGGGGCACCCCCTTCTACGTCGCCCCCGAAAAAATCAAACGCGAGCCCGAAACCTTTTTGTCCGACATGTACAGCCTTGGCGCCACCCTCTACCACGCCATCACCGGCTGCGTCCCCTTCGACGCCCCCACCCCCGAGGAAGTCGTCGTCGCCCAAGTCCAGACCCCGCTCACCCTGCCCAATTTGGTCGCCCCCGAAATCACCCAGCCCACCAGCGACGCCCTCGCCCGCGCCCTCGCCAAGAACCCCGCCGACCGCTTCCTCAGCTACGATGAATTCATCATGGCCTTCGAAGCCGCCCGCAGCCTCCTCCTCCGCGCCCAATCCCAAGCCCCCGTCGAGGAACCCAAGCCCAAAGGCATGACCAGCTGGTGGAAACGCTCCTAATTCCCCGGGGTGGGGACAGCCTGTCCCCACCACCAGACCTCTGTCCCCGGCAAACCGCCCCCTCTGATCTCGTAGGAAACGAGGTAACGAGTTTCTGAATAAATCCCCGTCCGCCCCTTTGAAATCCCCAATCTCCCATTTGAAATACCCCCACCGCATGCGGCTGCCTTGAAGTTTGAAATTTGAAGTTTCTCTGGAGCCTGGAGGTTGGAATTTGGAGCTTTCCTCTCCATCGGTGTTTCATCCGTGGCCAAACCCCCATAAAACCAAAAAACGGCAGGCTAAATCGCCTGCCGTTCTCGTTAAAATGTTCAAATGATTACGCCCCGGGATACTATCCCGCAGACATTTGCAGTCCATGCATAGACACAAGTCACAGAATACTAACGCCTTATAAAATATGGATTAATTGCTGCTTTTTCACCCTTTTTTGTCAAAAATAACTTGCTGTTTTCCAACCGCAAAAATAAAATCAATGTGTATTTAAGGTGTTCAGTTAATTAATGAAGCAAGCCAAAGGACAAAATAAATTACTAGGAAATCTAAAATTGATAATATGAATAAATTATATCTACTGCTCGCCATCGGAACTGCCGCCTGCGCGTCCGCCCAGGCTCAAACCTATGATTGGACCTATACCTCAACCTCTTACAATGGTAGCGGGACGTTTGTCGCGTCGGGCAACCCGGAAACCTACACCACCCAGTACGGCACCTACTTCGGGGACCCCATCACCAGCTTTACCGGAACGCTTAATGGCATCCCCATTACCAGCTTGGTCGCGCAGAACTCCTTCGACGGCAATGACAACCTGATCATCGCTAAAACCGGGGTGCATATTGATTGGAGCGGCATCTCTTTTATCCTGCAAGGCGGTGAACACATTAACCTCTACAACCCGACCGAGGTGGCCGGCAATGACAAACTGGTCACTGGCGTTGATACATCCTTGTCCTCCTCCGGCGTTTTCGACACTTCTTATGAGCCCGGCACCGTGCCTGAGCCCTCCACCATGGCGTTGACCGCCATCGGGGCGATTTCTGGCCTCGTCATGTATCGTCGCCGCAAATAAACCTGCTTTCGCCTCTCCACCAGCCGCCACGGTTCACCGTGGCGGCTATTATTTTGTCAGGCAAAGGTTGCGGATAAGCGGGTTAGGCCAAGTGCAAATTCATCCCAATAGCTGGTGTTCGCCCAGCCCCCGTCCCGGAGCTTTCGCCCCTGCCTTTTCACCTGCGGTTCAATGACACTTTCCTCCATCCCACCCTCCCCCCAAAAAAACAAAAAAAACGGCAGGCTAAACGCCTGCCGTCTTCGTTAAAACGTTAAGTGATTATTGCGCCGCCGGAGCCGCTTCGCCTTCGGACTTCTTCTTCTTGGCCTTGCCGCCGCCCAAATGCAGCGTCGTCACCGTCAAAGCGCCATCCTTGCCCTTCTTGTAAGCCCCGGAGACACTATCGCCCACCTTGAAATCCGCCAGCGTCGCCGGCACCGCGTTCGTGGACGTGATTTTGCTCTTGGACGTCACCGTCAACGTCAGTTCGCCCACCGTCAACGTGCTGCTCGCGGCATCAATCGTGACAATCTTGCCGTGAAAGGGCAGGGCACCCTTCTTCTTGGCCTTCGGCGCGGCCCCATCCGCCGCCGGGGCATTCGTCATCGCGTCTTGCGCGCGGGACAACACCGGCGACGCGGCCAAAGCCACCGCCAGCAAACTCAAACTCGTTAATTTAATAATGTTTTTCATATATGGTTTAAATAGTAAATACCGACACTAACCAAGTTCCAGACGCGGGCGAGTCAAAATGGTTTCAAAAATCTGCACCCCACCCTGATTTTTCGCACCTGCCCCCGGAGTGCGGCCGTCTCGGCCGCAATAATTCCCCACCAGACCCCGGCCCCGAATTCAGTTCCAACCGCCCGCCCTGATCTGGTAGGAAACGAGGTGACGAGTTTCTGAATAAATCCCCGCCCGCGCCTTTGAAATCCCCAGTCTCCCATTTGAAATACCCCCACCGCATGCCGCTGCCTTGAAGTTTGAGGCTTGAATATTCCCTGAATATTGGATTTTGAATTTTGAAGTTTCCTCTCCCCCCGGAGTGCGCCCTCACCCAACTAAAAGTTGGTTTTTAACGCCAGCGAACCTGTGCTCTCTCGTCGCCATGTGGAAACCAGCCATGATTTTGTTGAGTCGCACGACAATTCTCCCTCTCCTGGGGGAGAGGGCTGGGGTGAGGGCGGACGTGCCTCCTCCCACTGGGCCACTAGACCTCGTAGGAAACGACGTGAGGAGTTTCAAAATAAGTCCCCGTATTCCTTCTCAGCCATTGAACGTTGAAGTTTGATTATTCCCTGAATATTGAAGTTTGAATTTTGAAGTTTCTCTCCCGTCCCCCGGCGCAGCAACTTCCTACCACCCCCCGCCTACCGCACACTGTCTCCCGGCGCGCGAGTCCATGACCCGCAGCACGCCCCCTTGCCAGGTGATATGAGCATTCAAGGCCTCTCCCCGCCCGCCAATCCATCGGTCCTATTCGTCCAATGTCCACTTTGAAATTTGATTATTCTCTCGAGCTTGGCGGTTGGCGCTTGGAGCTTTCCACATCCACCCGCCACCCGTCACCCGCCACCCGTCACCCGTCACCCGTCACCCGTCACCCGTCACCCGTCACCCGCCACCCGCCACCCGCCACCCGCCACTCGTCACTCGTCACTCGTCACTCGTCACTCATTCCCCCCCTCACGGCGTCGCCGCCGGCTTCACCGACGACATCGCCACGCCCAGCGCCTTGAAATCCGCCGCCACCTTCGCGATCGAATCCTTCAACGGACCCGCCGCCTGCGTCGCTTTGGCCGCCGTGTCCTTCATCGTCGCCACCCCCGCCGGCGTCAGGTCCACCGAGAGATACTTCTGCACATCCTGCAAATCCGCCAGAAACGGCTTGAACGCAATGTCCGCCTCCGCGTAACTGCGCTTGATATCCAGCATCTCCTGCGCCACCTGATCCTTGCGCGCCTGGCTCCGGGCCTTGATATCCTCATTCTGGATCTGCGCCAGTTGCGCGTCCCATTGCGTCAGGAACGCCTCCCCATTCCCCGCCATGCTCTTGCGCGCCGCCGCAATGTTCAGCGCCGACGCCTTCAACCCCGCCAGTTGATCGCTAAACGCTTTGAACGCCGGACGCAAATCGTCCTGCGGCTTCGCCACCAAGTCATTCAACGCATTCAACGTGTCATCAATCTTCCCCGGCAGCGCCCCGATTTCCGTGGAGGCCGACTGGATGTTGGCTGAGAATTTGTCACCCTTTTCATAACCCTTGCTGGCGCAGCCCGCGAGCAACGCCGCCGTGGCGAGCGCGAGGACACTGAGAATCAAAGAATGCTTTTTCATATGCTGGTTTGGTTGATTAATAATAATTCCGATTTTTTGGCTGAATTCCAGCCCGGCCAAAAATATGCCCCAACCCCCACCCGACCGCACGCAGAAAAACACGCGTTCCCCTTTAAAACCTCCAACCTCCTGCCGCCCTTGCCAGGTGGCGACGTTCCATGCCCGCCGACCCCGGCCCGCCCAGTCCCCGGCGCGCGGGTCCGTGACCCGCAGCACATCCGCTCGCCGTGTGATTCGGAATTCAATCCATCCCCCCGCCCGCCAATCCATCCGTCCCATCGGTCCTCTTCGTCCTATTTTCTCTAAATATTGAATATTGAAGTTTCTCCCCCCGGAGTGCGGCCGTCTCGGCCGCAATAATTCCCCACCAGACCCCGGCCCCGAATCCAGTTCCAACCGCCCGCCCTGAACTGGTAGGAAACGAGGTGACGAGTTTCTGAATAAATCCCCGCCCGCGCCTTTGAAATACCCCCCACCGCATGCCGCCGCCTTGAAGTTTGCGGGTTGAATATTCCCTGAATATTGATGTTTGAAGTTTTCTTCCCAGTCCCCGGCGCGCGGGTCCGTGACCCGCAGCACATCCGCTTGCCGTGTGATTCGGAATTCAATCCATCCCCCCGCCCGCCCATCGATCCGTCCCATCGGTCCTCTTCGTCCTCTTCGTCCCCCATTTTCCCTGGAGCTTGGAGGTTGGAATTTGGAGCTTTCCTCCCTTTCCCCCTACCGCCGCACATCAAACTGCTTCAGCAATTTCGCCGCCGTGCCAAACGGCCCCAGTTGATAAACCGCCGCCCCCGCCGGTGAGAACGAGAATGCTTCAAACGGCTCCGCGTTCATCCGCTCCAGGTCCGCCGTCAGCGCGGTCCCCGTGCTCACGTGCGGATTGAAATGCTCCCCCGCTCCGATCTGCTCGAACCCCGCCACATAGCCAATCAAGGCCGCGTCAATCGCCGGATTATCATGCCCGGCCGTAAAAGCGCCAATCGGCCCGCCGCGCAAGTTGAACGGACTCGCCGCGGCAATGATATCCGCCTGGAGCTTGAGGATTTCCGGCGTCGGCCGCGCGCAAATGCCCGCCACCCCCAGACCGCCCCCGGCCGCGAGGTGGTAGCGCTTAAAAGCCTCCAGCTTCAGCGCCGTCACGTTGGCCGCCGCCAGCACCTTGCCCTCGGCGGCATAAACTTGGTCCAGGTCCGCCGTGCGCACGAAACATTGCAGCATCGTGATGTGCGGCGTGTGCGTCGCATCCAGCGCGAAACCCGGCGGATAAAGCCCGCGCAGGCGGGCGTTGTCCGCCTGGCACTGCGCCAGCATCGTCGCATCCGGCTCCAGCAGGATGTCAATCGCCGTGACCTCAAAGGGGAACACCTGCTTCCAGTCGTGCTTCATGCTCGCCACCGTCCAGCCCTTCGCCGCCGCCTCATCCAGGCCCTGGTCCAGCTTGGCCAGCCGGTCCTGGCGATCATACGCATATTCCCGCTCCGCATCATCGTGATGCACGTAAAGACAGAAACGCGCCCCGCTGCCCGCGCTCGTGTATTGCAGCATCTGCAAATCCCCATCCGAATTGCCAAACGCCATCACCGGCCGGCGGCCAATGTGCTGGTTGATCGCCACCGGCTTGCCGCCCTTGTCATCGTTAAAATTCAATTCCGGCAACCGCACCAGCACCGGCACCCCGTCACGCAATTCAAACCGCGTTTTCACACTGCTGCCGATCACCTGTTCCGGCGGCACCCCATAAACCTCCTCCGCCCACGCCCGCATGAATTCAATCCCGCCGCCGGACACGATGTACGTTTTGAACCCATTCGCCCGCAGGTAGGCCAGCACCTCCAGCATGGGCTGGTAAACCATTTGCGTGAACCGTTTCCCCGTTTGGGGATGCCGGGCCGTCGCCATCCAATCGCGGACGATGGCTTCGAATTCCTCGGTCGTATTACCCGTGTGCGTCGCCATTAGGAGTTCCAGCAGGGCCTGGTCGCCCCCCGCCAGCGCGGACCGCAAATCGCCCTTGAGAATGCTGGCAAAAGGCTCGTTGGTCTGCCATTCGGGATGCTGCGGTGCGAGCGTCTTCACGCGGTCCAGCGCGAAGTAAAGCTGCACCGGCAGCGGCTTCTCGCACCACAACGTGCCATCGTTGTCAAAGGTCGCCACCCGCTCCGGCACCGGCACAAAATCCGGCGCCCCGGGCGTGGTGACGCGGGTGACAAAATCAATGATGGACTGTTTGGCCGGGCCGTCATTCCAGGATGGCAGCGGATCCGCGGCGCGGACCAGAGTGGCGGCGAAAACCGTCAGGACGAGCAGCGCGGTGGCGAGGTACTGCGGCCGGTGCATGGTTTTCATGGTTTTAATCATAGTTTTAAATTTCCGGGGCTTGGTTGGCAAGTGGTTTGCATCGGCCCGCTACACCGGTTTGTTCGCTTCAGCTTGGGCACCACGGATCAACCCAGATCAAAGCAGATAAGACCTTGAAAATCAAGCGGCAGGCGAGCCCCCGCCAACTCCCCGGCGCGCGGGTCCGTGACCCGCAGCCCGCCCGCTCGCCGTCTCACTTTAGAATTCAATCCATGCTCCCGCCCGCCAATCCCTCCGTCCCATAGGTCCTCTTCGTCCAATTCGTCCTATATTTCCCTTGAAAATTGAAATTTGAAGCTTCTCTGGAGCTTGGATGTTGGAATTTGGAGCTTTCATCCCCCTCGGTGTTTAATCCGTGTTCCATCCGTGGCTGATATATTCCCTGAATAGTGAAGTTTGAACTTTGAAGTTTCTCCTCCCTCACTCCCATCCCCTGCTCGCCACCCGTCACTCGCCACCCGTCACCCGTCACCCGCCACCCGTCACTCGTCACTCGTCACTCGTCACTCCCCCTCACCAATTCCCCTCGGTCAGCGCGATCGTGATATTCCGCGCCAAATCATCCGCCAGCAGCGGCTGCGCCTGCCGCTCCGCGCTCGACATGTCCGAACCCACATTCAATAACGTGTAACCGCTGATATCCTTGTCCAGCACCACCTTGCCCGAACTGCTGTCCCGCGCCACCACATGCGCCACCACCCCCTCGCGATAATTCACCGTCGTCGTCACATCCGTCGCCGAGGCACTCAGCCCGTCCCGGTGAAACCGTGTGATTTTCCCCGTCACCACCACATCGCCCCGCCCGTGCGTGCACAAATGAAACGTCCCATCCGCCTGCAACCGTTCCCGCAACGACTGCGTCACCGCATCCCCCAGCCGCGGTTGCAACGTCTGATTATCAAACGGAAACACCTCCACCGAACGCCCCCCGGCCTCCGCCCCATTCACCGGACCCAACTGGTAGCCCGCGCAGCCCGTCAGGCCCAGCAACGCCAGCCCCAGCCATGGAATCACGGAAAAGCGCATTTTAGTTAAGCCCCGTTTGCAAACGCGGTTTCAGCGACTCAATATGCTGCCGCGCCACCGAGGCATACGTCGAATTCGGATCCAACTGCAACACCTCGTTATAATAAACCACCGCCCCCGCCCAGCGCTTGTTCTTCTCGTAAAACTGGGCGATTTTGAAATTCCCCCGCACCTGCTCCATTTTCAAAATGGCAATCGCCTGCTCCGCCAGCGCCACCCGCTTGTCATCCGGATAAAACGTGATGAAATCCGTGTACGTGGCAATCGACTTGCCCGCCGTGCTCTGGTCATACTCCGCCGTCGCCGCCTGCTTTTCGTAACACTTCGCCGCCTGGTACAACGCGTCCGCCGCGATCTGCGGCTGGTCATGATACCGGTCCGCCGCCGTTTCATAAGCCGTCACCGCCTCCGGATAATCCCCCCCTTTTTCATGCGCCGCCCCAATCTTCATCTGCGCATGCGGCGCCACCTCGCTGTACGGCCCGTTATTCACGATTTTGTCATATAACTTCGCCGTCTCATCCATCGAGGAATACAAGGGAATCACATTCCACAACCGGAACCATTCCCCCGCCAGAAACCGGTTGGCAATCTCATACTGCCGCCACAAAATATCGTTGAAATTCTCACTTTTTGGGTATTTTTTAATGATATTCTGATACGCATTAAACGCCGCCTCATCCCGCCCCCTCACCTCCAAACAACGACCAATCAAATATTCCGCGCGGGGCGCATAATCGGATAGCGGCCAGACTCGCAAAATGCGGTGGGCGGCGGACATGGTGGTGGAATAATCCCCCGCTTTAAAAGCGTCCTCGGCAACCTGAAGCTGGTCTTTCGCCCGAGTGCGCTGCCATTTGGCGGTTTCACCGTAGGGTTCGTAGTACCAGCCTTCGCCGGGGACATATGACAAGGGCGCGGGGGCGCGGAATGGCATCAGGGCCATCAGAGCAATCAACAAAGCTATCCAGCCAGACTGGCGATTCATGGGTGGACGGTAACCAGCGGAAAACGGCAAGTCAAGAAAGGCACAGTGGTTTTGGCCCGTGACTCAGCCGCGATAAACAATCATCGCGCCATAATCAGTGAGCATCTTTTGGGTGGCCACATCGAAATAGGTATAGCCGACTGGGTGGATGCTCATCAGATTGGTTTCGCCGATCTCGAGCAAGAATTTGGAAACGACCTCATCGAAATTATCGTGTCCGGATTCGATGCAGGCCGCGCGGCGGATGGTGCGAATGCGCACTTGTTTGTCGCCGACCGCCCGGGCGCCGAGCGGTGGTTTGGCCTTGGCAATCAAGGGCTCGGCCGGGGTGCTGCGGACGGGCACCTTAAGATGCTTCTCCACCTTGGCCGCGGCGGAGGAGGTGATGGGGCTGGCGGTGAGATTGGGCACGGACAGTTCCCGGGAGTCTGGCGGATTTTGGGGGCCGGCGGGAATGGTGATGGTATCACCGCAGGCCGGGCATTCAATATTGGTGCCGGCGCCGGAGCTATCGACGGCGAGTTCCTGGCCGCAGTTGGGGCAATCGAAGATGATATCCATAAACAAAGTTGGTTTGGTTGTAAGGGCGGCACCACCCTAACCATGACGAATCGGACAAAACCAGCAAAAAAGCGATTTTCTCAAGCCGGGGGGATGGAATTGGCCGGATTGGGTTGGGGGTTGGCGCGGCAACTGCTGGAAACTTGAAGATGAGAACAGGTTAAGGGGTTAATTTGTTAAATATCTTAATAAGAATATTTTGCGTCGGTAGGTTTGGCGTGCGTCCCGGTTCTGGGGACTTTGTCAAAGAGCAATGGCCGCCCTCGCAAAAGCGATGACAGGGGGCTTTCCGGGGGGGAATCAAACCCAAGGGGCCGACCGGAAAGCCGTAACTACTCATAATAATAGCCTTAAATAAAGGGCTGTCAAACGGGAATTTTAATAATTTTACAAACCTCTCACCCATAGCGCTTTAAATGGTATTTTTAGCTTTGCGCTGGTGGTGATGCCAGTGGTGGAGCCGCCGCCTGCGGGCAAATTAGGGGAACAATGGCCAGCGGTGGCGATGTTTGGGCTGGAAGCGCTCGGCCGTTCGCGAGTGATGGCCCGAGGTGAAGGATGGAGGGGGTAAACGCCGGGTGTGGAAACGATTCGCGGGTGTGTTGGTGGAGCAGGCAAGTTGGGGAAAACTTTGGCGATGGTTGGGTCGGTCCAGGGGTATGGAACCGTTGGGTGGGTGGGGAAACCCTTGTAATCATTGGTGAAAATGGTTTTTAAAGAACGGAAAAAAGGGGTAGTATCAGGGGCATGAAAATGGATTGGGAACAGATGTGCCGGGTGGCGGAGGAGGAGATCGCGCGTCTGCTGGGCGAATTGCCGGAAGCGTTGCGAGAGCGGGCGGCGTTGGTGCCGGTGGCGTTGGAGCGGCGGCCCAATGCGACGATGCAAGCGGATGGGGTGGAGGTGGATACATTGGGGTTGTTTACGGGGCCGGAGTGGGCGGAGGCGGGGGAGGTGGCGCTGCCATCGCACATCATTATATATCTGGAAAACGTGTGGGAGGCGTGCGAAACAGACGAGAAACGGTTCCGTGACGAAATTGCGACGACTTTTTTGCATGAGGTGGGACATTTTTTTGGGTTTGATGAGGCTGGTCTGGGGGGCGATGGGGCTGGAATAGCCTGCAAACAAAGGGTTTGGTGCGGTTTGGCAACACCCTAAAAATAATTTAAAAAACGCTTGTGCTTAATCATAACTCTGATAATCTTTCTCTCCCGTCGGCGCTGTACGCGCAGCGGGGCGGAAATAAAAAGTTAAAAAAACTTAAAAAACCGTTGACGGTCGGTGCTGAGTCCGGTAAGTTTATCAGCCCGAAACTCGAATCGAATGCCGAGTGAAAGTAGTGAAAGTCGGCATCGGTATTTTTGTCCTCTAAACCGGACGCGAGTGATGAATTTTGAGTGTTTAGGCACTCACTGCTCTTTGAAAATTGATTTGTGCGATTAGTGATAGAGCCCCTTCAAGGCTGACTCGTTAGTGGGTCGGCGTTGAGGGTTTTAACCAAAAGATAATAAAGTTGTCCGATCCATCCGATCGGACAGGAGTTAAACTAACGTTTTATACGGAGAGTTTGATTCTGGCTCAGAACGAACGCTGGCGGCGTGGATAAGACATGCAAGTCGAACGCTTTATGCAGGGTAGCAATATCATGCATGAGGAGTGGCGCAAGGGTGCGTAACACGTGGGTAATTTGCCATAATGCCTGGAATAACTCGCTGAAAGGCGAGCTAATACCGGATGTGAAGATTGGGTGGCATCATTTGATCTTCAAAGCTGGGGACCGCAAGGCCTGGCACATTATGATAAGCCCGCGGCCTATCAGCTAGTTGGCGAGGTAACGGCTCACCAAGGCGAAGACGGGTAGCTGGTCTGAGAGGACGACCAGTCACACTGGAACTGAGACACGGTCCAGACACCTACGGGTGGCAGCAGTCGAGAATTTTTCTCAATGGGCGAAAGCCTGAAGGAGCGACGCCGCGTGGAGGATGAATGGCTTCGGCCCGTAAACTCCTGTCATTTGCGAACAAATTAATTCACCCAACACGTGGATTATTGATTGTAGCGGAAGAGGAAGGGACGGCTAACTCTGTGCCAGCAGCCGCGGTAATACAGAGGTCCCAAGCGTTGTTCGGATTTACTGGGCGTAAAGGGTGCGTAGGCGGTGAGGTAAGTCTGACGTGAAATCTCCGGGCCTAACCCGGAAACTGCGTTGGATACTATCTCGCTAGAGGATTGGAAGGGAGACTGGAATACTTGGTGTAGCAGTGAAATGCGTAGATATCAAGTGGAACACCAGTGGCGAAGGCGAGTCTCTGGACATTTCCTGACGCTGAGGCA
>CAITTG010000099.1 GCA_903895255.1 uncultured Verrucomicrobia subdivision 3 bacterium
CGGCGCAGAACAACCTTTGGCAAACAATCCGGCCGCCCGTTTGCGGCGCTTTTCCAGTTGGACATGATCGCGTGTCGTAGTCATGTAGAAACTGTACACGACACCCCGACTCTTGTCACCCTATTGTGCGATTCTCAATAGGCGTCAAAAGTGAACGCAAAATCGAGTGTCGCGAAGCCAAAAAAAGTCAGCAAAAATCGCTGACAACTGGTTGTCTTGGCCCGGGCGAGTGCTCGAAAATCGTTTGCGGTAAAGTGGGTATCTGCCTAAAGTCTGGCGGCGGGCAGGCGGGCAAGGACGAAAACAGATCAAACATGTGATGAATTATCTCTGGCTGGCGCTGATCGTGGGATCAGTCTTGATTGGCGGTTACGAGGGCCATTTGCAGGAAGTGGCGGACAAAAGTTTTGAGATGACCGAATTCGCGGTCGTCAAGACGGCGTTTCCGCTAATTGGCATCATGGCGCTCTGGCTGGGGATAATGCGCCTGGCGGAGCGCGCCGGCTTGGTCGCCCTCCTGGCGCGAACATTGCGACCGGCACTGCGGCGGCTGTTTCCGGACGTGCCGCCGGAGCATCCGGCCATGGGTTCCATGGTCATGAACATTGCCGCCAACATGCTGGGGCTGGGCAATGCGGCCACCCCGCTGGGTTTGCGGGCGATGAAAGACTTGGAATCCCTCAATCGCAATCCCGGCACGGCCACCAACGCGATGTGCACCTTTCTGGCCATCAATACCAGTTCCGTGCAACTGGTTCCGGTGACGGCGATGGCAATTCTAGCCACGAATCATGCCACCAACCCTTCCGCCATTGTGGGCACATCGCTGGTGGCCACCGCCTGCGCCTGCACGTGCGGGGTGACCATGGCCAAGTTGATGGCGCGGCTGCCGGTCTTTAAATTGCCGCCGCCCGAAAGGGACATTGACCCGGGCGGTACCAACCGCCCCCTGGCGACCGCGGAAAATTCCCCGGTGAAGGAAGCCCCGGCGTTAAAACCGCTGCGTTGGTGGGGAGCGGTGATCATGGCGGGATACCTGCTGTTTTTTGCGGGCTTGTTTTTCCGGTCCATTTTCTGGCCGGCGGCGGCGGACGCGGCGACCGTCCCGCCGGTGCGGGCCGTCAATGCGATTTCGCAATTACTCGTGCCGTTTTTGCTGGGGGTGTTTCCGCTGTATGCGGCGCTGCGCGGGGTAAAGGTATATGAGGAGTTTGTGGAGGCGGCCAAGGAGGGGTTTGACGTGGCGATCCGGATCATTCCCTTTTTGCTGGCGATGCTGGTGGCGATCGGCATGTTTCGGGCGGCGGGGGGGATTGATATCTTGAGCCGGTGGCTGGCCCCGGCCCTGCATGCAATTGGTTTTCCCATGGAATTGCTGCCCATGGTGCTGCTGCGGCCATTGAGCGGCAGCGGGACGCTGGGGCTGTTCACTGAATTGACGAAGCAATTCGGACCGGACAGCTTGATTGCCCGGACGGCGGGAACCATCTATGGCAGCACGGAGACCACGTTCTACGTGCTGGCGGTGTATTTCGGGTCGGTGGCGGTGCGCCGCACGCGCTATGCAGTCATTGCGGGGCTCACGGCGGACCTGGTGAGTGTGATCGTGGCGATCGTCGTGTGCCGGGCAATCTTTGGCTGAAGCCACCATCCCTGCCGCCCCGGGCGCAGCCGCTAGAGGGTGTCGAGCGTTTTGCGGACTTTTTCGACAAAATTTTGGATGGTGAACGGCTTTTGGAGGAAATGCAAACCCGGCTCCAACGCCCCGTGCTGGGCGATGATCTCCGCCGTGTAACCGGACATGAACAGGGCTTTCATACCGGGATGACGGGGGGCCAGTTTTTCCGACAGCTCCTTTCCGTTCATGCCAGGCATGATGATGTCCGTGATGAGCAAATCGATTTTGCCGTTGTGCGCTGCCGCCAGTTCCAAGGCGGTTTCGGGCAGGGTGGCGGCGATTATCTGGTAACCGCGTTTTTTAAGGGTGAGGACAATCAAGTTCAGGATGTTTTCCTCGTCCTCCACCACAAGGATGGTCTCGGTGCCGGTAAGCGGCGCGAGGCTGGCGGGTTGGTTGGTTGGGTTCATAGATGGATTGGTTGAGCGGGGGAAATAAAGCTGGAAGGTGGAACCCTCGCCCGGGGTGGAACGCACTTGAATTAGGCCCTGGTTCTGTTTGACAATGCCAAAAACCGTGGCCAGGCCGAGTCCCGTGCCCTTCCCGATTTCCTTCGTGGTGAAGAAGGGTTCGAAGAGATGGTCCATGACCTCGCGGGTCATGCCATGGCCGTTGTCCTGCACCGAGAGCCGGACGTAGTCACCGGGGACCAGATCGGCATCGGCAAAGGCCTCGGCTGGGGAGATGGAAATGTTGGCGAGTTCAATCGTGAGCCGGCCCTGCCCCTTGATGGCATCGCGGGCGTTGATGGCCAGGTTGGTCAGAATCTGGGTGACCTGGGAAGGGTCCAGCCGGACTGGCCAGAGGTCGGGACCGGGCTGCCAGACCAGTTGAATATTCTCACCGATCACGCGCTGCAGCATTCTCGCGGTGTCGGCCAGCGCCGCGTTCAAATCCAGCTCCCGGGCGAGGTAAACCTGCTTGCGCGCGAAGGTCAGGAGCTGGCTGGTGAGCTCGGCCGACCGGATGGCGGATTTTTGAATTTCCTGCAATTCCGCCTGGAGCACGCTGCCCGGGACGGCCTCTTCGAGCGCCAGGTCGGTGTTGCCGAGAATGACCTGCAGCATGTTGTTAAAGTCGTGGGCGATGCCGCCGGCGAGGCGGCCGACGGAGTCCATTTTCTGGGACTGCAGCAGTTGGGACTGGAGGCGTTCGCTGGCCTGCTCGGCGCGCTTGCGTTCCGTGAGATCCCGGACAATGGTGGAGAGGAAGCGGTCCCCGCTGCTGAGGCCCTGATGGACCATGAGGGTTTGGGTAACCGGGATTTCATGGCCATCGCGGTGGAGCAGCGAGGTTTCCCCTTCCCAGGCGCCGTTCTGTCGCGCGGCTGGCAGGGCCTCCTGCTCGAACCGGCCGGCCTCCCGGGCGGGCAGCAGCCCGGCGAGGGTCAGATCCGCCACGTCCTGCGTCTCGGTGAGACCAATTAATTTGCGCCCGGCCGGGTTGAGGTGGAGCAACCGGCCCTGGTGATCAGCAAAGGCCACGAGGTCGCTGGTCGCCTCCATGACGACGGCGAGCCGGGCGCGCTCGCGTTCGAGGGCGCGCTGCTGTTCAAGGCCGGCAATCCGGCGCTTGAGGCGGCCATGGGTAATGCGCCAGGCGGCCAGGCCGCCACCCCCGCCCACCCCGGCCAGGGCGACCAGGGCGAACCAGCTTGTCTGCCAGAAAAAAGGTTCCACAACAAAATCCAACATCACCCCATTGGTATTCCACGTATGGTCATTGTTGCTGCCGATGATTTGCAACTGATAGCGGCCGGGCGGGAGGCTGTGCCAGGAGAGGTTGTGCCGGTTCAGAAAACGCACCCAGTTGTCATCGAATCCCAGAAGCCGGTAGGCATAACGGTTTTTTGCGGGAGCGCTGTAGCTCAGGGCCGCAAAATTCACCGTCAGGTCGGTGGCGCCGGGCTTCAGCCGGATCTGATTGGCCAGCGGGCCGTATAAATCGCGGACCTGGCCGCCGGGCTCCAGAAAGCTGACCCGCTCAATCGTCACCGGGGGGATATTGGTGTTTAACTGGATTTGAGCGGGATTCACCCCTACCAGCCCGGCCATCGTGGCAAACCAGAGATGACCAGCCGCATCGCGCAGCGCGGCGGGCTGCATGCCTTGAAAGCAGCCGGCGGCGTAAAGCCCGTCACTGGCGTCAAAACTATCCCACTCCAGCACCGGCTGGTCGCCCTGCACCCGGTGGTGCAGATCGTCCAGCCGCGCCCGCAAAATGCCCTTGTCCGAGCCAAACCACAGCCAGCCGCGGCCGTCGTCGATCATGGAGCCGACCGTGGTGCCCGGAAAGGACGCATTGACGCCCAGAAAAGAAAACTTGTCCTCGTGCAAACACGCCAGCCCCTTGCCAACCATCCCGAACCACAGATAACCGGCCGCATCAAACCACACCGAACTAATGCGATTGGACGGCAGGCCTTTGCCCGTGCCGTAATGGATTATTTGCTGCCCCTCCAGCCGGCACAGTCCCTGGTCATAGGTGCCAAACCACAGCAATCCATGGTTGGTGTCCTCGGTCAGACAAACCACGCTGGTGCCGCTGAGGCCACATTTAATTCCCCAGTCCACAACCGTATCGCCCTCGATCCGCCCCAAACCGGAACCCGTGCCAAACCAAATGCGCTGCTGACTGTCCTCCAGCAGACAGTTCACGGTTTTGCCTAAATTGGCCGGGAGGGGTACGAGGCGCTGGATGCCATGTTCCTCGAGCCACAATCCGCCTTGGTAGGTGCCAATCCAGATTTTGCCCCGATGATCCGGCAGGATGCTGCAAATGTAATCCAACCGCCGGTCCACCGTTGGGCCGGCCACGGACACCACCCGACCGGCAGCCAGCCGGGCGATGCCATGGCCGTGGGTGCCGACGAGCAGGTGGTCCGGTGATTCCTCGGCCACCGAACTGGCAATCTGGCTGGGAAGGCCCTCCGCCACCCCGATGGTTTGAAAGATGCGGGGGCGCAGGCGGCTTAAACCATTGCAACTGCCGCCGAGCCAAAAATTACCCTCGACATCCTGCAACATGCACCAGGCGCTGTTTTGAATCAGGCCATTCGTCTCGTTGATCGTGGCGAATACCGAACCGCCCGGCCGGAAGCACATAAAGCCCCGCGAGGTGGAGCCCAGCCAGATGGCGCCCGAACGGTCCTCCATCAACACGCGGGCTTGCTCAATGTTGGGGGCGGTAAACGCTTCCGAACGGCCATCCTTCCAGTAATGCGTAATATTACCGGGCGTGTAGGCCCAGATACCGCCGGAACGGGCGGGAGTGGCCAGGAGCGTGTTGCGCAGGGTCACAGGCGGGCCAAAACGCTGCCAACCGGCCGGGGTCCGGCGACCTACAAACCCCCGGTTGGCCAGCCAGAGACTGCCGTCCTGAGAATCGGTGAGACAAAACATGCCGCTGGCAGTGCTGCCCGGAGGCATGGGTGCCGCCACGAGTTTATCCTGCTCAACGCCAAACAACCGGCCATCCAGCGTACCCAGCCAGATCTGTCCGCTGGCATCCTCAGCCATGGAACGCGCGCCCGTGTTGGGACTGGAGATGATGCGCCAGGTTTTATTTTCGCGAACCCCCAGGCCCAGATCGGTGCTGGCCCACAAACGCCCCTCCCGGTCGGCAAACAAATAGAAAATGTTGCCATCCAAAACCGGGGGAACCAGTCCGCGACCAGAAGAACTAAAGTCGCTGCCATTGTAACGGCAAACCCCCTCGGCCGTGCCTACCCAGAGATAGCCATCCGGGGTCTGGGCCAGCGAATAAGCACTGCTCTCCGGCAGCCCATCGCCTTCCAGCCAGTTTTCAATGAGGAAATCCGCATTGCCCGGCCGCATTTGCCCGGCCATGGCCAGGCCCGCCCAAAAAATCAGGGCAAGAAGCAGGCTGGGCAGGCGCAAGGATGGGAGTGCCCGCGCCGGACCGCCCCCCGGTGGGGCGGCGGGGCGGGCCGCAAGAAAGCTCGCAAATGAGGGCCGGACTTTGATTTTCAATTCAATTGCACCTAATGTAGTTAATCGGCGGGACGTTTTCAAACACTCATCCGCAGGGTCCGCCGCCGGTCCAAAACGGGGCTTTTACTTTTACGCCCGGAACTGCTAATTGAAAGCCCGCATGGGCTTCCACACTGGTAGAAGCCGCCTTTGGGTCCGGGGCTGGCCCGGCCTGCCGGCGGCATTGCTGATTTTTTCCGGCCGCGCACCCGCGGCCGACGCACCGTTGCGGTTGATTCAGACGGCCGCCGAAATACGGGCGCTCTCCTCCACGGAGGCCAGCCGACACTATCCGGTGAAGTTGCGAGGCGTGGTGACCTTCTTCGACTGGAGTCTATACTGTCAGTTCCTCCAGGATGAAACCGCCGGCATTTACCTGGAGCAAACCAATTTGCCGAACTTGCTGGCGGGCCAGGAGGTGGAGGTGGCTGGGGTGACGAGTGCCGGTGAGTTTGCCCCGGTGGTAACGCCCCAAACGGTCCGGGTGGTTGGGCCGGGAACGTGGCCGGAAGCCCGGCGGGTATCGTTGGAGCAATTAAGCAGCGGGGAGGAGGACAGTCAGCGGGTGGAATTACAGGGCATTGTGCGGTCGGTGACATTTGATCCCCAGACCCGATTCGACACGCTGGAAATCGCCGCCGATAGCGGGATGTTCAAGGCCTTGATTGCCGGCTTGCCCGGGGGACGGCGGGAGCGGCTTGTGGACAGCACGGTGCGGGTGCGGGGGGTGTGCGCGAGTCAATTTAACCGGCAACGCCAGTTGTTTGATGTGCGGTTGCTGATTGCCCAGCCGGTGGATTTAAAAGTGCAACGAATAATCACAGCCGATCCTTTTGCGGCACCGGAGCGTTCCGTGGAACAGTTGCTGCAGTTCACGCCGCACGGACCCTATGGCCACCGGGTCAGGCTTCGAGGGGTGGTGAGTTACTGGTGCGGTCAGACGCTGTTTTTGCAAGACGGCCAGAATGGCCTGGAGGTGGCCGGCACCCAGACGGATGCCTTGCAGCCGGGGGACGTGGTGGAAGCGGTGGGGTTTCCGGCCAAGGGAGATTACACACCGATGTTGCAGCAGGCGATTTTTCGGAAAGTGGGCGAGGCGGCGCCGCCGGCGCCAACGCCAATCAAGGCTGATGATGCGCTCAAGGGGATTTATGACTGCCGGCTGGTCCGGTTGGAGGCCACCTTGCTGGAGCGGGCGCGCCATAGTCAGGAGCAGTTTGTGGTGCTGGAATCTGGCGGCTTCATCTTCCACGCCTATCTGGAGGGAGCGAATCAAGAAACGGAGTTGAATGGCTGGCTAAATAACAGCCGGGTGGCGGTCACGGGGATTTGCCGCGTCGAGCCGGGTAGCGACTGGCTGCCGGCGAGGGACTGGCATGCCAAATCGTTCCGGCTGCTGTTGCGCAGCCCGGCGGATATTGTGGTGCTGGCCGCGCCACCATGGTGGACCTTGCGAAAGATGATCTGGGCGGCGGGGCTTTCCGCCTTGGCAGGCTTGGCAGCGCTGGGTTGGGTGATGATCCTGCGCCAGCGGGTTCGTCGGCAAACCGATTTCATCCGGGAACAACTCGCGGCCGAGGCGGCATTGAAGGAGCGGTATGAAACCCTGTTTGAAAATGCCAGCGACGTGGTGTTCACGCACGACCGGGCGGGCCGCGTTACCTCCATCAACCGGGCGGGGGAGCAACTCCTGCGGCGCTGCCGGGAGGAGGTGTTGGGCCGCAATCTGGCGGATTTGGTGGCCGAGCCACAGCGGGAAGCGGTCGCCCTCTGGCTGGTCAAGGCCCGGGAGGTCCCGGAGCCACCCACGGTGGAATGGGACTTTTTGAATGCGGAGGGCCAGCGCTTCCGGCTTGAAATCAGTGCCCGCGTGATCGAGCAGGCCGGCCGGGAACCGGAGGTGGAGTGCGTGGCGCGAGACATTACCGAGCGCAAAGGGCTGGAGCGGGAGATTTTGGAAATCAGCAACCGCGAGCAGCGCCGAATCGGGCATGATTTGCATGACGGGGTGTGCCAGCAACTGGCGGCCATTGCTTATCGCATGGACATTTTGGGCGATCAACTGAAGGAGCAAGGCGTGGCGGAATCCTCCGAGGCGGAGCGGATTGGGGCGCTGGTGCAGGAGGCCATGCTGCAGACGCGCGGGGTGGCGCGAGGTTTGTTTCCCGTCCGCCTGGACGAGTGCGGGCTGGCCACGGCGCTCGCGGAATTCGCGGACAATACCAGCCATTTGTTTCGCCTGCAATGTCAGTTCCAAGGCGAGGATCCGGTGCGGCCGCTGGACAAGGCGGTTTCGCTGCACTTGTATTACATCGCCCAGGAGGCGGTCTCCAATGCCATCAAACACGGGCAGGCCACCCGGGTGTCCGTGGCCCTGACCGAGACCCGCGACCAGTTGGTGCTGACCGTTCAGGACAACGGCCGGGGCTTTCAGCCGGCGATCACAAGGCCCCCTGGGATGGGCATCGGCATTATGCGCTACCGCGCGCGCATGATCGGGGCCACGCTGGACCTGAAAAGCCAGCCGGCGGCGGGCACCCTGATCACTTGCGCGCTTTACACTGCGGCCTGAAAATTGCATGATGGCGGACACATGATGGAATATGCCAGCCCAGTGACCAGCGTGCCCGGAACGGGTGTGGCCGCGCCAGTCGGCGAGCCATCCGGCGGAGCGGTGCAGAGTCGCATTTACATCGTGGACGATCACACGATGTTTCGGGAGGGCATGAAGCATTTGATTGAGCGGGAACCCGATCTGACCGTGTGCGGCGACGCGGCGGGGGTCGAGGAAGCCCTGCGGGCCATCCCGGTCTTGCGGCCGGATCTGGTGATCGTGGACCTCTCCCTGTCCGGCAGCCCCGGCCTGGACCTCATCAAAACCCTGAAAACCCAATACAATTCCCTGCCCGTGCTGGTGGTGTCCATGCACGAGGAAACGCTTTACGCGGAGCGGGCGCTGCACGCCGGGGCCGCGGGTTATGTGATGAAACAGGAGCCGGCCAAAACCGTTAAGCTGGCCATTCGCAAAGTGCTGGGCGGGGACATGCACTTGAGTGAGAAAATGACCACCACCCTGCTCGGCAAAGCCATGCGCCGGGGGCAGGCGGCCCCGCCGGTCTCGCCCATGGAAAAATTGAGCGACCGCGAGCTGGAGGTGTATCGCATGCTGGGCCAGGGCAAGATGACCCGCCAGATCGCCGAGGAGCTGAACCTGAGCATCGCCACCATTAATTCCTTCCGCAACCGCATCAAGGAAAAACTTGAATTCAAGAATTCCGCTGAAATGGTGCTCAACGCCATTCAATGGTCACGGGAGGGATCCTAGCCGGCGCGGGGCGGACGAGGCACAACATTTTATGGGCAACCTCCACCATCTGTTCGCCAACAACCAGGCCTGGTCCGGCCAAATCCGCCAGCGGGACCCGGAGTTTTTTGAAAAACTCTCCCGCCAGCAGTTGCCCGCCTACCTGTGGATTGGCTGTTCGGACAGCCGTGTGCCGGCCAATGAAATCGTGGGACTGCTGCCCGGGGAATTGTTCGTCCACCGCAACATTGCCAATGTCGTGGTGCACACCGATTTGAACTGCCTCTCGGTGATGCAGTTTGCCGTGGATATTCTCAAGGTGCGGCACATCATGGTGGTGGGCCATTATGGTTGCAGCGGCGTGCTCGCCGCCTTGCGGGGTGACCGGGTGGGCCTGAGTGACAACTGGTTGCGGCACGTGCAGGACGTCCGCCAGAAACACCAGCGCGCCCTCACCGCGCTGCCGCGCGAAACCCTGGCCGCCGACCGGCTGTGCGAGCTCAACGTGATCGAACAGGTGGCCAATGTTTGCGAAACCACCATCGCCCGGGATGCCTGGGAGCGCGGCCAGCCGCTGTCGGTCCACGGTTTGGTATACGGTCTGAAGGACGGGCTGCTCCACGACCTGAAAACCACGGTGAATGGTTTCGGGGAAACCCCGGCGGTTTACGCGGCGGCGGTGGCGGCGCTGGGGTGAAACGTTCCGTTCGCCAAACATGGGGGTTAAATATATCATCCCGCCAATGTCTGACTCGCGCCCTGCCCTGCTCGGTGACCTGCTCAAGGCCACTTCGCGCTCGTTTTACCTGACCCTGCGCGTGCTGCCGGCGGCGGTGCGCCCCCAAATTGGTCTCGCGTATTTGCTGGCCCGAACGACGGACACGATTGCCGACACGGAAATTCTACCGGTGGACCGGCGGCTCGCCGCGCTGGGAGCCCTGGCGGAACGCATTTCCGGCACCACCAGCGCACCGCTGCATTTCAACGAACTAGCCCGGTCGCAGGGCCTGCCGGCCGAGCGCGTCCTGCTCGAACAGGTGGAGGCCAGCCTGCGGTTGCTCGGCGAATTCACGCCGGCGGACCAGGCGCTCGTGCGCACCGTGCTGCAGATTATCACCAGCGGCCAGGAACTGGACCTGCGGCGGTTTGCCGGGGCGAACCGGGAGAATATTATTGCGCTGGAGCAGGAGGCGGACCTGGCGGATTACACCTACCGGGTGGCCGGTTGCGTGGGGGAATTTTGGACCCGGCTTTGCCGGGCGCACCTGTTTCCCCATGCCCCGCTCGATGAGCCGCAATTGCTCGCGAATGGCCTCCGCTTTGGCCACGGCTTGCAACTGGTCAACATCCTCCGGGATTTACCCGCCGACCTGCGCCAGGGCCGTTGCTACCTGCCCCGCACCCGCCTGGCCCAGGCGGGGCTCACGCCGGAAACATTATGGCTGCCCGGCAACGAGGGGGCTTTCCTGCCGCTGTTCCACCAGTACCTGGACCAAGCCGAGGCCCATCTGCAGGCGGGCTGGATTTATACGAACACCCTGCCCTGGCGTTGCGCCCGGGTTCGCCTGGGCTGTGCGTGGCCCGTGCTCATCGGTCTGCGAACGATCGCCAAATTGCGCGCGGCCCGGGGGCCGGAACTGCAACAGCGGGTGAAAATCTCGCGCCGGGAGGTGCGCGGAATTTTGCTGCGGTCCCTGCTGCAATACCCTTTTCCCGCGAGCTGGCGGCGGCTCGCCCGTTAAATTGTGGCCGTTAATGTTTGTCCCTTGCAGGACCCTTGGAGGTGGTTTATTCTGAATCGTTTATGTTTCAGGCTTTAATATTCATGTTTGATGGGGCCGCGGCCTGGGACCGGATTGCCCTGCAAATGCCGGGGCTGGCACGGGTGTTTTGCCTGCGGCTGCTCCCGATGGTGATCCTCACCGCCGCGCTGGAGGGCCTGGGCCTCGCGCACTGGGGCAAATGGCAGCCGGATTTCCGACATTACCGGTTTTTCAGCCAGAATCAAATTATCAGCTATGAACTGGCCCAGTCATTGCTGAATCTGGTGATGATCCTGCTCTGCGGCTGGCTGCTGCAAGTCATGGGCCGCACCTTTCACGGCCGGGACACGTACACATATACCCGCTCATTTACCACGGTGGTATGCAGTCTGAGTCCGATGTTTTTACTGCGTCTGCTGGATCCTTTCCCCGGCATGAGCCCCTACATCACCTGGTCGCTGGGCATTGTGCTCTCCATCTGGGTGCTCTATGACGGCCTGCCGCGCCTCCTGCTGCCGGACCCAACCCATGCCTTCGGACTCTACCTCTCGTGCGCGTTCGTGCTGGTGCTGGCCACCGGTTCGGTGCGGATTTTCACCGCGTTGTACCTGCAGGGCAGCGCTAGTTTTGCCCATAGCGCGCTCGGACGCGGCATCATTGAGCTGATGGGGAATTGAAGCGGCGGGCCGTGCGATCTCCGCGCTGCCCTACCCCAGCATGGTCAGTAAAATCCCGGCCACTATTCCGAGCACCGCGGGCAATTTTTGCCAGCCGTTGCGCTCGTTAAAAAACAGCAAGCCACCACCAAAGGCCACCAAGGTGCTGGCCCGTCGCAAACTCATGACCACCGCCACCAGCGAGGCGGGATCGCGCAGCGCGCTGAAGTAAATGTAATCGGATACCAGCAAGGCCAGGGCGATCAGCGGAATGCTCCAGCGCCAGTGAAAGGGACCCTGCGGCCACCAGCGCGCCCGCCAGCCAATGGCCAGCGGCAGAAAACAGACGCATAGATAAATGGAAAACCACGCCTGCACGGTGGGTACGCTGAAATGCTCCCGGGCTAGCAGATATTTGTCATACAGGGCGCTGACCGCCCCGAGTAGCGTGCCCGCCAGAATAAACCCCACCCATTTGTTGCGGAGAAAGTGCACCCCCTCCCGCTGCCCGGCCACCGAGAGTCCCATAAACGACACCAGGGTCGTCAGCACCCCCAACATTTGCATTCCGGTGGGCCGCTCCCCCAGCACGAGCAGCGCGCCGCCAAATGTCCACAGCGGGCTCGTCGCCCGGATGGGCGAGCCCAGGGACAACGGCAGATGCTTGAGCGCCAGATAAGTAAACACCCAGGAGGACGCCACGATCAATGATTTGAGAAATAATTGGGCATGCTGCGTCCAACTCAGGGAATCCGGCACTAGCCCTGCCGGCAGCAGACTTGGATGGACCGCCTGCGCGGCCAGCAACGCCAGCCACACCAAGGCAGCCGTGAGGGTGCTGAAAAACAGCACGGGCACCACGGAATTGGCCCGCACCGCATGCTTGGTGCAAAGCTCGTACAACCCGAGGAACAGCGCGGACAGCAAACTGGCGGCCACCCAGTTCATGGCTGGATAAAAAAAGACGAACCCGGCCGGGTTCGTCCGTTGCGTAAATCGTCAAACACCACGCCCCAGCATATCGGAAAGGCAAACCTTTGTCGAATGAACGCCGCCGCCCGGCCCCCGAATAGTCTTCAATGGCCGCTTTGCCTTTTTTGCCCGTAAAATCAGCCTCGAACCGCAGTTAAGATTTGACGGTTTTCCCGGCGGGCGGATAATAAGCCCGCCATGAGTGTTGCCGGGTTTAATGCCCCCAGCCAGTCGTTACTCTGTTCCCGCTTCCTTGCCAGCGGACAGTGGGATCGAGCGTTGGCAGCCGCGCACGATTGGCTGGCCCAGGAACCGGAAAATGCGCGGGCTCATCTGACGGCCGGCCGCGCCTTGATCCATCTAGAACGCCACGCTGAGGCGGAACCCCATCTGCGGCAGGTGCTGGCGGTCGAACCGGAGAATGACGTGGTCCTCCGGTTTCTTTCCATCGTGGAGTTTGCGCAGCAGCGCTATCGGGAGGCCGATGAATCCCTGCAACGCGCCATCGCGCTGAACCCAAATGACAGTTATCACTGGTATCACCTGGCCTGGATGTTTTATAAACAAGGGGATTTGGCCTCGGCCGGCAAGTACGCCGCCCGGGCGCGGGAGTTGAATCCGCGCGACGCGGGGATCATCAATTTGCAGGCTTTGTGCCTGCCCCGGAATTCCGGGCTGGCCCGGGAGCGTTTGGAACATTACCGCGAGGCGCTGGAGCTCAATCCGGAAAGTCCGCATGTGCACAACAACATCGGCGTGTATTATCTCAATAACGGCCCGGATTACCGGCGGGCGGAGGACAGTTTTCGTCGCGCCTTGTTTTTCAATCCGCGGTTGCAGACGGCCCGCGCCAACCTGTTTCTGGTGCTGAAACGTCGTGACCCGATTTACCGCTGGCTCCGCGCGCCCAAAGATTTTCTGATGCGCGGCTTTGCCTTCATGGGGCAAAAACGCCGGCAGAATCTCTGGCTGTATTTATTACTGCTGCCGCTGTGGTTTCTGGCGGTTCGCTATGTCGTGGCCGGCTTGGCGCTCTGGTGCCTGCTAGTCTGGCCACTGGTGAAGGCCTATGAAATGCTCACCATTGGCGACATCCGGCAACAAGCCGGGGAAATTGGGGCCCGCCGCGGCGGGTTTCTGGGTTATCGACGATGGCCGCTGCCCGTCCGTCTGGGTATTTTCGCCGCCACACTCATGCTTTTCTGGAGCAGTCTGGGCCTGGTGGTTTACCGGTTGACGGAATCCGTCCCGGACAATCTGGCCAGGACGCTGTTTGGCCTGTGCGTCATCGTGGGGGGCTTCGGTCTGCTGGCCTATGTGCTGGTTCGCAAGCTCCGCAAACGCCAGATGAAACTCCAAGGCCGGTGCCGCCGCCGCAAGTTTGACCATTTGCTGGACCCTCAAACCAAACCCCGATCCCGCTGGCGGTCGGGGTCCCACCCCCCGCTGACTCATGATCAACGAACAAACGTATAAATTACTGGAAAAAGCCCTTGCCACGTCACCCGGGGACTGGGAGACGCGGGCGCACCTCATTGATTTGTACTTGGCCGCCGGTCTGGCACCCCAGGCCGCCGCCGTGCTGAAAGCCGCGCCCGCCATCCCCCAGACCGAGACCGACCTCCTCCGCCAGGCCCGGGTGGAGTTGGAAACCGATCAAATCGCGGCCCAACTGACTTTGCAGAGCGTGCTGAATCTGAATCGCGCGAGCGCGACTGCCTACCTGCTCCTGGCCCGGCTTTTCCAAAAGCGCGGATTGCGCGATGAAGCCCGCAAAAAATACGGGGCGGCCACGGTAATTGACGAAAACCTGAGCGATCCGGAGCTGGCGGCGTGGCTGGATCAGACACCCCCGCCGCCACCGCCAGCTGCCCCCTTGCCCACGGCCATCCCCGCAACCTCGGAGCCCCAACCCGTGGCCGTCACCCAGCAAGAAATGGATGCGGCCCTGCAAGCCATCAACGCGCCCGAAACCGCCGCTGAACCGGAGCGGCCCAAGATAACGTTTAATGATGTCGGTGGCATGGAGGAGGTGGTTGAGCGCATCCGCATGAACATCATTTATCCCTTCAAAAACCCGGAGGTGTTCAAAAAATTCAACAAGAAACCCGGCGGCGGCATCTTGATGTATGGACCGCCGGGTTGCGGCAAAACCCACATCGCCCGGGCCACCGCCGGGGAATGCGGCGCAACCTTTATTTCACTCGCCATCACGGACGTCCTCTCCAAATGGCTGGGGGAAAGCGAACAGCACCTGCATCAAATTTTCGAAACCGCGCGCCGGCGCAAACCGGCGGTCATTTTTATCGATGAAATGGATGCCATTGGGGTGAGCCGGACCGATGCCTCGTCCGCCATGGCCCCGCTGGTGAATGTACTGCTCACGGAACTGGATGGCATCGCCGCCCGGAACGACCACCTCATGGTGCTGGCGGCCACCAACACGCCGTGGCGGGTGGACTCCGCGTTGCGGCGGCCCGGACGTTTTGACCGGGTGCTGTTTGTGCCGCCGCCCGATGCCCCCGCCCGCAAATCCATCTTGCAAATCTGCCTGCGCGATCTTCCCGCCGAAGGGTTGGAGCTGGAAAAACTGGCCCGCCAGACCGAACGGTTTTCGGGCGCGGATTTGCGCGCGGCGGTGGAGCGGGCCTCGGAAAAAGCCATTTATGAGGAGATGCGCACCGGTCGCCCGGTGAAACTCACCCAGCGCCTGCTGGCCGATGCCATCAAGGAAACGCGGCCCTCCACCAATGAATGGTTGGAAACCGCGCGGAGCTATGCGACGTATGCGAACCGGACCGGGCTGTATGACGACTTGGTGGCGTATTTCGAAAAAGGCTAGGCCAGCCCATTCGTCGCTTGTTTAAACGGGCGAACCCGCCCCGGTTCGGCTGTTGCGTAAATCGTCAAACCCGAAACCACAGCCGGCCAAATCCGGTGTGATTTATCGAATGAACCGGCCACCCGTTCGCTCCGTCGGCCACCATTGCTCCATTTTAATCCTCGATTTTACTAGCCAGCAAGCGCAACATGGCAAGCAACTTAACCCGGCTCGCAAACTTAGAACGATCAAGCATGAACAAATTGATTTTCCTCCTCGCCGCCCTTCTATTGCCTGTGCGGTTGCTGGCCGCTGAACCACCGCGCCAGACGCTGAATTTCAATCGTGATTGGCGGTTTCAACTGGGCGACCATCCCGGTGCCGAGGCAACCGGTTATGATGATTCGCCCTGGCCGGCCGTCGGCCTGCCCCATACCTTCAGCCTGCCTTATTTTGCGTCGGCCAAATTTTACACCGGTTACGGCTGGTACCGGAAACATTTTACCGTGCCCGCGGCCTGGGCCGGCCGGCGCCTGTCGCTGGAATTTGACGGGGCCTTTCAGGTGGCGGAAATTTTTGTCAACGGCCGGCGGGTTGGGGAGCACGCGGGCGGTTACACGGGGTTTGCCGTGGACATCACGGACGCGGTGCAAACAGGGGACAACCTGGTGGCCGTGCGGTTGAACAATTTGTGGAACGCCCAACTGGCCCCGCGCGCGGGCGAGCACGTTTTCAGCGGCGGCTTGTACCGGGATGCCCGCCTCATCGTCACGGACCCACTCCATGTGACCTGGTACGGCACCTTTGTCACCACTCCGCAGGTGTCAGCCGCCGCTGGCACGGTGAATGTGAAGACGGAAATTCGCAACGATGCGGCCGGCCCCGGGACGTGTGTGCTGGAAACGGACGTCCTGGACCCGGCGGGCCACCCCGTGGCCAGCCTCGCCAGCACGCAGACGGTAGCGGCGGGCGCCACGGTGACCTTTGACCAGACCTCCGCACCCGTGCCCAACCCGCAACTCTGGCACCCCGATCATCCCTTCCTCTATACCGCCGTGAGCAAGGTGTTTGCTGGCGGACGGCTCGCGGATGATTTTCAAACGACCTTTGGCTTCCGATGGTTCAAATGGACGGCGGACGAAGGGTTTTTTCTCAACGGCGCGCACTTTTATTTCGAGGGAGCGAATGTGCACCAAGATCACGCTGGTTGGGGGGACGCTGTGGCGGACAGCGGATTTTATCGTGACGTGAAACTGGTGAAGGACGCCGGCTTTCAATTCATCCGCGGCTCACATTATCCGCACAACCCGGCCTTTGCCGCCGCCTGCGATCAGCTCGGGGTGATGTTCTGGTCGGAAAATTGTTTCTGGGGCATGGGCGGCCGGGCGCCGGACGGTTATTGGAATGCCAGCGCCTATCCGCCCCGGGTGGCCGACCAGTCGCCCTTTGAAGCCAGCGTGCGCAACAGCCTGCGCGACATGATTCGCATCAATCGCAATCATCCGTCGATCATGGCCTGGAGCATGTGCAACGAGGTCTTCTTCTCGGATAAAACCGTGTTGCCGCAAGTGCGGTCGTTCCTCCAGAAACTGGTCGCCCAGACGCACGAGCTGGATCCCACGCGCCCGGCGGGCATTGGCGGCTGCCAGCGCGCCGGCTTGGATAAATTGGGCGATGTGGCTGGCTACAACGGCGATGGCGCGCGCCTGTATATCAATCCCGGCTTCCCCAGCCTCGTCACCGAATACAGCGCCATCCGGGCGGTTCGGCCCGGGAAATACGGTCCCGCTTGGGGAAATCTGGTGCAGGGTCCGGGGGACCGGACGCAGCCGTTTTTCTGGCGGTATCCCTGGCGCAGCGGTGAGGTGCTCTGGTGCGCGTTTGACCATGGCAGCATCGCGGGCGATGAGGGCCGCACCGGGATCATTGATTATTTCCGGCTGCCCAAACGCGCCTGGTATTGGTATCGCAATGAATATCTGCATGTTCCACCGCCGGTCTGGCCGGTGGGGGGCACCCCCGCCGCCTGGAAACTCACTGCCGATAAAACCACGCTGGCTTCGGCGGACGGCACCGATGACGCGCAGATCATTGCCACGGTCGTGGATGCCAGTGGCTTCGCTCTAAGCAATTGTCCGCCGGTGACCCTGACGATCGAATCTGGTCCGGGCGAATTCCCCACCGGCCGGTCCATTACCTTTGATCCGGCATCAGACATCGCCATTCGCGACGGCCAGGCCGCGATGGAATTCCGCTCCTACCAGGCCGGCCATTCGGTAATCCGCGCCACCTCGCCCGGATTGCAGGACGGGACCATCACCATCACCTCCCAAGGCGGACCCGCTTATGTGCCCGGCGTGACGGCGGTGGTGGTGCCCCGTCCCTATGTGCGCTTTACCGGACCGGCGGTCCGTTTGGCCGGGGCGGCATCCAATTCCATTTTTGGGCTCAACAATCCCACACTCGCCAGCAGCGAGGCTCCCGGCCACCCCGCCAGCGCCGCCGATGACGGCAGCCCCAACACCATGTGGCAGGCCCAGGACAATGATGGGAATCCTTGGTGGCAGGTGGATTTGGAACGCGCGGTAACCATGGCCCAGGTCCAAATCACCTTCCCGGTGGCCGGCAATTATCGCTATAAAATTGAAACCTCCACCGACGATCAACACTGGACCCTGGTGTCCGATCAAACCCGGACAACCAATACTGACGCCGTGCGCACCGAAGTATTTCCCGGCGGCATCAGCGGCCACCTGCTGCGCTTGACCTTTGCCAGCCAACCCGCCGCCATCGCCGAGCTGGAAATCCAGGGGCATTTGACTGCGCAATAATTAGAGCATTGACAGAAATGATGTAGCGCTGCGAAGCGAGGATTTTGGGTTTTTGGCGAGGCTTTGGCGAAGGCGCATACCCACTGCGGTCTGTGCCTGAGCCAAAACGAAGCCAAAAACCCAAAAGACCGCTTCCCGCAG
>CAITTG010000100.1 GCA_903895255.1 uncultured Verrucomicrobia subdivision 3 bacterium
GTGTGAAAAACGATTTTGCCGTGGAACTCGCCCAGGTGCGCGCGCGGGAACAAAGCTACCGGTCCACGCTCGTCGGTCCGCACCGGGACGAGGTGCAGTTGTTGCTCAATGAAAAATCCGCCGCCCAGTTCGGCAGCGAGGGGCAGAAACGCACCCTGGCCGTCGCCCTGAAAATGGCCCAGGCCGAATACCTCACCGGCATTCATGGCAGCGCCCCGGTGCTGTTGATTGACGATGTCATGGGCGAACTGGACGTCAAACGCCGCAGCGGGTTGCTGCCGCTGCTGGATGCCGCCCGCAAAACCAGCGGGCAGGTTTTCATGACCTGCACCGAGGAGAACTGGCCCCGCGAACTCGGCCGGGATTTGTTCCGCTGGGAAGTGAAAACCGGGACGCTGACGCCGGCCGGGCGGTGATGGGAGGGCACGCATGGTTATTTGGTTAATTTGTTAAATTGCTTTTTATCTGGCGCTTGCGAATTTTTCCCAGGGCCAGCCGGGGGTGGGAGGCGGCAAAAAGTACGCGAATCTTCAAGATATTGCCCGAGGCCGGGCGGGCAGCGCGGCGGGCGCGGGCATGGGGGCGGGGCGTCCGGTTGGCAACCGGGCGGCCTGCGCTGATGGTCATTTTGACAGTCATCAGGGAGGAGTTTAACGGGGGACCCTGGACATCCGCTGTCCAGGGTCCAAAAAAGTTAAAATATTTTTTGAGTGGAGTTTTGGCGGCGAACGGGCGGAAATGCGTGTGCGGAAGCGATCGTTTGCGGGGCTGGCGGACACTGGGAGGAACCAGCTAGCCGAATGGCGGAGCACCTGGGGGTGGTGAAATGGTTTTGGGGCCAAACTTGAGGGCATAAGGGAAAGGGCAAATGATTAAGCGCCTGACTGAAACTTCAAAAGGGTTCCGTTTCGATTATCAGACAGGTTCTAAACCGGAACAATGCAGTTGAAAAAGACTTTAACCGCGGATAAACGCAGATGAACGCAGATCAGGAAAGGGGGAAAATGTGGCCAACTGGCACACTCAATGGTTTCCGATCAAAAGCGGACCAGCCTCATACTACGCCTGCCGTTTTTATCTGTGTTCATCTGCGTTCATCTGCGGTTGAAATGAATGGTTCCGGCTCAAATATGCCCTTACCACGAACAGACGCCTTTTTTTATCACCATTTCAAGACTTGCAAGCCGGTGATCCATTCAAAATGAACATCGCGAGCGGAGAGCGGTAGTTGATGCTCCAAGGCGAGGGCGGCAATCCAGATGTCGTTTTCCGGAATGGGCGTGCCGGCCCGGGCGAGTTGCGCCCGGATGCATCCGTAATGTTCCGCCGTGGCGACAACCGGAGACAAAACGACCACCGCCGCGAGGAAGTTCTGAATTTGAGCGAGGTGTTTCGCGGGGTTTTGCGAAAGGTTCGCGCCGCAGAGGAGTTCGCCCAAAACGGTCACCGGCAAATAGAGTGTTGGACTGGCAAGGAAGCTGGCGCGGAGAGTCGGATCACCCTTGAAGTAAGGGATGACCACCGAACTATCGAGGAGCACATCACCACTGACTGGCGTCAATCCTCTCGCAATTGGTGGTGATGGCACGCTCCATCTCCCCGGCCTCCGACGAGGTCAGGCATCCGAACGCGTTTTCCAACGCCTGCCGGCCGGCTGAACCGCCCATCACCTTCAACTTGTGAATGTATCCGGCTACTTCCGCCAATTTTTCCGGCGGGAGACTTTTCAATTCCTCAAAGGTTGCTTCCAGTGCGCTCATCACACCATTATTTTAACCCCCCTGATGATTTTGGCAATAGCACGAATGACATTGTCAGGCAGGTGGCGCTCGCGCTCTCCGAGCCGAGCGGCAGGGTAGCGCCGGCGGTTTGCCTCCGCGTTTCCGCTTGCTCGCTTCCCGCTTCCCGCTTTTGCCTCGACTGTCATTTCGCCATCCATCATGGACGAGTTTAGCGGGGGACCCTGGACATCCGCAGTCCAGGGCCCAAAAAAGTTAAAATATTTTTGATTTCCCGCCGGGCCAAAGGTAAGGTTTTGATTGTAAGCCATGTGCTGCTTTTCCCAACCGGTGGTTTCGGTGAGCGCCACGAATATCTTTGCCCGCGCCGAGGACACTGGGCGGCAGGTGGTGGTGTATAGCATGTCCATCGAGGCGCGGACCGAACTGGCCATGATTTTGCCGCTACCGGTGCAATTGCCCGCCGGGGAACAGGATGTGAAGTTTATCGATCTCAAGGGCTATCCCGAATTTTTTACCGATTTGGATCGTGGTTTTATCCCGCCGCCACCACCCGCTTCCCGCTCGCTCGGCGACAGTGCCAGCCCGGCCAGCGCCAATCTGGCTCCGCTGGCCGTGGTGAATGTGGGTGACTTTGAGGCTTCCTTTGTGCCGTCCATCAAAGACTTTGCGCGGCTGGACGCGCGGTTTCGGATCGCGGACAAACTCTGGCACAAGCTGCCGGGCTATCACGACTTCGGGTTCGCCGTCTTCAAGCTCAAGGCGGGGGCCATGCGGGTGCATCCGATGGCGTTTTCCTTCCCGCGCCGGGAGCCCAAGACGCTCTTTTTCCCCACCGTGCATATTCATGATGGCAAGGTGCACCCGCAAGCGGAGTTCGACCATGCGCTCTATTGCCAACCCCAGCAGGACGAACCCCTGGGCACCCGGGATTGGACCGAATCGTACACGCACCCGGCGGCTTTCATGACAGTGGACCGGACCAAGGGAATCATCCTGCGCGACCAGCATTGTTTTAAGCTGGAGCTGCACGGCATGCTCGCCAACCGGGATACCTACCTGCCCGTGGCTTCGTAGAGCTTCATTACCGACCGCTGATTTCCACCAGGTTTTCGCCATTGTCCAAGAGGCGCAGGGCGTTTTGAAAATGGCTGGTGAAAATTTGCCGGAGTCTTGCCTCGGAGGTGTTGCCACAGGTAAGCCAGATGATTTTGGGCGGCGGACCATGCCGTTCGAGCAATTCCACAAAATCGTTGTCTTTGGTGATGATATCGTCCGCTGATTTGCGCGCGGCGAGGAAAATATCATGGTCCTCGGCCTCGCGCAGCCCAAGGTCGCGCGCTGCCGACGCGTTAACCCCAAAAGTATTCGCCAGCCAGCGGGCCAGGCGAGGCGACAGGTGAGCATCCAGCCACAGGTTCATGCGGCCAGCACTGGATGGTCAATCCGCCGACGCGCGTAGTTCAGGCACGCGGTGAGGTCTTCCGGTTCGAGATCAGGCAACTCCTCCAGAATTTGCCCGCCCGAAAGGCCGGCGGCGAAGAGCTCAAGCACGTCGCTGACCCTTATCCTCATGCCGCGCACACATGGACGCCCACCGCATTGCTTCGGATTAAAAGTGATTCGCTTTTCCATGTCCTGCATGGTGAAAGATTGACCGAATGCATCGAAAATACCAGTAAGAAGATGCGGGAGCGCGCCCGGCCATTCCCGCCCCTGCCGGACCGTTTAGGGCAGCATTGCGCTAAAGTTCATCTTCCTTGGATTTTGAAGTTTGGATTTTGAAGTTTTTCCCCATGCTGCTAGCCTTGCCGCATGCGTATTTTGTCTGGCATCCAGCCCTCGGGCGCCCTGCATCTCGGAAATTATTTCGGGATGATGCAACCGGCCATCGAACTGCAACAGCAGGGCGAAGCCTTTTATTTTATCGCGGATTATCATTCCATGACGTCGCTGTTCGACGCCGCCCAGCGCCGCAAGAA
>CAITTG010000101.1 GCA_903895255.1 uncultured Verrucomicrobia subdivision 3 bacterium
GGGCGTCGCTCCCGAGCGAACCCATTGCTCAAGACGGGCAACTTCATCACCGGATAAAACGAGCGGAACAGACTTTCGTGGCATCCACCAGCATTCGCCGCCACCATAATATGTCCAGTTATTTGCGGGACACTAGACTAGGGCAGCGGCCCGTCGTCTCCTTTCCCGGCGCGCGCGTCCGGGGCCCGCAGCACGTTGCCTGGCTCAACAGTATAGTAATTAACCTTCCACTTCACCCGGCCACGAATCCGCCGTGGTTGCCGGGACCCCTTCCGGGTTGGATGTGGCGCCCCTCACTCATCCGCACCGCAAATGGGTGTTGAATTCGCCCCGTTTAAAATTATCATACCTCCATGCGTCGGCTTCTCATGACCCTGGTTCTGCTCGGTTGCATATGGACAACCCGGGCAGTCCTTGCCGCGGATGCCGCCCCGATCACCGCCACCGGCACGGTGTACAAAGTCCTGCCCCTGCTATTAAATCTGGAGGGTCACGATGCGACCTCCCCCAGCCTGTTTGACCGCGACGCCTATCAGGCCTACCTGCGCCTCCATCCCAAAGAAATCTCCGGCATTCGTTATGATGTGCTCTGGCGGGCCCGGGGGACGGGGACCAATGCCACGCGGTTGCGCGTGGAATTGCGCGCCGTGGGCCCGGACGGCAGCCCGCGCGTGAAGACTCTGGAAACCCCCGTGAGTCCGGGACGCTTCCGGCATTGGGCCGAGCTGCCGCTCCTGGGGGACGATTATGTCAAGCTGGGCCGGGTGGTTGCCTGGCGGGCCACGCTCTGGTCCGGTGACCAGATGCTGGGCACGCAGCAATCATTTCTGTGGTAGGTTCTGGGAGGCGGTGTCCATTTCCAGCCGCGTCCTGGAGCCGGTCTGGTCATTTTCCATTTCCATCAGGCCCACCTGCCACTGGCCGTCGACTTTTTTGAGATCCTTGGGATAAAATTCCTTCAGCAGTTTGTGATCCGCATCATAGGCAAAGGCCTGCACCACCCCGCCGCTGTCGCTGTCAATCCAGGACACCACCCGCGCATAGCCGCCGGCTGAGGGATGGGGGTTGACGCTTTCCAGCACACTGCAACCCCGGCTGCGCTTGACCTCTTTTTTCAGCAGAGTTTGTTGTGGCCAGTGCAGAAATTCCAGGCCCAAATCAGCAATCCAGAAATCCGAGCCAGCCACCGGGGACATGGTGGCATCACCAGCGACCTCCCGGGCGGCGGCGGCAGGAGCCTGATAAAAGTAACGGTTGGGCACATCCGCCGCATGCACGATGGTGAGCGTTTCGGGGGCGCCTGTCCCGATCGTGTAGGTGGTGCTCCAGTTGGTGGCGGTCACGGTCATGGCCACCCCCAGTTCCGCCTCGGCCCGGTAGCCGCCCGCGCCCTTGACCTTCAAAACCCCGTGATTCGTATAGTTTTGCGCGGGGTGCTGGGCCAGCAATTGCCCGGCCAGTTGCCGACCCGCAGTAATGGGGTCAATCGTGTCCTCTGCTCGCGACGTGAGCAGGGTTGTGATGAAAAAAGCCAGGGCCAGACCAACCCGTGAAAGCCGATTGGACCAGCGAGCGGCGTGATTCAAAAGCATCATTCCTCCTCCAACGCCAGCGGAAAAATCTCCGCGATTTGCCGCACAAAGTGCACCTTGAGCCGCTGGCGCACTTCCTCGGGGACATCCTCCCAGTCGGACTGGTTTTGCTCGGGCAGGATGACGGCTTTCATCCCGTGGCGCGCGGCGGCGAGGACTTTCTCCTTGATGCCGCCCACCCGCAGCACCCGGCCGCGCAGGCTGATTTCGCCGGTCATGGCCACGGTGGTTTTCACCCGGCGTTTGCTCAGCAGGGAGGCCAAGGCGGCCACAATGGCGACGCCCGCGCTCGGTCCGTCCTTCGGCGTGGCCCCGGCCGGCACGTGAATGTGCAGGTCAAATTTGCCGTAATCGTCCAGGTCCACCGCCAGTTTTTTGGCGTGGCTGCGCAGGTAGCTGATGGCCGTTTGCGCGCTTTCTTTCATCACCTCGCCCAGCGAGCCGGTGAGGAGCAACTGGCCCCGCCCGCGCATCCGCGTGGCTTCGATGAACAAAATGTCCCCGCCGACCGGGGTCCAAGCCAGTCCGGTGGCGATGCCAATCTCGGTGATTTTCTCCGCAGTCTCAGCCACAAAGGGGGCGTGGCCCAGAAAGGCCGGCAAATCCCCGGCCTCCACTTTGAGGGCCTTGGCGGAGCCGTTCTGGTGGATGAGCCGGCGGGCGGATTTGCGCGCCAGCGCGGCGATTTCGCGCTCGAGCTGGCGCACGCCCGCCTCGCGGGTGTATTCGCGGATGAGCTTGCGCAGCGCGGCATCGGCAAAGGTAACGTCCTGGCGGGTGAGTCCGTGCTCCTCGAGCTGGCGTGGCACCAAAAAGCGCCGGGCAATCTGCAGTTTCTCCGATTCCGTATAGCTTGGCAGCTCGATGACTTCGAGCCGGTCGCGCAGCGCGGGGTTGATGGGCTCCAGCCAGTTGGCGGTGGCGATGAAGAGCACGCGGGAGAGGTCGAAAGGCAGGTCGAGATAATGATCGGTGAAGGTGTGGTTCTGCGCGGGATCCAGCACTTCCAGCAGCGCGGCGGCGGGGTCGCCCCGGAAATCGGCGCCGACCTTGTCGATCTCATCCAGCAGAATCACCGGATTGCGGCTTTCCACCCGGCGCAGGGTCTGGAGGAGCCGGCCGGGCATGGCCCCCACGTAGGTCCGGCGGTGGCCGCGAATTTCCGCCTCGTCACGCATGCCGCCCAAGGCGATGCGCGCAAACTTGCGCCCGAGCGCGTCCGCCACGCTTTTTCCCAGGGATGTCTTGCCCACCCCGGGCGGTCCCACCAGGCACAAAATAGGGCCTTTAATCTCCTTGCGCCGCTTGATCACGGCCAGGAATTCCAGCAGCCGGTCCTTGACCTTGCTGAGACCAAAATGCTGCTGGTTCAGGATTTTTTCGGCGGCGCCCAGATCCAGCTTGTCCTCCGTCCCTTTTTCCCAGGGCAGACTGACGATCCAATCGAGGTAGTTGCGGGTGATGCCGTATTCGGCGGCGGCGGGCGGGGTTTGCTGCAGGCGTTCCAGCTCCTGCCGGGCGGTTTTCCGCGCCTCGGCGGGCATGGGCGTGGCCTCTATTTTGTCGAGGAAGGCTTTGATCTCCCCGGCATTGGGATCCGCATCCCCCAGTTCGCGCTGAATGACGCGCATTTGTTCGCGCAGGAAGAAATCGCGCTGGCTTTTGGCGAAGGAGGAATTGACGTCGCTCTGGATTTTGGTGCTCAGGGTGAGCACCTCCTGTTCGCGGTTGAGCAGCGGCAACAATTTTTGCAACCGCTCGCGCACGGACACCATTTCGAGCAGTTTCTGGCGGTCCTCCAGTGAGAGATTGAGATTGGCGGCGATGAGATCCGCGAAGTGGCCGGGATGCTCGGTATTTAATGCCGCAATCTTCACCTGCTCGGTGAGCGCGTTCGACAGCTTGGAGATGTCCTGGAATTGCTTGTGCGCGTTGCGGAGCATCGCCTGAAGTTCCACACTGTCCTCGGTTTCATCACGCAGCAATTCGTAGTTCGCCTTTAAATATGGGGCGGGCAGGGAATAGTTGCGCAGGCGGATGCGCCACAGCCCTTCGATGAGCAGCCGCACCGTGCCATCCGGAAATTTCACCATCTTGGAGAGCCGGGACACGCAGCCGACTTGGTGCAAATCTTCCGGCCCGGGTTCCGCCACCTCGCTTTTGCGCTGCAAGACCGCGCCCAGCAGGCGGTCACCGGCGACAATGTCATCAATCAGCTTCAGGCTGGGGCCCGTCTCCACCAGCAGGGGCACGACCGCCCCGGGAAAAATCACGATGTCCGAGAGGCCCAAAATGGGCAGCAGATCCGGCAGGGAACGGGAAGAGATACGGGGGGGCATCTCCGATTTTTCGGCCCCCAAAATGCTGATGAACTCCGTCTCGGGGGAGGTCTCGGGCGATGGTATCGTCGTTTCCACAGTTAATTAGAAACCGCCGGGGAATAAAAATTCAAGTCCAATTTAACCCTAACCACCCGGCCACTGTGCGGCATCAATTAATCGGGATTTTGGTGGTCTTCGGTTGGACGGGATGGGCGGGTGGAACATCAATCCGGAGGAAGCCGTTCACGTAGATGGCCTTGGCCTGGCTTAAATCATAGCCCGGGGGCAGGTCGAGCACCGCCTCGAAGGGGCCGTAAGTGATCTCCATCACCCAAAAAGTGCAATTCTGTTCCCGGCAGCAATCCGGCCGGGACCCGGAAATGCGCAAGCGGTTGCCCTCAATGGTGATCTCCAAACTGTCACTCTTCATGCCGGCCAGCTCCGCCTTGATGACGAGCCCGCCGGAAGTCACGTAAATATCGGTGTTGGGCGCCCAGCGGCCGTTGGGGCCGCCATCATGGGTGGAACCAGTGGTTCCATGCGACACGAAATGAACGTTTGAACTAACTTTGGTTACAGCCATGATTCATCCTGATTTTACCGTCCGCCCCGTGGGCCGACTCATTATAAACTTTGCGTTACTTTAGAAACATAACCGCTAAAACAATTTCTGCAACCGTGAATTTTCCCCGTTGAATTTTCCCCGCCGCGCCCTACGCTACGGCCATGGCCAGTCTTTTTTGCCACCAACACCGGGTAAGTTATGCCGAATGCACCGTCGGCAATCACGTCTACCATGCGCGCTATCTGGACTTTTTGGAGGCCGCCCGCGGCGAATTTCTCCGTGCCCTGGGCGCCACCGTCGCCACCTTGCAGGCGCAGGATACGATTTTCCCGGTGATCGAGGCCCGGCTGCGTTATCAATATCCCGCCCGGTACGATGACTGGCTGACCATCGAGGTCTGGCCTAGTCTCATACAGGGTGTGCGGGTGAATTTCGGCCATCGTATTCTCAACCAGCATGGCAAAGTCATTTTATTGGCTGAAACTTTCCATGCCTGCACCACCACGGCCGAAAAACCCAAACGGATTCCGCCGGAACTGGCCGCCCAACTGACTCCCCTGATCGCCCCCCCCGCCCGCCTGACGGGTTGACTCGAAGCTGGCTGCGGTTGGTAAAATGGCCGGAAATTTGGCTTTTCAACCACCTGCCGCTTTACAGTTGCGTACGCGGGGTCTAAAGTCGCTGCATGGCTGGCGAACACGACGCAACGGAGTTTGTAGATCCCGATTTTATCGGGCATAAGGTGCCTTATACCGCCTCCCCTCAACCCAAAACCTCCCCCTTTAGTCCAGCCCCCCAGCGCGCCCCCAACCGGGAGGAAGTGGAGCGCAAAGTGGCCGATGCCCAGCAAAAACTCGCGGAACTCAAACGCGCCCAAGAGGAATTGGAACGCGAACGCGCCACCCTCGAAGAAGTGCGCCGCCGCCAGAATGAATTTCAGAACGGCCGCCAGGAAATCATTCAAAACCTTACCCGGGGCATCGGCCTCCTCGAGGAATCCGAGTTCGCCGCCCGCCGGGACGCCGAGCAAATGGCCCGCACCATCACCGATTTCCGCACGGCGCTGGCCAAGGTGCAGGCCATTCGGGAGGACGCCTGGTCGAAAGAATCCTTCAGCGTGGAACTCACCCGCGGGCTCACGGCCGTGGAAAATGCCCGCATGGAATGGAATGCCGCCCGGTTGAAACTGCCCCTGCTGGCCGGCGAAAACAAACCCGCCCCGGCCGCCAACCCCGCCGCCGTCACCCCCGCCTCCCTGGGAGCGCTGCCCTTTGGACAACTCTGCAAAATGGGGCTGGCCTTCACCCTCCCGCTCGTGGGTGTCGGGCTGCTCGCGCTCGGCGCGTTTGTGCTTCTGCTCAAGCGGCACTAAACCTGATTCCCTCACCTGTCATGGGCTGGCTCAAGAAAAAACCGGACCCGATTTCAGCGCACGCCCGTGAGCTGAACGCGCAAATTGCCGCGCTCGAGGCCCAGATTAAAAAGCTGGACAACCAATTGCACCAGGCCCCGGGCCCGCGCTTGCGCTCCAGCACCCTGCCCCCGGGCGCCCGTCCCCCCGAGCCCGCCCCCACGGTTCGCGAGCCGGTGTTCGCCGAAGTCAAACAGCGTCCCGTCCAGCCACCAGAACCCGAGCCCGCCCCGGAACATTTTAACGAGTTCGGCGTGCGGAAATATGATTTGCCCGCCTTGTGGAACCGCCTCGGCAACTATTTGCACGGCCCCACCACCACCAATCCGCGGCTGGTCAGCTATCTGGCGGCCGGCGGATTTCATGGCTTGCGCCCGATGCGCTATGAAAAACGCGTGGCGCGCAACCGCTTTTTCGGCCTCGCCACCTTGTTGTTTGTGATCCTGTTTCTGATATTGTGTCATTACTACCGGAACCACTCATGACCTCCCCCACCCGTCCTGCCGCCGCCCGCTTTGAACTGGTGATCCCCACCGAGCAGGGGGAATTCATCGCCCGTTATTCGGCCCGCGGTCTGGCCCGGCTCACGTTCCCCCGCACCGGCACAGCTCCCCGGGTGCGACCGGCCATTCCCCGTGACTTGCTGCAGCAAATTTCGACCTGGCACCGGCTCACCTCGCGCGCGCTTAAAATGATCCTCAGCGGCCGGGCACCGCTGAACTGGCCGCCGTTGGATTTATCCGGCGGCACGGAATTTCAGCGCCAGGTCTGGGCGGCCTTGCAGCGCATCCCGCTGGGCCGGACCGCCAGTTACGGCGACCTCGCCCGGGACATTGGCCGGCCCCAGGCCTTTCGGGCGGTGGGCGGGGCGTGTGGGGCGAATCCGATTGTGGTGCTCATTCCCTGTCATCGTGCGCTGGCGGCGAACGGCCGGCTGGGCGGCTTTTCCGGTGGGGTCAAATGGAAACGCACCTTGCTGGCCGCCGAGGGGATAGCCGTGCCGGCCCGGTGACCGGTGCCTGACCGGCGGTGCCTCAGGGACGAAACTGGATCGCCAGCGTGAATACCGCGCTGGGTTGGGAATCAAACGTGGTCCGGTCGGTGCCAGTTTGGATTTCGATGCCCCGCAGCCCCGCCACGCCCGCTCCCGCAAACAGCCAGAGCTTGTCGTAAAACCGGTAAGCCGCTCCGGCGGTGAGGTTCCACGACCCGATGGATTCGGTGGTTTGCAGATTGCTTTCCCAGTTGTCCCAGGCGGAGCCGCCCGGGGCCAGGCCCAATTGCAGCAGCCAGCGGTCTTGCGGGGAATAAGTGAAAGTCGGCCACGGGAACACAATGGATAGCTGGCAGCGCGGCGACACCAACCAGAGCAGGCCCACGTAAGGATAGCCCATGCTCTGGCCAAAGCTGTTTTGATACACCCCGCCGTAGAGCAGTTGGTACTCCGGGCTGAAATAGTGCAGGGCGATAATCCCGGCATAACCGCTGGTGCCCCACGCATCTGAGCTTTCCAGATTTTTGCTGAGTATGGGCGCGGCAAAGGCCCCCACGGTTTCGTTTTCGCCAAACTGATGCAGCCAGGCCCCCACCGGGGTCACGCGCAGGATGCTCTGGTCCGGGTATGGCCCCGTTTTCACGGTGAGATCATCCCAGGCCAAATCGCCGCCCAGCAGCAACATGTCGCGTTTGGCCACGTAGGCGGGCAGCACCGTGCCCACGTTCAGGGTGTTTTCCACCATGGTGGCGGACGGCAGGTTGCCGCCGGATTCTTTGAAGGAAGCGACGGGATAATAGCGATCCTGGGTCCAGCCGACCGGGTAAAAAGGCAGTTCGGAGGTGGTGCGGGCGAAGCTGAATTCGCTCTCCTGAATCGCTTGCAGAGTGTCGTTCATGCCGGCGAAAGCACGACCGGAGGCGGTCAGCAGGACCATCGTCAGCGCGGCACATAGCCTGCCGCGACCGCGCGCGCGGGGATGCGCCGGCGATGGTTTTAAATGGGTTGCATCCATGGCAATCAAATCACAGGTGACCGCAGACCGGCATCCATGATGCGGAAACCGTTCCGCAGCGCTAGGATTAATTGCGGGACGGTTATCCTTTCAAAACATTTACCGTCGCCTCGAGGCTCGCCACATCGGCCACATTTAACAGTTGCACCGTTTTATCGATGCGCTTCATGAAACTGCTCAGGGCGGTGCCGGGTCCGAGTTCGATGAACCGGGTGAAACCCTGGGCCAGGAGCAGGCGGATGGATTGTTCCCACCGCACGGAACTGGTGACCTGTTCCACGAGCCGCGCGCTGATTTCCACCGGGGTGCCGTGGACTCCGGCGGTGACGTTCGAGAGGACGGGCACGGCGGGGGAAACAATCTGGACCCGGGCGAGGGCGGCGGCCAGTTTGGGCTGGGCGCTGGCCATGAGCGGCGAGTGGTAGGCGCCCGCCACGGTGAGCGGCAGGGCCTTGCGCGCGCCTTTCGCCTTGGCAAGTTCCACGGCCTGGGCAATTTTCTCCGTTTCCCCGGAAATCACCAACTGCCCGGGGCAGTTCAAGTTGGCCAGCACCACGCCGGCGGCGGCGCAGACTTCGCGGGTGGGCGCCTCGTCCAAACCGATGATGGCGGCCATGCCGCCCCGGGTGGCTTCGCAGGCTTCCTGCATGAACTGGCCGCGCTGGCGCACCACGCTGAGGCCGTCCTCAAAGCTGATGGCGCCGGCGGCGGCGAGGGCGGTGAATTCGCCGAGGGAGAGGCCGGCGGTGGCAGCAAATTGGAGCGCGGGCACTTGTTCCTTGAGGAGTTCAAAGGCGACCCAACTGGCCAGAAAAATGCCCGGCTGGGCGTTCTCGGTCTTGGTCAACTCGGCCTCGGGACCGGTGAAGCAGATGGCGGCGAGGTCATAGCCGAGCGCGGCGTTGGCGCGGTCAAACCAGGCGCGGGCGGCGGGATATTTTTCCGCCAGATCGCGGCCCATGCCGACGACCTGGGCGCCCTGACCGGCAAACAACAGTGCAGTTTTACTCATAGATTCCGGGTAATAAACCGGAAAATGGGGATAAACGGAAGCGCAGAATGAGCGGATATTTTGGGGTGGCGCGCGGGTTGGGTTTAGCGGGAACTACACGAATCTTGAAGATTTTCACCAAGCGGAGACGGGTGGCGCAAGGGCGGCGCGCTGGCTGGCGCGGGGGCGCCAGCCGCCCGGCTGGTTTTTGAGGTCGTTTTCACTTTCATCGGCACTATTGTGACAGGGGACCCTGGACATCCGCTGTCCAGGTCAAAAAAAGTTAAAAATATTTTTTTTGGGGGGCAACCATGGATTACGCGGATTTTTTGGATGAGGTGGCTGGATAATGACGACGGTGGCCAGCGCAGGGAAATGCTGCGGGTCACGGACCCGCGCGCCGAAGCAAGCCGGCCGGCCATTTTCGTGCTTGCGCCGGCGGGGATTGGCGGGACAATGGCGGGGAACATTACTTAATACCATGTTTTCCCACGTTGTTATTTTTTGGACGGACCCGGCCATTCCCAATGCGACCGCGGAATTGGTGGCGGGCGCGAACAAATATCTGAAAAACATTCCGGGCGTGATTCACTTTCACGTGGGCCAGATGTCGCCCAGCCCCCGGCCGGTGGTGGACCAGACGTATCAGGTGGCTTTGAACCTGATCTTCCCCACCAAACAGGCGGAGCAGGAATACCAGGTGCATCCGCAGCACATCGAATTTGTGGAGCAGGTGTTCAAGCGCACCTGCAAGAAAGTGCAGATCTTTGATTTTGAATAAACTGGCGACCGACACTCAGGCGCGGTTCAGGTACAGTTGCCGCCAGGTGCGAATCAGCACCAGCAACAGGAGCAGCAGCAGCCAGTACCAGCCGTTGGTTTCGACATAAGTCTCCACGGGCCGGGTGATGGGTTTCATCAGCGTCAGCCCCTCGTCCGTGATGGTCTTGGCGGGATTGACGTAGTCCGCAAGCTTCGCCGGATTTTTTTTGGCACCGGCTAATTTAACCGAAGGCAGGAAGAGCACGATCTGCTCATCGCGTCCCTGGGTGTTGGCCGCCAGCCGTTGCTGGTTCCATTCATCCACATGGCCATCGACCATCAGCATGTTGCCCTTGTAACGGTGCATTTCGCTGGTCCATTGCAGACGGCTGCCCGGCCCAATGACCTGGATGGTCGGGCTGTTGGGAATTTGCACAATCACATTGCGATCCCCCGCTAACAGGGAATTGGCCTGGGCGTAGTCCGCGTTGGCCCCGAGGCAATAGCTGAGGTTGTAATTCTGCAAGCTCGGCATGTTGGTGGCGTAGTCGCGGTGGGCATCCGCCGGGCACACCAGTTGGGACGGCAGGATGTCCTCATTCGAGAGCACTGCGAAACTGTGGTAAGTGGTGTAAAACTGGCCGCCCAAACTCAGCCCATACTGCACATATTCCGCGGTGCCCCCATCATTCACCGAAACTTGCATCGGGAGCTTGCTGTCGTGGTCATGCAGAAACATGTGAAAACCCAGCCCCACCTGGCGGAGATTATTGATGCAAACAATGCGGGTCGCGCGCATTTTGGCGGCGCTCAGGGCGGGGAGTAACAGGGCGGCGAGGGTGCCAATAATGCCAATGACCACAAGCATCTCGACGAGCGTGAAGCCCGGCGGGCGAAACTGGGGAAAACTCCGTGATTTCCTCGTGAATTTCACCATTCAATGGTATTCAGAGTCCCGGTCAATGTCAAGGTAACTGTGAGGGGCGCCGGGGTTTATGCATTCCTTAAACAAAGCGGGCTTTGGGCCAGCCGCAGGCCAGCGTGGGCCGGGGACAAACCGGGGAAAAGGGCTTGAATTTCACGCCGGACTAGAGCTCATCTTCGCGTTCGGTATAGAACAACCGGTGCGCCCGGTCATAATCCCCCCCGGGCACGAACACCTGGGTGGGTCGGCTCAAATCACCTTCGTCCGGCGCGGCGGGATCGGCAAAGGCCTGGGTGGCGGCGATGCCGTGTTTCTCCAGCATGACCACCAGCATTTCGGCGTTGATGAGCGGTCCGGTGTAAAACAGTTTCACCATGACAGGCTGGCAGAAGGACGGGCGGAAAACATCCAAATTCAATGCGCCAAACTGAAGGAAACAATCAAACTCCCATCCGCAATATTCAGGGACCGGCAAACCGGGATTTATTTAGAAAATCGTCACCTCGTTTCCTACGAGATCAGGGGGAACGGTTTGAAAGGCTTTAAACCGGTTGCAGGTTTGGAAGTTGCTGCGCCCGGGGACGGGCGCACTCCGGGGCAGTGTCAAGTTGCGTCCGGCCGGGTATCATTCGCAGCTTTTGGCTTGCCACCCGCATGAGACCAAGGTCCAATAGCCATGTACCGGATATTCATGCCACCATGTGGTGCGATGCGCGGGACAGCCGTCAGCGGCGCCAGCGCGCTCGGTTTACAATTTCGGGTTAGTATAAAAACAAACCAAAACCTACGGTAAACCAATGAAACCAAATCGAATGCTCAGTCACGGCCTGGCCGTGCTGGCGGCTTCCGCGGCGCTGTTTAGCGCCACCGGCACCGCCCTGGCCCAGGACAAGAAACCCAACATCGTCGTCATCATGGGTGATGACATCGGCATGTGGAACATCGGCGCCTACAGCCGCGGCATGATGGCCGGCCGCACGCCCAACCTCGACCGCATGGCCAAGGAAGGCATGCTGTTCACCGATTATTACGCCGAGGCAAGCTGCACGGCGGGTCGCGCGAATTTCATCACCGGCGAGCTGCCCATCCGCACGGGCATGACGACCGTCGGCCAGGCGGGCGCGGCGATCGGCATTCCCGCCGAGGCCTGCACCATCGCCACCGCGCTCAAAGCGCAGGGTTATGCGACCGGCCAGTTCGGCAAGAATCATCTGGGCGACAAAAATGAATTCCTCCCCACGGTCCACGGCTTCGATGAATTTTTCGGCTACCTGTATCATTTGGACGCGATGGAAGATCCGTTTCATCCGAATTACCCGCAGGAATTGCTGAATGTGGTGGGCCCGCGCAACCTGTTGCATACCTGGGCCACGGACACGGACGACACCACCGAGATGCCGCGCTGGGGCAAGATCGGCAAGCAAAAGGTTGAAGACGCCGGCCCGTTGCCGCCGCATCCGATGGCGGGCATCCAGTACAACATGGAGACGGTGGACGATTCCATCCGGGACTTCGCCATCAACTTCATGGACAAGGCCAAGGCGGACGGCAAGCCGTTCTTTGTCTGGATCAATCCCACGCGCATGCACATCGTGACGCACCTTTCGCCGAAATACGAGGCGCTCGAGAATTCGACCAATGGCTGGTCGGAAGAGGAGGCCGGCATGGCCCAGCTCGATGACGACATCGGATTGATTCTCCAGCACCTCAAGGACATGGGCGTGGATGACAACACGATTGTGGTATTCACCACGGATAACGGCACCGAGAACTTCACCTGGCCGGATGGCGGCCAGACGCCTTTCGCGCAAGGCAAAGGCACCACCTTTGAAGGTGGTTTCCGCGTTCCCTGCATCATGCGCTGGCCCGGCCATGTGCCGGCTGACTCGGTGCAGAACGGCATCTTCTCCGGCCTGGACTGGTTCCCGACCTTCCTGGACGCCGCCGGCAACCCCAACATCACCCAGCAATTGCTGGATGGGGTCAACCTCGGGGGCGTGACCTACAAGAACCATCTGGACGGTTACGACCAGATGGACGCCATCACCGGCAAGGGCCCGTCCAACCGGCACGAGATTTTCTACCTGGGTGAAAGCTCGGTGGGGGCGGTGCGCATTGATGACTACAAATATCAGTTCATTGACCAGCCCAAAGGCTGGCTGGGTGAGAAAGTCCACCTGGACGTGCCCACCATCACCAACCTGCGGCTCGATCCGTTTGAACGCACGGCCTGGCCGAATAACGGGACCAAGGAAGGCGGGCAGCAATACTTCGACTGGTTCAAATACCAGTTCTGGCGGTTTGTCTTCGTGCAGCAGGTGATGGGCAAGGAACTCCAGACGTTCCTTGAATATCCGCCGATGCAAAAAGGCGCGAGCTTCAACCTCGAAGCCGTGAAAGCCGAGATGGCGGCCAAGATGGCCGAGGCCGAAAAGGCGAGCAAAGGCGCGAGCGAATAGGCTAAATAACCGTCAGGGCGGGCGGCTCGCAGGGGCCGCCCGCCGCTTTACTTTTGGGCAGGCTGACGGCATGCTCAGGCAATGAAACGGGCATTTCACGCCATCCACCTCAGTTTGGCCGCCGGGTTGTTGCTGGGCGCGCGGGCGGGCTTCGCAAAGACGTCGGACGACGACACCGCCGAGTATCGCGCCTCACTTTCCACGCAGCACGAAATCTGGCATGACTGGACCGGTTTCGGCCAGTTTCAGTATTATAACAATCCGCAGTCGCGGTACCAGACCTACGATGTCCTCTATCCCGGGGTGATTTACCGGGTCAATGACTGGCTGCAGCTTTCGGGGGGGATGGAAGCCATTCAGACGGACAACCAGACGAAGGCGGACACGCTCGAATTACGGCCGTTTGTGGGTTATAAAATTTTCCTGCCCAACCATTTCAAGTGGAACATTTACAATTACAACCGGTTGGAATACTGCGACACGCAAAATCAGGAGACGTACGTGTGGAGTGAATACAGCCGGCTGTGCATGCGCTTTGGCGTGGACGCGCCGCTGACGGCGCAGGCCAGCGCCTGGCAGCCGCACACCTTTTATGCCATGGGCTACGTGGAGCCGGATTTCCGCTTTGACTCGGACCAGGTCAACCCGTTGTATTTGTCGGCGGGCCTCGGTTATATCATCAGCAAACGCTTTCGGCTGGAGCTGATCTATCAGGACGAGTTCACGCGCCCGTCCACGGACAGCTCGCTGCGGCAGACGTACAACATTTTCGAGCTCAACCTCAAGGTGGACCTGGGCAAAGGCATCTTCGAACGCCTGCACAATCCGGATTGAGGCGGGGAACAGGCGGGTGTCACCCGATGTTGGCAGGGGCTTCCCACCGCTCCCCCAGGGTGAGGGAGAATAGCCGGACGGTCGTGCGGCCGGCCATGCGGGTTGGAATTGCGAACGGTGGTCGGGCCAAAGCGGCAGAGGACGGCACACACTCCAGGACGCCATCGCGCAAGAGGATGACGCCGGGCATGTACATAAATGCGCTAATGCGGCGAAGGCCAGTTCGCCGCCGCGCTGTCGGGGCTGTCCAGCACTTCGCGCACCCGCGTGGCCAGCGAGGCCGCGGTGAAGGGCTTGGCCAGCAGATTCATGCCCGCGCCGACGCCACCATGGCGGTGGAGGGCGTCGCCGGAGTAACCGGATACCAGCAACTGTTTGATGTCGGGCCGCAGCGCGCGCATGGCCTCGGCGAGCTGGCTGCCCCCCATGCCGGGCATCACCACATCCGTCAGGAGCAGGTCAATGACCCCGGCATGGGATTCCGCCAGCCGCAGGGCCTCGTCCCCCCGGGCCGCCTCCAGCACCGTATATCCCCGGGCTTCCAGCAGGCGCCGGCCCAGCTGGCGCACGGCCGCCTCGTCCTCCACCAGCAGGATGGTTTCCGTGCCGTCCGGCAAAGCCTCCACCCCGGCGTCACCGCCCCCCGCCTCCCCCCCCACCAGCAGCGCCGGCAGTTGGATTTTGAACGTGGTGCCGTGCCCGGGCGCGCTGGTCACGCCGATCAGGCCGCCGCTCTGCTGGATAAAGCCAAAGACCATCGCCAGCCCCAGGCCGGTGCCCTTGCCCGGCTCCTTGGTGCTGAAAAAAGGCTCGTAAATGCGGGCCAGGGTGGCCTCATCCATGCCGCAACCGTTGTCCGCCACCGTCAGCACCACCTGTCTTCCCGGCTGGCTGCCCGAGTGCGCCCCGGGATGCGCCTGCCCGTCCGCCTCCGTCAGGGTGGCTTGGGCGGTGGAGATGGTGATTTTCCCGAACTGGGGGATGGCGTCCCGGGCATTCACCACGAGATTCATGATGGCCTGCTCGAGCTGGCCGGGATCCACCAGGACATGGGGCAGGTCGGGATCCTGGTGCAACTCCAGGAGGATGTCCTCCCCCACTAGGCGTTGCAGCATCCGGGCGCAGGCGGAGACGGTCTCATTCAAATCCACCTCCCGGGGTTCGAGCAGTTGCTGGCGGCTGAAGGCCAGCAATTGCCGGGTGAGGCCCGCCGCCCGTTCCCCGGCGTTTTTGACCTCCACCAGCGAATCCCGCATGCCGTTGACCACGCCCGTTTCACCCAGCAAAATATCGCTGTAGCCCAGGATCACGGTCAGGAGATTGTTAAAATCATGCGCCACCCCGGCGGCCAGCCGCCCCACGGCCTCCATTTTCTGGGCCTGGCGGAACTGTTCCTCCAGGCGCTTGTACTCCGTGATGTCCTCTTTGATGGCCAGAAAGTGCGTCATCTCACCGCGCTGGTTGCTCATCGGTGAGATGGTCGCGCGTTCCCAATACAATTCCCCGCTCTTTTTGCGGTTGTGAAACTCCCCCTGCCAGTTCCGGCCACTTTGGATCGCGCCCCAGAGCTCCCGGTAAAAGCCCGGCTCCAGCTTGCCGGATTTGAGCAGCCGCGGATTTTGGCCCGCGACTTCCGCAAACGCATAACCCGTGACCAGGCTGAACCGGGGGTTCACATACTCAATGCTGCCTTGCAAATCAGTGATCACCACCATCGCCGGGCTCTGCTCCACCGCCTGGGAGAGCTTGCGCAGTTGCGCCTCCGTCTGCTTGAGCGTCGTGATGTCCCGAAACACCCAGATGCGCCCGTAAGATTTGCCCTGCTTGCCCTGCACGGGCGCCGAATAGCGGTCCAGCACCGTCCCATCCTTACGCTCAATTTCGTCCCGGCTGATTTCATCCGGATGGGCGTACAGGTGCCGCACCCGGGCCAGGAACGCCGCCGGTTCCCGCACCTGGTCCAGAATAAAAGCCAGCTCCGCCTCGTCATCCGCATTTTCGGTGATGTGCGGCGGCAGATGCCACAGCTCCGCCATCCGCTCGTTCTGGACCAATTTGCGGCCATGCTCATCCACCACCAGAATCCCGTCAATACTGGCATTGACCTGCGCCTCCAGCAGGGCGGTTTTCCAGCGCAACTCCACCTCCGCCCGCCGCCGCTCCAATTCCCGCTCCTGCTCGGCCATGGCCCGCACCACCACCGGGGCGAGTCGCGACAACCCGTCTTTGAGCACATAGTCCGTCGCCCCGTTTTTGAGCGATTCCACGGCCACTTCCTCCCCCAGGGTGCCGGACACCAGCACAAAGGGAAGCATCGGCCACCGCTCCCGCACGACTTTCAGGGCCATCATGCCGTCAAACCCCGGCACCGCGTAATCGGACAGCACCAGGTCCACCCAGCCATGCTCCAGCATCGCCAGAAATTCGGTCCGGTTGGCCACCACCGTGATCGTGCAGTCCAGGCCGCTGTTCGCCAGTTGCGTCTGGATCAGCCGGGCATCATTCGGCTCATCCTCCAGATGCAAAATGTGCAAGGGCGATTTCATGACGCCGCCCCCGTTTCCCGCGCGCCAACGGACCCGTCCAGCGACCACGCAACCACGGGCGGCGGTTCGTTAATGGCCAGCCAGAAGATCCCCAGCCCTTTGATCGCGTGCATAAACTCGAGGAAATCCACGGGCTTCACCACATAGGCATTCACCCCCAGCGCGTAACACTGCCGCAAGTCCGGCTCCTCGCGCGACGAGGTGAGCATGATGATGGGAATCGTTTTGAGGGCCGCGTCTGCTTTCACCACGCGCAGCACTTCCAGGCCGCCCACGCGGGGCATCTTGAGATCGAGCAACACCGCCACGGGGTGCCCGCCGGCGCGGCCCAGGTGCTGGCCCCGCTGAAACAAATAATCCAGCGCCGCCGCGCCGTCCGGCGCCACCGTCACCTCGTTGGCCAAGTGATGCTCCGCCAGCGCGGCGAGGGTGAGTTCCACGTCCCGCGGATCGTCCTCCACCAGCAGGATTTTGCGACAGGCGATTTGATGCTCGGCCTTCATGTGGTAATTAAACTGGCGGGCGGGGGCTCCCCGGGCAGGGAAAAGAAAAACGTCGCGCCCGCGTCCAGCGCGCCCTCCGCCCAGACCTCGCCGCCATGACGGTGAATGATGCGCTGCACGTTGGCCAGGCCGATGCCCGTGCCCTCAAATTCCGTCTGGCTGTGCAGGCGTTGAAACACCCCGAACAGCTTGTGCGCGTATTGCGGATCAAAGCCCACACCATTGTCCCGCACGAATACGGTCGCCGCGCCGTTAACCTCGGCGCCAATCTCGATCACTGTCGCCGCCCGGGTGGCGGTGAATTTGACGGCGTTGCCGATCAAATTCAGGAGCACCAGCCGGAGCAGCGCCCGGTCCGCCCGCACCCCGGGCAGCGGGCCAATCTGCCACGCCACCTGCCGGTGCCGGGTTTCGGCCGCAAATTCCGCCACCACTTCCCGGACCAGCGGCTCCAGTTCCACCGCGCTCGTTTGCATGCCCACCCGGCCCACCCGCGAGAAGGCGAGCAAATCATCAATCAGGCTGGCCATCTTCTTGGTGGCCCCGTCAATGACCGCCAGATGGTGCCGGCTGGTTTCCGAAAGCCGCGGGCCGGCATCCTTCGACAACAATTGCACAAAGCCCGCAATGTGCCGCAAGGGTGCCCGCAAATCATGCGACACCGAATACGAAAACGCCTCGAGTTCCTGATTGGCCGCTTTCAACTCGGCGGTGCGCTCGCTCACCCGGTGTTCCAGTTCCTGGTTCAGCAGCCGGACTTTGTCCTCCGCCTGCTTGAGGATTTCCACATCCGTGTTGGTGCCGTACCATTGCCGCACCCGGCCCCGGGCGTCTTTCAAGGGCTGCCCCCGGTTCAGAAAATGGCGGAATTGTCCGTCCGCCCGGCGCAGGGGAAATTCCATTTCAAAGGGTTCACCGCTGGCAATCGCCGCCTGCCAGCGTGCCCGGACCTGCGGCAGCCGCGCCGGATCGTGCGCGACCTGCCAGCCCCAGCCCATCATCTGCTCCGGCGTGGTGCCCGTGTATTCGTACCAGCGCTGATTGTACCAGATGGTGGCGCCGTCCGCGTCCGCCACCCAGGCGAGTTGGGACATGGAATTCACGAGGGTGCGGAAGCGTTCCTCGCTTTCCCGCAGGGCCGTTTCCGCCTGCTTCCGGGCGGTGATGTCCTCGGAGAAAATCATGATGCCGCCGATCTCCCCGTCCGACCGCCGCCAGGGCAGCACGTCCCAACGCAACCAGTCCACGGTGCCGTCCGCCCGGGGAAAGGCATCCTCGTCGCAATGCTCCACCGCCCCGGCCAGGCAGCGCCGGTGGACTGCCCGCCAGTGGGCGGGCATGTCGGGGAAAACCGCGTAATGATTCCGGCCCACCAGGGATTGGTTGCCCAGCTTGAAATCGGTCATCCAGCGGCGGCTGGCCACCAGATAATTCATATCACGGTCGAACATGGCGATGGTGGCCGGGCAATGTTCCACGTACAGACGCAACTGCTCCTCGCGCTCGCGGAGGGCCCCCTCGGTGGCCTTTCGCTCCGTAATATCGCGCGCGATTTTTGACACCCCCACAATGCGGCCCTCATTATCCCGCAGCGGCGAGATGGTCACGGAGACATGAATCCGCCGGCCATCCTTGCAGACCCGCACGGTCTCAAAATGCTCCACACTTTCGCCGCGGGCGATGCGCGCCAGGATGTCCGCTTCCTCGGGGGTGCGTTCGGGGGGAATCAACAGCAACAGCGGCTGGCCCAGCACCTCGGCCTCGGCATAGCCAAAAATCTTTTCCGCCCCCCGGTTCCAGCTCGTGATGATGCCCGCCAGCGTCTTGCCAATGATCGCGTCATCCGAGGACCGCACGATCGCCGCCAGCCGGGCCTGCGCCACCTCCGCCCGCTGGCGTCCGGCCAGGTCCGCCTCCAAGGCCGCGCGGCTCGCCCGCAACGCCTGGTTGCTGGCCTCCAGTGCCTGCGTGCGCTCCCGCACCCGCTGTTCCAGAAGCTCATTCACCCGCCGCAGCCGGCCATGCACCTGGCTCATCAAGCCGCCCATCCCGACAAACACTCCGATCGAAAGCAGATATTTTGGTTCCTGAAGCGGCAAAGACCAGCGCGGTGGCAGGAAAAAATACATGACGAATCCCGTGGCGAGCACGGTGGCCAGCCAGCCACCGGCGCGGCCGCCGATCCAGGCACTGCAAAACACGGCCGGGTAAAAGAGAAACCAGAACAAAGGTTGAATCCACGGCCAGAACAGGCTTTGCAGGATCAGCGCCACCACCGGGGGGAGCAGTGACAGGAGCAACTGATTTCTGCGGGTGAGCTTCATGCGTGGTTGGGTGGGGGCTGCCCGCCCGCGTCGTCGCCCCGATCCCGGCGCCATGGCGCTGGCCGGAGAGGGGCGTTTGTGGGGAAGGGGGGATGTTCAGTTGCGTTCAAGCCGGTCATGCTCACTCATTCCATTGCCCGAAAGTCGCCACCGTGGCCAGTGTAATCGCCGAGTTGGTTTTGCCGCGCCGCCGGCATCCGGTGCCCGCCCTCAGGCCGTCGCCGCCGAGTGTTTGGCCAGCAGCGCCCAGTGCAGGCTGAGTTGGGGGGTGATTTCGCAAAAATTTTGAATATCCACCGGTTTCATGATATATCCCTCGGCGCCCAGCAGCTTGCAGGCGCTCACATCTTTGTTGCGGTTGGACACCGTCAGCACCACCACCGGAATGGACCGCGTGCGCGGGTCCGCCTTGATCCGCCGCAAGACCTCAATGCCGTCCACCTTGGGCAGCCGCAGGTCCAGCAAGATCAGGTGGGGGCGGTGGTCGGGTTGTCCGGGGTGGGCGTCATTCAGGCCGTTGAGGTAGGCCAGGGCGGCGGCACCATCATGCACCACATGCACCCGGTTGAGCATGTTCACGCTGCGCAACGCCGCCTGGGTCAGCTCCACATCGTTCGGGTCATCCTCCACCAGCAAAATATCAATCATCCTCCCCGGGAGCGTCTGGTCCTGGTCCAGCAACAGGGTGGCGGCGGAGACCTGCAATGCCCTGGCCAGTTTGGTGATGCTGTTCAGGGAAATATTCCGCGCTCCGCGTTCGACATCCGAGATATAGGTGCGGTGCAAACCGGCCGCTTCCGCCAGTTTTTCCTGGGACATGCCAAGCTGGTCACGCAAGACCCTGACCTTCGTCCCAAATGTTTTTATGCAAGCGTTATTAGCCACAACTGTTTAAGGATAGTAACCACCGCTCATCCAGCTAACAACAGACTATGAGTGACGAATGCCTTTAAATATAAGGTTTATTACCCATGGCCGCCGCGGCATCCGCGGGTAACCACATTCAATATAGCGGGTTAGACCCGCCCGGCCGGATGTCACAATGGCTTCGCCGCCGCCGTTCTAAAATAAGTTTATATTACCTAATAAATATAAGTCAATAATCAGCCGGACCCGACCCCGGAGCGGGTGCTCCAAAGTCCCACCCGGCCTGCACGTGACCAAAGAAAAAGGGACGGCCGAAGCCGTCCCTGAAGGTAACCTTGAGGTGTCCTGCCCGCTTAGTTGGCCGCCGGCGTGGCGGTGGCCGGCGGGGTGGCCGGACGCCGCGCGGGCATCAGCTTCTCATACTTGGCGAATTGTTCCGGGGTGAGAATGGTTTTCAATTTCGCATTCGCGTCGTCACGGATGGTTTTCATCTTGGCGCGGCGGTCCTCGGTGGAGAGGCTGGTGTCGTTGCGCAAATCGCGCATTTGCTTGCGGGAATCGGTGAGGATGGCCTGCACGTTGGTTTTTTGCTCGTCGCTCAGGGCGAGTTGGGTGCTCAGTTGCTCAATGCTGAGCTGGCGGCCACGGCCGCCGCCGGGAGCGCCACCAGCCGGCGGAGGGGTGGTGGCAGGGGTGGCGGCATCCTGGGCGCTCACCACGGTGCCGAGGGTGAGCAGGCTGCCGAGCGCGAGCGCGGCAATTACGGTCATTTTATTCAATTTCATAGTTTAAGCGTTGTTGTTTGATGGCCACTGCTGAGAATGATTCTTGCTGTGGATTACAATGAAAGACGATGCGGGCGGGTCCCAGGTTACAGGTTGGCAAAGTCGTCATACCCTGTCCGATTAATATTGGATAGATTCCAACCAAGGCTCAGTGGGAAGCCAGTAAGCACGCTTCACTAGAACCTCGGGTGGGGAGATCAATGTCCCTGCGGGAAGAGGCACATCCGCCCTCACCCTAACCCTCTCCCCCAGGAGAGGGAATCACTTCGAGCGCCGGTTGATGACAGGGATGGCTTGCTGGCATGGTCTGGCTCTCCAATACCGGCGGGAGGGACCAATTGGAATTAAACCAAAGCCCGGGGTGAGAAGATTAATGTTCCGACGGGAAGAGGCACATCCGCCCTCACCCCAACCCTCTCCCCCAGGAGAGGGAATCACTTCGAGAGCCGGTTGATGGCAGGGATGGACGCGGTTTCCCCCTCTCCCTCAGGCACTTATTGCATTTTACACTTTTCAGCTTTTTAAAATTGATTTAATTTTCCGCCATGGCCGACTTACAGCGTGCCCGTGTTTTCCACCGCAAAGAAACCTGGGCTGAACGTTTGGTTTGGCACTGGCTGCGCGGTCGCCGTTTCAACGGATATAAGTTTCGCCGCCAGCATCCGGAGGGCAAATACCACCTCGATTTTTACTGTGCGGAAGCCGCGCTGAGCGTGGAACTGGATGGCTCAGGGCACGGCCATCCTAGTCAGCAAGAGCATGATGCCGAGCGCACGGCATACCTCACCTCACGCGGTATCAAAGAGCTGCGCTTTTGGAATTCGGCTCTGCGTTCACAAGGGCAAAGCATTCGGGACACAATTTTTCGCGAATTGCAGCACCGCGCGCCGCGCGCCTTGCCGAAGCATACAAGTCCATAGATTCTGACGAAGGTTTAAAGCCTGAAAAGTGTTGAGCCCATGCCCGGCAGCTGCAGTTAGAGCAGCTTCATGACCCTGGCGGCGGCGGCAACCGTGGCGTCGATATCCGCCGGCGTATGGGCGGTGGAGATGAATCCGGCCTCGAATTGCGACGGAGCCAGGTACACGCCGGCCTGGAGCATGCCGTGGAAATATTTCTTAAACCGCTCGCGGTCGCTGTGCAGGGCATCGTCCAGATTATGCACCGGGGCACTGGTGAAATAACCGCAGAACATGGAGCCGCAGCGGTTGAATTGCACCGGGATGCCGGCGGCGCGGGCGGCCGCGGCCAGACCGGCTTCCAGTTGGGCCCCGAGTTCTTCCAACCGCTGGTAGGCGGCAGGCAGGGCGGGACTGGTGGCGGTGCTGGTCACGCCCAATTCCTCCAGCGCGGCGATGCCGGCGGCCATGGCCAGGGGGTTGCCACTCAAGGTGCCGGCTTGGTAGACCGGTCCCAAGGGAGCGAGGCAGTCCATGATTTCCGCGCGGCCACCGAAGGCGCCGACGGGCAGGCCGCCGCCAATCACTTTGCCAAAACAGCTCAGGTCCGGGGTGATGCCGAACCGTTCCTGCGCCCCGCCCCGGGCGAGGCGAAAACCGGTCATGACTTCATCGAAAATCAGCAGGGCGCCCTCCGTGCGGGTCACCTCGCGCAGAAACTCCAGATACCCGGGCCGGGGCAGGTACAAACCGGCATTGCCCGGCACCGGCTCCACAATGATGCCGGCGATCTGCCCGGGGTTGGCGGCGAACACGGCCCGCACGGCGGTCTCGTCGTTGTACGGCACCACGATGGTGTGCTGCGTGAAGGCGGCGGGGATGCCGGCACTGTCCGGATGGCCGAAGGTGAGCGCGCCGGACCCGGCCTTGACCAGCAGGGAATCCACATGGCCGTGGTAGCAGCCGTCAAACTTGATGATTTTATCGCGCCGGGTGAAGCCGCGCGCCAGCCGGATGGCGCTCATGCAGGCCTCGGTGCCGGAGCTGGTCATGCGCACTTTTTGCACGCTGGGCACGAGGGAACAGATGAGCCGGGCCATGGTGACCTCGAGCGGATTGGGAATGCCAAAACTGGTGCCGTGATCCGCGGCATGTTTGACGGCGGCGATAATCTTGGGATGCGCATGGCCGAGAATGGCCGGTCCCCAAGTGAGGACGTAGTCGATGTAATCATGACCGTCCACATCCCACACGCGGCTGCCGCTGGCGCGATTGACGAAGAAGGGCTGGCCGCCGACGGCGCGAAAGGCGCGCACGGGGGAATTCACGCCGCCGGGAATGTAGTTCAACGCCTCGGCGAACAGCGCTTCGGAACGGGTTTGGGACATGTTATTGGTGGCGGATAAAGGTGTCAGCCAGCGAGCCGTGCTCGGTCTGGATCACCATCCCGGGGCTGACGCCATGGCGGGCGAACCAGCCGTCGCTGGTTTCCAGCACGTAGAGAATGTTGCTGGTGGCGGAGAGCACGGCATTGGTGTCCTCGTGTTCGAAGTGATGAATTTCGGCGATCACGCCATCGGGCGTGATGTAGGCGGCGGAGATGGATTCGGGACAATGGTACATCCAGAAGCTGGCCTGCTGGGGATAGGGCAGCACAAAAATCATGGAGTCGGAGTCCTGAATGTTGGTGCGGTACATCATGCCGGTTTCCTCCTGCTCCGGGGTGAGGGCCATTTCGGTGTCCAGGGTGGCGGGCCCGACAAAGAGTTTGATGGTGGGCAGCTTGGGCTGGGCGTGGGTGGGGAGCTGGTGCCCGCCGGGAGGCGCGGCCGTGCTCGCGGTGGTGTCCACGGTTTTCTGACAGCCGGCCAGCGCGACGGCCGCCAGGCACCAGACAAGGATCGTGATCCGATTCATGGCAACACCTTGCCAAAGGCGCGGGGCAAATTCAATGAAAGGTTCGCGGGCCGGCCGGGTGGTCAAGGACGGCGGGCCCACCCGGCCGAGAACCACGCTTGCGCGGGTGGGCCGGGAAGGCTACTGTAAGCACGCTGCGCCCGTAGCTCAGCTGGATAGAGCATCCGCCTTCTAAGCGGACGGTCGTGCGTTCGAATCGCGCCGGGCGCGCCACTTTTTTCCCGGAACCATCGTCGTCATTACTCATTGTCGCTATGCTCAAACTGGAACAACTGGCGGAATTATGGGCGCAACACCGCGCGGCGGCGGCGGCGCGGGTGGCGGAATTTGCCCTGGGCGGCCGGTCGTTTGCCTTCAACGAGCGGCCTGCGGTGATGGGGGTGGTCAATCTTTCCGCCGATTCCTGGTACCGGGAGAGCGTGTGCCTCACCGCCGCCAGCGCCATCCAGCGCGGCCACACCCTGGCGGCGCAAGGCGCGGATATCATTGATGTGGGGGCGGAGTCCAGCCTGGCCCAGGCGGCGCGGGTCGACGACGTGGCACAAAACTCGAAATTGCTGCCGGTGATCCGCGAATTGCGGGCGGCCAATATCCTGGTCTCGGTGGAAACTTATCAGCCGGAAGTGACGCGGGCCTGCCTGGCGGCGGGAGCCAATATTCTCAACCTCACGGGCACGGACCGCAGCGCGGATTTGTTCCGGATGGTGGCGGATCATGACGCGGCGGTGATCGTCTGTCATGTGCAGGGCAAGAACGTGCGCGAGGTGGGGGATTTTGATTTTGGCGCGGATCCCACGCAAATGCTGAACGATTATTTTGCGCGGCAGATTGAAACTGCCCAGGCCAGCGGCGTGAAAAAAATCTTCATCGATCCCGGCCTGGGGTTTTATTACCGCAATTTGCAGGACAGCGCGACGCGCGTGCGGCACCAGATGAATGTGTTTTTGAACAGCTTCCGGCTGCGGACGCTGGGTTTCCCGGTGTGCCATGCCCTGCCGCATGCGTTTGAATATTTTGGCGAGGAAGTGCGGTGCGCGGAACCGTTCTTCGCCGTGCTCGCGGCGTTGGGGAAGACGGATTTGTTTCGCACGCATGAGGTGGCCCGGGTGCGCGGAGTGCTGGACACGCTGCGGGTGTTTTGAGTTTGCGCGCCCGGAACCGGCGCGCTCCGGAGGCCACGCTTAGCGCGTGGCGAGGAAGCCGACGAGGGTGCAGGCGATCGCCAGGAAGGCCGCCACCAGGGATTCGCCGGCAACGAGGCCGGAGGCGATGGGGATGGCAAAGGAGTCGGCGGAGCGCCGGTTCCAACGTTGCCATGCGGTCAGGATAAGTGCGCCAATCAGAAAGGAGAAGGCGTTTTGGAACGGCACCACCCAGGCCAGACCCAGTCCCATCGCGGAGGGCAGCCACGGTTGCGCCTGGGGCCAGAGTTTTTCCACCAGCGGCAGGGCCATCCCAACCAGCGCGCCGATGACAATCGCGATGAGGGCCGTATGCGGCAGATGGTCAATGCCCAGCGTGAGGAGGTCGGCGACGGCCTTCCACATGTTGGTGGCGGGCGGGTTAAACGCTTCCAGCGCGGCCTTGTTGGGCACCATGAGATACCACGCGGGCACCACGGCGAGCACACCGAAAAAGATGCCAAAAAACTGGGCGAGGAACTGCCGGCGCGGGTTGGCGCCCAGGAGGTAGCCGCTTTTCAGGTCGGTCAGCAAGTCCGCCGCCGCCCCGGCGGCGGCGGCGGCGGTGCCGGCGGCCATGAGGTTGATGGATTCCACCCCCTTGGCCCCGGGCAGGACGGAATAAAGGAGCTGCGTGATCTTGCCCATGGGACCAACGGGATTGGTGTCGGTCTCCCCGGTGGCGCGGCAAGCCACAAGCGCAACGACAAAGGAAAACGCCACGGACAGGAGTCCGAGCCAGATGGCAATGTGGAAGGCACAGTATTGCACGGTGACCAGGCCGAGGGTGATGGGGATGAGCCCAATGACCAGCCAGGCAGCGGGCACTTCGACGGCCGCCACCGCGTCATGGGCAGCGGCGCGCTCGGTCTTTTTGAAAAGCCCAAACGCACGGATCACGGTCCGCCAGTTCAACGCCATTTGGAACAGACTGGCAAACACCAGCACCGAGGTCCCGCCCCACAGCGCCCAGCGGGTGGGGTTAAAATTGCCGGCGGGGCTCATTTTGAAGGACGGCAGCCAGCCGGCGTCGCCCGCGTGCGCCTGGTCCAGCGCCACCAGGTGCGGTGCCACGACAAAATAGAGCAGCGCCGACCCGGCGAACATGGAGAGCGAGACCCGCAGACCGGTGATCAGGCCCGCGCCGACGAGCAACACACTGGGCTCGAAGCCAAGGCCGGCCATTTGGCCCCGGGCGAGGGGATTGAGCCAGCCGGTGAACGCGAAGGTGTCGGGCAGGTACAGCCAGCCAGACAGTTTCTCCAGCCACTCCGGCAGCCGGTTTTTTAGCTTCAGCTGTTCCACGAGGTCGGCATAATTGTGGAGCACGCCAATGACCGCGCCCGCACCCAGGCCAAAGAGCAGGGACCGGGCCTGTTTCAGGGACTCGCCGCTGCGGGAGTAGAGGCTGCGCAAGGTTTCGGCCGTGGCAATGCCGGTGGGAAAGCGGAGCTGTTCGTGGTTGATCATCTGCCGTTTCATGGGGATGGCCAGAAACACACCCAACGAGGCGGTAAAGAACACGAACGCGGCCGCGACCGGCCAGGGTTGCTGGAAACCGTTGACTAGCAGCAGCGCCCCCAGGGCGGTGGCCAGAGTGGAACCGGTGGACTGGCCGGCGGCAGCGGCGGTGGACTGCATGCAGTTATTTTCGAGCACGCCCATGCGGGTAACCTTGCCGCCCAGCAGGCGGCAGATGGTGTTCCAGACGACAAACGAAATGACGCAGGCCGTGATGGACACCCCGAAGCTCCACCCGATCTTCAGGGTGGTGTACAGGTTGGAAACGGCCATGAACATGCCGAGGATGCCGCCCATGAGGACGGCCCGCACGGTGAGCTGGCGCTGGGAGTCGCCGCGATAGCATTGCTCATACCATTGGCGGTCTTTTTCTTCCGGCGTGCCCTGAAAGCCATTGACGGGCAGTTGGTACTCGTCGGGCTCCGCCGGTTTGGCACTGGATAATTCCGGTTTCACGCGGGGCAGAGTGGGAAATTGGACCGGGGGAGGCGAGCCTTTTTTCCGGTGGCAGCGGAAAATTAAACGCCAATGTCCTCGTTCCAGAGTTCGGGGCGGGCGGCGATGAAATCACGCATGAGCTGGATGCAGACCGGGTCTTGCAAAATGTCCACGGTCACGCCCTGGGCGCGCACGTACGCCTCCGGCCCTTGGAAGGTGACATTTTCCCCAACGACAATGCGGGGGATTTTGTAGAGCAGCGCCGCGCCGCTGCACATGGGGCACGGCGACAGGGTGGAATAAAGTATGCAGCGTTGGTAAACGCGCGCGGGCCGGCGCCCGGCATTTTCGAGGCAGTTCATTTCCGCGTGATGAATCACGCTGCCGTGCTGCACGCGCTGGTTGTGGCCGCGGCCGATAATCTGGCCGTCCAGGACGAGAACGGAGCCGATGGGGATGCCGCCGGCAGCCAGTCCTTTGCGGGCCTCGTCAATTGCCGCCTGGAGAAATGCGTCCATGGGGGCATTTAAGCAAGCGGGTGCGCGGGAGGCAAGCGGCAAGCGGGGGGCCGCCGTTTTAACGGTCAAACATCAGCAGGAGGTACATGCCAAAGAGCAGCAGATGCACGCAACCGGAGAGGACGTTGGTGCGGGGGATGGAGAAGGTCAGGAGGCTGGTGGCAAGGGTGAGCAGGAGCATGACAGTGGAGGCGGGATTTAGCCCCAGCTCCAGGGTGCGGCCGGTGGCGAGGGACACAGCGATGACCAGGGGGATGGTGAGGCCGATCGAGGCGAGGACCGAGCCGAGCAGAATGTTCACCGCGCGTTGCAGGCGGTTGGCCAGCGCGGCGCGCACGGCGGCGATGGATTCCGGGGTGAGCACCAGGACGGCCAGGATGAAGCCGGCGAGCGCGGGCGGCGCGCCAAAGCGGAGCACCACGTCGTCCAGCGGCGCGGCCATCTGCTTGGCCAGCAACACCAGCGGAACACCGTATAAGCCCAGCATCAGGGCATGGTAAAGGGTGGGGCGCGTCTTCGCCGGCGCGGGGGCGGCGGGTCGGGCCGCCGCCTCCGCGGCGGCCTCGGCCAGCTCGGCGGGCATGATGAAGAATCCGCGATGCCGGCGGTTTTGCACAAACAAAAACACGCCGTAAATCCCGGCGGACATCAGGGATAGAAACAGCATTTGAAACCTGGACAGCACCGGTCCGTCCACGGCGCGGGTGTAATCCGGCAGCACCAGGCCGAGGACGGTGAGGGGCAGGATCAGGGAGAGGAAGGCATTGGCGCTTTGGAGGTTGTAGGGCTGTTCCCGGTGGCGGAGGCCGCCAAGCAGGAGGGCGACGCCCATGAATCCATTGAGCACGAGCATGACCACGGCGAACATGGTGTCGCGTGCCAGGTCGGGCTTGGGCTCGCCGGTGGACATCACGAAGGCGACCATGCAGACCTCCAGACCGGTGATGGCCAGGGTGAGGAGCAGGGTGCCGAGGGGTTCGCCCAGCCGGTGGGCCAGCTCATCCGCATGACGCACGATGGCAATCGCCGCCGCGAGGATGACCGCGCAAATCGCGGCCAGCAGCAGCGCCAGCAGCGCGGGCGATGCCACCGCGGTTGCGACCCAGGCTTTGCCCAGCAACAGCAACGTCAGCGTGAGGATCGCGAGGGCCAGGGGCCATTCGCGCCACCAGGGTTCGGGCCCGGTGCCGGGGGAGTGACTCATAGCGGCCACGGGACGCGGGGGCTCACGGCAGCGGGTGGTAGGTTATCGGCGGGATCGCCCGGGCTGCCAATTCGTAGGCGGTGGTCTGGTCGCCATTGTATTTACTTCGCTGGCCATAGGTGCTTTTCACCGTGGTGCCCAGCCGCGTGGTCTGCTTTTGATCCACGCCCATGGTGCCAGCGGGGGTGAGGGTCACCACCACGGGGGTAACGAGGCCGTCCACCACCTCCACCTGCACTTGGGCGGGCTGGACCACCACCCGGTTCAAAAAGGTGACTTGAAACACGTAGGGCCCCGGCGGGCAGGCGAGGCGAAGGACGCCGCCAGCCGGGGGCGTCAAACTGGAAAAGACTTGCTGCCAGGCCTGTTTGCCGGTGTCGAACTGGCTGACCTGCCAGGCCAGATCATCGGCGGGGTCGGGCCGGAAATCCACATAGCCGCGACCCGGGCGGGCGGCCAGGGGATTGGCGGGCCGGGAGGCGCAGCCGGCAGCCAGCCCGGCCAGGAGGGTGAACAGCAGGAGGTGGCGTAGCATAAGGTGAGGCAAGGGATGGGGTTGCGGTTTAATCTTGGGACACAGTCCAACTGGGGTCGGGGTTGTAGGTTTTGAGTGAGCCGGCAATTTTGGCGGTTTTGGGGCCAAGGTCCTTTTGATAGACGCGGCCCTGCTGGTTGACGATGAAGGTCATGATGCCGCTTTGACCGTAGGCGGCGGGCCAGGCGACCAGCGCGAACCCGGCGATCAGGTGGCCGTTGATAACGTAATTATATTTGCCGCCGGGCGCGGCGGAGCCCTGGCGGGTGAGGATTTTAAAGAAATAGCCGTGATAGGGCTGCGGGGCGGCGGTGCCGGAGGGGAGGGTGTAGCCCTGGGCCTCGGCCTGGGCGACGAGCGGTCCCAGCGGGCTGATTTCGCCATCCAGCTCGGGCGACCAGTAAAGTCCGTCGCGCGTGCCGGGGGTGCTGATGATTTTTTGCGCGTACTCGAGGACTTCGTCGCCATTGCGGTCTTGCGCGGCGTATTCACGCTGGGCGGCCACGTAAGCCCGCACGGAGGCGAGGGTGGCGAGTTCATTTTCGCCGATGCGGCGGTTGAGGATTTCATCCTTGCCGGCGGCGGTGTCGAAGAACCAGCGACCGTCCTGCTGCACGAGGGGAATGGGGAAGGGCCAGAATTTCGGACCCACTTCGAGGGTGTATTTGGCCGTCGTTTCGGGGACGAGGCGGTTGGTCTGGTCAAGGGCGGCGGCAAATTCGGCAAATTCCCTGGCGGCCTGGATCTGGTCGGGGTTTTTGATGTCGGCCAGGGCCGGGCCGAAAATATCGTGGAGCGCGTTGGTGTTGTCCGTGCTCACGGCGGATTCGAGCGCGGCCACAGCGGCCTCGGGCGTGGCGAACGTCAGGCCGGGTGCGGCAGCGTGCCCGGCCAGCGGTAGAATCAGGGCCAGGCCCCACGCCAGCCAACGCGGGCGGCGGGCGGGAGGAAGAACCGGTGAGGGTAAGCGTTTCATAGCGTTAAATAAAAGGTGCGCGCGAGTTAGTTGCCACGACGCAAGCCAGCGTTGCCGCCGCCACCACCGCCATTGCCCCGGCTGGCGGCACCGCGGTTGCTGGCGGCGCGGGGGTTGGAGTTGCTGTTCGGGTTGGTGAAGGCGCTGCCGGGGGAGCCGCCGCCGGGGGCGGGTTGGGTTGGCGTGGGGCGTGTGACGGCATTATTGCCGCCAGCGGGTTGCGTTTGCGGGCGGCTGGCCGGGGGAGTGGCAGCCGTTGCGGGCCGGGTGCCACCGTAGCCACCCGAAGCGGGTGCGACGCCAGCGTTGCCGACGTTACCGGTGGTGGGACGATTGGCCGGCAACCCGGGATTTACCGCCGCCGGCCGGGTGCTGGGGCTGGCGGCGGGCAAGGTGGCCGGGCGGGTATTGGCGGTGGGCCAGCCGCGGGCCTCAGGGGAACGGGTGAGGGCGGCGGCGGTGGGGGTGCCGCTGGAATTCAAGCGGGCGGGATTGGGGGTCCACGGCTGGCTGGCCCCGGGCGGCGGGTTATAAGGGCGGTAGCCGGGGGGCGGCGGCGGGCGGTAGCCGGGCGGGGCCCCATGGGGCGGGGGACGATAACCGGGCGGCGGCCCCGGCGGACGATACGGCGGCGGATAATACGGGGGGGGCCAGCGTGGCGGCGGGGGCGGGTAATAACCGCGATAGCATCCGCCATAATACCAATTGCAATTATTCGCCATGATAAAGCCCACGGAGATACCCACGGCAAAGGTCACGACCGGCGGGGGGCCGGGCGGCGGGACATAGATGACGGTGGGATTATAATAAGGCACGTAAATCACCTGGGGGTTCGCCGGCACGACTTGCACAATGGTGTTGGTAACGTAAACGATGCTTTGCTCATAGGTGCGCTCGACAATGGTATTGGTCACCACCACAATCTGTTGCGGGGTGCTCTGGAGGGTGCCAGCGGCACGGGCCTGGCCGCGCAGGTATTGAATTGCCTCCATCACATCATTGCCCTGGGCGAGGAAGGCCTCACCCAGTTCCATGGTCCATTGGAGGTCGTCGTTCATCTTTTGGATGACTTCGGGCACCTTCGCCACGGCCTTGACGTTGTCGTCCCACGGCTGGCCATCCAGATTGATTAAATTATTGGTGTTCGCCACGAAGCGCGCGGCCTGGACGATTTCCAAGGGGTAAACGGCGGCCGGGAGGATGGTGGCAATCAACGGGTCAGGATAGAGCGCGATGGGGGCGACGAGTTGCTCGAGTTCCGCCGCGCTGCGCAGGGGGGCGGTCGCGGGCGGCGGCACGGGATCCGTTTGGGCCGGGGCATCGGCCACCCGGAGGGTGAATGCGGCGGCAACCAGCATCAAAAAAAAGCGCGCTTTCATAAATCAGGTTGAAACACCCATGGACTGGGGGCCTTGAGCCTGGGCATGGCCAAGTTTCATCGGACCTGGGCCATCCTGCCGGAATTTCGGCCGGCTGTCCATGCTCCTGTATGACTTGGCGCAGGCGGGCGGGTGCGGGCGGCGTGTCGGCCATTGGCCCAAGGTCCAATAGGCATTGACCGCACGGTCCGGCATGCTCAAAATGAAGTCTATGGATGCGGCGACGCATCCGTAGTAATTATGAACGCAAACGACCCCAAACCAAAGAAAACCGCCCGGACCCGGCGGCTGGGCTTGTTTCGTTTGTCGATGCCGGAATTTCTGATTTCCCTCGTGTTGCTGCTGCTGGTGACGCCGTTTCTGGAGGATGTCGCCATCGGTGAGGTGATCGAATCCATCCTCTTAACCCTGGTGCTGGTCATGGGCGTGCTGGCGGTGGGGAAAAACCGGCGGACGCTGGTGTTGTCGATGATCCTGGTGGCGCCCGCGCTGGTGGGCAAATGGTTGAACCACCTGTGGCCAAACATTTTTCGCGCGGAGTTTTACATACCCACGGCCCTGCTGTTTTTGGCTTTTGTATTGTGGCGGTTGATCCGCTTTATTCTGCTTTCACCCCGGGTGAACCTGGAGGTGCTGTGCGCGGGGTTGTCCATGTATTTGCTGTTGGGGGTGTCCTGGTCCTTTGCCTATGTGCTGGTGTCGCGGCTCAACGCGGCGGCTTTTACCCTGCCGGCCGGCAATTTGATGCGGGGGGACACGAGTTTATATTTCAGTTTCATCACCCTGAGCACGGTCGGCTACGGCGACATCGTGCCCGTGTCGCATGTGGCGCGGATGCTGGCGGCCGCGGAGGCGATTGTGGGCACCCTGTTCATGGCCGTGTTTATTGCCCGGCTGGTGGCGCTTTACTCCACCCAGGACCTGGCGGCGGAGGAGGGTAAAAACCCGCCGCCGCCGCCGATTCTCTGAACCTCCTTTTTCGGTAATAACCAATACAACCACCAAACCAACAAACGAGTACTATGAAACGCAAACTGTTATTGGCCACCCTCACCTGCGCCTCGGCGCTGGCGGTTACGAGCCGCGCGGATGAAATGACCGCCGCGCCGGCGGCGGATGACGGCTGGAATTTCGCCCTGGGCGTGCCGGGCTGGTTCGCCGGCATCAACGGGAACGCGACCGTCCGCGGCATGCAACGAGACGTAAACGTGAACTTCGACCAGATCTGGAACCATTTGCAAAGCATTTATGCGCTGAATTTCAGTGCGCAAAAGGGCAAGTGGGGTATTTATGCCGATGCCCTGTACATGCGGATGACGGCGAACCCCTCCGGCCAGGAAGGCTACATCACGTCGGATGCTTCCCTGGACTTCTTTGTGGGGGATGCGGATGTGACCTATCAAATTCTCAAAACGACCGGCGAACATTCCCTGACCATCAATGCGCTGGCGGGTCTCCGTTACTGGTACGTGGGCACTTCCCTGGCGATCTATGACAATGTGAATCACCATCAGCATGGGGGCAGCGCTTATTTCAATGTGCCGGACCCGATTCTGGGCATCCGGGCGACGCAATACCTGACCGAAAAGCTGCACTTGGATGTGAATCTGGACGGCGGCGGTTTCAACATCAATAACAGCACGGACTGGACCTGGGGCGCGGTCGGCACGCTCGCCTATGATTTTACGAAATGGTTCACCCTTTCGGCCGGTTACCAGGCACTGGCGATTGATGAATCGACCGGCAGCGGCGACCAGAAAAAAGGTGCGAACCTGATTCTGAACGGCGCGCTGGTGGAGGCGACGTTTAAATTCTAAATGGCCGCGCAGGGGGCGGGCGGTCGGCCCGGCGGGAACTGGTCATGGCTTCCGGCCGGCTGACCCGCCCGCCGCCACGCGGCGGCGGGGGAATGCTGGCGGGTAAACTGGCGCCAGGGAAACCATGACAAACATCAAGTCCACGTGGTTGAGCGTGCTCATCGGCCTCGGAATGATTCTGGGAGCGATGCGGGCCCGGGGGGACGTTTTGGTGGCCACGGATGGCGAGCGGTTTGTCGGCACCGTGGAGGAGACCAACGCCACCAACGTGGTGTTCGAGTCCAAGCTGGCCGGCCATCTGGTGTTCCTGCGCAACGCGGTCAGTGACCTGCTCATCACGCCGGTGGCGCAACTGGCAAAAATGCCGGCGGCCGTGACGAATCCCCCGGCCAAATCACTCGACTGGAAGCCGCCCGGGGTGGGGACCGACGGGGCGGACTGGGTGCAGCTCAAGTCGGGGGAGTGGCTGCGGGGCCAGTTGAAATACGTGCAAAATAAAGAAGTGGAATTTGACAGTGACGAAATGGAACAGCAAACCCTCAAACTAAAGAATGTCCGTTGCGTCTACCCGGCGCAGCCGGTCTTCACGCAGTTTGTGGACCGCGCGCCAGTCTATGGGCCGGTCGTGATCAGCAATGACGTGGTGATGGTCAGTGGCACCGCGCCGCTGTCACAGTCGCGGGAAGATTTAATCGGCATCACCACGGCGGGCAACCGGCCGGGCCTGAAGAACTGGTCGGGCAAGGCCTCGGTGGCATTCAGCCTGCAATCGGGCAACACCCACCAGACGACCATGAGCGCGAGCGCTGAACTGGCGCGGCGGACACCCAGCACGACGCTGCTGCTGGATTACTTGGGCAATTACAGCGAGTCGGACAACATTCAAATCGCCAACAACAACCGCTTCAACTCCACCTATGACATCCGCCTGGGCAAGGATTGGTTCATCCGCCCGGTGCAGTTTGAATTTTACCAGGATGATCCGGCAAACATTAATTACCGCCTGACCGCGGGTGTCGGAGGTGGTTATTATGTGTTTGACCGCACCGGCCTGGAGTGGACGTTGTCCGCCGGCCCGAGTTATCAATATACCCGGTTTGGCACGGTGGGGCTGGGGGAGGCGGACTACACCACCACGCCGGCCGCGGGGCTGCAGTCGTCGTTCAAGGCGGACATCACACGGCGGCTGACGTTTATCCAGTCGTGGCAGAGCACCTTCACCTCGGAGCGGGCGGGACTGTACACCCATCACATGGTGAGCACACTGGAATTTGAGGTCAAACGCCACCTGGACCTGGATGTGTCGCTCGTGTGGGATTATCTCCAGAATCCGCAGGGAAAATCCGACGACGTGGTGCCCCAAAAGAGTGATTTGTATCTGAACGTGGGTTTTGGGGTGCGTTTCTAAGATGAAAAAAAATCCGTTTATGACAGTTGCCAGCGGGGCGCGCCGCGCGGGGCTGGCGGGCGCGCTGGGCGCATGGCTGCTGGTGCTGCTGGCGGTCTCGGGCTGCGGGCTGCTGCACTTTGCGGGCGCGCCTCCCAAGGCCCGGGTGGGTTCGTTAACGGGTGTCACGAACAGCGGCCCGGTGGTGGTGACCGTGTTGCAGGCGCAGGTAATGCGGTTCGCCGACGTATACGTGGCCAAGATTTCCCAGGCGTGCGACGATGTGAGCGCGCGCACTACCAACTCCACGCTGCGGTTGACGATGCTGCGCTGGAAACTGGGCCAGGCCACCTCGGCCTACATTGACGCCACCGGGGACAAGCCGGCCCTCAACGCGCTGGACATGCTGGTGCTGGTAACCATGGCGCGGATGGTGGTGGAGGAATACGCCGTGCCGACGTTCGGTCCGGAGGTGCAGCCGTTGCTCGACAAGCAACGCGAGGTGGAGACCGAGGCCTGGGCGCTGGCGGGCGGGGTGCTCAAGCCGCCGCAGCAGACGGAATTACGGGGTTTGATCGACCAGTGGCGGGCCAAAAATCCGAACCAGCGTTATATCGGGCCGGTGCGGTTCCGGGAATTTGTCACCGCGCTGGGCATGGCGCCCAACCAGGCAACTGCAGGTCCGACGAGCCTGTTTGGCCTCTTGTACCTGGATCCGCTGGCGGGCATGGATGCCACGACCGTGGCGATTCAAGACACCCGGGAACTGGCCGAGCGGGCAATGTATTATACGCAACGCATGCCGCAATTGTTGAGCTGGCAGATGGAGGTGCTGGCCGGCCAACTGGCCAGCCAGCCGGAGTCGCGGCAGGTGCTGGCGGACGCCCAAAACCTGGCGGCGGCGGCCCGGGTGTTTGCGGACACTTCGAAGCAACTGCCGCAGATCATCAATGATCAGCGGCAGGCGGCCATCCAGCAGTTGCTGGACGGCATGACCAACCAATCCCAGGCCCTGCTGGCGGAGACGCGGCAGACGCTGGACGCGGCCAGTGTTTCAGCGACCAACATCAATGGTGCCATCCAGTCGCTCACGGAATTTGTGCGGCTGGTCACACCCACGAACCAGGTGGCGGCGGCCGGGGCCACGAACAGCCGCTCCTTCAATGTGCAGGATTACGGCCTGGCGGCGAGCCAGATTGGGGCGGCGGCGCTGGACCTGAAAACGACCCTGGAGTCCATGAAGGAAAGCGCCCCCGAGCTGGCCGGCTGGAGCCGCCAGACGGCGGTGGAGGCGCGGCTGGCGGTGGATCACGCCTTTTGGCGCGGGGTGGCCTTGATTTTCATTTTGCTGGCCGGGGGGGCCATCACGTATATTTGCTGTCGCTTTTTTGTGAACCGGATGGAAGGCCGAACGGCCCGCCCGGCGACGCCGAAGCAGCGCTAAAAAACCAAGAACCAAGACAATCAAATGAAACTGAAAGCAACCATGAAACACCTATGGGCGGCGCCAGCGGTGGCGGGGACAGCGCTGGGATTTTGCACGGCGCACGCTTTGCCGCTCCTGCCGCTGCCGGGGGCGGTGGTGGATGACATCAAAAACACGGCGAGCACGCGGATTGAGTCCCAGGACGTGCTGGCGGGTGATTACGGGATCAACGGCGGGTCTTACACGGCGGACAACAACATGAAAATCAACCTCACCAAGTTTGGCGGGGCGGGCGACATCGGTGATCCGGTGGCCCTGGGCAACACGGGGATTGCCTACCAGCCGCAAGTGCAGGGCAGCATGGGGGTCTCCTCGGCCAAGCGCACCTATGATTTCAGCTCGGGTCCGGAGCGGATCGCGAACGGGGACGTGAACATTGACAACACGTTTGCCATCCAGTTCGGCGGCGGCGCGCGGTTCTGGCTCTCAGACAAACTGAGCTTTGCCCCCACCATCATGGGCATGTATGGCCACACCTACAATTCCTACACGGGTAACAACCATATCAATTACGAAAAAGCCGAGGCGGATGGTTTGATTGGCTGGGATGTGGACACCTGGACGGTCCGTCCGGCCGGGCAGATCCAATATGTGGAAACCTGGAAGCGGACGATTTTCACCCTCAGTTCAGCAGGCACTTATTATCACACGGAAAGCTTCACCAGCTCGAACCCCAACTTCAGCATCAACGGGGATTCGGAAGCCTGGGAAAACAAGATTGACGTGGACGTGCCGCTGGGTGTGGAGCTGTACAACCATGAGCTTCGCACAGGCGGGTATTTCCGGCGCACGGATTTCTACAACGGCCTGCAGGAAGGTTTGAACACCAGCCACGTTTACGAAGTGAACGGGCGGCTGGTGCTGGATTTCCTGGGCCAGCTCTGGAAAGTGCAGTACATCGGCGTGGGCGCCTCCTATTTGTGGGGCAGCAACTTCCACGGCGTGTCGTACGGCGCGGATGTGGCCTTCCGGTTCTGAACCCATGACGCCGCCGGCCCCCCACCCGCATTCCGGCTGCAACGAGCCGCTGGCCGACGCCAGCCTCATTGCCTGTCCGGACTGCGACCTGATGCAGCGCATCCCCGCCGCCCCGCCCGGGGCGTCGGTGCGGTGTCCGCGTTGTGACAAGGAATTGTGGCGCCACCGGGTGGATTCCCAAAACCGCACCCTCGCGCTGTCGCTGGCGGCGCTGGTGTTATATATCATTGCCAACACGCTGCCGATGCTGGGGCTCTCGGCCGTGGGGCATGCGGCCGAGACGACGGTGGTCGGCGGCGCGATTCAACTCTGGCATGACGACAACCAGATCGTGGCGGTGCTGGTGCTCTTCGCGGCGGTGATCGCCCCGGCGCTGCAGATTGGCCTGCAACTCCTGATTCTCCTCGGCTGTCTCTTCGAGCGGCCACCGCTGTGGGTGGGTCATTTGCTGCGCCACCAGCCCTTTACGCAGACGTGGTGCATGATTGAGGTCATGATGATTGGCGTGCTGGTGGCGCTCACCAAGATCGCCGAATATGCCACAGTCATTCCCGGCCTCGCCCTGTTTTCGCTGGGCGCGCTGATCTTCGTGCTGGCGGCGATGCAGTCGAGCTTTGATCCCCGCGAAGTCTGGAATCGGGTGACCTGGGCGGAGGCCACCACCCGGCCGGGACAGGAGGCCGTGCGATGAGCACGCGCCACCCCACCGCGCTGAACCACGGCCTGCAAAGCTGCCGGGAATGCGGCTTGCTCTCGCGGCCCGCGCCCGGCGTCGTCGTGGGGCGCTGCCCGCGCTGTGATGAGGAGCTGGACTTTCGCAAGCCCGACAGCCTGCAACGCACCCTGGCGTATTTGATCGCGGCGTCCATTTGTTATATTCCCGCCAACCTCCTGCCGGTGCTGACGACCATCACCTCCGGCAGCAGCGAATCGGACACGATCATGCAGGGCGTGGTGCTGTTGTGGTCGCCCACGGGCTGGCCGCTTTCGATCATCGTGCTGTTTGCGAGCGTGATGATTCCCAGCGCAAAAATCCTGGCGCTGCTGTACCTGGTTTATTCCGTGAAGACGGGCTCGCTCAAGAACAACCAGCAGCGGGTGAAGTTGTACCGGATGGTGGAAATCATCGGGCGCTGGTCGATGGTGGACGTGTTTGTGGACACGTTCACGGTGGCGCTGATCCAATTGCAACCCTTGATGTCCGTGGAGCCGGGGCCCGGCCTGTTATTTTTTGCAGCGGTGGTGGTGCTGACCATGCTGGCGGTGGAATCGTTTGATCCGCGCCTGATTTGGGATGCCACCAGTTCCCAACCCATTCAACCTGAGAAAGCGAGCCCTTATGCCTGACCACGACCCCTCCCTCCCGCACGTGCCCGAAGCCAAAACGATTCCACGCAAACGAACGCGCCTCTCGCTCGTGTGGGTCATTCCCATCCTGGCCGCTGTCGCCGGTGCCTGGATTGCGGTGACCCGCATCCTGAACCAGGGCCCCGAGATCACCATTGTATTTTCCTCGGCCGACGGCCTGGAAGCGAAGAAAACCAAGGTCAACTTTAACGGCATGGACGTGGGCCTGCTCACGGACATCAAATATTCGGAGGATCACAAGCATGTCATCGCCACCGCGCAGTTAAGTCCCACGGCCAGGAGCTTTATTGTCAAGGACACCCTGTTCTGGGTGGTGAAGCCGCGGATGAACGGCCTGAGCATCTCGGGGCTGGGAACGATTCTGTCCGGTAATTACATCGGCATGGAGTTGGGCCAGTCGCATGAAACGGAACACCATTTCGTCGCGCTCGACCAACCGCCCTTCACCAGTGACGTCCCCGGAAAGTTTTACACCCTGCACACGCCGCAACTGGGATCGCTGGGTGAGGGCACACCGATTTATTACCGCAAACTCAATGCCGGGCAGGTGGTGTCTTATGAGCTGGACAAGGCCGGCAATGCGCTCAATGTGCGCATTTTTGTGAAGGAGCCCTATGACCAGTTTGTCACCGCGGACACCCGGTTCTGGAATGCGAGCGGCGTCGATGTTTCGCTGAGTGCCAGCGGGTTGCAAGTGCAGACCGAATCCGTGCTGTCCATCCTGGCCGGCGGGGTGGCCTTTGAAACACCCACCGCCGACAAACCACGGCCCGTGGCGGCAGAAGGCGCGGATTTCACCTTGTTTGAAGACCGCGCTTCAGCCTTCCGGCCGCCCCCGCGTGATCCGCAAACGTACGTCTTGGTTTTCAAGCAATCCGTCCGCGGCCTGACCGTCGGCGCGCCGGTGCAAATCGGCGGCATTGATGTGGGCGAGGTAATCAAGATCAACCCGCAATTTGACGCCCAGAGCGTCGAGTTTTCGGTGCCGGTGACCGTCGTGGTGGATCCCATGCGCTACGGGGTGCGCTTTTTGAATACGCCGGACGGGGCTGACCTGGTCGACATCCGGAAAAAAGTCATGGACATCATGGTCGGGCGCGGCCTGTGTGCCCAACTGAAAACCGGCAGCCTGGTGAGCGGGTCGCTATATGTGGCGATTGATTTTGTGCCCGGCCAGTCCGCGCCGCCGCTGGACTGGTCGCATTCGCCGGTGGAACTGCCGACCGTTTCGGGCAAGCTGGAAGCCATTGAGGACAGTGTGGCCGGACTGCTGAAGAATGTGAACCAGACGGTGACGGATGTGGGCGGCACCCTGACCAATGTGGACCATGTGCTGGTAAGCGCGAACGCGTTGATCGCGCCCGACTCCAAGCTGGTCAACAACCTGAACGAAACCCTCGCGGGCGCCCGCGGCACCCTGACCAATGCGGACACGCTGATTGGCAACGCCGGCAGCCTGCTGGCCCCCGACTCGGCCCTCATGGCCCAGTTGGACAATCTGCTCAAGCAGGGCGGGGGCGCGGCGCAAGCGCTGCGCGTGCTCGCCGACTATCTCGAACGTCACCCTGAAGCCCTCATTCGCGGTAAAACCGGAGAAGCCAAATAATGAAAACCACCCTGAAACCTCTCATCGCCCTCGCCAGTCTCGCCCTGCTGGCGGCGGGCTGTGCCTCGTCCTCCTCCAAGTTCTACACCCTCAACGCCACCGCCACGGCGGTCAGCCCGGCGGATGCCCACTATACGGTGGCCGTCGGACCGGTCCTGATTCCCGCCGAGGTGGACCGCCCCCAGTTCACCGTGCAGGTGGCCCCAAACCGGGTGGCCCTGGACGAGTTCAACCGCTGGGCGGCCCCGCTGAACGACAACATTGCCAGCGTGGTGGCGGCCAACCTCTCCGCGCTCTTGGGCACACCCCGCGTCACCGCGACGGCGCTGGCCAACTTTAATGCGGATTATCAGGTCAGCCTGAACCTCCAGCGCTTCGAATCCGTCCCGGGCAAATCAGTGACGGTGGCGGCGATTTGGGTGGTCAAACCGGCCCACGGCCTGGCAGTCTCCGGCCAGACGGTGGCGGAGGAGCCGGTGGCGGACGCGTCGTACGAAGCCCTGGCCGCCGCGCACAGCCAGGCGCTGGCCAAGGTGAGCGGGGACATTGCCGCCGCCATCCGCACCGCTGCGAGTGGATCGTAAGTCAGGGGAATCATGACTTCGACGTACATCGCTCTGTTCAGCACCGCCTGCATTTTTGGCGGCGCGCTGCTGGGATTGCATTTGAAGCGCCGGCTGCCCGGGCATCATCTGAACCCTGATTCCAAGGACACCGTCAAGCTGGGGAGCGGCCTGCTGGCCACGCTGTCGGCCCTGATCCTCGGCCTGCTGGTGAGTTCAGCGAAGAACTCCTTCGACACCATGAACGCCGAAATCGTGCAAAGCGCGGCCAAAATTGTATATCTGGACCGGGTCCTGGCCGACTACGGTCCCGAGACCAAGGAGATCCGCGACCAATTACGCCGGACCATTGCCCTGCGCATCCGGATGATCTGGCCGGCGGATGTCACCAACAACGACGGGGTGGCCGCGTTTGAGAAGGGCAAAGGGATAGAGGAGCTGCAATTGCAAATGTACCAACTGACCCCGGGGAATGAGTTGCAGCGGGCGATGTTTCAGCAGGCCCAGCAAGTATTTGGCGAACTGCGGCTGGCCCGCTGGGTGGTGATTGAACAGACGCAAAATGCCCTGCCCATGACCTTCCTGGTGGTGCTGCTCTTTTGGCTCACCGCCTTGCACATGAGTTTTGGCCTGTTCGCGCCCACGAATTGGACGGTCATCTTTGTCCTGCTGATCTGTGCCTTGTCCGAGGCGGGAGCGATCTTCCTCATCCTCGAAATGAGTCATCCGCTGAGCGGGTTGATCAAAGTTTCCAGCGCGCCGATGTTGAAGGCCTTGGAACATTTGGGGCAATAGCGCGTGCCCGGTTTATGGATTCGGACCCATACGTCATTTCGCTCCGGGAAGTCTGCTGGGGGGGCACCCTGGTGGCCATCACCATGGCCATGCATGGGTGCGGCATGCTGGTCATCATGCGCATCGTCAACGGACTCAAAGCACACTGGGCGGACCGGCCCACTTTGTTATCGGGGCTGGGCATCCTCATTCTGGCGAGCTGGCTGATCATGGTTTTGCATCTGAGCGAGGTGGTCGTCTGGGCCGCGTTCTTCCTCTGGAAAGGCGCCTTCCCCAACCACAGCCTGGCTTATTACTTCTCCCTAAACGAATACACCACCCTGGGCAGCAATTATAACCTGCCCTTGGACTGGCGGCTGCTCGAAGGCATGATCGCCATGGCGGGGTTGCTGACGTTTGCGTGGTCCACGGGCATCCTCTTCACGCTGGCCCAGGATTTTCAGGACCAGCAAATGCAGTTGCTCAAGCTGCGCCGGGAGCAAGCGGCCAAGCCGGTTAAGCGCTGACGCTGCTTGCTGCGCGGCGGCAGAGAAAGACGCCTTCCTCGCCCGATTGGGTGAGCCATTGTTCCCGAACCTGGAGGCCATGGGCCGCCAGGGCGGCGCGGACGCGGTCCGGGGTGTAGCGATAGGAGAAGAACAGGCGGATATCCGATCCGGCCGGAAACTCAAAGTGGTCTTCCTCCAGCGCGACGCGAACCGTGCGGGTGAAATGGAAACGGGCCTCGACGCGCTGCAAGCCATGGGCGGGGTCGGTGGCAATGGCAAAGCGTAATTCCCCGTCGCCGCGTTCCACCCCGAGGTCCAGCAGGAACGTGATGAGCCATTCATGCGTGGAGGTGTTGTCGTATTGCGGCAGGATTTGCCGGACGCCGGCCGCATAATCCGGACCGGGCGCGAGGTTGGCGCTGAAGAGCAAATAATCTTCCGGGCGCACGAGCGCGGCCAGTCGCGGCAGGATGATTTCCGGCGGGAAATTCGGGATCATGCCAAAGAAGGTATAGATGCGGGCGGAAGCCGGGTTCAGGCTGGCCGCGAATACTTCCGGCAAATCCTCCGCAGCCGCGAGATCGAAGACAAAAGGATGACAGTATGCGGGCGGGACGACGGCGAGGGCCGCTTGCCGGGCCACGAGCACCATCGCGCTGGCCACATCGCATGGGGCGTAGGCGACGGTCCGGCCCCGCGCGGCGAGTTGGGCGAGAAGGCGGGTGTCTTTCTGGCCACCGCCACAGCCCAGACCGATGACGGTTACCGCAGGGGCGGTCACTTGGGTCGTGGCCGCAACAAAGCTCCGTTCATAAACGGCCAGGCAATCGGCATCATTCCGGGTGGGGGAATAAATTTGATGCAGGGCCAGCCATTTTTGGGTTTGCTTGACGCTGTCGTAGTGAAACTTGTGATTCACCTGGCGGGACCGGAGGGAATCCCGCAGATCGGCCCGGACCCGGTCCGGGAACTGGGTGGCGTGGATGGCGACGTGAACGAGGGAGGTCACTTGGTGGGCGGTCAAGCTGGCGGCCAGATGCGCTTCATCCCTCCGCATAAATCGGGGTCGCGCTGGTGAGTATGGCCTGCTGGCGGTAAGGGTTTCGGCTGCGTTCAATGGCGCGACGGCTGACCAAATCCACGGGCCGGCCAAACAACACGGCGAGTTTTTCCAGCATTTCCGCCCAATCCAGCAAGGTGGGATGCGCCTCCGCCCGCAGTGTGGCCAGCAAGTCAACGTCACTGTCTGCGCGAAAATCCGCGCCGAGCGCCGAGCCAAATAATTCCAGCCGGGCGATGCCATGTTCCCGGCAGAATTGCCCCAAGCGCTCGTGATTATATGCCAGCTTCACTGTCTTGTCTTAGCAGGTTCGGGTCCAACTGTCAAAGGACCCTCATTTGCTGATCTCCAGATGGGGCACGAAAGCGGCCGCGCGCTTTTGGGCGTCGACGAGTTGATCGTGAGTCAGGCGCGCGGCAACGCTGTCGCGTTCGAGGGCGGCATCTTCGTCGCCCCGGGCGGCGGCCAGGTTCAACCAGTAATAGGCATCGGGGTCGCTGGGAGCCAGATAAAGCCCCTTGTCGTAGGAGCGGCCAAGGTTGTACTGGGCGTCGGCATTGCCTTGATTGGCGGCGCGACGGTACCACTTGATGGCTTCGGCATAATCTTGCGACACGCCCTGCCCGTTGTAATAGCAGGCACCAAGGTTGTTTTGGGCCTGGGCGTAGCCTTGGTCGGCGGCCTTGCGGTACCACTTCACCGCCTCGGCGAAATTTTGCAGCGCGCCGGGGCCGTCATCGTAGCAGAGACCGAGGTTGAATTGCGCAGGGATGTCGCCTTGATCGGCGGCGAGGCGGAACCACTTGGCGGCTTGCGCGTCATCCTGCGGCACGCCCACGCCATTGCGGTAGCACAGCCCGAGGTGAAATTGCGCGCTGTCGTCGCCGCGCTGCGCGGCCTGGCGATACCATTTGACGGCGGTTTTTTCATCCAGCTTCACGCCCTGACCGGTTTCGTAAAGCTGGCCCAGGCGGACCTGCGCTGGCGCATAGGGATGCTCAGCCGCGCGGCGGAGCCACTTCAAGGCCTGGGCATCATCCTCGGGCAGGCCTTGGGCGCCGGTTAAATAGGCTTCGGCCAGGGCGGTTTGGGCCTGGGGATCGCCGCTTTTGGCCTGGGCCTGAATGGTGGTGATGGGCGGGAGATTCGTGACGACCGGCTGGGCTGGCGCGCGCAGGGCGAGGGCCAACAGGAGCAAAAGAACACTGATGGCTGACTTGATCGGGCAAGCACGCATGACTTTGTTGGCTACAATTTTCCAACGGAGGTTTTGCCCGGGCGCTGGATGATGGCCGCCAGTGCCCGGAGCGACGAATTCACCGCAACGGCGCTGGGAAAGGCCTTGGCCACGTCCGGTTCGAGCACCACCACATTGGTGCCGCGCTGGTAACGCCGCGCGTATTTGCCGCGCACGCCGTGCGAAAAGTCGTATTCCTCCGACCCGGCTTGAGCGGTTGACTTAACTGGCTGCTTCATATTGTTTTCTTTCCAGCCGGCTGGCCGGCCGTGCGCTAATGATTCGAATATTATCACCCCGTTCGGTGTGAACAACAACCAGCAATTTTTCATCATGGGAAAGCCCCATGATAATGAATCGGTGCTCCAGCTGCGAGCGCCCCGGATCGGTTATCGTGAGGGATCGAGGATCGCCAAAAACCGTGGTGGCAGCTTCAAAGCTGACGCGATGTTTGGTCAAATTTGATGCCGCCTTCCTGGCATCCCATTCGAAATTGAGCACGGCGAAGATTCAAACGCCATTACGACTGTTCGTCCATCCCAAACTGATTTCGACTTGAGCCGGTTGCCGCCTGGCGCCGGTGGCGATTATTTCTGCGGGAAAATCTGGTACAGCAGCAGGTACACCACCACGCCGGTCACGGAGACGTAAAGCCACAGGGGAAAGGTCCAACGCGCGATTTTTTTGTGAAGCTCAAATTTCTCCAACCGGGCGCGGTTGAGGGTCATGAGGATCAAGGGCACGATCACCACCGCCAGGACCGTGTGGGTCAGCAGGATGGTGAGGTAAATGGGACGGAACCACGCGGGTTCAACAAAATGGGTGATGGTTTTGACCGTAATATGATACGTGAGATAGCACCCCAGAAAAATGACGGACGTGGTAAACGCCGCGATCATGCAGTTGCGGTGGGCGATTTTATTGCCGGCGCGGATGTTCAGGTAACCGGCCGTAAGCAGGAGGGCGCTCAGGGCATTGAGGCTGGCGTTGACGGCGGGGAGGTCGTGCAGGGTCATGGTTCGCTCTCGAGTTGGGTCGCGGCGGCTTGAATGCGGGTCTGGACGGCCGGCCAGTCCACGCCGTCGCCGCCGGTTTCAAAGATGCCACGCAAATGGGCGTGTTTGTCCACCATCACAAAAATGGTGCTGTGAATGAACAGATCAAACTCGTCTTTCCGCTCGGCGGCGGGCACGGGTTGGGACCCGAGTTTCAAGCTGCCGGCGGCCAGGTTGGCAATTTCCCGTTTGGTGCCGGAGAGGAACATCCAGCGGTTGGTGTCGGCCTGATAGTGGTCGGCGTATTTGGCGAACACCTCTGGTGTGTCGTAAAGCGGGTCGGTGGTGAGCGTCACGAACCGCACATTTCTGGCCGCCGGGATAAGGTCCGCCACGGATTTCATCTGGCGGGTCATGCGGGGGCAGGGGCCGGCGCAGCGGGTGAAGACGATGTCCGCCACCCAGACGTGGTTGGTCAGGTCGGCCAGGGTGACCGTGGCCCCGGCTTGATTGGTGAGGGTGAAATCGGCGATGGGGTTGAGCACCGGCAGGGCGACGGCGTGGAGTTTTTTATCCTCCACCAGCGCCAGCAGGTAACACAGCCCCAGCAGGCTGAAGAGCAGACTGCTGCCCAACCAGAAAGAACGCGGAAATTGGCGGGGGGAATTACTCAAAGCTGGTGGCCGCACCACTCTTCGAGGCGAGCCATTTTTCAAAATCCGCCTGGCTCTGCACCACCACGAAGCCACCGGCCATCGAGGCGTGACCACCACCGCACAACTGGGCGCATTCGATCTGGTACCGGCCGATTTTGGTCGGCGTGAAACTGGTCGGAATGCGCAGGCCGGGGATGGCATCCTGCGTGATGCGCATGGCCACGAGCTTGAGCGAGTGAATCACGTCCTTGGAGCTGAGGTAAATGATCACCGGCTTGTTGACGGGCACGTGAATTTCGTTGAGCACCTGGATGTCGTCCTTGCCGTGGGTGTCCGTGGGATCCACGCCGAAGACGTTGTCGGCCGTGACAAACTTCATGTCCTGGCGGCCGAAAACGCCGTCTGGCCCGGCATAACGGGCGTTCCAGGCATATTGCTGGGCGACCACTTGAATGACCGTGGAGTCAGCGACGGCCGGGAAATTTTGCACATTTCTGGCCCACATGGGGAACGCCAGGAAAATGAGCAGGACCGCCTCGATGCCGATGATGAGAAATTCGACGTAGCTGGGCACGGAGCTTTTGAGGCCGTTATAATCGGCCTTGGGCTGCCGTTTGGCGCTGAAGCGGTAAACCGCGTAGGCAAAATAAAGGATCCAGCCCACAAACAAGGCCAGCATCAGCCAGTGAACATAAACAATCAGGGCGTCCACTGCGGCGCCGTTGCTGGAAGCCAGCTCGGGCATGCCCAAAACTTTTTGTGCGAACCATTCGATCATAAATCCAATTCCTCCATTCGTTTTTCCGCTTCCTTGTGCATCGCCTCACCTTTGCGAACAATGTGGACGAAGCACACCAGGAACACGGACAGGACACAGAGCACCACACCCAGCAGGGTGAGGATGCCAAAATTCATCGCGCTGGCAAGGGGTGAGTCCGTCCGGCCATAGCAAGCCGCGCACGCGAAAAGCGAGGACGGCGAAATCGCCGCCAGCAAGGCCAGCGCCATAAGGATGTTGCGCGCGCGTTTCATAGAAAACTCACGTTTTTTAACTTCCGCAAAAAATACACCCCATAGACCACCACCAGCACGCCGGTGGCAATGCCCGCCACGCCGAAACCCGGATGACCCGCGTCAAAAGCCCAGGCGGCGCAACTGAGCGACAGGGTCGTCAGCAACGTTACGAACACCAGATGAAAGCCTTTGAGTGACATAATGGTTTATTTGGTGGTGCCGACCGGGAAATCCTGCATGGCCCAGACCGTGAGGCCCATGAGGCTGATGAAAAAGCACACGGTGAAAAAGCCCACGATGAACACCATTTTTTTTTCCGAGAGCAAATGCATCAGGTAACTGGCCACGAGGAAGGCATTGACGACGGCCACGCCCAGGATAAGCGCCACCTTCGCCGGCCAGCCGAAGGGCTGGAAGGACGTGTAAATCATCACCGCGGTGGTGCAAGCGATGACAAAGAGTACAACGCCGCACAACCGCGCGGTGCTTTTGATATCCACAGAAGTGGAGGTCGAGGTGGTGTCACTCATAAAGAAATCAAGTCAAATATAGGACGGGGAACAGGAAAATCCAGACCAAGTCGACAAAATGCCAGAACAGGCCGGAGATTTCAATGCGGTTGGTGAAGCGCTCGTGGTCGGTTTTCCACATCCGGGTGCCGGGGCCCCACAGGAAGCCGATGACCACGCACCCGCCCAGAATGTGCAGGGCATGCAGACCGGTCATGGTGAAATAAATCGCCGTGAAGGTATTGTGGCGGGGTCCGTAGTTTTCCATTTTGAGGATGTTGCTGCGGTCCAACTTAATTTCATCCTTGGGGATGTTCTTTTGGGAGCGCAGATCATACAGCAGTTGCTCCTGGTCGCCCGGAATGATGCGACCCAGGATGGTGACCGTCTGATCGTCCTGCTCCTCCAAGTGGCCGTCGGCAATCCGGCCGTCCTTCAAATGAATTTCATAATGAATCCACTTGTCATGGTATTCGTACGATTTGACACACAGGAAGGTGAGTGCCAGCAGCAGGGTAAAGGCATGGAACATTTTGAATTTGCGAAAATCACCCACCTTGCAGGCCACCCAGGCCAGGAGGGTCGTGATCGCCGAGAGCGCAAGAATCAGGGTGTTGACGGTGCCCAGCGTGACGCTGAGCCAGCCGTGGGGCCAGAATCCCTCGGGCGCGCCGACGCGCAGCAGCACGTAGGCGGAAAACAGCCCGCCGAACAGCATGACTTCCGACGCCAGAAAAAGCCAGATGCCCAGCTTGGCATTATAAAGCCCGGTGTCGGGACGGGCGGTGGTGGTGTAAGGTATTTCCATGAATTTTAGTGGGCAACGGTTGCTTTCTTGTCGGCCGGATCATTTTGCGGCGTGAAATCCGTGGGCGCGCCGGGCACGCTGTATTCATAAGGGCCGCGGGCGATTTGGGGTTCGACCGTGAAATTGCCATGCGGCGGCGGCGTGGGCGTCTGCCATTCCAGGGTGGTGGCGTGCCAGGGGTTGTCCGAGGTCACTTTTTCGCCGTGGCTGATGCTCCAGAACACATTGATGATGAAAGGTATCTGGGCCACGCCCAGGGCCACCGCCGCCCAGAGGATGAAATGGTTCAGGTGAATAATATTATCGGGCAGGGTGTCGATCGCACCCGGCACCCGGGCGGCGGAATAGTTGGCCGCGCCATCGGACATGCGGCGGAGCATGCCCTTGATCCCCTGCAAGAACATGGGCATAAAAACGATGTTCATGAACACGAAGGAGCAGGCAAAATGCACGCGCCCCCAGAATTCATTCATGAAGCGTCCCGTAATCTTTGGGTACCAATAATAAACCCCGGCAAACAACCCGAAAATGGTGCCCGGCGCCACCACGTAATGGAAATGGGCAATGATGTAATAGGTGTCGTGCAGGTACAAATCCGCCGGGGCCAGCCCCAGCGGGAGGCCCGTGAGGCCACCAATGCCGAACATGGGCAGGAAGGCCAGGGCAAACAGCATGGGAGTGTTAAACCGGATGGAGCCGCCCCATAGTGAAATAAAGAGACACGTCAAAATGATCACCGACGGAATGGAGATGATCATGGTGGTGGCCTGGAAGAAGGTGGCAATTTTCTGGCCCATGCCGGTCATGTACATGTGATGCGCCCAGACGATGAAGGAGAGGAAGCCGACGAACAAGGCGGAGTACACCAGGGATTTGTAACCATAGACCGGCTTGCGGGTGTTGTTCACGATGACTTCGCAAACAATGCCCATCGCGGGGAGAATCAGCACGTACACCTCGGGATGGCCGAGGAACCAGAACAAATGCTGCCAGAGCAGCGGACTGCCGCCGCCGCTAATATCCGCCAGCCGGCCACCCACGGCGAGGCCGGTGGGGAGGAAGAAACTGGTGTGAGCCACGTTATCCATCAATTGCAGCAACCCGGCCGCCTCGAGGGGCGGGAAGGCGAGCAGCAGAATGAACGCGGTCACAAATTGGGCCCAGACGAAGAAGGGCAGGCGCATCCAGGTCATGCCCGGGGCGCGCAGTTGGATGATGGTGGCGATGAAGTTCACCGCTCCCAGCAGCGAGGAGGTGATCAACAGCACCATGCCGACGAGCCAGAAGGCCTGGCCATTGGTGGGAATCGTGGTCGCCAGGGGCGAGTAGGAGGTCCAGCCGGCCTGGGCCGCGCCGCCGGGGATGAAAAAGCTCACCAGCATGACCAGCCCGCCGAGGAAAAAGGCGTGGAAACTGGCCATGTTAATGCGGGGAAACGTCATGTCCGGCGCGCCAATCATCAGCGGCACGACGTAATTACCGAAGGCGGCAAAGGCCAGCGGCACGACTCCGAGGAACACCATGATGGTGCCGTGCATCGCCCCAAAGGAGTTGTAAAGCTCCGGCGAGATGACGCCGTGGGAAGCCACCTGGCCCAGCATTTTTTCGAGCAGCGGCCCGAGGAAGGGCACCGGCTTGGCCGGATTCGCAATCTGCCAGCGCATCAGGATCATCAAGCCGAAACCAAACAGCATGAACAGCAGGGACATGAGCCCGTACTGGATGCCGATAACCTTGTGGTCGGTGGAAAAGATGTATTTGCTCATCCAGCCGGGCTCGTGGTGCTCCTCATGACCGGCATGGTCGTGGCCGTGGTCGTGATGTGCGTCGTGATCGTGGCCATGGTCCGCGTGGGCGGGGGCCTCACGAAACGGTGGAAATTGTTTTACGGTGTTTTCCATATTATTTCACTTTGTCCAGCACCATGACCACCAGGAGCAGTGGCAGGTAAATGATTGACGCCAAAAACAGCAACCGGGCGCGCGGCAGGGTCAATTGGCGCGCAAAGGCAATCGCGCACCACAAGTAATAACCGCCCAACAGCAGGGCGCCAGCGAGATAAACGGGGCCGGCCATGTTGAAAACGTAGGGGAACACGCTCACGGCGAGTAGCGCGAGGGTGTGACTCACGGCCTGCTGCCCCGTGCGCTGCCCGTCGGGATCCACATCCGGCAGCATTTTGAAGCCGGCGCGGGCGTAGTCCTCGCGATACATCCAGGCAATGGCAAAGAAGTGCGGCAACTGCCAAAAAGCGAGGATGGCGAACAAGGCCCAGCCTTCGCTGCTCATTTCGCCGCGCGCGGCGGTCCAGCCCATCAAGGGCGGCAGCGCGCCGGGGATGGCACCGATGGGGGTGTTCAGCCAGGTGACCCGTTTCAACGGGGTGTAGATAAACAAATAACTCACGAGCGTCACCGCTCCGAGTACGCTCGTGATGGGATTGACCAGCAAGGCCAGATACCCCAGGCCCGCCACCGCGCACACGCCGCCGAAGATCATGACGGTCGCCGGCTGCAAACGGCCGGAAGGCAGGGGCCGGGACATGGTTCGACGCATTTTGGCATCGTATTCCCGCTCCAGCAACTGGTTCAGCGCGGCCGCGCCGGAGGCCACGAGCGCCGTGCCGGCCACCACATGGAACATCAGCAGAAAATTCATCGGCCCGCGCCAGCCCATGTAAAAACCGACCAGCGTGGTGAGCAGGACCAGCGTGGTCAGGCGTGCCTTGACCAGATCGGCGAACACTGCCGACCAGCTTTTTTCCGCGGCGGAGGCCGCGATGGATATTTCTGCCGTTGATTTCATTTCACTTGTTTGCCACCAACCCCACCGCCGGATGCAACCCGCCGGAAATTGCCGTCTCAGCCGCCAATTTCGGTGCGGCGTCCGCCCGCCGAAAAGCAATAACGCACCCGAGCGCGCCTGTCACGAGCGAAAGTGCGCCAATCATCACATGCAAGGTGGCGATATCCGCCGCCTTGTTGCTGTGGATGGTTTCAATCCCCAGGCCAATCTGCAAAAAGATGAGGGCCAGCCAGCCCAGGGTAATCCGCCCCAGCACATCCCGGCCGCCCAATTGCCGGCGGGCCTGCCACGCGCAGGCCAGCACAGCGAGAAAAATCAGAACTGCCCCCAGCCGGTGAAACATTTGCAATTCGATTTGAAAGGCGGTCACGGGGGTTTCGGTCACTACTTCCACCCGCTCCGCATTGTAGCGGGCCATGGCTTCCGCACTGGTGTCCGGCCAAACCTGGCCGTAGGCGAGCGGAAAGTCATGGATGGCCAGGCCGGCATGCTGATGGCGCATGGTGGCCCCCAGCATCAACTGAAGAAAAATCAGGATCGTGGCATACAGCACATGGCGGCGCAGACTCCGGGAAACCGGCATCAGCTTGTCCCATGGCGTTACCAGCCACCAGCGGCTGGTCCAGAGAACAAAAGCAAACGTCAGCACCAGGAAGATCTGGGCCACCGTGCCGTGAAAGACCCCCAGCCCGGCCATGCTCCACTTGACCCGGAGGCCGCCCAGCACGCCTTGCACGATGACCAGCACCACGGCCACCCAGCCGAGCCGGCGCAGCCACGGGCGTGCTTCCCGGCGCCCCATCCACACCGCGAGAATCACCGTCAACAACCCCACGGTCGAGGCCAGCAGTCGGTGGGTATGCTCGTAAAACACCCCGCCTACCCATTTGGAAATGGGGAACAGGAACATGTTGTACCCGTAAGTATTCGGCCAGTCCGGCACCGACATCCCCGCCTCATGACTGGTCACCAAGCCGCCGAGGCCGATTAACAGGAACGTAAAAATTGCCGTCGCGATCGCAAAATAATGCAACCACGGATTGTACTCGGTCTGGCAATTTTTGTTCATGTCCGGGGCAAAAAAACGGCTGCGTTGCTTGAAACGCAGCAGTCTTTGACCAGTTAATTATTTGGGCGCAAACGTAAAATTCACGGTCACATCAGTGTCCTTGACCTCAATGTCCTGGGTGGTTTCCCCAGCCTTGCGGTGATCCGCCACGATGGTGTACTTGCCCGGCGGCACGTTTTTGATGACGAACTTGCCATCCGCGCCGGTCTGGGCGAAGTAGGGGCTGTCGACGATGGTAACCCAGGCGAACATCCAGGGATGCACGTCGCATTGGAATTTCAGGAATTTCTCCGGCTTGGGAAAGGCATAATTCAAATCCGCGCCGTTGGGCATCTGGGCGGAGTTGATGGACGCTTCATTGGCCTTCTCATTGTCCGCCACGGTGGGGTTCAGGTGGACGTTATGCAGGACGGGGTCGGAATTTTTAACGATGAGCTTCTGGCTCGTCTGCAGGGTGAGAATGCTGGGGGTATAGAGGCAACCTTTTTGATCCAGCACCGCCGGCGCGGCACTCGCCCCGGTCGCCGGACCATAGACATCCTTCAGGGACACGATCACATCGCCAAACTCGCCATTGGCACCGACAACATAAAAGTGCGTGGTGGGAGCCTTGCCACCATACGTGGCGCCGCAGCTCGGGTCGTCCAGAATGGGAGTGATGGTTTTTTCCGCCGGCGGGGTGCCCTTGTAGGTGACCGTGCCAATAATGTCGGCCGCCGCCGCTACCGAGGCGCCGCCGAGAATACCAACTGCCAGGAGCGAGAGAATTTTATTCATAGTCCGATTATTTTTATAGAAACGCTCTGTCAAATTATCACCCATGGCACAAGGCGGCAAGTGCTTTGTGAAACATTTCACAAAGTCGCCAAGCGGAGGTTAATGCCTGCCAAAAGAGGGATGGATTTATTACCCAAACCCTGAGGGGAACACACGCATGACACGGGTTCACCATGGGGTCTTTACCGGGGGGGATAGACCCCATGGCCGCCCGCCCGCCCGCAGTGCAGAGTACTACGGCAAAGAGCCGCGCTTGCCGTTTGGCAAGCGCTGACTTTGCCACTGAAACAATAAACCAAACGAAACATAATAAATGAAAATCCACAAATACATCCTGGCGGCCTCCCTGGCCTTGGGCGCGGCCAGCGCGCAGGCGGACTTCACGGTCAATTCGGATGGCACGGTCAACGCCAGCCCGGGCGGCAGCGGCAAGTCAGATTACCTCCTCGTGCTGACCGGAGCCTCAGTAACCACCATCGCGGCGGGTGCCTACGTGCTCAATGATTACAGCAGCCAGCTCAGCTCCTTTACCTTTGATGCCGGGGCTTCCGAAATCAACCTCAACAACGCGCAGTCCCTCCCCGCCGGTTCGTACGAACTGGTCGTGGATTGGACGCTCAAAGCCACGGCGACGGCCGGCAGCAAAGATTACATCAACTTCAGCGTTCCCGTCGCCTTGCAGGATGGCGTGCCCACCGGCGCCAATGACACCGACACCATCAACGTCGTGGCCGCGCCCGAACCCGGCCAGGTCATGGCCGCCGGTTTGTTCCTGGGAATGGGCGGCCTGTTCCTGGTCGGCCGCCGCTTGCGGAACCAGCCGAAGGCCTGAGTCGTTGCGTTAACGAAGTGGCTTCATACCCAGGCCGGGACCAGTGCGTTTCGGCTTGGGTTTTTGGGTTTGGAATGAAAAGTCCGGCTGCTTGCCAACCCGGAACGGTGGGCGGGCAAACCTCAGTAGAACATCGCGGGCAAATCCATGGCCCCATGCAGAACCCGAATAAAGAGCAAATCGTGCTCCCTCACTTGGTAGAAAACCAGATTACTGTCGAAGCCGGCCACCCGCAGGCTGCAGAGATTGCCAGGCGCCAATTCCGTCTGCCGCCGCCCGATTTCCGGGGTTTGCGCAATCAACTCCACCGCCTGGACCATGCGGTTTTCAAACCGCAGGGCCAGTTCCGGTGAGGCTGTGGCGGCAAAGTGGGTGACAATCCCTGCAAAGTCTGCTTCGAAAACCGAGCTGAAGGTGATGTTCACTTGGCCAGCGCACGGGCTTGGGCGGCAATGTCGCGCAGCCGCGCCACCGATCCGGGGTGTTCCGTTCCGGCCAGGCCTTCATCCACTAATTTCTGATACTGTGTGGCCCGCAGTGAATCCTCCACCTCAAAGCTGAATTGGATTCTCGCCAGCGCCTCCTAATTGAGGCTGCGAAAATTCCGGTCCGCGCTGGCCTGCAAGCGCTCGCGCACTTCATCGGACATCCCTTTGACCTGCAATTGATGACCCATGCGGCAAGCATAACACCACCATTTCGGATGTCAAACGACGGCGCGCAGCCGGACACCACCGGCAGATGCCATTATTCCTTCGTCCGGGGAAAATGCCGCGCCAGTAATTCGCCCGCCTTTTGCACGCCGTGGATGATGCCCGGCGTGAATTCAGACCGGCGAAAATAATCGGACATCGCCTCGGCCAGTTCGCGCCAGAAGGACGCCCCGCATTGCGCGTGCACCGCCTCATCGCCGTACACGGCGAACTTGTGCGCGCGCGGGGCCACAAAAATCAGCACCGCATTGCGTTCCGGGGATTGTTGCAGGCCCTGGCGCAGGAATTCCGCCTGCGCGGCCGCGACCGGATCGTCAACGTGCTTGGGGCTCACGCGCACGCGAATCACCCCAGTGGTTTTGCGTTCAGCGTCGCGAATGGCGGCCACAATGCCATCATGATCCAAGTGTTTGGAGAAGGCGCGCGGTTGCATGATTACCAACTCCCTCCCGCGCCGCCGCCCCCGCTGCTGCCACCGCCGCCGGAAAATCCGCCACCACCACCCCCACCACCCCCAAAACCACCCCCGCCTCCCCAGCCGCCGCCACTCCCCCAACCGCCGCCGGTATAGTAAATGCCCCGCCGGGTGCGCGGGGAAAAAATCCGCGAAAGCACGAACACGAGAATGATAAACCCGAAAAAGAGGACGGGGGCGAGGACAACAGTGGTGTCTTGGCCGCCATTTTGATCGGCCACTGTACTGCCCGTCCCCTTATATTCACCCTTCGTTGCCGCCAGAATGGCCGCCACCCCCGCGCTCAGCCCGGCATCGAAATCCCCCGCCTTAAAATGCGGCGTGATCTGCTCGTCAATGATCCGCTTGCACAAAACATCCGGCAGCACCCCCTCCAACCCGTAGCCCGTCTGCAAAAACAATTTGTGATTCTTCACAAATACAAACAGCACCGCCCCGTTGTTTTTGCTTTTTTGGCCCACGCCCCAAGACCGGAAGACGCGCACACAATAATCCGCCACATCCGAGTCCGACTGCATCGTGGGAAACACCGCCACGACGATTTGATCGGAGGTTTGCCGCTCAAACTCTTCGAGAGTCTGGTTCAGCCGCGCCACCGTTCCACTGGAAACCACCCCGGCATAATCATTAAAATAGGCTGCCGGCGCGGGCGGCATGACCTCCCCCGCCAGCAACCGGCCGCCGGCCAGCAGTACCAAGATGGCGCAGAGCAGTCTCATCGGTCAGGGCTTGGCTGCGGGCGTGGGCTGGTTGAAATCAAACTGCACTTTGGGCGGCGTTTCCGCCCCGGCCGTGGCGGTGAAATAAGGCTTCGGATTGAAGCCCAGCGCCCCGGCATAAAACACCGTCGGAAACGATTTGATGGCGGTGTTATAATCCTGCACCGCCGTGTTGAAATCCCGGCGCTCCACGCTGATGCGGTTCTCGGTGCCCTCCAGTTGCGCCTGCAAATCCCGGAAGCCCTCGGTGGCCTTCAAATCCGGATATTTCTCCACCACGACGAGCAACCGGGACAGGGCGGAGGAGAGCTGTCCCTGCGCCGCCTCAAACGCCTGCAACTTGGCCGGGTCCGTCGGCGCGGCATTGGGGTCCAGCTTCACCTGGCCGACCGAGGCCCGGGCGGTGGTGATTTCCGTGAGCGTGGATTTTTCGAAATTAGCCGCGCCGGAAACCGTCGCCACGAGATTAGGCACGAGGTCCGCCCGGCGCTGGTAGACGTTTTGCACCTGCGCCCACTGGCTGTCCACGCCCTGGGAGAGCCGCACGATGCGATTGTAGCTCCCGCCCACGATGGCGGCGATGAGCACCACCACGAGCACGCCCACCGCCAGCAAGAGCCCTAAAATGATGAGAACTTTTTTCATAGCACTATGAATGGTAATCCGATGTGGACCGGGAACAATTACAAAATTGGGGGATTTGTGGAAACGGCCGGATGCGGAAATGGCCGCCAGTTGCCGCACCTGTAGCCCCAGCGCCCCCCCACGGCCAGGTTGCTTCACGCGGCCACCGTTCTCCCTCCCAATACCCCATGCCAAGTAGAAATAGCGGCAACCGTCTTTTGCAAATAAATTGCATATAGAATGCAATTGCAATAAGTACGCAATGTGAATGGCTGCTTTTCCGCCAAAAAACCAACGATTTAGCACGGTATCGTTGGAATTATTGAAGTCTTAAAGTTGGCACGGTGGCTGCTTTAATGGAAGCGTGCAGATTGAAACATTAACCACCTTAAATACTAAAAATACTATGAAAAACACGATCAAATCCCTCCGCCTGCCGGCTCTGCTGGTGGCCGCCCTCAGTGCCAGCGTCCTCTCCACTCTCGCCACCCCGGTCGCGGCGGATGGCACGGTTTCCCCGGTGCAATCCCCGGCTGATCCGCTGGGCCTGCCGATCGCCGGCAAAGTCATGGCGGCCGGTTCCGATGCCAGTTCCCAAGCCTTTGACGCGAACGTTCTCCCGGGAGCGCTGGCCTTCATCCGGGCGAACCTGCCCGAGGGTGTGAACAATTCCAAGTCCCCGGTCGTGCAGAAAGTCGACCCTTCGAAGCTGGTGCTCTCCACCAAAACGGATGTGACCGCCACGTTTGTGTATGAAGGCGCGGGTTACCATAACACGCTGGGCATTAACACCACCGGGCTTGGTGTCAGCAGTGGCAACCCGGAAATCATTTTCCCGGATGCCTCCAGCACCGATGGTTTCTCCAATCAAGGCAACCCCGGTACCCGCACCAGCTACGAGCCCTTGCTGCCCGGTGATTTCGTGGATCTCGGCACCTACAACGCCGGCACCAAGCTCGATTTCTTCCTGATCGCCAATGGCGCCAATGGTGGCAACACGGTTTATAACTCCATCAATGGGACCTCAACCAATCCGGACAGTTTGAATCACGTGGGAATGTTCAGCCCGACGATGTTTGCCAGCCCGGACCTCAACAGCCCCTACGTGTTTGTCAGCTTTGAAGACTTGTATGGCGGCGGGGACAAAGATTACAACGACACGATCTTCGCCTTCAACGTTGGCTCCGCCGCAGTGCACTCGCTGTTCGCCACCCCGGAACCCTCAATGTACCTGACCCTCGGTGGTTTCGTCGCCCTCGGCATCTGGGCCAAGCGCCGGATGGACCGCCTCGAAACGGCCACCCAGGCCTAAGCCTCCCGCTCATCCGGCTCCCCGGTTGTTAAGATCATTTCAATTCGCACTTTACGGCACCCTTTAACCAGGGTGCCGTTTTTGCTCTTAGCCGGAACTATTCATTTCAACCGCAGGTGAACGGGGATGAACGCAGATGAAACCATGAGGTAGGCAAGGGTTTGGCCCGCTAATGATCGAGAACTATTTGGTGCGTCATTTCGTCTCGTTTTCCGCCTTTCCCCATCTGCGTTAATCTGTGTTAATCTGCGGTTAAAGTCTTTTCAACTGAATTGTTCCGGCTTAGGATTTGCGGAACGCCCGGAAGACCGCGATGCCCAGGAAGAGTCCGCCCTGGACCAGGAGCGACCCCAGCCAGCCCCAGCCCAGATAAAATAACGTTGCGAGCGAAAGCATCACCGAAAGGGTCGTCCACAGCAGCGCGGGACCGTCCTCCGACTCCGCCGCCCGATAGTATAACACCGCGAACACAATTACGAAAGCAATCGAGGTGTAGGGCATGGCCTCACGGTAAGTCGATGTTTCCGCCCGGCAAGCTTTGCATGACCCACGCCATGGCCAGGGCCGTTTGGGCCGCCTCCAGGCCGCGATTGTGCCTGGGATCGAGGCAACGCTCGCGCGCCTGGTCGGCATTTTCCAGTAAGAGCACCTCGTGGATGACCGGAATTTCGTGCTGGAGCTGGATTTGCACCAGCGCGTTGCTAACCGCTTCGCCAATGTGCTGGGCGTGCGTAGTGGCCCCGCGCAGGATCACGCCGAGACAAATAATCGCCCCGAGTGGCGGCGTGCTGGCCCGGGCCAGCCGGGCGGCCACGACCGGAATTTCGTATGCCCCCGGCACCCGCACCACGCGCACCGCGCCCCCGGCGCGCGTGATCTCGGCTTCCGCGGCGCGGAGCATGGCGTCCACGTACTTCGCATTGTAGCGCGAAGCCACAATGGCGAAGGTGGCAGTGGTTTTGGTGGCAGTGGATTTTTTATTGCGCTTCAACATAAAAAATTATTGATAATGCGGCGGCTTGGTCTGATTCGCCTTGATGCGCTCCAGCTCCATGCTTTCCAGCACCTCGGACTGCCGTTGCACCTGTTTTTTCAGCAGGTCCACCGTCCGGCTTTGCTGGATGAGCACGCCATTGAGCTGCTCCACCTGGTGTTCCAGGTGCGCGAGGTTCGCCTCGACCGTTTCCAGCCGCTGCCGGGTTTCGTCATTCATAAATTCTGATTTAATGTTAGCCAGAATTTACTGGAAGAACAGGATTCTTGAAGATTTCATCCGAGCCATTGCGGGTTGTGGGCCGTGCCGTCGAAGGTGGTGGAGGTTTTGAAACGCTCATACTCGCCGTCGGCCGCGGCTTGGGCGGTTTTGGCGAGCAAGGCGGCCACTGCCTCCGGGGTCATGGGTTTGAAGGTGCGCACCGCCTCCAGGCCCTGCTCCAGAATCGTCAGACTGTCCATCCCGGTGATGACCGTGGAGGTGGGCAGGTTCAGGGCATAATGCAGGCACTCAATGGCGGTCACGGTTTTGCTGCGGAGGATGGCCCCAAACCCGAGGGATTTCATGCCGAGCACCCCGATGCCGGCCTTGACCAATTCCGGCAGCACCTGTTGCTCGAAGCTTTTGAAGTGCGCGTCCATCACGTTCAAGGGCATTTGCACGGCAGCGAGGCGAAAATCATGCGCCGCGGCGGTGTGCAGCATCTTCAAGTGAATCGCCGGATCCTTGTGCCCCGTGAAACCAATATAGCGGATCTTGCCGGCCTGCTGGGCGGCCCGCATCGCCTCGGCACTGCCACCGGGCGCGAAAATTTTGTCCGGATCCCCGGGGCGGATCACTTCGTGAAACTGCATCAGGTCCACGTGATCGGTTTGCAGGCGTTTCAGCGACTCATCAATCTGCCGGGCGGCGGACACCTTGGTCTGTCCGTCAATCTTGCTCATCAGGAAGGCCCGGGCGCGGTAGCCATCCCGCAAGGCCTTGCCCATGCGGAGTTCGCTCAGCCCATCGTTGTAATCCCAGCAGTTGTCCAGGAAGGTGATGCCCCGGTCCATGGCCGTGCGCACGAGCCGGATGCTTTCGGCCTCATCGTCCTGAATACCGATGTGGTAACCACCCAGACCCAGCGCCGAGATTTTCTCCCCGGTGCGGCCCAGGGGGCGGTAAAGCATGTCGTTTTTCACCTCGGCCGCCCAGGCGGGAGCCACGCTGGCGGCCATACCCGCCGCCGCCGCCAGTTTTACAAACGTGCGCCGGTTCATTTCGGATGCCGGTGACTGGTTAGGATCATTGCTCATAAAATTCAATGGGGAGTCCGTCGGGATCGGCAAAAAACGTGTACCGCTTGCCGGTCAGTTCATCCACCCGCACCGGTTCCACGGGAATGCCATGGCCGCTGATGCCGGCCACCGCCGCCTCCATGTCCGCCACCGCCAGCGCCAGATGCCGCAAACCGCAGGCCTCGGGCCGGCTCGGGCGCGGGGGCGGATGGGGAAAAGAAAATAACTCGATTTGCCCGCCGCCGGGCAGCGCAAGGTCCAGCTTGTAGGACTGTCGCTCCGCGCGGTAAAACTCCGACACCACGCGGAACCCCAGCACCGCCGTGTAAAAGTGCTTCGCGCGCGGATAATCCGCGGTAATCACCGCGACGTGATGGAGGCCTAAAATAGTCATGGCAAATCGGTCTGAACCTTTTTTTGACAGTGTCCCAAGCCGCCGGGGATGTCGAGGGAATTTGGAGCCAGCCGGGCGACTTGGCCATCCGCACAATTTTCCGATTTGACAATTTTGCTCGCCAATTCACCTTTAACAGTATGAAGGTTGGCCAGCGCGGGCAGGTGACCGTTCCCCAAAAGTACCGCCATCGTTTCGGACTGACGCCAGGGATAGAGGTGGAATTTCTGGTTCAAAAAGGGCCAGTTGATTTTGCAAAAAGCCGGCCCCAAATCTCCGGACATCCGAAAATTCACCGGGATTCTCAGGGGACGCGGCCTGCGTTCTGATGCAGTGGTGGACGAAATGCGCGGGCGATGTGAAAGAGTATTGACTCGAAATGGTCATTTCACAAATCTTGTCCCAACAATTCCTATCGGATTAACCGGGGATGCGGCGATTCAAAATGATGAATGCGACTCTCAGAGTAGCTGTAACCTTGGGTAAATCATTTCTATTATTGCTGCTCTTGTGTGTCGCCCTCGCATTTGGCTGCCGTAAAGCAAATGGGCCCACGGAATTGACTGGCAGCTCGAAGGCAACACTGAAATTCTGGGATACGATTCAGTCCCCGTTGCCTCGCAACACTATGTTTAGCCGAATGGGTGATTTCCAATATGAGACTGCGAGTTCGCAGGATATGCAGGCATTCGGCCTGGTAATGAATCAAATGGCGGATACGTGTCGAGAAAAGGCGAATCAGATCACCTCGGAAAGCGTCGCAGGGGTTGATGTGGACGCGGCTAATTATGGAGTTCAGAAAGCCCAGGTATTGTTTGATTACGCAAAGTTATTTGACAGCATCACCCAGTTAGCCGAAAACCAAAATAATTTGACCAGCGGCCAAGATTTACTGCTGGGCTATTTATCAGCCTTAGGAAGACACGCCGACGAAGGTGAGAATGCCTGGTTGAATGCGGGCAAAGAGGAATTTACGGACAAGGCAAAATCTTTTGGAAATTTACAAGTCGAAGGCCATGGAATAGCTGACTACGCCCGAAACCTACGTGATGAGGTCTCGCAATTACAAACCTCGGAAATGCAAACGCGCATTGCATTAACCCAGCGTTACCGGCAAGAATTCCCAACTGGTCAATCCTTGATTAACCAGCGCCCGGCAACTGTACCAATTGTGTTTGGTTCTGAAAAGTTGGGTAAAATGCAACCAAGTCTTGCCAGAGATTTGGTGGGACGAACAATTTCAACCGCTACCGATGGCACATGGACGTTTGACTCACCCTCGGAATATGTCTCCCTAGACGTATTGCATGGCACGAATTACGGCGACGTATTGGATTTTGTCATTTCCACACACGTCAGAGGTATGTTTAGCGGTGCAGAACATAACTTTAATTTGCTGATGACCTACCAGCATAACAACGGCAACTATCGATTAATGTTTGTTAAACCGTTGTAAGAAATCCGCGCAAATTCCACCTCTATAACTCGTCATATGATAATATGTGCGGCGTTGCAGCGGTCAAAGTCCCGCTCCGGATCATCAACTTCCTTTTTCCGTGTATCCCGTGTATTCCGTGGTTTAAAATCCTCCGTTTTTCCCCTCCCAGCTTGCCGCCTTTGCCTTAAATCCCCCTCCACTTTCCCTGCATTTGCACAGTTGAACTCCCCCGCCGCCTCGGCTATTTTGTCTGGATTATGACATTGACGGAAAAGATTCTCGCCCGCGCCGCCGGCAAACCCCGGGTGCAGGCTGGTGACAACATCTGGGTGAACGCCGACGTGCTCATGACCCACGACGTCTGCGGCCCGGGCACCATTGGGGTGTTCAAGCGCGAATTCGGCAAGACCGCCAAGGTCTGGGACCGGCAGCGCATTGTCATCATTCCCGACCATTACATTTTCACCGCCGATTCCAAGTCCAACCGCAATGTGGACATCCTGCGCGATTTCGTGCGCGAACAGGACCTGCCTTATTTCTACGACGTCATTGATGATCCGGACGGCCATTGGGTGTTCGACGCCAGCAAAGGCAACACCAAGCGCCAGTACGGCTCCAATTACGCCGGCGTGTGCCACACCGCGCTCCCGCAAAAAGGCCACACCCGCCCGGGCGAAATCCTCTTCGGCACCGATTCCCACACCTGCATGGCCGGGGCCTTCAATCAATTTGCCACCGGCATTGGCAACACCGACGCCGGGTTCGTCATGGGCACCGGCAAGCTGCTCATCAAGGTGCCCGAAACCATGCACTTCCGACTGGAAGGCAAACTCCAGCCCGGCGTGATGGCCAAGGATATCATCCTCCATTGCATCGGCGAAATCGGCTTTGACGGCGCCACCTACCGCGCCATGCAGTTCGATGGCCCCGGCGCCTCGAACCTCTCCATTGACGACCGCATGACCGTGGCCAACATGGCCATCGAAGCCGGCGGCAAGAACGGCATCTTTGAATTCGACGCCCGCACGGCCGAGTATGTGGATGCCCGGACCCGCAAAAACGGCACCAAGACCCAGTACGAGCCGGTCGAAGCCGACAAGGACCAGAAGTTCGTGTATGAACTCGTGGTGGACCTCGACCAGCTCGAACCCACCGTGGCGTGCCATCCCGACCCCGGCCAGCGCAAAAAGGCCAAGGAAATGGGCAATGTCAAACTGGACCGCGCCTATGTCGGCTCCTGCACCGGTGGCAAAACCAGCGACTTCGTGGAATTCGCCCGCGTCCTGCGCGGCAAACACGTGGTGATCGACACCTTCGGCGTGCCCGCCACGCCGGAGATCGTGCACGACTTGCAATCCACCCGCTGGGGCAAGGACACCATCTGGCAGATCCTCGTGGATGCCGGGGTGCAAATGACCGAAAACGCCGGCTGCGCCGCCTGTCTGGGCGGACCGGTGGACACCTTCGGCCGCATCAACAAGTCCGGCATCAATTGCATCAGCGCCACCAACCGGAATTTCCCCGGCCGCATGGGCGACAAGGAAAGCAAAGTGTTCCTCGCCTCGCCCGCCACCGTGGCGGCGAGCGCCCTCACCGGCAAGGTGACCGATCCGCGCGAGTATTTGCCGAATTGAGCCCCCAATACGGTATCATGGTTTATTGGAGCGGGGACGACGGCTGTTTTCTGGCCGAAGTCCCCGAGTTGCCCGCCCTCATAGCTGATGGGCCAACCCGCATTGCCGCGTTACAAAACGCCGAGGAAATGATTGATGCCTGCGTAAAAACCGCGCGAGAAGCCGGTTGGCCCTTGCCGGAACCGGGAGGACGGCTGGCTTTCGCCTAAAAGGCGGCAACGATTAGCTCCTGCGCTAGGAGTTCCCTTGCAGGAGTTGCTGGATCACCCGGAGGGTTGAAAACCATCAACGTCTACCCATTTTATTGTGGCCATGCTTTATTTCATGGCATGAAACCCGACATGTCACCGCTTGTTCCGGCTGGACAGCAGGTGCAGAACGGGAGGACCTTGGTTTTTGTGGTCCCAGAGGCTGAGGTTTTAAGCGTGGCCACCGGGCGGGAAATTCTGGATTCCGGGCGGGCCGGGCGGAATTCGCTCAATAGCACCGGACGCATGGGCAAGCAGTTTACCCTCTGAATTGGAAATACTTTGCCGCCGTGCCGGCCTGGGAATGACGCGCTAAATGGCGGGAACCATAATCGCCTGACCCAACGTTCAAAAATCGCCGGAAATTAACCTGTTCGACACGGTGCTGTAACGTGGGAGCTTCATATATTAAAGAAACTGACCATGAAAAAAGTGCTTATCTTGACGGCGGGGTTCGGGGAAGGCCACAACGCCGCCGCGCGGAATCTGCGGGACGCACTCGAATTCATCTCGGATGAGGTTCAAGTGGAGGTTTTGGATCTGTTTGAGAGCACCTACGGCTCCATGAACACCCTCGCCCGGAGCGCTTATCTCAACATGGTGCAGTACGCCCCGAAGCTCTGGGGTGGCGTTTACAATCTGCTGGATAATTCCAAATTTGTGGAAAACCGCCTCGGCGGCTTCACCAAACTCAAAAACGCGCTGGCCGACATCCTCCATGAAACCCAGCCGGATTGCGTGGTGTCCACCTATCCGGTTTACGCGCACGTCATTCAGGAATTGTACCGCGATTACGCCGAAAAACCCTTCACCTTCATCACGGTGGTGACGGATGCCATCACCGTCAATTCCGCCTGGTACAGCGCCACCAGCGATATTTTCTGCGTCGCCAACGAACCGACCGCCGAGGTCATGGAAAAAGCCGGGGTGCCCGCCGCCAAAATCCGCTCCCTGGGCTTTCCCGTGAGCTTGCAGTTCACCGAGGAGCCGGCCGTGCCGCTCCGGCTGCCGCTGGGCGAGGAGCCGCGCAAAATTTTATATGTCATCGGCACCGGCAAGAAAAAGGCGGGCAAGGTGATCGAACGGTTGCTCTCGCTGGCCAACGTGCAACTGACCATCGTCTGCGGGCGGGATGCCGAGTTGAAGGCCAAATTAATGGAGCGCACCAGCGAATTTGGCGAGCGCGTGCACGTCCTGGGCTGGACCAATCAGATGCCCAAGCTGCTGCTCACCCATCACGTCGTCATCAGCAAAGCCGGCGGGGCCATCACCCAGGAGGCCATCGCCGCCCGCTGCCCCATGATCGTCAACCAGGTCATCCCCGGCCAGGAGGAGGGCAACGCCCGGCTCATCGGCGATTACAAACTGGGCGCGGTCGTGGAACGCAACCGCGAGGTGCCGGAACTCATTGAGGAGGCCTTTTCCCAGAAGGCGAAACTGTGGCAGGAATGGCGGAAAAACCTGCTCCGCATCAGCCGGCCCGATGCCGCCCTGACCCTCGCGGAACTCGTGCTCGCCGAGTGCGAGCACACCGACACCTCGCGCGAAAAAATCAAGTTGTTCAAGCCCGCCGACACCGGTCTGAAACCCGCCGGTCCCGGCGCGTCCGCCGGCGCGCCCCGCATGCTGCTCTGCGATTTTCACATTCACACCAGTTACTCGGATGGCAAGCTCACCGTGCCCGAGGTCGTGGATTTCTACGGCCGCCTGGGCTTCGATTGCATCTGCATCACCGACCATCTGGCCGACCCCCGCCGACTGATCGGCAAGCTGGCCCGGCTGAGCAACATGACCGTGAGCGAAGACCAGCTCGGGGAATATTTCGAAGTCATCGCGCGCGAACGCCAGCGGGCCTGGCGCAAATACGGCATGATCGTGATGACCGGCATCGAGTTCAACAAGGACGGCTACACCAAGAAAACCTCCGCGCATTTGCTGGGCATCGACCTCAAGGCCCCCATCGACTCCGCGCTGGACCTGCCCGAAACCATTGCCCACATTCACGCCCAGGGCGGCCTGGCCGTCGCCTCCCATCCGCACATCATGAAAAGCGAATGGGGCAAAAACACGCTCTACCTGTGGGAAAACCACGAGAAGTTTGCCCACCTGATCGACGCTTGGGAAATCGCCAACCGCCATAATATATTCGATTGTGTGGGCATGAAACGCCTGCCGTTTCTGGGCAACAGCGACTTTCACAAGCCCAAGCACATCTATTCCTGGAAAACCCTGCTCTACTGCGAAAAAGAAGCCGAGGCGATCAAGGAATGCGTCCGCCGCAACGAACACGTCTCCATCACCCTCTACCGGGAAAACAACCAGCTCGTGGCCAATTCCCCCCTGCGCCAGGCGACAGTCAGCGCCACCACCGACCCGCGGGAAATCATCGTCCCCTCCGCCGCGGCCATGATCGGCGCGCACAGCCATTAAACCGCCGCTCCCCCGGCGCGCGGGTCCGTAACCCGCCGCCCTCCCGCCAGCCGTGTGACGATGGCATTCAGTTCGCCTCCCCGCCGGCAAATTCATTCGTCCTATTCGTCCTGTCGGTCCCATTGATTATTCTCTGAAGTTTGACTTTTGGCGTTTGAAGTTTCGGCCCCTCCCCCAGACCCAACCAAGCCCAATTACTGCTCGCCGCCCCCCTCTGCGGGCTGAAAGCCCGTAATGTTACAGCCCGGGATGCAGGCCCGGGTACATTCCCACCAAAATCCCCGCCGCCCTGTAAGGGCGGGACCATCCTCGTGGAGCTTGAATATTGATTATTCTCTGGAGCTTGGATGTTGGAATTTGCGCTCCCCGCCGCTCCCCCGGCGCGCGGGTCCGTGACCCGCAGCACGCCCTCCAGCCGTGTGACGATGGCATTCAGTTCTCTTCCCCGCCGGCAAATTCACAGGTCCTATTCGTCCTGTCGGTCCCATTGGTTATTCTCTGGAGCTTGGATGTTGGGATTTGGAATTTCCTCCCCCGTCTCCCGCCGCCCTCAACCGCCGGTACGCATGCGTCCACGGATCAATCCGGCACGCCGCCGCATAATCACAATAATCACACGGCGTGCTGCTCCCCTTCCGGTACGGATCCACTGCCGCCGCCCCGGCGTAGATCCGCCGGCCCATGCTCACCAACTGCGTCTCCACCCCGTCCAGCAGGGCCACAAATTCCGCCCGGCCCAGCGCCTCGGACGACCCTTTGTGCAGGCTCCCATCCTTGTTCACCCGATAGTTAAACTGGTCCGCATTTCCCGCCCGGTCCAGTTGCGGCAGCCGGCTCGCGTCAAATTTTCCCGTGTGCCGGTACGCCTGCCGCCGCGCCTGCGCCGCCCCCGCAATCACCTCGTCCCGCGTCCCGCCCGCTTCAAACGCCCCGCGCAAATTCACGTAAAACACCCCCGCCGGTTCAATGTGTCGGAGGCCCGGCAGCAAGTCCGGCTGCGGCCAGTGGCGTAGTACATTGAGATACGCCAGCAGTTGCAATTGCACCCCGTTTTCCACCAGCACCGGATCCAGCTTTTTGCCGCCGGACTTGTAATCAATGATCACCGCCAGCGCCGTGTCCCCGCCGGGTTCACGCCAGAGATCCACCCGGTCAATCCGCCCGTGCAATGCCAGTTTGAGCCCCGGAAAATCCGGACCCAGCGGCACCTCCCAGGCCGGCAGCCGCGCACCGGGTTTGTTATCAAACGCCGCCTCCGCCAGGGTGGGATCAAAATCATACTGCCCGCGCAACCAGGTCACGATCACCTCCACAAAATCCTGCAAGGCCCCCGTCATCGCCCGCGCGGCGAAGAGCGTTTTCGCCGAATCCCGGAACAGCCCGTCCCGATATTCCGGCATCAGTTCCCGGGCAATCGCCCCAATGGTTTCCCGCGCTTCCAGCGGCGTCAAATCCCGCCACGGCCGGTGGACGGCCTCCAGCCGCTCGTGAAACATCTTGAGCACGTCATGCTGGAAATTCCCGCGCTCGCGGGCATCCAGTTCAAATAATTTGCGCTCGCCCGCTTGCAAACCGGACTTCACAAAAAACCGGAACGGACACGCCGCGAATTCCTCGAGCCGGCTCACCGAAGTCCGCAGCGTCGCCCCGTACAGGGCGCGCGCCCGCGCCGGCGTCAGCGATTCGTTCGGTAACGGCTCGCGCAACGCTCCCAACTCGCGCACCCGTTCTGCCACCAACGGCAGCGCCAGCAAGTCCGCCCACTGCGGCGTGCCCGCCGGAACGGTCGGCGGCAACGGTGGCAAGCCGAGCAGTCCCGGCGCCAGTTCCCTCGCCGTTTCGGCCTCCTGCCAGGGGCGGTCCACCGCAAAAGCTTCCGTGACCAGCCCCGGAAAAAGCCGCTGCACCTGGCCGATAAAGGGCGAGGGATTCAGCGCCGTGCCGGCGGCATCGTGCCGCGCGTACGTCAGCCACAAGTGCTCGCTGGAACGTGTGCACGCGATGTACCCGTAAAACCGCTCCCGCGCCAGCCGTTCCCGCAAGTCCGGCCCCAGCAGGATGCCCTGCTGACTGAGTTCCGCGCGATCATCCTCCGTGAGAATCGTGGCCGGCGCGGGCGTGGCCGGAAACACCCCCTCGTTCAAGCCCAGCACCAAGGTGAGTTTTAATTCCGGATTCCGCGCCCGGTCAATCGCCCCCACCAGCACCTGGTCCAGCGCCGGCGGAATGACCCCCACGGTCAGCCCGGCCAGCCCGGCATCGAGAATCGGCAGCCAGTCGCGCAACGCCAGGGGCTCATCCGCAAAGGCCTCTTCCACATTTTCCAGCCAGTCATGCATTTGCTCCAGCACCGTGCGGTGAACCGCCGCCTCGCTGACCCCGGCCGTGCTCCATCGCTCCAAAATCTCCTCCACCTTCAGCGCCTGCCAGAGCTGGCGCACTGCCGCCGCCAGTTGACCGCCCGTGGGACGCGACTGGTTCACCCCCAGCCGCCGGGCCAGTTCACCAAACGGCGGGTAAACGGCCTGGCGCACCGCCTCCACCCATTCCGCCAGCCCGGGAGCATCGCTAATGGGAATCGGTTCCCGCCATTTTTTCCCCCGCCAGCCCCGCGCAAGCGACTCATTTTCCAGCCGGTCAATCTCCGTCTCCGCCACCGGGGCAAACCCCGCCTTTAACGCGCTGAACCAGTCCTCCTGCGCCCAGTCATAGGCCACCGTGCGCAACGCGCTCCGCGTCAGTTCCGCCAGCGGGTGATGCGCGATGGATTCCCGCCGGTCCAGGAAAAACGGGATGTCGTGCCGCCGAAAGCTCCGCGCCAGCGCCTTGTGATAACCCTCCAGACTGCGCACGATCACTGCACAATCGCGGTAACGCCCGCCGCCGCGCACAAAATCCCGAATCGTCCGCGCCGCCAGGGTGGCCTCCGCCTCGGCATCCGCGCCGACCGCCAGGCGCACCCCGTTGGCAGGAATCGCCGGCCCCGGCTGCGGCGGAAAATTCCCCGCCCAGGCCAGTTCCAGTGCCCGCAACGCCGGACTGGCCGCAAACCGCGTGGTGCCTGAATCGCGGCCCAGCACCTCCACCGTCACCACCGCGTCCGGCCGCCGCGCCACCCGCTCCCGGCATTGCTGGTAAAGCCGCCCCACCGCCGCCCATATGGACAGCCAGGACCCCCCGCCTGCCGCCGTGTCCCCCAGGCAAAACGCCAGCGTCACCTCCCGGCAATGCGGCAGCACCGCCATCAACAAATCCAGTTCCTGCGGCGTCATCTCCGCAAACCCATCCAGCCACAACCGCCCGATGCCCAGTTGCAACGCCGGTTGCCGTCCCGGAGCCAGCAAGCGCGCCGCCAGGTCCAGCAAATGACTCCCATCCTGCAACCCATGGTCATCCGTCCATTTCCGGTACGCCTCCAGCAAAATCGCCAGATCCGCCAGCTTCGCCCTGAGCTCTGCCGACCCCTCCCCCCGCCCCGCCATTTCGCGCAGTTTGCCCGGGCTCACGCGGTGCTGCTGTAATTCGGCCAGCAGCCGACTCAATAATCCGGCAAACCCCGTCCGCCGCGCACTCCGGCGAAATAATTGCAACTCGCCCTCGTGCAACATCAGCAACGCGCGCAGCACCATCACCCGGCCTTCCTCGCTCAAATAATGCGGGGCCACCACCCCGGCCTGGTCCAGCACGAAGTCCGCCAGCCGCTCAAAGGAAAGAATCTGCAACCGCGCAAAGCCCGCCAAACCCCCCGTCGCCAGTAATTGCCGTTCGAGTTGAAAGGTCGCCTGTTTCGGGGCGAGCAGAATTAACGGTTCGCCCGCCGGGTCGGCCGCCAGTGCCGTCCGCACCTCCGCCAGACAGCGCCACGTCTTGCCGCTGCCCGCGGGTCCCAGGAGAAAACGCACGTGCACGACCTTGTTTTCGCCCAATCCCGCCCTCACGGAAAGCAATTTATGCGCGACAAACGCCAATTATTTTTTATTTCCTTTCCCCGCCACCTGCCTATAATGCCCGTTAGTTGGGACAATTGTTAAGGATTTGCGGTGAATTAAAACTTTAGAACATTATGCCATTAACACATACAAAAGACCTCTTCGCGAAAGCGTTGAAGGGCAAATATGCGCTCGGCGCGTTCAACGTTAACAACATGGAACTCATCCAGGCCATCGTGGAAGCCTGTGAGGAGGAGAAGGCGCCGCTGATGCTGCAAATCTCCAAGGGCGCCCGCCAGTATGCCAATCCCATTTACCTCAAAAAATTGATCGAGGCCGCCGTCAGCCTCTCCACCGTGCCCATCGCGGTCCATCTGGACCACGGCGACACCTTCGAATTGTGCAAGGAATGCATCGATGAAGGGTTCACCAGCGTCATGATCGATGCCAGCCACGAGCCTTGGGAAAAGAACATCGAGATCACCAAGAAAGTGGTCGAATACGCTCACAAATATAACTGCTCCGTGGAATCCGAACTCGGCCACCTCGTCGGCGCGCAGTTCGATGAAGGTGAAGAAGGCGGCGCCCACTCCATGAGCGGCCACTACACCAACCCCGAGGAAGCCGTCGAATTCGTCAAACAATCCGGCTGCGACTCCCTGGCCATTGCCATCGGCAACTCCCATGGTGCCTATAAATTCAAAGGCGAGCAGCACCTGGACCTCGAACGCCTTAAAGCCATCAAGAAAGCGCTCCTCGAAGCCAACCTCGGCGATTATCCCCTCGTTTTGCACGGTGCCTCCAGCGTGCCCGCTTATCTCGTCACCGAGATCAACAAGTACGGTGGCAAAATGCCCGACGCCCAGGGCGTGCCGGAATCCGACATCGAAGTCGCCCGCCGCGTGGGTTGCACGAAGGTCAACATCGACACCGACCTGCGCATGGCCATGACTGCCGCCATCCGCAAAGTGTTCTCCGAGAAACCCGGCGAATTCGATCCCCGCAAGTACCTCGGACCGGCCCGCCAAGGCGTCAAAGACCTCGTGCGCCACAAAGTCAAAAACGTGCTCTGCTGCGCCGGCCACGCTTTCGACTAAACCGATATTGACCTTCACCAGCCCCGGGCGAAATTGCCTGGGGCTTTTTTATTGCCCATGGCAATAGCGCACTTTTGGCACACTTGGCGCAACGGATGTGTCACCTGCTGGCGCATTATGGCACACTTTTGGCGGTTATCATGGGTGAAAACGCCCATATTTAGTCGGTTTTAGCCATTTTCCGGATTGGCACGCCGCAAGCTAAATAACTCTCGTCGCCGATGACGCGAACAACTTTTAAGACCAACAAACTAACAAACAAAAACCAGTAACCAAATAATAAACCTATGAACCTGATCCAACTGCAACGCTCCCCCCTGAACCGCCTCTCGAGCTTCCACAACGAACTCGAACGTTTCTTAAACTTCCCGCTGGCCAGCGGTGCCCCTGCTCCTTGGGCTCCGGCCTTGGAAGTGTGCGAGGAAAAGGACAACTACCTCGTCCGGGTCGAGCTTCCCGGCGTCAACAAGGAAGATGTCAAACTCTCCCTGGAAGCTGGCACTCTGACCATCAGCGGCGAGCGCAAAAACGAAGCCAAGTCGGAAGACGCCGAAGTGTACCATTCCGAACGGTTCTACGGCCGCTTCCAGCGAGTGGTGAACCTGCCGGAAACCATCGCGGCCAGCAAAGTGAAAGCCGCCTACAAAGATGGCGTGCTCACGGTGACGCTGCCCAAGAGCGAGGAAGCCAAGCCCAAGCAGATTGATATCGCGCTTAATTAAGCCGGGCCTTCCTTAAATCCCACCCGCAGACCGGCATGGTCTGCGGGTGTTTTGTTTTTCCGTCCATACTCATTTCAGGGTGTGCAAGTATGCAATCAGCAGACGCACCTGTTCGCCGTCCAGCTTCGCGCTGAATTTCGGCATCTCGCCCTTTTTTCCATTATTTATGAGTTTTGCCACGCGCTCATCTGGCAGGTCTAGGCTGTGCAAATCCGGCCCTTCATCCCCGGTCGCATCCGCCCCATGGCAATGTGCGCAATTGATCAAAAACAGGCTTCGGCCTTGAACTGTCGCCGCGTTGCCCGGCGTAACCTGCGTTTCACCACCCTGGCCTGAATGACTCAAGGCGGTTACTAGCGAAAATATCGCGATCCCCGTGAGCGCGGTCTTTCGTATGCTTAACAACCGTGTTTTCATGGCCATCCGGTTTCATCCCAAGGTGGCATCCACCACGGCCAGATCGTGGGTGTTCGCCACAAAGTGCACCTCGGTAATACCCAGCACCTTGGGCAGGATGGCTGGGTCCACCTTCATCGGACCCGGCTTCGGTGCCGTCCCGGGCGCGGGTTGCGGAAAGGCCGTGGACATGGCGGTGTGAAACGTCACGTTGCCCTCCACCTTTTTGAGCGTTTGATGAATATGCCCATTGAGCACCGTCACGGACCCAAACCGCTTCAGCAAACCCAGTGCGCGCTCCGCATCCTGCGTCCCCCAGCCCCATTGGGGATAAACCGACCACAGCGGCACATGCGCGAACACCACGATCGGCGTGCTGCCGGACAAGCCGCCCACATCGTTCGCCAGCCATTGCAACTGGTCCTCGCCCAGCACTCCCAGACCGCCCTCGGCAATGTTCAGGACGTTCACCAGCCCGATAAAATGCACCCCGCGCTGATCAAAGCTAAACCAGCCCTGTCCATGTGACCCTTTGCCATGGCGCGCCAGGAATTCCTTCCCGTTGTCGCTGATCACATCGTGTTCCCCGGGAACATACAATATCCGACCCGCTTTGGCCGTTTTAAGCAACTGGTCCAGCGTGTCAAACTCCTCCGGCTCGGCCAGGTGGGTCAAATCGCCTGTGTGCAGGATGAAATCCGGCGCTTGGGGCAGGGCATTTATTTTGGCAATGGCCTGTTGCAGCGTGCCCGCCACGTCGGTGTTGGCCGGCTTGTTGAAGCCAATGTGACTGTCGCTGATTTGCACAAAGCTAAAATCACCACCGGAAGTGGTTCCCCGATCGTCGGCCAGCGCCCGGGTTGGGCTGAGGATTTTGGACGCAAGCAGCCCGCCCGTCGCGGTCCACAACATGCCCGTGCCAGCCCAGGCCATGCATTTCAAAAAGCCCCGGCGGTCCACGCCGTCATTTTGGTGGTCGTGCTCCAGGTGGTCGCCGTGCGCCGCCAGAAGGCGCGTTTCAGTAAAGGTTGGTTTGATTGATTTTGGTTTCATAGTTATGGTTATATGAGCCATTCCAGACTCGGGTTCGGGCGCCGTTATTCCGGAAAAATAAAAAATCTTTGCGGGAATAAAATACCCGGTGGATTGGTCTTGCCATTTGGGACGCTGCCTAGCAAAACGTAACGGTGGAAGCGCGCGAACGATTGCCAGCCTTTGAGCAGACGGTGCTGCCGCACCTTGATGCCGCCCACAACCTCGCCCGCTGGCTCGCCGGCAACGACCAGGACGCGCAGGATGTGGTGCAGGAGGCGTGTCTGCGCGCCTTCAAGTTCTTCGGCGGCTTTCGCGGTGACAACCCGCGCGCCTGGCTGCTGGCCATCGTGCGCAATACGTTTTACACCTGGCTGCGCCAGAATCGCCCGGCCATCCCCACCGTGGAACTGGATGACGCGGCCCTTGAGGTCGCCGACCCCGCCGCCGCCGGCGAGGCGCTGCAAACCCGTCAGGCCGACGCCGAGACCGTGCGGCGTGCCATCGCGGCCCTGCCGGTCGAATTTCGGGAAATCATTGTGTTGCGAGAAATGGAAGCCATGAGTTACAAAGACATTGCCATCCTGGCGGATCTGCCCATTGGCACCGTCATGTCCCGGCTGGCCCGGGCCCGGAAACTGTTGCAGAAACAACTGGCCCGGGAATACCAGACCGGAGGCCCATCATGAATTGCGAGCAGGCCCGTCCGCTCCTCGCCGCATACGTCGACGGCGAACTGGATACCGTCCGCATGCTGGAAATGGAAGGCCATCTGCCGGCTTGCCCCGCCTGCACCCGCGCCGTGCGGGAATTGCAGCAGTTGCAACAATCCCTGCGGCAGGAGTCCCTCTATCACCCCGCCCCGGCGGCCTTGCGACGAAATGTGCTGGCGGAATTGAGCGCCCAAGCCCGGCCGGAACCCAAACCGGCCTTCTGGTCCTGGTTTCGGCTGGTGCCGGCCTTGTCTGGCGCCATGGTTGTCTGCCTCGCGGCGTTGTTGGCGGTCACCCTAAACCGGCCCTCCGGTCACGAACAATTGACGGCAGAAATCGTGTCCAGCCACATCCGCTCCTTGATGGCTAATCACGCGCTCGATGTCGTTTCCACCGACCAGCACACCGTCAAACCGTGGTTCAATGGCCGGGTGGATTTTGCCCCGCCGGTGAAAGACCTCGCCGCGCAGGGCTTCCCCCTCATCGGCGGCCGGTTGGATTACCTCCACCACCGCACCGTGGCCGCGTTGGTCTTTCAACGCAATAAGCATATCATCAATGTCTTCCTCTGGCCCGGCAGTGAAAAAAACTCCGCACCGTCCCTCGACTCCGTCCGCCAAGGGTTTAACCTCATCCACTGGAACCAGGGCGGCATGACCTGCTGGGCGATCTCCGATTTAAACCCCACCGAACTGTTGGAATTCACCAGGGATTTTGCCTTGTGAAGTAATGCCTCACTTATCTTCGCTAATCGCGCTCAGCCGCGTCGCCACGGTCTTCGATTCCATAACCATCGCTTTGAAAGCCCATTCGCCGTGGGGATCGATGACGGACTGGTAATCCGTCGCCGAGCCGATGGGCGCGCCGCTGGCGTCCAGCAGGGCAAACCGGATTTTTACCCCAAACCGCTGGCGGTCCGTGGGGTTGCGGACTTTGCCGGTCACATATACCAGCGAACTGCCGGGCGTCGGCTCCAAGTGTCCGGGCGTGATGATGAAATCATTCGTCAGTGTTTCGCCAGGCTTGACCATAGTGGCTGCCGGTTGGGGGGCGACTGGTGCCGGCATCGGGTTAGTTGGCAGGGGGGCAGCCGCGACAATCGCGCTGTTGGTTATTGCCGCCCCATGGGGGTTGGGTTGCCGGCTGACAACCCAAAACGCCACCAGCGAACCGAGAAAGGCCAGGGTCGCCAGCAGTGCCAGCAGAACTTTCCACCATTTCCCAGTGTGCGTGGCCGTCGCCGGCCCGGGCAGCAATTTGGTCCGCTGGCCGCAATGGGGGCAGGTGATGTCCTGACCGGCGCCAGTGGCCGGAAATTCCAAGTGCCCGCCACAAGCGGTGCAGGCTCCTTTCAAAAAATGCTCGGTTCCCATGTCGGATGTAACACCGCCGCGTTCCGGACGGTTCGGTCCCTACGCAATCCGCTCCCACAAACTGATCACCGGCGGGGCCGCGCACAGTTCATCCACGCGGGGCAACAACGCCTGGAGATGCGGGGATTGCAAATGGGCATCCAACAGCGCTTTGCTGGTCCAGTTTTCCAGAAACACAAATTTCCCGGGATCACCCGCTGCCTGGTGCAGGTCATAATTGATGCAGCCCGCCTCGATCCGCGTCGGGGCCACCAACCCGGCCAGCGCCGCGCGCAGCGCGGCTTCCTTGCCCGGCCGGGCCTCAAACATGGCCACCACTGTCACAATGTTTTCACTCATATATTTAGGATAGGGATTCCAAAATCTTCTCCGCCGCCGCCCGCGGGTTTTCCGCGCCGTAAATCGGCCGGCCAATCACCAGCCAGCTCGCCCCGGCGGCCATGGCCTCGCGCGGCGTCAGCGTGCGCTTCTGATCGTCCGCCTTCTCCGCCCCGGTGCGGATGCCCGGGGTCACCAGTTGGATTGACGAAGGGAGGATCTGCCGCAGTGCCACCAGTTCCAAGGGCGAGCATACCAGCCCGCGCAACCCGGACGCCACCGCCAGCCGTGCCAGCCGAGCCACCTGGTGCTCTGGATTCGGCTCGCAGCCAATCTCCGCCAGCGTGCCTGCATCCGAACTCGTCAGCACGGTCACGCCCAGGACCAGCGGCAGCGCCAGGCCCAATTGTTTCGTCGTGTCCAACGCCGATTTTTCGGCGGCGCGCATCATTTCCCCACCGCCGCTGGTGTGAATCGTCAGCATTTGCACATCCAGCCGGAGGGCGCTGGCCACCGACTTGGCGACCGTGTTGGGGATGTCGTGAAATTTGAGGTCCAGAAAGACCGCCGCTCCCGTGGCGCGCACCCGGCGGACGATGTCCGGTCCGGCGGCGGTGAAAAGTTCGCCGCCGATTTTGAAGGCCCCGACCGCCGGGGCAATCAGTTCCGCTAGCGTTAGCGCCTGCTCGGCCGTCGGCACATCCAGCGCGGCAATGATGGGATTTCGTTGGTCAGCCACAGTGCCGACAGCATAAGCCGGGCCCCCGCGCGATGCAACGCGCAAGCACGGGCGGGGCGGGGATGGGGCCGCGAGGTAGCTCCGGCGTCCCGCCGCCATGGGTTTAAAACACCAGCCAGGTTAAACCCTTATCGTTCGCGGTTCATCCGCGTCATCGCGGCTGGCACGGTTTCCTAACCTGCCGTGATCCGGATGATATCCCGCAGGGTCGTCTGCGGATGGAAACCGACGCAGCGCTCGAGTTTTTCCACCAGGGGTTTGCGGCGGCGCATGTCGTCGAAACCCGGGGCGTAGGCCTGGTCGTAAGGGATGAGTTCGATGGCCGAGCGGGATTCCAGCGTGGCCACGACGCGGCGGGCGAGTTCCAGCATGGATACCTCCTCGGTGCCGCCTATGTTGAAAATCTCCCCGCGGGCGGCAGGGGTGGCTTGCAGGCGCACCAGCGCCTCCACGACATCAGTCACCAGGCAGAAGCAACGGGTCTGCGCGCCATCACCGAACACTTTCAGCGGTTCGCCCGCGCGGGCGGAAGCGATGAAGCGGGGCAGCACCATGCCGTACCGGCCGGTTTGGCGGGGTCCCACAGTGTTGAACAGCCGCGCGATGATCACGGGCAGGCCTTTTTCCCGCGCGTAGGCCAGCGCTAGAAATTCATCCGTGAGCTTCGAGCAGGCATAGCTCCAGCGGGATTGCCCGGGTGGCCCGATGAGCAAATCGTCCTCCTCGCTGAAAGCGGGTTTTTGGCTCTTGCCATAGACTTCGGAGGTGGAGGTGAGCAGCAAGGGTGTGTGATTCACCACCGCGGCCTGCAACAAAAGCTGGGTTTCGTGAAAGCTCGCTTCCAGGACGTGCAGGGCGGATTTCACCACCAATTCCACGCCCACGGTGGCCGCAAGGTGAAAGATAAATTCCGCTTCGGCCGCGAGTTCCGCCAGCCGGGGGCAGTCGCAAATTTTCGCGTGGATGAATTCCAAGGCGGGATGACTGGCAAAGGTCCTCAGGTTCTCCCGGCTCCCGGTGGAGAGGTCGTCAATCACCACGACCCGTTTACCCCCGAGCAGCAGTCGTTCCACCAGGTGCGAGCCAATAAAGCCCGCCCCGCCGGTGACCAAAATATGTTTGCGTTCACTCATGCGCCACATCGCCCAGCGCCGCCGCCACGGCCTCGGCTAGTTTTTGCCGGAATTCCGGGCTCTCAATCTGCGCCGCATCTCGCGGGTTCGACAAATAACCGCCCTCAATCAGCACGCAGGGGCAATGTTGTCCGCGCAGAATACCCAGGAAGCGCGCCCGGCGCACGCCCCGATCTTCCTCGCCCGTGGCATGAAGGATGGAGCGGTGCAAGTGCACGGCCAGCAGGAAACTCTCGCGGTCATAGGCATTGGCCGGAAAATTCAGATAGGCGAGATCCGGGTAGCCCCGCGTGATGAAGGAAGGCATGCCCGTGGGGGTGAGGCAATACGTTTCCAAACCGGACTGCTTGTGGTCCGGGGCCGAGGAATTAAAGTGGAGGCTGATAAATACCGCTGCGTGGTGGGCATTGGCAAAGGTCACCCGGTTGGTCACTTCAATATCCGCATCGTTGGTTCGGGTCAATATCACCTGCCATCCCCGGGCCTCCAGCATGGGTGCCAGCCGTTTGGCCCAATCAAGCGTAAAGGTCTTCTCCGTGCGCCCATCCAAGACACTGACTGTCCCCACTTGTGGACCGCCATGACCAGGGTCGATAACGATAACGCGGCTGGCCTCAGGTGCTTTCGGGCCTTGGCAAAGCAATGGCGACAGGTTTTTCTCCAAATCCAAACCGTGGACAAAGACCTGGTCATCGATCATTTCCGGCGAAAACCCCAAATGGATGAGCGTGCCATTCCACGTGGCATCGCGGCTGCCGATTTCCACAATCATGACGCCCCAATTCGAATAAATGGCGTAAGCGACCACTGGCGTGGTGCTGATCCGGCGCGGCAAGCCCAGCGAATGCTCTTGCGTCCAACGATTCAAGGAAGTCCAGGTCAGCACCGGCCGCGAAACCATCGCCGGTGGAGCGTTCAATGGCATCGCCGGGCGGTTGATGATATTCGTGTACGGGTTGGTCACCGGCGGCTTGATTTTAACCACCGGCGGTACCGGGGGTTTGGACTTCGGAACCGGCCCGGCCATCACCGGGGGCGCGGGGGACTCGGGCGGAGGTTCCATGGGCGCGGTGCCGCACCCGGCGAGGCCAAGGGCCAGGCAGGTTAAAAGAATGACCGCGGGTCTGAACACCCCGACATTGTGCGCAACTGCAAATCGGACTCAAGTTGTTTTGGCGGGGAGTTAATGCGAGGCAGGCATCCCGCCCGCCGTGGCGGGCGACATCCTGCTGCTTGAGTCACCAAGCGCTGCTGACCTCAAAAAAATAATTCACTTTTTTTGGACCCTGGACAGCCTTTGTCCAGGGTCCCCGGTTAAATTCGTGCGGGATGAATGTCATCATGACGATCTTCTATGACCGACCGGTCAAAAACCGGACGCTGCCCGGCTGCACGCTCGCGCTGGTGGTCCTCGCCCACCCTCCTCGGCAAACTTCAAGTTTCGCGAACTTTTTCGCCGACCACGGCCCACCAGCGGCTTGTTTGCCATCCACGGTTAAGGTATGTTCTCCCTGCGATTTTCGCATCCATTGAAAATTCTCGTTGCCATCACCGGAGCCAGTGGCTCGTTGTACGCCCAGCGCCTGCTCGATAATCTCGACCCGCGCGAGCACGAAATCCACGTGGTGATGAGCAATTACGCGCATCAAGTGGTGGCCACCGAGCTGCCCGGGGGGTTGAAATTGCCCGCTGGCGTGACGGCCTATGGCCTGAAAAGCATGAATGTCCCCTTCGCCAGCGGCTCGAATCCGCCGGATGCCATGGTGATCATCCCCTGCACCATGGGCACGCTGGGCCGGGTCGCCCATGGTTACAGCGAGGATGTCCTGCTGCGCGCGGCGGATGTGGCGCTCAAAGAACGCCGCAAGCTCATCCTGGTCCCGCGCGAAACGCCCATCAGCCTCATTCATGTCAAAAACTTTGAACTGCTCCTGCTGGCCGGAGCCACGCTGATTCCCGCCAACCCAAGTTTTTACACGGGTCCGAAAACCGTGGTGGAAGTGGTGGACACCGTGGTGGCGCGGGTGCTGGATCATCTGGGCGTGAAACACAACCTCGTGGCGCGCTGGACAGAGGAGGCGGAGTAACCCGCCGTCAACGCATGCTCGCCGTCCTCCAAAAATGGGGTTCGTTTGTGCGGTTCTCGCACACGGTCTTTGCTCTGCCGTTCGCTCTGGCGGCAATGTGCGTGGCCGCGCGAGACCATCGGGGCTGGCCCGGGTGGCGCACCTTTGGGCTCATCTTAGTCGCCATGGTCTGCGCTCGCACGGCGGCGATGGCCTTCAACCGGATTGTGGACCGCAAGTTTGACGCGCTGAATCCGCGCACAGCCAGACGCCATCTGCCCGCCGGCCAGATGTCCCTGTTCGAGGCTTGCACCTTGTGTGCGGGCGCCGCCGCGGGGTTGATCGCCGCCAGTTATTTTTTAAACCCATTGTGCTTTTACCTCTCACCGGTGGCACTGGTGGTAATCTGCTTTTATTCCCTGACGAAACGCTTCACGGATTATACCCACGTATTTTTGGGCATCGCGCTGGCGCTGGCGCCGGTGGGCGCGTGGCTGGCGGTGAAGGGGGCGAATGTTTCGGGCTTGGAAATACTCCAAATGAGCGTGCTCTCGGTGGCGGTGGTGCTGTGGCTGATCGGCTTCGACATCATTTATGCGTTGCAGGATTATGAATTCGACAAGTCGCACGGGCTGCATTCGCTGGTGGTGGCGTGGGGACCGAAAAATGCGCTGCAAGCGGCTTTTCTCGCGCACATGGTGATGTGCGGGATGTTGTTTGCCTTTGGTTTGCTCTGCGGGTTTCACTTCGCCTATACGATTGGCTGGCTGATCATCGTGGCCTGCCTGGTGCTGGAGCATTGGGTCGCACGCCGCCGCAGCCTGAACTGGATCAATGTCGCCTTTTTCCGTCTGAACGCCCTGGTGAGCGCGGTGTTTTTCATCGTCACGGCGGCGGAGGTGGTGTTTCAGGGCGGTTTTCATTTGCGTTGAGGCCGACGAGGCGCAATTTGTTCAGAGCTAATTTTGAGTCAGGTAGGGTTTTACCCCATATTCCATTCCGTCCGCGTGCCCCAGAATATCCGCTGGCTGGAAGCGCAATAAATAATGCGAATTGAGTGCGCTCCGTCGCCATGCCCGTATACCTTGGACGTGCTGGCGGGTGCCGGCCGCAAGGAAACCGAAAATCTTTTATGTATTGGACGCCGCTGAATCTTACGGTACGGGTGGGTTGTCATTTGATTTATGAAACCACCGTGCCCACCGCCGTGCTCTTCGTGCTCAAGCCCCGGCTCGAGGGCAATGTGCTGGTGATGCAGGAAAAGTTATCCTTCGGCATCGGCCTGCCGGCGTATGAGTTCCAGGATTCTCACGGCAATATCACTTACCGCTCCATGTTCATGCCGGGCCGCAATGAAATCCGGCACGACGCGCTCGTGGCCATTTCCTCGCTGCCGGACAGCCGGAACATTTCCGGGCCGATTTTGCCGGTGGGCCAGCTCCCGTATGAGTTGCTGCGCCACACCCTGCCCAGTCGCTATTGCGATTCCGACAAGCTGCTGAATTTCGCGTGGAACCAGTTCGGCCACATTCCCCACGGCCTTCCGCGCGTGCAGGCGATTTGTGACTGGGTCCACAATAACATCGAATATCGCTATCTCTCGGGGCGTCCGGATTTGTCGGCCTCGGAGGTCATTGAGCGGCGTTATGGGGTCTGCCGTGATTTTGCCCACGTCATGATCGCGCTGTGCCGCACGTTCAACCTGCCCGCGCGGTATGTGACCGGGCACCTGCCGGACATTGGCTTCGTTGACCCGGGCACGCCCATGGATTTTCATGCTTATTGTGAAGTGTATCTTGGGCGGGAATGGCTCACCTTCGACGCCCGCTTTAACACCCTGCGCATCGGCCGCGTAAAGGTGGCCCATGGGGCGGACGCGGTGGACGGCGCGTTTGCAACGATTTACGGTTCCGCGACGCTGACCCATTTCCAAGTCTGGGCTTATCAAGTGAATCCCCGGCAGGTGTCGGTGGGCGATCCGATTGATTTGTCCAAGCGGCTGGATGGGCGGGAGTTGATTCAGTTTCAGCAGTAAACCGCCGCCCGCGTTGCCGGGCGGCGGCATTTTCCGCTTGGCCTGCCGGCACTGTCCGCCGTAACTTGGGGCGACATGACGCACGACGAAGTCCTCCAAATCTTTCGCGACTCCGGGGCTCTGCTCGAAGGGCACTTTATTCTCCGCAGCGGCCTGCACAGCCGCCAGTTTTTCCAATGCGCGCTGGCGCTGCAAAAAATGCCGGAGGTGGAACGCCTAGGGGCGGCCCTCGCCGCCCGCGTTCGTCCGCTAGGTGAGGTCACGGTGGTGGCTCCGGCCATGGGCGGGCTGGTGATCGGCCAGGAAGTGGCCCGGCAACTGGGCGTGCGCTTCATCTTTGTGGAAAAGGAGGCCGGACTGCTGGTCCTGCGGCGCGGGTTTAAAATCGCGCCGGGTGAAAAAATTCTCGTGGTCGAGGATGTGGTCACCAAGGGCGGCCGGGTGCAGGAGACCCTGGATATTGTGAAGCAGCACCAAGGCCAGGTCGTCGGCGTGGCGGCCATAGTGGATCGTTCCAATGGCGCGGTGAACTTCGGCGTCCCCTTCGTAAGCCTCCTCGCTTTGCAGGTGGAAGCCTTCGAAGCGGAAAAGCTGCCGCCGGACCTGGCCGCGACCCCCGCCGTGAAACCCGGCAGCAAATAGGTGCCGCGCGTGCGCCGCGCAACCAGTTGTGGCCCATGGGCGCAAGGGTTCCTACTCGCGCGGTGATTCCCTGCAGGAAAACTTCCGGGCGTATTATTATTGTCATAAACCCCAATTTATCCCATTAATATTGGATGAAGTTGAGGTTTTGGACCTGTGATTTGCAGCTGACCCATCGGTGGGCCATTGCCAGCGGCACCAGCAATGGCGCGCATGTGCACCAAGTCATCATCGTGGAGCTCACGGATGATGACGGCGTGGTGGGCTTGGGTGAGGCGGCGCCGTCCCGTACTTACGAGGAAACGCCCGAAGGCGTGCTGGCCTTTTGTGCCAAGGTGGACGCCCGCCGGCTTTCCTTCGCGGATGTGGCCGGCAGCTCCGCGTATGTGGCGAGCCTGGCCCCGCATGAGATGGCGGCCAAGTGCGCCTTTAATATTGCCCTGCTGGATGGCGCGGCCCGTCGCGCCCAGCAGCCGATTTACGATTACCTCGGCCTGGGCTTCCGTGAGCGGCATCACGTCACCTCCTTTAGCATTGGCATCGATTCTCCGGAAGTCATCCGCGTCAAGGTTTTGGAAGCCGCCCATTATCCCGTGCTCAAACTCAAGGTGGGTGACGCCAACGAAGTGGCCAACCTCGCGGCCTTGCGCGAAGTGGCGCCCACCAAGCCCGTGCGCGTGGACGCGAACGAAGGCTGGAAGACCAAGGAGGCGGCCTTGGAACGCACCGAATGGCTGGCCCGCGATGGGAATATCCAATTTATTGAGCAACCCATGCCACGCGACACCCCGGCCAGGGATCTGATCTGGCTCAAGGAGCGCTCGCCGCTGCCGCTGCTGGCGGATGAGTCGTATCACACCGAGCAGGATATTCCGCACTGCGCCGAATGTTTTCACGGAGTGAATGTGAAGCTGGTCAAAACCGGAGGCGTTAGTGTCGCCTACAGCGCCCTGCAAGCCGCGCGCCGCGCGGGCTTGAAAACGATGATCGGGTGTATGATTGAGACGAGCGTGCTCATCACGGCGGCCGCGCACCTGGCGGAGTTGACTGATTATCTAGACATTGATGGCAATATTCTCATCAATAATGATCCCTATCTGGGCGTCACCTCGGAAAAGGGCATTTTGTCTTTTGCCAGTACGAAAGATGCGCTCGGGTTGCGGGTGACCAAGCGCTAGAGCATTTCCTAAATGTTGTAGCTCTGCGTTGGGAACCCTGCGGGAAGCGGTCTTTGGGGTTTTGGGCTTCCTTTTGGCTCAGGCACAGACCGTGGCAGGTATGCGCCTTCGCCAAAGCCTCGCTTCGCAGCGCTACATCATTTTTGTCAATGCGCTAGTCCGGCCAGTGCCGACGAACGGCAGAACCCTGGGAAACATCGCCAGGAAATTCATCACGCATCGTCCCAGCGCGCAGGGACGGCAAAAACTACCTGGTGCAAAAACCAAACACCCGCATTGGAGCCGATCAATGCGGGTGTTTGCATTTTAAGCGCAAGCATCTGGGCGGGCAAGTGCCTGAATTTCAAACTTATTTGCAAATAAACGGAGCTGACGAAAGCGCGGGCGGGGTTAAGCTGGCGAGGTTCCCAGTTAATAGAAACCCATGGGCGGCAGCCTTGCATATTTATGACCCACATGCGTTCCCTGATTTTTGCCAGTGCCCTGCTCCTTGTGGCGGCGGCACCGGCGCGGGCCAACGTCCTGCTCGATGACACGTTTGCCGACGGCACCCGGAACAACCAGAATCTGCCGACGGACGCGGCCTGGTTTGTTTCCGCGGCGGCCAATGCCACAACGAGCACCAACGGGCTGGCGCTGGCCGTGCCCAGCGGTTCCTTCATGGGCATCAGTTATTTTCGCACCAATTCGTCCAGTCCGGTCCAGTTGGGGGTTGGCGACGTCCTGACCGTTTCGCTGACCTTCACCTTTAACAACGTCGCGCCGCTCAACACGGCCGGCGGTTTCCGGCTGGGGCTCTTTGATTTTGCGGATTCCACCCTCTCGCCGAAGTGGGTGACGGCAGATGGTTTCAGCACGAGTTCCCAGGGGACCAATGTCCAGGGTTATGCCTTGTTTCAAAACATGGGGGTGACGTTTAACAACACCGCACCCATGGGCATTTACAAGCGCACCACGGCGGCGGACGCGTCCCTTCTCGGCACGAGCGGGGACTGGACCCTGCTGCTCAGCGGGCCGGGCAGCACTAATAATTTTTCCGGTTTCACCGGCGGCGGAAAATACCGGCTGCAATTTGCCGTGCAGCGGACGGACGCGGTTTCACAGGTGATTGCCCTCAACTGGCAAAATTTGGCCACCGGGGCCACGCTGGCGACCTCGGTGACCGACAGCGCGGCGTCCACGTTCAATTTTGACGGCCTGGCCCTGCGCCCCTCCGGCGCCGGTTCCACGGCGACCAACATGGTGATCAATGAAGTCCGCGTGGACCTGGTTTCCTTTGGCTCCCCGCCAGTCGTCAACGCCCAGCCGCAAAATCAGGCCATTTTTGCCGGACAAAACGCGACCTTCAGCATCAATGCCGGGGGCACGGCACCGCTGAGTTACCAGTGGTATTTTGACAGCTCCACGGCGCTGCCCAATGCCACGAACGCCTTCCTGACGATTACCAATGCCCAACTGACGGACATTGGGGGCTACTCGGTCATTGTGACCAATGCGTTTGGGGTGGTGGCCAGCGAGACCGCGGAATTGACGGTAAGCGTTCCCACCGCGCCCGTGATTGTCACCCCGCCGCAGGGCCTGACGGTCCTGCCCGGGCAGAGTGCCAGTTTCAGCGTGTCGGTGGGCGGCAGTGCGCCCTTTGGTTATCAGTGGTTTTACAACACCAGCAACGCGCTGGCCGGGGCCACGAGCGACACATTGGGGTTGACGAATGTGCAGCCGGGCGCGGCGGGCGGCTACACGGTGGTGGTGACGAATTTTGTGGGGGCCACGACCAGCGCGCCCGCCTGGCTGATGGTGAATACGAATCCCCTGGCGCCCGTGTTCACCACGCAACCAGCATCCCAGGTGGTGCTGGCCGGCGGTGCAGCCGGCTTCAGCGCCACCGTCGCCGGCACCGCGCCGCTGGCGTATCAGTGGAGTAAAAATGGCATGCCGCTGCCCGGCGCGACCGCGGCTTATCTCAGCCTGACCAATGTCCAAACCGCGGACGCCGGCAATTACTCGCTGACCGTGTCCAATAGCGTGGGCACCACCACGAGCAGCACGGTGGTGCTGACCGTGACCGCCGCCATCCCGGTGGTCAACTCCGCATACAACCTGGTGGGTTTCGGCCAGCACACCACGGGCGGCGGGGTCCTGGCGGACACCGACCCGGCTTACGCCAAAGTGTACACGGCCACCGACCTGGCCAATGCGATCAATAGTAAAACCGTGCGGATCATTGAAATCATGAATGACCTCAACCTGGGTTATAATGAGATTGAAGCCACCGCCAAGGCGGCCAGCGAGCCTTTTCGCGCCGATGCCACGCCGTTGTTGCACCCGGTGCTCCTCACGACGGGGGTGAGCCTGATTGATGTGCAGAAAAAAAACGGGCTGACAATTTTTTCCGCCAATGGCGCGACCCTCCGGCATGCCCATCTCAATGTGGAAAATTCCGCCAACGTCATCATTCGCAATCTCAAGTTTGACCAGCTTTGGGAATGGGACGAGGCCACCAAGGGCCAGTATGACAGGAACAACTGGGATTTTATAACCATTGGCAATGCCGGCCGGGTGACCAACATGTGGGTGGATCACTGCACGTTTACCAAGGCTTATGACGGGGTGGTGGATATAAAAAACGGCAGCAGCGGGATCACGCTTTCCTGGTGCAAATACACGGGGGATGATGGTTACACCAACACCAACAGCTGGGTCTGGCAGCAGTTGAACGCCCTCGAAACCAACAAGACCAGCCATGCCATGTATAATTTTCTGCGCAGCAATGGTTTCAGCGAAAGCGACATCTTCGCGATTATTCAGGGGCATGACAAAACGCATTTGATCGGGGCCAATGACCTGGATCCGAACAATGCCCTGGAAAATGTCACGCTCCACCACGAATGGTTCATCAATCCGGGCGACCGCCTGCCGCGTTTGCGCGCCGGCAATGTGCATGATTTCAATATTTACGTGGACGACACCCAGGCCATTGCCGCCAACCGCCTCCGTTCCGCGCGCCAGGCGGCGATGAGCACGGTGAATCAGAACACGCTCAACAACACCTATGACTTCAACAATTTCCTGAACGGCAGCATTTCGACCGAAAACGGCGCCGTGCTGGTGGAAAAATCGGTTTATATTGACTGCCTCTATCCGTTGCGCAACAACCAGACGGACCCGGCAAATCCGGTTTACACGGGGAAAATCCTGGCGCTGGACACCATTTACCACCTGGACAATGCCGATGGTTCCACCACGGTGATTCGCGGGAACAGCACCGACCCGGGAAATCCGATGGGGCCCTTTCAGGCGCCGCAAATTCCTTTTTCCTGGAATTCCACCCTGCCGAACAGCCAGTTGCCCTACGACTACACGCCCGACGATCCCAGCCAGCTCCAGGCCATTGTCACCAGTCCCACGGCCGGGGCGGGAGCCGGGGTGCTGACCTGGGCGAAAACGAACTGGCTGCTGACCGCGTACCCGCCCACGGCACCCTTTCTGGTCACCCCGCCGCAAAATGTGACCGTGAATGCCGGCCAGAGTGCCAGCTTCACCGCCGTGGCCGGTGGCAGTGGCGGTTTGAATTTTCAATGGTATTTTAACACCAACACCCCCGTGGCGGGGGCCACCAATGCCACCCTGCTGCTGCCCACTGTCCAGGCAGCCAATGCGGGCACTTACACCGTGACGGTGACCAACCTCGCGGGTGCTGTCACCAGCGGGCCGGCCCTACTCGCCGTTTCCGTCACGTTGCCCGCCCGTCCCCAGGTAACCGGACTGGCTTTTGCCAACGGGGCTTTCAGCCTGACCGTCAATGGCGATGCCGGTCACAACTATATTATCCAATCCTCGGCCGACCTCGCCGGATGGACCAGTATTTTCACAAATTATAACCCGACCATGCCCTTCCTCTGGACGGATCCGGCCGCCGGTACTTTCAGCCAGCGCTTTTATCGCGTTCAAGTTGGACCATAAGACCGGCCGGGCCGCGGCCATCAGTTCACCGCCGCCGCTTCAATCACCAGTTCGCCCGCGTCCGCATCGAGCGTGGCGCGGACGCCCACGGGGAGCGTGGCGTTGAGGGGCACATGACCAAACGGCAGGTTTCGCACCACCGGGACGCCCAGTCCGCCGAGGCGTTCCGCCAGCACGTTCTCGACCGTCTGGCGATAGGCACCGCCAGGCGCAGCCTGCGGATCATGGCAGTTGGTCGCCATGCCCACGGCCACCCCGGCGACTTGCGCCAGCACCCCGGCATTGAGCAAATGCGTGAGCATGCGGTCGCAGCGGTAGGGCTTTTCGTCAATGTCCTCCAGAAAGAGAATTCGGCCGGCAAAGTCTGGCTGATACGGCGTGCCCAGGGTGGTGACCAGCACGGACAAATTGCCGCCCATTAATTCGCCCGTGGCCCGGCCGCCGCGGATGGTCACGGCCGAAGGGGCCGGCAAGCCCGCACTGAGGGGTCCGGCGGGCTCGGGTTGCATCACGGTTTTGAGCAGGGATTGCAAGGTGAAGGGCGGGAGTTCGGGATGGGCCAGCGCCCCTTCCAGCATGGGGCCATGAAAGGAGACCAGGCCGGCATGCAAACGCAAGGCGCAATGGAGCGAAGTGATGTCACTGTAGCCGACGAACACTTTGGGATGCCGCCGAATCTCGGCAAAATCCAGCAACGGCAACAGGCGTGCCGTGCCGTAACCGCCCCGCAAACAAATGATCCCGTGGATGTCGTCAGCGGTGAACAGGCTCATCAAGTCCGCCGCGCGCTCCGCGTCCGTGCCGGCGAGAAACCCCCAACGCTGGCGCAGGTTGGGCGACAGTTTTGGTTTGAAACCCAGTTGCTCGAGGGCGGCGGCCGACCGCGCATACCCCTCGGGGCTGGCCGCCGCGCTGGCCGGGGCGATGATGCCGATGGTGTCGCCCAGGCGGAGACGTTGGGGTTTGATTAAATTCATGATTTCCATCGTGGCACCGATTTGACCAACACCTCCGCGAGCGCGTTCAACTGCGCCCGGGTGTGCGCGCTGGAAATCACAAACCGGAAGTAGCCGTTGGCCGGGCCGCCGGGATATTGGATGAAGGAGGGATAAATCTCCGCCGCCAGCAAGGCGCGGTGCAGCGCTTGGGCTTGCGCAGGCGTGCATTCCGGCAGGGGAATGATCGGGCCGGGGGCGTCCGGCAGCGGCACGCCGCCCGCCCGTAGCGCCGATTTTAGTCCGTCCGCATTCGCAAACAATTGTGCCCGCCATTCAGGATTTGCCCCCAATAATTCCAATGATTTCAGCGCCGCCGCCGCCAGGGGCAGCGGCATGGGCGTGACGCCGGCAAAGCTGTTGCTGGTGGCCACGATGCGGTCCCGCAATTCCCGCGAGGCCAGCACGGTGCCGCCGTAAGCGCCGACGGCTTTGCTCAGGGTGATCGTTTGAATGATGCGTTGGCGGTCCACGCCCGCGTGTTCGAGTGTGCCTTTGCCCGTTTTTCCCAGCACACCGGCCCCGTGGGCATCATCCACCAGCAGCATTCCGTTGGCGGGGAGCACCGCGAGATATTCTTGCAGCGGGGCCACCGAGCCGTCGTGGGAAAACATGCCGTCGGTCAGGACGATCACGCGACTTTCGCGCCCGCAGCTCTGAATCACTTGTGCCAGTCCGGACGGGTGACGATGCGGGAAGGAAAGCAACGGGCAATTTAAAAACCGGGCGGCCGTGGCGAGGCTGCCGTGGGACCGGGCATCCATCAGCGCATGAGTGAACTGGCCGGCCAACGCCTGGCCGACCGCGAGGTCCCCAAGGTAGCCGGTGGGCAGCAACAGGGCGGCGGGAGCGCGAAAGAATTTGGCCAGTTCGCGTTCCAAAGTTTGATAAAGGACATGATTGCCGGTCGTGCGGCGCGAGGCGGACACGCTCAGGCCCACGGTGCGACAGGCCTGGGCCGCGGCCTGGTTCACCGCCGGATGCCGCGCCAGCCGGAAATAATCGCACCCGGCAAAATACGCGAGTTTGCGCCCGCGCCAAATGACCTGGGTTTTCCCGAACTGCTGCAGCGTCTCGGCTTCTTTCATCATTTTTTCGCCGGTGAGGCGAAATAATAGTCCGCAATTTTATCGGCCAGCACCCCGCCGAAGGTGGACTCGTCGGTGTTGGTCAAAATAATGATGGTCAAATGATCGTCCTGATACCACTGGTTTGCGGCCGAGAAGCCGCTCGTGACGCCCGTGTGCCAGATACTCTTGTGCGGCCGCTCGGGGTCCAGAAACCAGCCGAACCCATACGAGCCGGCGCGGTGGCCCACCCGGGTGAGCGGCTGGCCGTCGTTCGTGACCACCGGGCTCCACCAGAGCTTTTTGCTGGCGGCGCTCAGGATGCCGTCGCCTTGAATGGCCGCGTCCCACTTGGCCAAATCGCCCACAGTGGAGACAATGGTGCCGGCCGAAAATAAATCCGTGAGATCATAATCGCGGTTCTGCCAGACCTGCGTTTTTTTCCGCCAAGCATAGCCATTGGCTCGGTGCGGGATCAGGTTCTGCGGGTCGCGGTCGTAAGTGTTGGTCATTTGGAGCGGGTCCAGAATGTGCGTGTGTAAAAATTGCCAGTAGGATTGGCCGCTCACATTTTCCACGATGTAGCCGAGCAGATTGAAACCGGAATTGGAGTAGGCCCAGGCCGAGCCGGGCGGGAAGTTGAGGGGAAATTTCCCGAGCCGGGCAATAAATTCCGCCTGGGTCGCCCGTTGGCGCAGTTCAAAACCGGGCAGGCCGTCGTAATTGACAATGCCCGAGGTGTGCGAGAGCAGGTGCCGCACTTTGACGTCCGCCCAGGCGGCCGGGGTATTCGTGAGATATTTGCTGATGGGATCCTCCAGGGATACCTTGCCGGCCTCCACCAGGGTCAAGATGCAGGCGGCGGTGAATTGTTTGGTGATGGAGCCGATTTCAAACTCGGTGTCGGCGGTCACCGGCATGGCACATTCAAGATTCGCGGTGCCGGCGTAAATGGACTCGACGGGCTGGCCGTCTTTGAGGACGAGACAGGCCACGCCGGGCACGTGGTGGGCGGCCATTTCGCCGCGGACCAAGGTTTCCACCTCGTCCGCGCACAGGGCTCGCGCCGGTAATAATATGATCAACAGGGCCGCTCCTAATACGCCAACACAGTGCCTCATGCAAAAAAGCTAGACGCCACGGTGGTAAAAGACCAGCGGGAACTGCCCCGGCGGTGGCAAAGGCTGCGGGAGGGGGGGGTTGACGAAGTTTGACGAAATTTACCCATATTTGAATTTAACCGACTTGCTTCTAATTACTTGCGACGTTTTTGGCGGGGTTGATGGAGGTTGACACCGCGCCGGGGTGATTTGTTTCAGCGACCGATGAACGCCGATGGCCGCAAAAAATTTCACCTTGAATCACCTTGAATCACCTTGAATCACCTTGAATCACCTTGAATAGGCTTGAATGACCTTTAATGAGCTTGAAGGGAAAGGCGGCGCGAGGCACGAGGCGCGGGGTCCGAGGCGGGGAATTTAGGTTCCCACCGGGTGGGTGGGATATGTCAAAGAGCCAACGTCGCAGACAGCTCAAGCGGACAACGTCTCCGCACGGCAAAGGTCATCGCCGATGGGGGCTGACAGTCCCAGCCACAGGCGGAGAATAGCATCAATTGATGAGTTGTCAAATTCAAATTGACCGCAAAAGATTATCGCCAAGGTCACAAGGTAAAAGGCTGTTCGCACAAAGTTAAAAACCAGAAAACCTGCGGGCCCGGGGCCAGTGATACTCATGAATGGTTCGGGTGCCCGTAAGGTGTTCAACCGGAGCCTTCAGCACTAAGTCAATTTCCGCAGTCAGGTGGATTGGACGTAAACGAACATTGCACGCTTTCGGATCGATGCTGAATCGCTCGTCAAACCTCTTGTCAAGTGCCTTTGACTGTTGAGGTAATTTTTCTGCTTTGGCAATCAATGAAGCTTTGTCAAGGACTGCACTTTCTGGCTTGTAATTCCCAAGCAATTGTTGAACAGCTTCCTTATGAACATAGTGATTTGGGCTACGAAAGAAATATCCTATCGTGTTTCGCAAAATATGGTAATCCAGTTTGGATTTAGGCTTAACGTGATCTTCCAATAGCTTTTTCCAGGCGGAATAAGCTCGTTGACTGTTTTTTGCGTCATCTGTTAACTCCGTGAGTTCGAGGAAATCCTTCCACCAAAATCTCCTGAACTGCGAGCTTGAGTCATAAATTGACACCTCTCCTACCAACCACTTGTCGTCTTCCTGGCTAAGTTCACACAGGCATGTTTTCAGCAAACGATTCTTTTCGAACGGAAAGCCTGAATCCTTTTTCCATGTAGCCCGGTTCAAGAAGCTTACCTGCTCTAGTTTAGCCAGCAGAATGAACGGTTGGCCGTCCATTTCAAAGAATAGCGTTAAGAGGTCACCTGCTTGAACTTTTATCGTTCCGGCTTCAACTTCCTTTTGTTTCTGAGACAGCCGCTTAGCAAGCACATCCGCAGCCACATCGAATTCCATTGGATTTGGTAGCGTGCTGAGCTTGGCTTTGGCCTCCGGCTCCCGCTCTGCCTCAAAAATAAATTTGCGAACCGTTGTTTCATCTTTCAAAAACCGAAGAAGTTCACCGAGGTATTCGCTTACAGCGGTTGAATCGTTGTTCAATTGACGAACCGGATCACCGTCATCCTCCGGAATATGGTGAAACGAAAACTGCTTTACGACATGGGCCATAATCTCAGTTTGTTTAGTTTTTAACTACCCAATGGTCATTAATATCAATTCTTGACGATGCCAGCAAAGCCGCCGCCTGGGTTGCCGTGAGCACCGGCTGAACAGCCGGTTCAGCCCATCGAGACCTGGCCAACACAATTCATTAAATTCACAGCCAGAATTAATGGCACTGTGCGGCAATCAAGTTTAAAGCCAAACTGTAAAAGTGCTCATTACTCCTACGAATTTGAGCTCGCCGTAATGAGCCCCTGCAAATCTAGTCGTTGTCGGTAAATGCCCATTGTATCCCGAATTGTATCCCGCAGCCGTGAAAAAGGGGCCAAAACAGGCCAAAATGGTTGTTTTCGATTTGGGGGGTGTCTACTCAAGACCCTTTATTTCCAAGGGTTTCCGTGCAAGTCCTTGTGATTAAGCGAGATTTACAGTCTGCCCCCGTTGGCCACTTGGGTAACCTACCATAGCCGGAACTCAATCCGGTACCGGGAAATGTTCCGGGTCCGGTTGCTTGGTTGCATCATATCCGCCCGCCAGCCCGCTGCCAAGCGCGCAGAATCATGCCACCCACGGTGCCAGAGGAAAAAAAACCGCCAGTCGCGTCGCTCAAGACGGCAAATGGCAGACAATCCCACCGGGCCCGCTCCTGCGGACAATCCGACCGTGAAACCCCATCCTGCCATGAAATCCCCGCCACGGCAAGCTTTTCATGACCCCCATTTTCAGACCGGGCCCATCTTCCTGGACCCGAGCGCCCATCGGCGGCGTTCTCGGCGCGCGGGTCTGTGACCCATAAGCATTAACCTTAAACGTTGAGCCTGTTTTAAGGTATTGCCCGGCATCAACTCTGCGTTCTCTGCGACTCTGCGCGCGCCGTTTTAAGTGCCTTGGCCGGAGGTATCCGGCTCCGCCGGCCGCCCCTTAACGA
>CAITTG010000102.1 GCA_903895255.1 uncultured Verrucomicrobia subdivision 3 bacterium
AGGCACAGACCGCAGTGGGTATGCGCCTTCGCCAAAGCCTCGCCAAAAACCCAAAATCCTCGCTTCGCAGCGCTACATCATTTCTGTCAATGCTCTAAAAAGTGTTTTTCCACGGGCTTGGCCAAATACGGCCAAGCCCTTTTTTTGTGGGCGTAGCTTGACATCGTTGTTGCCCCCGGATGAACGAACCGGGACGATTGGCTCGCGCTGGCGCGCTCGCCGGACAGGCTGGAAGCCTGTCCCACCTTGGCCGACGTCCCTCGGCCACGGGATAAGTGCCATGGGGTGGGTTGGCCAAAGCTGAAAGCCGGGAACTCATGGGTCTTATGGATCCGCCTCACGGCAGCTGCAGGCGGTAGAACGTTTGCGGGGCGGTCGGGTTCAGGGGGTTGGTGAACATGAAATTGCCGGCGCCGTCAAATTGGTTGGTCAGGAGACGGGTCCAGTTGGCGGGCGGGGTGGCAAGATTGGTGGTGCCGAGCAGGTAAAAGTTGGCATTCGCCACGCCCGCCGTGCCGCTCAATACCAAGCCGGTATTGGCGACGGCGGCGGAGCTGAAGAGCGGATGGGTGTTTACGACCACGGAGAGCGTGGCGTTCGTGGCCAGGGCGTTGGTGTTCCAGGCCAGGCCGGTGGGCAGGGGGGGCAGCACCACGCTGGCAAAGGCACCGGTGTGACTGCCGGCGGTGAAGAGTTTGAACGTGTCCCCCTCGGCGAGGGGCGTGTTCCCAACGTTGGTCACCACGAGCGCACCGCCTTCGGTGAGACTGCCGGAGACGGCGAGCGCGGTACTCGTGAGCGGGGCGTGCTGCACGCCAAAGAGGGTGGTGCTGCCGGTGGCCAACAACAGATTATTACTAATGGTCAGCGTGCCGGCCGGACCGCCCGGGGCCACCGTGCCGCCATTATTTACGGTGACGGCTCCGGTGAGGATGCCATTCCCGCCCAGGGTGCCGCCGCTGGCCACGGTGACCGTGCCCACCCCAGCCCCGGTGCCGGTGAGGTTATTCACCAGCAGCGTGCCGGCGCTGATGACCGTGCCGCCGCTGTAATTATTATTGGTGGCCGTGAGGGTCAAGGTGCCGGTGCCGACTTTGCTCAGGGTGGTGAGGGCGTTGGCGTAACCGCCGTCAAAAATGTGACCATTGTAAATGGAATTTAGATTCAACGCGCCCACGGCATAGGTGGTGTTGGCGGCGGCGGCGGACGCGCCATAGAGGGCCGTCCCCGGGCCACCCGTCAAGGCGCCGAAATTGATGGTGACCCCGCCATTGCGGTTATAGATGTTGCCGGTGCTGGTGCCGAGATTCCAACTGGCGTTCGCGCTGCCGAGGGAGCCGTACAGCCGGCAGCCCGCGCCGTTGCCGGCCGCCCAGGCCAGCGTCCCGGCAAACTGGCTCCAGTCGCCGCCCGGCGAAAAGACACCATTGCCGGAAATGTTTAAGTTGAGCTGGCCGGAGCCGGTGAGAATCACGCCCGGGTAATAAGTGCCGGAACCATAGGGAGTCCAGGTATTGGTGCCGGAGTTGTTGATGACATTCCCAAAGGAAACGTTGTTCTCATACAGCGTGCTGCCGCCGGTGAGGGCGATGGCATTGGTACTCGCTCCGGCCGGGCTGTTGATTTGCAGTGTGGCCGCGCCGACCGCAGTGAGGCCGGCGTAGGTGTTGGTGCCGGACAACACGACAGTGCCCGGACCGGCCACGAGCAGCCCGTTGGTACCGCCGATGGCCCCGGCCAGGGTGAGGGCATTGGCGGTGGCATTGCTGATGACCAACGTGCCGTTGAGCGTGACGGGTGCGGAAATGGTGTCGCCTTTACTGGCGGCGAGTTCCAGCAGGGAAGGCTGGCCGGGGGTGTTATCCAGAATGAGCGTGCCGCCATTGCCCGCCAGGGTGAAAGAGCCGCCTCCGGAGCCCAGGCTGAGAGCACCGACGGTGATATTTTGGTTGAGGTTGACCGTCTGGGCGGCGGCGATGGGGGCATTGACAGTGGCGGTGGCCTCAGAGGCGTTGGGGAAGGCGGTGCCGTTGCTCCAGTTGGAATTCACATTCCAACTTTGCGCGGCGGAGGTGACAGCATCAATCCAATAGACGGCCGGGGTGCCCGAGAAAGGCGCGGTGCTGGCCTCGGGGGAATTCAGGCTCGCGCCGCCGGTGCCATTGGCGATAACGAGGTAGTAGTAAGTAACACCATTGACCAGGCCCGAGTCCAGATAAGTGCTGTTGGTGGTGGTGGCGATGGTGACCTCCGCGCCGCTGCTGGTGGCGCGCTTGATGATGTAATTCGTCGCACCAATGGAGGGTGACCATACGAGGGAAATCTGGCCGTTGCCCGAATAGGCATTCAGGCTGCCCGGGGCCGCCGGAGGGGTGGCGACGATGACGGAGTTGCTGGAAACGCCGCCGGCATTCATGGCCACGACCATGTAAGAGTAGAGCGTGTTCGAGTTCAAACCGCCGTCGGTGTAAACCCCGGTGGTCACGCTCTGCACGTAATTGGCCGGGAAGGTGTACGGTCCATTCGGGCTGGTGGAGCGGTACAGAATATAGCCCACCGCGCCGGGCACGGCGGACCAGGAGAGGGAGGCCGTCTGGTTGGTGATGCCGGTGACGCTGATATGGAAGTTGGCGGGCGGCGTGGCCGGAGGCGGGGGCACTGGTTTGGCGGTGAGGCTGGCGGAGGGGCTGCTGGTGCCGGCGGGGCTGGTTGCCGTCACATAATAATTGTAAGTGCAGCCCAGGGTGCCCGAGGCGTCAGTATAGGTGGTGTTGGTGGTGGTGTTGCCCAGGATGATATAAAACGGCACATACCCCAGCAGATTCACCACGGTGCCGCGGTAGATGGTGTAGAAGCTGGCACCGGGGGACGGGTTCCAGTTGAGGGTCACGGCGTTGTTGGTCAGGGCGGTGAGGCCGGCGGGCGCGGCGGGCGGAGCCGCCGCCAGGCTGCCGTCCGGAGTCACGCCGGTGCTGGCGGGTGAATTGGTGCTGGCACCCGCGGAATTGACCGATTGCACCGCGTAGTAGTAAGTGGTGCCATTGACCGCAGTATTATCCACATAAGTGGCATTGGCCGGGCCACTGCCGCAGACCGGGCCGGTGACGCCATTGGTGAGGGTGGCCCAGCCGGTGGTGGGATTCGTGGAGCGCCAGAGATTATAACTGACGGCGCCCGGGGTGGCCGGCCAACTGAGCAGGGCTTGATGGCTGCCCGGCCAGACGGTCGGCGCGGCGGGCGCGGGCGGGACATATCCGGGCAACTCCAGCCGGAGGTAGTCGTACATCGCGTGGTTGTAGAAACTCGCGCCGCCGGCCATGCGGATGCCGATATTAATGGTGTTGGTGCCGGCGTGGAGCAGGCTGGCAGGAAAGCGAAGGATTTCATCCGAATAGGCCGCGTGATTTTCCTCGCGAATGTCAGTGTCGCTGCCACTGTAGCCGGGAAAGAATCCGGTTGTGGGCAGGGTGTTATTGGGCGTGCCGCTCACCCCGGCGACACTGCTGCTCAGGAGGGTGCCGTTGACGGTCACCAGCAGCGGGGCGTTGTCATCCGAAGCGATCCCCAGAAACAGGGCGGCGGTGACTCCGCCAGCCGGTGCGGCGGCGAGATTGAAGTTGATGGTGGAACTCGAGGCCACATCCACACCCGCAAACGTGAACACGGGCGGCTGGATGAAGTTCCAGTCCGTGCCCCAGCGGCTCTGGCCCACGACATAGTTCACGCCATTGGGAAAATCGTAGGGAAAATCGATGAATTTGGTCCAAACCGGGCTGGGGGAGGTTGGGCTGGGGCCGACGTCACCCACCCAATAATCATCCCCGTGCCGGAACTTGTCGCTTTTCCGATCTGGAAAGCCGATTTCAAAAACGGTCGGACCCACGCGCGTGGGGGTCCAATTCACCGGTCCCAGATTATTCGTCGCCCCGCCGGTGACGGTGACGGAGAACGGGCTGGCGGGCAGATTATACACCAGGGGGGGATTGCCGCCATTCTGGGCGTGGGACATGAAAGTGCCGGCGGCGCCGGGGCCAAAGGCGTATAACGTATAGTTAGCACCCGCGATCACATTAGGAATGGAAAAGTTGCCGCCGGCGTCGCTCCGCACCCAGAATTGGTACGGTTTTTCCCACTCCTGAAAATCATATATTCCATCGATGGTCGTGGGTTGCTGCACGAGTCCCACCCAGAGATTGGAGGCGGTGGCGGCGGGATTATATGGGTCAGTGACGACCATGGTCCCGGTGACGGTCCCGCGTTGCGCGGCGTTGGCGTAGTTGGGGTTGACGAACCAGTTGTAAGGCCACGCGGTCTGCTCGGCGGCGGCCTGGGCCTGGGCGTCGGCAAACAAGGCGCGCGACGTTTGCACCGGATCGGTCAGGGTGTTGGTGACATTGTTAAGATAGATGAAGTAGGGGCCGGAGACACGGGTCCAGGGCTCGCCCGCGCCGAAGCCGCTGTCCGAGCCCATGTAATAATGGCCGCCATTTATCATGTTGACCATTGGGGCGTCCATCAGTTCCGGTTTGAGCGGGCCGCCATTGTAAAATTCCGCGCTGGCGAGGACATGCCAGATGCCGACGTTCTGCCCGGTAAAACCCTCATTGGCATCACTCACACTGCTCCAGCCCCAAACCCGTTCCACCCCCCAGTCAGCACTGAATTTATATTTGTCGTCATAGGTGCCCTGCAGGATGCCGGAGGTGGTCAGGGAATTTTCCTGGGGGGAATAAAAGGCGGGGGCGGAGGAGTAATTGATGCCCAGTTCCCGGTCGTGCGGCCCATCCACGCTCATCCAGTTAAAATAGGGGGCGAGGTAAATGTTGTCCCGCTCCTCGCCGGTGCCTTGTGGTCCGTCCTGTGCGCGATGGCTCCAGATGCCGGTGACATAAAAGCCGGAGGAACCCCGCAGCAGGGAAAAATGGATGTCCACCGAGCCATTGGTGGCCGAATCGGAGGATAAATCCACCTCGGCATAGCTGCCGGTATTGGCCACGAGCGAGTAAGCCCAGGGATTGCCGCCGAATCCGCCAAACTCCCAATAAAACATGCCACCGTCCTTGCCGCCGGCGAGCAGTTGCTGCGTTTGGAGGCCGCCGCCATTGTTGTAGGTGTAATTGATTTGGTTGATGGTGGCGCCGGATTTGGTAATGAGCAGCGAAACGGTGCCATTGGCCATGGTGACCGTCCCATTGCCATTGTCCACCACGGTGACATCCGGCCCGGTGCCGGTGCCGCCGCCGGGAATATTGGCTTGGGCCGGAGCGGCCAGCAGCAGGCCGGGAATCAAAAACGAGAGGAGTAAGAGGTGCCGGTTCATGGAATTACAAAATGGCGTTGGGTGTCATTGGACAGCAACAATTTAGCACGGGCCATGGCGGTTTTCAATCTGATATATCAATCCAAAAAAAACAAGCGCTGGCGCGGGCAGGGGTTCAATATGATTTGATGAGTCCGGCAAAACACCTGATGTCACTGTACGGGCGGCGCCCGTCATCCCTGCGACGGTGAGGGTGAATCGTTTGCGCTCTATTGGGCGGTGGAGATGTTTGGCCGCCTAAAGCCGTATGCGAGCCGGCGCGGCGCCACCTGGCCGGAGGCCCGATCAAAAATGTCCGGGCTGGGCGCGGGTGGTGCGCATTTTCTCGGCTTCCACAATCGCGAGCATTTGGCGCAGGTCCGCCTGTTTGGAACCGCTGATGATGAGGTAGTCGAAATTTTTCCACTGGGCGATTTCCTGGCGGGCCACGGCGAGACGCTTGCGGACCACGGCCTCGGCATCAGCCCCGCGCTTGCGGAGGCGTTCCTCCAAAATGGTCAGCGAGGGCGGGGTGAGAAACACGGTCACCAGGGCGCGGCGCAATTCGGGGTCCTCGAGGGCGCGTTCCTTGATGGTGGCGGCACCCTGGACATCCACGTTGAGGAGGACATCGTGGCCTTCGCCAAGTTTGCCGGTCAGTTCCGAGCGCAGCAATCCGTAGCTGTGACCATAGACGGTGGCGTGTTCGAGGAAGTTGCCAGCCTGGAGGCGTTTCAAGAAATTTTCAGCTTCGAGAAAATAATAGTCAACGCCCTCGCGCTCGCCGGCGCGCGGTTCGCGGGTGGTGCAGGTGATGGCGCGGGTCATGCCCGAGTTCGCTGCGAGCAGGAGGTTGCAGAGCGTGGTTTTGCCACCGCCGGACGGGGCGGAGATGAGGATGAGCAGGGGCGCGGACTTGCGCTCGGCCGCCGGGGCGGGCGCGGGTGCGGTTTTATCCGGCGGGGAAACGGCTTTGGGTTGGGGAGTGGGTTTTTTCATTCCACGTTTTGGGCCTGTTCACGGAATTTTTCGAGTTCCGCCTTCAGGGTGACGACTTCGCGCGAAATCACGGCGTCATTGGCCTTCGAGCCGATGGTGTTGATTTCGCGGTTCATTTCCTGGGCCAGAAAATCCAGGGTGCGGCCGACGGGTTCGCTGGATTTACAGCAGTCCTCGAACTGTTGAAAATGGCTTTGCAGACGGGTGAGTTCCTCGGTGATGTCCGAGCGGTCGGCGAAAAGGACAATTTCCTTGAGCAGCCGCTCGTCATCCGGGGCGATGGCCTCGAGGCCGGCGCATTTAATGCGATCGAGCAACTGGCGGCGGTAATTTTCGGTGGTTTGCGGGGCCTGCTTTTGAATTTTATCCACGGCGGCGCGCATGACACCGATCCGGGCGGCGAGGTCCTTGGCCAAATGACGGCCTTCGCGCTCGCGCATTTTCACCAAGCCGGTCAGCGCCTGTTTGATGGCTTTTTCCAGATGAGGCCAGACGGCTTCGGCATCAACAAGTTCCTCATCGCTCTGAAAGACCCCGGGGGCGCGGATGATCTGGTCGAGGGTAACCTTGCCGGCGAGCTTTAATTTTTTAGCCAGGCGGCCGAGTTCCTCGGCATAGGCGCGGGCGAGGGGCACATTAATGTGCATGCGGGCGGAGAGTTGGCCCTCGGCGGCGTGAATGCCAACCCGGGCGGTGACCCTTCCGCGGGCGACGCTGCCATTGATGGCATCGCGCACCTGGGCCTCCAGCATTTCGAGCTCGCGCGGGAGGTTCACGGAGATTTCGGACTGGCGCCGGTTGACAGCCGCCAGTTCCACCGTGATTTTGAACCCGTCCTGGGCGCATTCGCCGCGCCCGTAGCCCGTCATGGATTTCATCGCCGGACAATGTGCAAAAAAAAGGGCCGGCAAGCGACTAAAATCAGCTCAACTGCGGGCATGGGAAAAAATCTCCCGCAGAGCATCCGCCACTTGTGCTTCCAACCAGCCGGTATGCTGGCTTTGCAGGAAAGCGGCTTGGTGGCGGCGCATGGAGCAATAGAGTTGGTGCGCCGCCTGCCAGCGTTGCGTCGGGGTCAGGCGCTGGAAAATCGCGGGTTGTTCAGGACTGCATTGCTCATCCACCAGCATGGAAACAAGGTAAAATTCGGGTTGCATGGTGCAAGCGGCAATGGTTTGGCGATGCCAAATCTTTCCGTTTCTCATTCAAATCCCGCAGTCAATCCGGCATACTCTTCCGGACAAATGGCGATGGAACTCACGGAGTCCCTGCTCAGCCAGGCGGCGGGGTGGGATGTGATGAAGATGGCGCGGGCCTACATGGAACAGGGCAAGGTGCTCAGTTCCTTTTGGGAGCCGCCGCTCTTGCGCGGGGTCGTGCAGTTGGGCGACCAGACGCTGCGCGCTTCCATGGTGATCAAGGATCACATTGATATTGAAAACCTGTGCAATTGCCCGGATTCGCGCCGCTGGGGCAAGATTTGCGCACACGGCGTGGCGGTGGGGTTGCATTGGATCAAGTCACGGCAGCCGCTCACCGCTCCGGCGGCCACCGGCCCGGCCCGGACGCCGGGAAAACCCGCCTTGACCGCGCCAGTGCGAAAGGTGTCCGGCTTGTTGCGTGATCCAGCCGGGGAGCCGGCGGAGCTGTTTATCATCCTGCCGCAAAATTTCGAGCAGGCGGCCGCCCGTGGCAAAATCATGCTGGTGCTGGAGGCGAAATGGGGTGGCGGACGCTGTCCGCTCAACGCCCTCCCCAAGGGCCGGGCCTTTGCCTTCAGCCCGGCGGATTTACAGGTGATTGAACAGTTGGAAGTGCTGACGCAGGGCGAGACCCCGGCAGTGCTGCAAATCTCGGCGGCGGAATTTGCGGGGCTGCTGCCGGCGCTGACGGGGCATCCGCAAATCACGCTGGGTAAAACCCGGGCGGTCACGGTCGCCAAAACGCCCTGGGTGCCGGCGCTGCGCGCCACGCTGGAGGCCAATGGTGAAATCACGCTGGCCTTGAAAAGTTCGGCGGCGGCGGCGGTGCCCATCGGGAACTGGGTGTGGCAGGATCACATCCTGGCCCCGATGAATTTAACGCCGGCCATGCAGGAAGTATTGCAAAAGCCCACCCGGCTGGCGCGGGCGCACGTGCCGCTTTTTCTCGGCCAGCAATGGCCGCAGATGCAGGCGGCGGGCACGGTGGAGGCGAATTTTAAGCTGGAGGATTTCACGCTGAAACCGCAGTCGCCGCGTATTTTACTCCATCTCAAGGGCGGTTCCACGCAACTGACCGCGCTGCTGCAGTGCGCCTACGGCACGCGCATTTTGACGGCCGGGGTGTCGGACGCGAACGAGAGTGTCTGGCTGGCGGACCCGGAGGCGCCCACGCGCTATTCGACGCGCGACACCGGGGCGGAACGCGCCGCGCTGGGGCGGTTGCAACGCGCGGGTTTTGCGGGGCCGGACGGCCAGGGGAAGTTGCAGTTGAACGGCCAGACGGCGGTGCTGAATTTTTTCGCCCGGGAATTTCCCAAGGTGCAGCGCGAGTGGTCGGTGACGATGGAGGAGCAATTGCAAAACCGCACGCTGCCCAGCATCGAACGCATCGAGCCGCAATTCCAGATCACCTCCTCGGGGATGGAATGGTTCAACCTGGGGGTGGTGTTTGCCTCGGCCAGCGGGGAAACGTTTTCGCCGGCGGAGGTGCAGCGGTTGTTATTGTCCGGACAGAACCACACCCGGTTGAAGAACGGCCGGTTCGCGGTGATTGATACCGGGGCGGTGGCGGATTTGCAGGAGGTGTTGCAGGACTGCTCGCCGCAGCAGGACGGTCAGGGCTACCGGATCGGCAATGCCCAGGCGGGTTTTCTGGAGGCGACGCTCCGGCAGCATGACGATTGGAAAGTGCAGGCCCCCGCCGCGTGGCGCGAGCGCGCCGCCCGGCAGTCCGGCGAGGCGAAACTGGAATGCCCGCCGCTGGGCGAGTTGGAATCGGTGTTGCGCCCCTATCAGAAACATGGCGTGGCCTGGCTGGCTTTCCTGCGCGAGAATAAATTTGGCGGGATTCTGGCTGATGAAATGGGGCTGGGCAAAACCCTGCAGGCGCTGGCGTTTTTGCTGTCCGAACGACTGGCCAAACCCGGCGGGCCGCCGGTGTTGGTCGTGTGTCCCACGAGCCTGGTGTTTAACTGGGTGGCCGAGGCGGCCAAATTCACACCGGGTTTGAAGGTGCTGGCCCTGCACGGACCCGACCGGCACCGGCACTTCCCGGAGATTGCCGGGAGCGATTTGATTGTGACCAGTTACGCGCTCATCCGGCGCGATGCCGAGCGGTACCGCGGCATCGAGTTCGACCTGGCGGTGCTGGACGAGGCACAGCACATCAAGAACCGGCAGACGCAAAACGCGCAGGCGGTGAAGGCCATTCGCGCCCGGCAGCGGCTGGTGCTCACGGGCACACCCATGGAAAACTCGGTGCTCGATCTGTGGTCCATCTTTGATTTTCTCATGCCGGGTTATCTGGGCACGGCGAAGGATTTTCGCGAGCGTTATGAACTGCCGATTGCGAAGGAGAAAAACGCCGAGGCCCAGGCCCGGCTGACGCGCCGGCTGCGTCCCTTCCTGCTGCGCCGGCTTAAAAAGGACGTCGCCGCGGACCTGCCGGCGAAACTGGAACTGGTTTCCTTCTGCGAACTGACGGCTGACCAACGCGGGGTTTATCAACAAGTGATCGAGGCCAGCCGCAAAGAGGTGCTGGCGGCGGTGGGCGAGCAGGGCTTGGCGAAGAGCCGCCTGCTGGTGTTGACCGCGCTGCTGCGGCTTCGCCAGACGTGCTGTGATCTGCGGCTGCTAAAGCCCGAGGGGGTGAATCCCGCCACGGCTTCGGGCAAACTGGAGCTCTTCAGCGAGCTGCTGGAGGAGGTCATTGATGGCGGGCACCGGGTGCTGGTGTTCAGCCAGTTTGTGGGGATGCTGGGCCTGCTGAAGGACCGGCTCGCGGAGGAGGGTATCCCGTATTGTTATCTGGATGGGAGCACCACTGATCGTGGCACCGTAGTGGAGCGGTTTCAAAAGGACGCCAGCATCCCGGTGTTTCTCATCAGCTTGAAAGCCGGTGGCGTGGGCCTGAACCTCACCGGGGCGGACACGGTGATCCATTTCGATCCGTGGTGGAATCCGGCAGTGGAGGACCAGGCCACCGACCGGGCGCACCGGATCGGCCAGACCCGCGTGGTGACGAGCTACAAACTCATCACGCGCGACACGGTGGAGGAGAAAATTCTGACTCTGCAAAACCGCAAGCGCGAAATCATCCAGGCCACCATCGGCGGCGAGGCCGAGTTTGCGGAGAGCTTGAACTGGGAGGAGATCCAGGAGTTGCTGGCTTAAACCAATTAATTTAGAGCATTTCCATAAATGCTGTAGCGCAGCGTTGGGAACCCTGCGGGAAGCGGTCTTTTGGGTTTTTGGCTTCGTTTTGGCTCAGGCACAGACCGCAGTGGGTATGCGCCTTCGCCAAAGCCTCGCCAAAAACCCAA
>CAITTG010000103.1 GCA_903895255.1 uncultured Verrucomicrobia subdivision 3 bacterium
CGCCGTTGAAGCCCGCCTGGAACGCCGCAAACAACAACTGCACCGCCAGGAACGACTGGTGCAAACCGCCCTGGCGAGTTACTCGGGCATCACCAATGACGCCGCCCCCGCGGACCAACCCGTCCAATGGCGGGCCGACGCAGCGGCCCTGCAAACCGGGCCATTACCGTATAACTCAGATATTTCCAACCGCCCGCCCGCCCCGCGGCGCCTCCCCCCGGGGCTCACCCCGGTGCCCGCGGATGCCACCGACACCGCGTTCCTCGCCATCACCGGACAGCGCCGCGAATATGTCAAACTTTCCGAGGTCAAGGTGTTCCTGGCCTGCGGGGAATATTCCAAAGCCTGCTGGGGCAAGGACCAAAACATGATGTTCCGCAAAGCGATGAAGCAATGGGAGCGGGAACTGGCGGAGACCACCTTCGTGCGCGTGCACCGCCAGGCCATCATCAATCTGGACTATTTCGAGTTCCTGGCCAAATCCAGCGATGGCCAACCGGAAATCCACCTGCGGGACTTTGCCCATCCGGTTCCCGTCAGCCAGCGCTGCGCCCCGGAGTTCAACCGGCGGTTGAAAAGCTACCGCCCCGGCTGAGCGGCCCCGGGCCCGCAGTGTTGGCGGGGCGATTGGTCCTTTCAATGGTCCCGCCGCGAGCCCGCCTTGTCGGCGGCGACGGCCACCAGAATGACCGCGCCTTTGACCACTTGCTGCCAGAATGGGGAGACATTCAGGAGAAACAACCCGTTGTTCAAAACCCCGATGATGAGACAGCCCAGCACCGTGCCCAGGATGGAACCCCGCCCACCGGCCAGCGACGTGCCGCCAATAACCACCGCCGCGATGGAATCGAGTTCATAACCAAGTCCGGCATTGGGCGTGGCGGAATCCAGCCGCGCGGTGACGAGCAGACCGGCCACGGCCGCGAGCGCGCCCCCCAGGAGATATACCATGATCTTGATGCGGTTCACCGCCAGGCCGCTCAAAGTCGCCGCGCGTTCGTTGCCGCCGACGGCATAGAGATGCCGGCCAAAGGGCGTGCGGCGCGTCAGCAAAAGGCAGGCGCCCACCAACGCCACGGAAATCCACACGGGCACGGGGATGCCCAGCCAATGACCGGTGCCCAGCCAGCCGAAGTCATCGCCCAAGCCGGTGACCGGAAAGCCGCCGGTCCACAACATGGTCAGGCCGCGCGCGATACTTAACATGCCCAGGGTGGCGACGAAGGGCGGCAGTTTAAAACGCGTGACGGCCACGCCATTGGCCCAGCCCAGCACCATCCCCACCCCCAAGCCCACCACGATGGCCCCCGGCACGGTGACCTGGATGAGCAGATTTAGCGACGGCAGGGCCAGCCCATTTTTCAGCAACCCGGCGGCGACCGCACCCGCCAGCGCCAAAACGGAGCCAACGGAAAGATCAATGCCGCCGGAAAGAATAACCAGCGTCATGCCGAGCGACAGGCAGAGGTTGATGGAGATCTGCCGCAACACATTGAGGGTGTTGTCCACCGTCAGAAAATTGGGCGAGGCGGCGCTCAAGGCGGCGACCATCAGGACCAGGGCCAGCAAGGATTGGAAACGCCGGAGTTGGACGGTGAGAGATTGGCGGTTCATGATGAATTTAATTTTTTCCGGCAGGCAGCGCGGCTTGCATGATCGCCTCCTCAGTGGCGGCTCCCCGCCCAAACTCCGCTGTCAGACCGCCCGTGGCCATTACCAAAATGCGGTCGGACATGGCCAGAATCTCGGGGAGCTCGGAGGAAACCATGACGACACTGAGTCCAGCCCGGGCCAGTTCGTCCACCAGGGTATAAATTTCCTTTTTGGCATTGATGTCTATGCCGCGCGTCGGCTCGTCGAGCAGCAGCACCCGGGGCTCCGTGGCCAGCCATTTGGCCAGCACCACCTTTTGCTGGTTCCCGCCGCTCAAATTGCGCACGGCCTGCCGCAAGGTCGGGGTGCGAATGCGGAGACGTTCGACGTAACCGCCGACCAACTCCTGCTCGCGGGCCGGTTGCAGCAGACCATAGCGACAGATTTTTGCCAGACAGGCGAGCGTGGCATTCTCGGCGACACTGTGGCTGAGGACGAGACCTTCACGCTGGCGGTCCTCCGGGGCCAGGGCGAGTCCCGCCGCAATCGCCGCGCGCGGCGAACCCGGGGAAACGGCCCGGCCATCAAGCCAGACTTCCCCGGTGGCGTGACGCGGATGCAGTCCAAAAATGGCCTGGAGAAGTTCCGTCCGCCCCGCGCCCATCAGCCCAAACAACCCGAGCACCTCCCCGGCGTGGACGGAAAATGAAACGTCGCGAACCAAAAAATCGCCCGGTCGCCCGGGATGCCGCAAGGAAAGCCGTTGCACCCGCAGCCGTTCAGCGGTGCCGGGCGTGGAGGTTTTCGGAAACAAGTCCGTCAGATCGCGCCCGACCATGAGCCGCACCATTTCTTCCCGCGAGGTCCCGGCAAACGTGCGGGCCGCAATGAAACGGCCGTCACGGAACACCGTGAGGTCATCCGCGATCTCCTTGAGTTCATCGAGCTTGTGCGTGATATAGATCACCCCCGCGCCCCGGGCCTTGAGCTGCCGGATCAGGCGGAACAGCACCGCCACCTCATGGCGGGTGATGGCCGAGGTGGGTTCATCCATGATGATGACCCGGGCCTGCAAGGACAACGCCCGGGCGATCTCCACCACTTGCTGCGCGCCCACCCGCAGTTGTCCCACCGGCGTGCGCGGGTCCGCGTCCAGCTCCACCTCCGCCAGCAGCGCCGCGGCCTCACGATTCATGCGGGCGGCATCCAGCAAGCCGGACGCCGTGCGCGGTTCGCGGCCGAGAAAAATATTTTCCGCGATGGTCAGACCGGGCACCAGGTTCAATTCCTGGAAGATAATGGCGATGCCCGCCTGCTGGGCGGCGCGCGGATTTTTGAAGCGAACGGGCTGGCCCGCCAGCAAGATTTCCCCGGCATCCGGCGGAAAAACTCCCGCCAGGATGTTCATGAGAGTGGATTTACCGGCGCCATTTTCGCCCAGCAAGGCATTCAGCCGGCCGGGGTGCACGGTGATTTGCACATCGTCCAGCGCACGCACGCCGGGAAAGGACTTGGAAATGCCGCGCGCTTCCAGCAAAGGTCGGGGGACATGGGGGTTGGCGGCGGGCTCGTTCATGGCGCGGCGGCCAGCTGCACGGCGATGGGAATAATTTTGAGGGGTTTGAGCTCGGTTTCATCCGCGGCCACCTCCGCGCAACCGGTGAAGGTCAGGGTCACCCCGGGCGCGGCCAGGGCGCGCAATTGCGGCAGCACACTGGCCTCAACCAGATGATTCAACTCGGTGGAGAGGTCATTGAAGTATTGGGAATTGGGAAACGCGCTGGCATCGAGCAACCCCGTCCCATCGCGCACGGTGTTGCCAAACAAGTGACCCGTGGGCAGCAGCACATCCGCCGCCGTGCCGTCCGCGCCCAGCGCAAGGACCACGCCGTTCTTTTTGACCGAGACCACCCGGCCAGTCCCGTGCAGATAAAAGAGGGTTGAATCACTGAGGCCCAGGGTGCGACCATACTGGGTGCGGGCTTTGACCGGGTCAGCCGCGAGTGCGGCCAGCACTTGGGGGACATCGGCGGCCTGATTCAATGATTTCATCAAATGCTCATCCCAAAATGCGCGGGCGGCGTTGGTGGCGTTAAACTCCCCGGCGGCCGCCAAGGCCTGAATCTGCCGCAGCGGCACCAAATGAAACAAGGGCACCAGCCGGAAAAAACCGGCCAGCAGACCCAGGGCAAGCAGAATCAGTAGAACCCGCTTCATCAAGGTTTACGGCCATAATTGCCGTATTTGCCCACATTATCCGGCGTGACCAATTCCACGGCCACGGGAATCTTTTGCGGAAAATCCCGTTTGCCATGCAGGTAGGCATCCGCAAATTCGGCGGCCTGACGCGCCATTTTTTTGGGGAACTGCATGCCGGTCGCGGCTATCCTGCCCTCGGCAATCAACTTCACCACGTCATCCGCGCCGTCAAAACCGAACACTTTCACCTGCTTGTCCTTGCCGGCGGCAACCAGGGCCTGGTAAGCCCCCATGGCCATGGCATCATTGCCGCAAAACACCGCGTTGATATCCGGGTTTTTTTGCAAAATGGCCTCCAGGACTTCCAGTCCCTTGGCGCGGTCGAAATCCGCGCTTTGTTGGGCCACCATCTTCAAGCCGGGGTAGGTGTCCACCACGCTGTGAAATCCTTTGGAGCGGTTCCAGGTATTGTTGTCGCCGACCAGGCCCAGAAGTTCCACGTATTTCCCGGTCTCCCCGACTTGGTCCACAAAATATTCACCGAGCTTCACGCAGCCAGAATAGCTGTCGGACAGCATCTGGGCGGTCGCCGCGTTGGTGGAATTGATTTCCCGGTCGATGCAGAAGACGGGAATCCCCGCCGCCCGGGCTTTCTGCACACTGGCGATGGAGCCGTTGGCATCGGTCGGATTGAAAATAATCGCCTGATACCCGCTGGAAATGATGTTTTCAAAGTTGGCGGATTCCTTGGCGGTGTCATTTTGGGAGTCAAAGACCGTGGCCGCGTAACCCAGCTCCTGGGCCCGCGCCCGGGCGGTGTCCCCCAAGACGACAAACCAGGGATTGTTCAGGGTGGAGACCACCACCGCGATTTTGCCTTTGGCGGCCGGGGCTTCATCCGCCATGGTACGGCCGGGCAGATTCAACCAGGCAAGCGTCAGGAGCACACTGAGGAGGATTTTTTTCATAGTTGGATGGGGATAATCAAGTGAATGGTTACGGATGCGTTATAAAACCCGTTGGACCGCCGCCTGCCAGCCGGCGTAATTTTTAGCGACCAGGTCCGGAGGCATGAGCGGTCGGAACGTTTTGCCAGCGGCCAGCGGAGCGGGCAGTTCGGCCAGCGAGCCATAACGGCCCAAAGCCAGCCAGCCATTCAAGGCCGCGCCCCAGGCCGAGGCCGCCGCCACCTCCGGCACTTCAATCGTCACTCCGGCAAGGTCGGCGATAAATTGCATCAGCAATTGGTTGCGGGTTGGGCCGCCATCGGCCCGGAGGATTTTCAACTCCACCCCGGCTTCCTGCCGCAGCAGGTCGAGCACGTCGCGAATCTGGTAGGCGATGGATTCCAGCGCGGCCCGCACAATGTGCTCCCGGCGGGTATGCGCCGTCAGACCCACGATGGCCGCCCGCGCATCTGGAGACCAGTAGGGCGCGCTCAGGCCCGCAAACGCCGGCACCAGGTAAACCCCGGCATTGTCCGGCACCGACGCCGCCAGCGCCTCGACATCGGACAAGTCGTGGAGCAAACCCAATTGGTTTTGGAGCCATTCGAGCGTGGCGGCGGAATAGTTAATAATCCCCTCCTGGGCATACGTGGGCTGGCCGCGCCAGACCCAGGCCAGCGCCGTCACTGCCCCCGGCCCGGCGGGCGGGAGTTGCGACCCCACATTTAACAACACCGAGGTGCCCGTGCCCAGGGTGGCTTTGATCATGCCGGGGTAAAAACACTGCTGGGCAAACAAGGCTGCCTGCGAATCGCCCATAACCCCCACGATGGGAATCCGCCGGGGGATAATGCCTTCAACGTTCGTCGCACCATAATGCGCGGCGCTCTCCCGCACCTCCGGCAACGCCGCCCGGGGCACATCGAACCAGGCGCACAGCTCGTCGTCCCACTCCAGCCGCCCGACGTCAAACAGCAGGGTGCGGCTGGCGTTGGTGTAATCAGTCGCCAAGACCTCACCCTGGGTCAGCCGGTAAATCAGGTAGGCATCCACCGTGCCAATGCATGCGTCACCGGTGGCGAGGCGGGCGGCGATTTCGGGCCGGGCGGCCATCAGCCATTTCAGTTTGGAACCGGAAAAATAGGTGTCGATCTTCAGGCCAGTTTTCCGGCTGATTGACTCCGCCAAGCCTTGCGCACGCAGTTGTTGGCAAACCGCCTCGCCCCGGCGGCATTGCCAGACCATGGCTGGATGCAACGGCTGGCCGGTCTGACGGTCGAACACAATGACAGTTTCCCGTTGGTTGGTAATGCTCAAGCCCGCAAGTTGGGCGAAGATTCCGGGATTTCGAAGGGAGAGTTCACGCACCACGCCCAGGACATTCTGCCAAATTTCCTCCGCATCATGCTCCACCCAGCCCGGCTGGGGATACATTTGCCGGTGCGCCCGCGCCGCCTGATCCAAGACCCCTCCGGCGGGGTCAAACAAGCTGGCCTTGGTGGCCGAGGTGCTTTGGTCGATGGCTAAAATGGCGGGCATAGCGTGGGAAAATTCAAAGACCCGGCCGGGTTACTGGCTTTTCAACAACGTCAGGGCGGTTTCGGCCAACCCTTCCATCGAAATGCCATAATGGCGGAAAATATCCGCCTGGCTGCCGGTGACCGTGTCCTCATCCGGGAATCCCGCCATGTGAAAGGGCACCCGGACCCCGGCCAGCATTAATGCGGCGGCGCAGGCCTCGCCCAAACCGCCGTGCACCATGTGCTCCTCGACGGTGATCACCGCGCCGCATCGACGACCGGCCGCCAGCACCGCGGATTGATCCAGCGGTTTGACCGTGTGCAGGCTCAGCACCCGCGCTTGCACCCCCTGCTCGGCCAGCTTGCCCGCTGCCAGCAGGGCATGAACCACCGTTTCACCGGTGGCCAGGAACGCCACATCATGGCCCTCGCGCAAGGTAATCGCCCGCCCGGGGGCAAACACCGTGTCCGGCGCATGCAGTCCGTACATCGGGGCCTTGCCGAACCGGATGTAAAATGGGTGATCCGCCCGGGCGGCGGCGCGGATGGCCTCACGGGTTTCAAAATTATCCGCCGGCACAATAATCGTGAGATTATGGATCGCCCGGAGCACGGCCAGGTCGTGCAAGGAATGATGGGTGCTGCCGAGCGCGCCGTAGCTCACCCCGGCACTGATCCCAATCAGCGTGGCGGGCACATTCGAATAGCAAATGTCATTTTTAATCTGCTCCAGCGAGCGGGCGGTCAGAAAACAAGCGGGGGAGACGCCAAAGGATTTTTTTCCGCACGCGGCCAGCCCGGCGGTGATGCCCACGAGGTTTTGTTCCGCAATGCCCACTTCCACCAATTGTTTGGGCAACCGCTGGCCAAAAGGCGCCAGTTTGCCCGAACCCCGGGAATCGCTGGTAATGGCGACCACGTTGCCATCGGCCCGGGCCAACTCCAGCAAGGTGTCGGCAAATTCCTCCAGATTGGCACGGCCCAGCTTCAAGCCGAGTTGCGCCGCCATGGCTTTGGCCGCCGGCGAGTACATGGAGGGGGCGGGCGCGCTCATCGGGAAGCCTCCAGGGCGGCCGCCGCCGCGTCCAGTTCGCTCAGGGCCTGCTTCAATTCGGCCTCGTTGGGGACGCCATGATGCCAGCGGGCCACATCTTCCATGAAGCTCACCCCCCTGCCCTTGACCGTGCGGGCGATCACACACGTCGGCTTGCCGGGTTCCGCCGCCTGGCTTAATGCCTGGGATAGTTCGGCAATATCATGTCCATTGATGGTTTTCACCGCCCAGCCGAACGCGCGCCATTTATCGTCCAGCGGCTCATTGTTGCACACATCGCGGGTGCGGCCGCTGATTTGCAAGGTGTTGAGATCAATAATCACCGTGAGGTTGTCGAGTTGATGATGCGCGGCGGCCATCGCGGCCTCCCAGTTCGAGCCCTCGGCCAGTTCGCCATCCCCGAGCAGGGTAAAGACCCGGTAGGACGCCCCGTCCAGCTTGCCGGCAATCGCCATCCCCACGCAAATGGGGAGGCCATGCCCCAGCGCCCCGGTGTTCATTTCAATGCCGGGAACATGCCGCGTCGGATGCCCCACCCAATGGGACTGGTAATGGCCAATGGTCGCCAGTTCAGCGTCGGGAAAAAAACCCCGGTCCGCCAGCACCGCATACAAAGCTTCCACGGAATGACCTTTGCTCTGCACATACCGGTCCCGCCCGGGATCGGCCACCGTGGCGGGGGAAATCTTGAGAATGCGGTTGTACAGCACGTTTAAGATGTCCAGGCAGGACAAACCACCACCCGTGTGTCCGGCACCGGCATGATAAATGGCCTCGAGTGTCCGCTTGCGCAAATGCAAGGATTTTAAAGCCAGATCCCGATCAGTTAATACGGCCAACGACATAGTTACTCCTGCGGCGCGTTATGGTGATATACTTCCCAGCCGAAATAATTCTGAAAAGCCTCGACCAGAATCCCGGCGGACTGGGATTGGGTCATAACCACGTGATGCTCAAACCCCTGCCGGCAGACCTGCCGCAACAATCCTTGCAGACGCGGGACTTTAGCCACCGCCCGGTTGCCAAAGGTGTCGAGCGGATCATTGGTCAATTCCCCCTCGCCCACGTACGCGCGAATTTTGCCCTCGGCATCCGCGGTGGTGAGCCGGCCAAAGGTAAGCGGCCCGGCCGGGGTTCGCCCGTCCAGGGCGCCGTAGGTGTTGCCAATGCCCAGAATGCTGCCGAGAATTGGCGCGTTCGAAATTTTGATGTCCGGCAGGAAGCTTTTCGCCCAGTTGCCGCAATGAAACAGCACACACTTTTCGTCATCGTCCGCGTAATTGTTGTTCCAATCCACCAGGGCCGCCGGGGTGCCGCCGGCCAGTTGCATGGCGTACATGGTGAGCACGCCGGTGACATCCACCTCGCACGCGCTGGGCAAAAATTTCTCGCTCATCATACTCATCAGGGTGCAAACGTTGCACCCGTAATTTTCCTGGACCGAGGTCCAGCATTGGATCGCCGTGGCATCCAGATGGTTGGCCTCCATCCAGTCCGTGAGCACCACGCCCATTTTCGCCATTTGCAAGAGTTTCTCCGACGGCACGCCGGGCGCGGGGGCGTAGCCGGTGATCTCAGCAAGCTTCGCCTTCACCGAGGCCCCCTGGGCATCCAGCTTGGTGGCCTTGCCCAGAATTTCGGACAAGTCCACCGTCGTGACACTGATGCCGTGGCGTTCGAGGATTTTCTCGGAGTAACGGACGGTGTTGAACGCGCCGGGCCGCGCCCCCACCGCGCCCAACCGGACCCCGCGCAGACCGTTCACCACCCGGCACACGCCGAGGAATTGCTGCAAGTCCCGGGCAAAACTTTCCGAGGCGGGATGGACGACGTGCTTTTGCGTCAGGGAAAATTTGATGCCGGCCTGCACCAGGTTGTTGCTGACGGATATTTTGCCACAGAAGGCGTCGCGCCGGCGGGCCGGGGACAGCCGCGCCAAATCATCGGGATAACCCTGGATCAAAACCGGCACATTCAGCCCCGCCATTTTTAGGGCATCCGCCACGCCCTTCTCGTCGCCAAAATTCGGCAGACACACCAGCACCCCTTCAATCTCACCGGCATGGTGCCGGAACAACTCCGCGCATTTGCGCGCATCGGCATGGGTCTCCACCCCGCCCAGTTTGGAATCCGCCTCGCCCAGTTGAACGGCCTGGATGCCGAGCCGGCCGAATAGTTCCGCCATATCCCGCCGCGCCTCGGTGACGAGCTGGTCGGGGAAAAAATCCCGGTTGCCGTAAATGACGCCGAGAACCGGCCGGAGTTGCGTGGCGTGTTTCATTTTTTCAATTGTTAGTGGTCGGTGGAGAAGGAATCATCATGCCCCGCGCGCGCGCAAGCAGATTCTGATTTTTCGCCCCGCAATATCACTATTGGCAAGTTATTCATCGGTTTTCGCATGACCGGAAACGCGGCTTGCCGATAGCATGGTCACTCCAACAAACTATGCGCCTGGTGAAAATAATCTCGTCGTCCCGTTGCGCGGTCCTGGGGCTCGCGTGGCTCGCGTTATGCGCCCGCCCCGCCGGCGCGCAAACCAACGTGAGCCTGAGCGTGGCGGCGGCGGGCTTCACCCTGGCAACGCCCGGCCTGGGGCTGGCAGACACTGACCGCACCCTGCCCTATAACCAGTCCGCCCTCAAGCAGAGCTCCGAACCTGCCCGCCTCGGACCCGATCCGAAAATCCCGTATTTCACCGTGCGCTTTGCGCTGCCCATTCCCCCGGAGAATGCCACCAACCAAGTGGCGGCGCTGACCGGCCTGGACCCGGCGGTCTTCACCCACAACCATTCCCCCGGCCTGGCCATCCTGCCCAATGGCGACACGCTCGCCGTTTGGTTCAGCACCCCACCCGGCGAGAGTGAGAATGCCACCAACACTTCGTTCATCCAGGCCCGCCTGCGGCACGGCGCCGAGGAATGGGACCTGCCTGAATTATTTTTTCAGGTTCGGAACTTTAACAACCAATCCGGGTTACTCTGGCAGGATGGCCAAAAAACCTGGTTCTTCGGCGGTGGCCGCGGGATTTCCAACTGGGTGCCCTTTAAAATCGCCACTTCCACAAACAATGGCGCCACTTGGGCGCTCTCCCTGCCGCAACTCGATCAACCGGCCAGCGCCTACGAAGCCCAGCCAATCACCAGCGCCTTTCGGGCACCCGACGGCGCCATTTACTTCGCCATGGATGGATTGAAGGCGACCAGCTTTCTCTGGCGCAGCCCGGATGAAGGGGTTCACTGGCAACAATTGCCCGGCCGCACCGGGGGCCGTCATTCCACCATCGTACCGCTGGATGACCGGGGAAATTTGCTCTCCATCGGCGGCAAAAATGCGAGCGTTGATGGCTGGTCCCCAGAAAATCGCTCCACCAACTGGGGCGAGAGCTGGAGCACCAGCACCGCCTCGCCCTTTCCCCCGCTGGGAAGCGCGCAGCGCCCGTCACTCATCCGCCTGGCAGACGGGAATTTATTTTTCGTCAGCGACGCCTATCTGCACAAACTCATGCGTCCGCCGCCCGCCGGGTGGCAATTCGGCAACGGCTGCTTCGCCGCGATTTCCACCAACCAGGGCGTCGCCTGGCACATCAAACCCCTGCCCGTGCAACTCCCCGAGCATGAGCGCGGCACCAACGGCACCCTGGGCTACGTCACCACCCGGCAGGCGCCCAATGGCGTGATTCACATATTAACCACCGAAACCCAGCCTTGTCTGGACTATGAGCTCAACGAAGCCTGGATGTTTTCCGAGGCCGGTGACATCGCTCCGGAAAATAGCGGGGGCAGCTTAAAAGAATTCTCAGAAACCTATCCGAACGGAGCGGTCCGTTCGCAATGGCGGGCGCGCATTTGTCCCAACGGACGCTACCTGCTCGACGGCCCGGAAACGGATTACTACGAGAGCGGAGCCAAACAGCATGAAGTCACCTATGTCAGCGGACGCAAAACAGGAACGGAAACGTTTTGGGCAGCAACCGGTATCAAACAGTGGAGTTGGTTGCATGACTTAAAAAACAACCGCGCCTACTGGACCCAGTTTTGGCCCAACGGCCGGAAAAAGAGTCAATCCGCCTGGAGCACCCGGCCCCGGGCGCGCGATTTGAACCGCACATTTTTCGGGCTGGTCGCTGATGGTCCGGCGGTGCAGTGGGATGAAAATGGCCGGGTGATTTCCGCCGTGCGGTTTAGCCATGGGGTTTACCAAGCCACGATGGAAATGTCCCGGGGCAGCCCCGCTGCTAATTAACCGAGAACCGCACCAGCGCCGCGCTGGCCGGGGGCAGGTGGAGGCTAAATTTCCCATCCCGCGCCGGTGCCGGCAGTGGTGCCCATTGGCCATCCCACGTGGCGTCATTCAAAATTTCCGCGCCCCCGAGTGTGATGCCGGTTTTCGTGGCGACGTCCCACTCGGGCGCCGCTAGCTGCAGGATCTCGGCTTTGGCAAAAGCCAGCCCCGGCGAGAGCGTGATTTCCGCCGCCCGCGCGCCGGGCCCATGCTCTTGATTGATAAGGGTCACGTTCAGTTCCCGCCCGCCGCCGACCGTGGCATAAACGGCCATGTTTAGATCATCCGGCTTGGTCACGGTGGCTGGCACCAGGCGGCCCTGACTCCCGAGTGAAAAGAGTTTTAGCGCATAGCCCAGCGGATGGATGTTGAAGCCATCGGGCGTCGTCCAAAAAACCGCGTAGCGACACGGCTTGTTTTCATCCCGCGCGGCCACCTTGTCCCCGGTGTGGAAATTGATGCCGCTGGCACCGTGCGCCGCCCACCACCATTGATAATTCAGCGCCCACAGCGCCGCGGCAAACGTGTCGCTGACGTCCGGCGCGCCACCGTCATAAAAACTGTTCGCCTCCTCCAGCCGGTAGGGCAGGCGGTAGGCCAGCACGGCGGGCACAAAGTGCGCGGCGAATTTCGCGTAATGGTCAGCCATGGCCGCCGCCAGCAGCTTGTCGCGCGCAACCGCCGCATTGGTGGCCCGGCGGGCATCGCCGCCCGGATAATCATGCTGGGCGATGAAGGCCAGCGGGCCGTTGCCGCCGAGGTCGTTGGCGAAATCGCGCGACCAGGTTTCATGCCCGGGCGAGGTGCTGGGACCGCAAAACCTGGCGGCGGGCGAATTGGTGGGCGCGGTGATTTGCGCGGCGTAACGCTTCCACTCGGCGAGATACGGCGCGAATTCTTTGCTAAACACATTTGGCTCGTTGCCAATGGTAAACGCCGCCAGCAGCGGGGCATAATGCCGCGTGATATAATTCGCCATTTGAGTGGCGGCATCCCGGCTGCCCTCGCGCAGGCGCAGTGTGAAGATCACCTTCACGCCCGCCGCCCGGGCAAAGCCGAACAGATTATCCACGTCATCCGTGCTGGGCGTTGGGAGCGTGGGCCGGTCGGCCGTGTTGCCCCCGACACGCAAGCTTTTGACGCCGAGCGTTTGAAATGTGGCGATGAGTGCCCGGTTGGTGGGACTGAAAAAATGGAAACCATTGGTATCGGCCAGCACCCGCTGCATCTCGAAACTCAAGCCGACGAAATCCGGCGCCACCATCGCGCCCGGCACGGCGGGTGAAAGTTGAACTTCAACCGCCGACTGCGCCCGGCAAAAAATCTGCGTCGCCAACACCAGCCCGGCGACGGCGCAAAAATCGCGCAACGACCGGTGTAAACTTAATAATTGCATGTCCCATCGTGCCACGGAACCTGCCTCGCGTCACTTGATTTGGAACCGCCCTCCTGGATTTAATCTCCCCGCCTTCCCGGCCGCGTCCAAGCATCAAACGCCGACAACACCGGCAGCGCCTGCCCCTGCTCGTCAAAAAATCCGCGCCCCACCAACCCGCCGGTCACCGCTGGCTCCCACCAGAAGACGCCCTGGCCCCGGCCATCCGGTGTTTCCATCACCGTCCGCGTCAACTCCTCCAAAAACTGCCGCTGCCCTGCCGGTGTTTCCGGGAACGGCTCCGGCCGGTTCGCGGTCTCCCGGTTCGGCCGCCAATAATAAGCGGTTTCCACCACGATCACATCCTTGCCGTAAGTCCGGGCGGTGAAGGCGAGGTTCTCGCGCAAATCCGTGAGCGAGCCGTGCCACCACGGATAGTAGGAAAAACCAATCACATCATAGGGAACATCGTAGGTGTTTAACTTGTCAAAAAACCACCGGGTCTTCGCCCGGTTGCCCCCGCAATCCACATGAATCATGATTTTGGGCCGCCGGCCATTTCCCCGCCCGGCGTCCACCCCATTGATCCCGGCATACAGATACTGGGCAAACTGGTCCCAATGGTCCGGCAATTTGCCATCCGGCCACAGCATGCCCACCGTCACCTCATTGCCCACTTGCACCATGTCCGGCAGCACCCCGGCCTCGCGAAACGCCGCGATACTGTCGCGCGTGTAAGCAAAGACCGCGTCCACCCGCTCCGCCGTGGACAGATTCGTCCACGTCACCGGGGTCGGCTGCTTGGCCGGGTCCGCCCAGGCATTGGCATAATGAAAATCCAGCAGGAATTTAAACCCCAGCTTTTTGGCGTCCCGGGCCAGTGCCAGTGTATAAGCCAGATTGTTCGGCAGGCGGGAGTCCACTGGGTCCACAAACAGCCGCAGGCGGACCCAGTTGTAACCGTGATTGCGGAACAATTGCAACCCCGGTGCCGCGTTCGTGCCATCCCGGAACACCCTCCCCTGCTCCTCCGCCTGCTTGAGAAACGAAAGGTCCGCGCCAAACGCAAAATCAGCCGCAAGACTGGCGCTGGGAAACGCCACCAGCCAGCCGGCCGCCGCCAGCATCCAAATCCAATGCTTCATACGCGCAGTATCCCAAAACCCGGGAGGTTGACAATCCTTTGGGCGCCACCGTTGGAATGTTTGATTTTTAACCTTGAAATGTCTCTGAATATTGGATTTTGAAGATCTCCCCTTTTATACTTTAG
>CAITTG010000104.1 GCA_903895255.1 uncultured Verrucomicrobia subdivision 3 bacterium
AATCCGGCGCGGCAGGCGAGCAATTTCTTCGCACCCCTGGCTTAGGGCACACCGGCTTTTTGGGCCTGACGATTCGCAAAAGCCTGCAGTTGCAAATTTTGATACACTTCCGACCCCAGAAAGGCTTGCAGTTGGTCATCACCTTCCGCCTGGGCCGGCGCGACCGGTTGCTCAAGCCGCGGCGTCCCTTGCTGAGAAAGCGCCGCTTCCACTTCCATGCGGTTTTCCGGCTGTTCCCAAAAACTCCGCACCAGTGACCGAGCGACTTTTCGCCTCGGAGCAGGGCTTTGACGATCCGCCACCGCTGCCCAGTAATCGTTATATCTTTCCACGGCATACACGTGGAAAATCACCGCTTTATCAAAAATGTGTCACCCATGTCTTGTCACTCAAAGGTTACCCATGGGTTGTCACCGTGCCCCCCCTGCCCTCTCCCTTCCCAAGGGAGTGGGGGAATCGCCGCCAGCCGCAGGCGATTACCTTGCGGCCAATAACGGGGGACGCTTCAGGGGGGGGAAGGTTGCGTACCGATTATCATTGAGAAGTTGCATAAGCTGACAACTTGAGGTTCGTGTGAAACCAGGAAAAAGGCGGGCTGCCCGCAGGCAGCCCGCCGGAGAAGGCACGAGCCGGCTCAGGGCGAAACCAGTTTGAAGTAGCTCTGCGACTTCGTGGCTGCGTTGGTATAGCCGAAATTGCCCAACGCGTTAAAGGTATTGGTGTAAACCGGCAGCCAACTCGCCAGGGCGCTGGTCAGGTTCGTGGTGCTCAAGATCCGATATTGCACCCCAGCCGGACCGTTGGTGCCGCCGATGACGAGGTTGGTACCCACCAGAATTGCCCCGCCAAAGTGCGGCGCCGGCGAAACAACCACGTACTTGGCCACACTGCTGGTGTTCGTGCCGCCGGGACCAGTCGCGGTCAGGCTGACCGTGTAGCTGCCATTGGTCGTGTAAGTGTTCGTCGCGTAGAGCGAGGTGGTGTTGGTGTAGGTGTGACCATCACCAAAGCTCCACGCCCGGTTGGTCACCGTGCCGGTGGAGGTATCCGTCAGAATCACCGTCAGCGGCGCAAAGCCGGTAGTCGGCGTGCCGCTGAAACTGGCCACGGGCGGGGTGGAACCACTGGTGACCACCACGTAATTAGCCACCGTACTTGTGTTCGTCCCGGTCGGTCCTACGACCGTGAGCGCCACGGTGTATCTGCCGGGCGCGGTGTAGGTGTTCGTGGCCGTGCCGCCATAGGTGTTTGGCGAGCTATTCGTGTACGTGTGGCCGTCCCCAAAGCTCCAGGCCCAGTTGGTGACGGTCCCTGTGCAGGTATTGGTAAAGACCACTTGGAACGGTGCCAAACCCGTGGGCGGCGCGCTGGCAAAACCGGCCGTGGGCGCGCCATCCCGGGTGAAAGTCATCGTGCCGCTTGAGCTCAATTGGAAATAGCCCACATAGTAACCCGCCCCGTTCGTCAAGCCGGTGTAGGGGTCCATGATGTTTACATTAGTCGCCGGCCGGCCGGCCGTCAGGTAGGCGGGGCGCACCTCATAGAGGTCGGACTTCGCCACGCCGGAGAAGGATGCCGCGGTGGTGAACTCCAGGTTAATCGTGGCGCCGTTCGTGGCCGTCGGGGCCGTTCCGCCCAGATCCCCAATGGATGGATAAGTGGGATTCCCCATGAAGGCCCCGTAATAGCGCCCGTTCGAAATCGCAACCGTATATGGCTCCTGAACAAATGTCGGGGTGTTGTCCTGGTTCGCGTTAAGGTTGCCCGAGATGTAATTCGCCCCTGAAAAGATACTTGTCACCTTCAAGGCCGGGGCGCTTTGGGCGTCGGTCGACGCCCGCAACGGAGCCGTGACAGACACCCCGTTCGTGCGGGGCACGGTCATCCAAACCGTGTTGGCCGGGTAGCCTGCCGGAATGTTGGCCGACTCCACATAACCCGAGACGGACCAGGAAAGGTTGTTGAAGTTGGCATACGAATCCGGAACTATTTGCGAGGCCGTGTATTGGGTGATATTCGTGGTCGTGCCCGGCGGCAGCAGGACATAGTTGATGGCCGGACCAATGTCCACGACGCATTCATAAGTTCCCTGATTGGCCCCGGTTTTCCGGAATCCCAGGCAAAGATCATTTATCGCGTTAGTAAACGGCACGGCCTCGGCCGTTGGGATCATCGCCAACAGACTCAGCGCCATAAACAGTACCTTGCCACAAGTGTGCTTCATACGAATCATAATTTTCAGACGGTTCTAAAGATTTATTTAAATTTAACGCTTACACCACAACCGAACGTTAAGTCTAACCTCCTGCCGGCGGCTTGGCTAACTGTTTGCGGACATCAACAATCACTTGCCGGACACACTTGAAAGGGCCTCCAAGTCCCTGTAATTAATCATTTTTAGTTGGGTGCCGGGGGACCGGAAATTGACTTTCGGGTGAATCTGCGGTAATTTGTAACCCAATCCCGCTGATTGTCACCTTGTTGTCACATATTTCCGCCATTCTTCACATGACGCGCCGCCGTTTTTTCGGTTATTTTATAAGTCATGATGAAGCATTTTCAATTGATCCGCCCCGTGTTGGCCATCGCTGCCGTGCTGTGGTTTTTAGTGTCCGCCATGCCGCTCCAGGCGGATGATTTCACCTTGGAATCCGCTCAGGCCGCCGCCGCCCGGGGCGACGCTCGCGCGCAATTTTATCTCAGCCGGCTTTATGCCCATGGCGAGGGGGTTCCACAGGATTACAGCAAGGCGGTCGAGTATTTGCGCCTGTCCGCCAATCAAGGCTATGCCAAGGCCGAAAACAACTTGGGCGTGTTTTATGCCAATGGCCTGGGCTTGCCCCAAGATTACACCGAATCCGTAAAATGGTTTCGCAAGGCAGCGGAACAGGGCGATCCGCTCGCGCAATTCAGCATGGGCCAGGCTTGTGAACATGGCCGGGGAATCCCCACCAATGAGCTTGAAGCCATAAAATGGTACCAGCGCGCGGCCGAACAAAATCAAACCAATGCCATTTCCGCTCTGGCCGATTTTTATTTAGGAGGCAACGGTCGCCTGCCGGATTTTGCCAAGGCCCGTCAATGGTTTGAAAAAGCCGCCGCGCTGGGATCCATTAATGCCCTTAATTCCCTGGGTTATATCTATGAAACCGGCGGCCTTGGCGTGGCCCAGAGCCAGCCGCAAGCGGTGCATTATTATCGTCAGGCGGCCGAAAAAGGCCTCCCCAAGGGCCAACTTAATTTGGGGCGCGCTTATTTGTATGGGCTTGGGGTGCCCATGGACTCCGTGGAAGCCTGCAAATGGTTTTATCTCGCCTCCCGAAACGGCGAGGGGATCGCGCAGCATTACCTCGAGGAACTGGAGGGCAAAGTTAATTATGGCGATCTGCCCGGCAAACCCCTCACCAGCGCGCAGATCAACGAAGCGGTGAGCCGGGCCACCGAGTTTGAAACCGCCCACCCCCATAAACACTGAGTCCCCGTTGCCCGTAATCCTCAGGGATTTCCCGGTGACCGCCGTCTCGAAGCTCGCCTGCCGACCGGCGGCATCTCAGAGCGACCGTTCCTATTGCCCCACAGCTTTTACTGACTGGCTATTGGCAAAGACTTGCAACTGCAATGTTTGATAAGCCTCTGAACCGAGAAAGGCCTCCATTTGGTCATCCGATTCCGCCGCAGCCTTTTGCCAGCGCTGCACGGCCGCCACGTCATTGGGATTGGGCGGAGTGCCACCCGTTTGCGCGAGGAAACGCTGACGCGCTTCCTTCAAAGCCTCGATCTGCCCCTGGTCCATTTTTACCTCCGTCAAATCAAGCTCCTGCAGCGCTAGTGGCAGGCTGACCGGCGCGGGGGTCGGCGGAGCCACCACCGGGCTGGGCTTGATCCCCAACAAATCGTCAATCATCGCCGTTATCCGCCCCGGAATTTCTTGTAACTCCACCTGAATGGCCTGCTGTTCATTGGCCGATCCCAATTGGGCCGACCAGGAACCGCCCATGAGACTGGCCAGCTTTTGTTCCAGCCGCCGCTGACGCTGACCATAAACCGCCTGCACGTCTGCCGTCACAATAGCCCGCACCGAGGGTTCCGGACAACCAATGGCGCGCAGATTTTTGACATAAAGGTGATAATCACTCGCATCCAACTGACTCCAGCGAAACAGCGCGGGCGCGGACCGCGTGGGTGTGGGCACGGCTGCAGGTGGAGGGGGGGCAACCACTGCCGCCACGCGTGCTTCCGGAACCGTTCCATGGCGGGCCCGCCAGTTAAAAACCAGCAACCCCAGGAGAACCAAATTGAACAATACCGAAATCCTAAAAATGACTTTCATGGTGCTTTCGCTTATCAATAGTTTGCCCCGGCCGCCGGTCACTTTCAACCCTTTCGCAGCCGCCTGCCCAATGTCCGGCAACTTCAAATGAATCTCCGTCCCAGGCAGTCCGTGCCAGTCCGTGCTTAGACCGCCCTTAAATTCAAAACCAAAAACCGGCGTGAACCAAAGTTCACGCCGGTCTGAATAAATCAATTCAAGTCAACAAGAATGAATCAATAGCTCGGAGGAGTGGTCGGGCCGGAGCGGGTGACCTTCATGGCATTGAGCGGAATTTCTGCACCAGAGGTGTGGTACTGGAGGTACAGAGCCAGGGAGGATTGCACGAAGCCGACGGCGGTGCTGGAACCATTGCGGCTGAGGACATATTCATTGCCCCAATCGGCGTAGGTGCCGTTTTCAACATTAGCGATGCTGTAAGGCACGCCGTTATAAGTCAACAGAGTCGCATTGTAAGGCGATCCCACAGCCGTGGCTTCGTCCGCCAAGCCGAGGTAGGTCACCGCCACGAAACCAGCATAGAAACCGCCGGAACCATCCGGTTCGAGATAATCAGGGGCATTGCCTGTGTCGCCCATGGACTGGGCCAACGTGCCGCCACTGCCCTGACCGGAGGTGGAGGGATAGTAAACCACCGGGGTGGCCGCCGTGCCGAAGTTAAACATCGTGGAGGTACCATCATTGGCGGCAGGCGTGCCGCTTTGGTGGGCAACCAATTCGATTTGATTGGGGGCCGAGTTAATGCCAAAACCGGTCAGACCAAACGTGTTAGCACGGGTGCCGGACTGGTTGTCGCGGCCCGTCAGATACACATTGACACCGGTCAAAGCCTGCGTGGGATTCTGACCAATGAACATGGCCAAGTCTTTGGCACCAAGAGCGAGAGCGCGGAACTGGTCGCTGGTGATGTTGGTGAAGGCACTGGTATCAATGCCAGTGCTTTTGGCTTTCACAAACGTGAAGGGAACAACGACCGCCGGGCCTTGCTGATTCGCATTCGAGCCGGGAGTCTGGGAATAGGTGATGCTGTTATCGGCCATGGCCACATTCACCGAGCCAGCGGGCGGGGTCACCAATTGGGTGCCGGACGGGGTGGTGGAGCTGTTGCCGTTGGGGATCACGCCACCCACGCCGGGGTCATTGAGGAAGTTGGGTGAAGTGGAACCGGAAACGTCAGCGATACCAGCTTCGGAGCCGGACCAATGAGCTTTGATGATGGTGGACACGCCGTTGACATTGCCGACGAATTCCATGTAGGAGCAGTTGGCCGGAGTGCTGCTGCTGTAGGTGACCACCACCGACGGGGGATTGAAGTAGGGGGCAGTGGCGTTGGTGTCAAAACCCACGCCAGCGACGAGGGAGTTGTACACGGCCGCGCGAGCAGCGGTGGAACCGGTGATATAGATGTAGTTCGTGGCGCTGGCAACGGAAGCCGTGCCCAAACCGAGAACGATGGCGGCAATGGTGGAATTGAGTTTCATTTTAATAGGTCGTTGTTGTTGGTTGATTAAGAACTAAGGGACAAAAGGCATTAAGCTTGTTTGCGGACCAGTTTGTTGCGCAGGGACAGAGCCAGCAGGCCGACGCCAGCGATCAAGCCATAGGTGGACGGCTCCGGAACCGCAGCGGTGCCGTAGGTCAGCACGTCATTGGCACCCAAGTTAAAGTCCAGATAGGTGGTTTCGGTGCCAGGTTGCTGAACCGCAGGGCGACCAGTGGTGTAGGGGTTGGTGGATTTGTACAGGATCTCGGAAGTCCCAATCGTAGAGTTCGGATTGCCAAGGTAGGCATTGAAAGCGCCAGACTGAGGCGGATTGGAGATCGTGCCGTTGAACCAATCGGAACTGGTGGCCCAAGAACTGCCCACAGCGGTCACCTTGTAGTAGTTGGCAAGGCCATTAGCCAAAGTGGTCGCAACGGAACCACCACCAGCCACCGAGAGCGAAGAAAAGGTGGTCGAGCCAAGACCGGTGGCCCAGACGGTGTTGGGACTGCCCGCCGTGCCGCCAATCACACCGTATTGGGTGTTGGCTGTGGTAGTGATGTTAGCAGCGGTCAAATAAGTGGACAGATTCCACTGTTCATAGGTCTGACCGGTGATCGAGTTAGCCGAACCGAGGTCAACCACCAGCGTGTTGGCGGCAGCGGGGTCATAAATACCCAGGATCAAGTCGCCAGGACTGTAGGTTTGCGCTTGGGCACTGATGCTCGCGAGGCCGAGAGCGGCCAGCAGAGCCAATTTATAGCTATTAGTCATATTTTATTAGTTGTTACTTGTTTTTATTTCTTCGTGTTAGTCGAGTTTTTTCCGGTTTAGCCACCACACCTCCATGGCTATCGACGACCATAATAGTGGAACGAGGGGCACTCCGCTTCCTTTTACAGGTCATCTTAGGGTATATTTAGGACACGCCTAAAAATCCGTCAAAGCATTGTTTTCCAATGAGTTGCGCGCATCATAACGGGGCTCACCGCAGTTTTTTGGATTTTGTAACCATAAGGTCACAATTCACGCACAGTTTTAATTCCGGAGCGCGCGGCCAAGCAGGCCCGCCCGACTCATCCCGGGGGGAAAACCGGAAAACCCGACTGCCTCAATGTGGTGAAATCTCGGTTGCGCAGGCGACTGGGGCGGTCAGGACCGGCAGTGCCAGCGACCAGTCGCGCCAAACGAGCTTGGGTGGCGGGCCGAGCCAGGTTTTAACCCAATCGTAACATTCGCGTCACTCAGTCGTCGCCTTACCTCTCTAGGATTCGTCGATGCTTATACAGAAGTTTTCTCGATTTCCCCGTCGCCGTGCGTGCGTTTGCGAAAACCCCCTGATTCGCCGGGGTCTGGCGGGCGGGCTGGCGATGCTCGCCGCCGTGTGGGCGGGCCAGCCGGTGAACTGCGCGCGAGGGGCGGACACCAGCGACCCGGTGATTGGTTTATTGTTGCAAAAAGGCGTGATTACGGAGGATGAGGCGGCCAAAGCCGAGGCGCAAATCGCCTCCGAACGCACCAACGAGGCGGCGCCCCAACTGGATTCCAAATGGAAAATCAGTTCCGGCATCAAAAGCGTGGAATTATATGGTGACATCCGCCTGCGGTTTGAGGATCGGGACGCCCGCAACTCCTCCGGCGACATCTTGTTGCAACGTTACCGCTATTCGCTCCGTTTCGGTCTGCGGGGGGAGGCGGGCGACGATTTTTATTACGGCTTCCGTTTGGACACCTCCTCGAACCCCCGTTCGAGCATGGTCACTTTTGGCACTTCCACAAGCGGAACGGTGCCTTATTCCGGACCCTATGGCAAATCCACCGGCGGGATTGATGTGGGCCTGGTCTATCTGGGCTGGAAACCGGAGTCCTGGTTTGACATTGAGGCCGGCAAAATGCCCAATCCGCTCTACACCTCCTCCATGGTGTGGAGTCCCGCGATCACCCCCGAGGGCTTCGCCGAAAAACTCAAATATACTGTGGGCGAGGCCGATTTCTTTGGCACCTTCGGGCAATTCCTCTATCAGGACGTCAACCCGGTGCAAACCTCCTCGGGCTTTTTCAGCAACCTGGGGGATTACAGCGGGTCCAGCATGCCCTTCCAACTCGCCTGGCAGGGCGGTGTGGATTATCACATCACCAAAAAGGTGGACTTTAAAATCGCCCCGGTCATCTATGACTATGTGGGCAATACCGCCGACACGGGGGCAACCGCTCCACAGCAATCTCCCGGTTTTGGCGACATCTATGTGGGGCAGGGGGCCGCGACTGGCGGGATCAGCGGCTATCCCAACGGCCAGTATGACGGGTATTACGCCAACCAAACCGGCATCAACGACCTGCTGGTGCTGGAAATTCCCGCCGAGGTCAACTTCAAGCTGGAGAAGTACGATTTCCGCGTTTTTGGTGATTATGCCCAAAACTTGTCGGGCGGGAGCCGGGCCGACGCCGCCTACACGCAATCCCACTCTCCTGTTTACGTGGATAACCTTACACCGATCGACCCCATTTCTTCGCCGCAGACGAGGGATAATGTGGCCTATCAGGCGGGCGTGGCCATTGGCAGCCCGGGGGCCTTGGGGCTGGTCAATGGCACGGCGTCGAAGCGCCATGCCTGGGAACTCCGCAGCTACTGGCAGCACGTTGAACAATATTCCCTGGACCCGAACCTGATTGATCTGGACTTTTTCTCCGGCCAGGAAAACTTGCAGGGCGTTTATGCCGCCGCCGGGTATGGGTTCTCGGATAACATTATTGGCGCGTTCCGTTACGGCTATGCCACCCGCATCAACAACCAGTTGGGCACCGGCGGCTCCGGCACGGATATCCCGCAGATGAATCCGGTCAATCAGTTCAGCATATTCCAGGTGGACATGACCCTCCGATTCTGAGCCGCTCCAACCGGTTATAAACTGACGCACCCAACGCCCGTACTGATTGAATTGATGCATTCGCTTTTTGCCCAGCCCAAGCAGGCCGCCCCGGGTGGCCGCAATCCGGGTGGTTTTCCGGGTCGCCGCGCCGGGGGCCGGCCGCAGCCAGCGGGAGTCGCGGGCAGGCGCTGGCTTTGGCTTACCCTGCTCTGGCTGGCGAGTCTGGCCGGGGCCCGGCTGGCGGCCGCGGAGCCGGCGGCCGATGGCGCCGAGCTGGCGACCACTTATCCGGTGCTAAGTTATACGATATCGGGCAAACCGCTGCTGCCCGCCGGCGTGACCGCCCCCCTGCTGGCCACGCATACCGGCACCAACGTGAGCCTGCGCGAAATTATCCGGGCCGCTTACGACTTGGAAGCTGCCTATCGCGACCAGGGTCTCACCCAGATGACCATCGTAGTGGCGCCCGGCCGGATCACCGGCGGGGTGGTGCCGCTGACGGTTTTCCAAGGCGCGATCGCGCAAATCCTGGTGGCGGGCAAAAGTTACGCGATTACAAGCGAAGCCTTGGCCGGCCTGGCCGCCCCCGCCCTGGCCACCAACACGACCGCCCATTCCGCGACCACCAATGCCGGGCCGCATTTCACCGTCCAAAAATATCTGGTCCTGGGCAACACCATTCTGCCCCCCGCGACCATTGCCAAAACCCTCGCCCACATCGAGGGTGGCTACGGGACCAACGTCAGCTTCACCGGGATACGCGCCGCCGCAGCCGCTTTGCAATCGGCTTATCGAGACCGGGGTTATGTCACCGTGGCGGTCACCCTGCCCAAGCAAAAACTGACCAACGGCGTCGTAAAAATCCAGGTCACCGAGGGCCGCCTGGCGTCCATTGAGGTCAAGGGTAATCGCTATTTCAGCTCCAACAACGTCATGAGCGCGCTGCCCAGCCTGCACACCAACCTGGTATTGAACAGCAAAGTCTTTGGGGACGAGCTGAGCCAGGCCAATGCCAACCAGGACCGGCAGATTTACCCCCAGATCGGCCCCGGGGCCGAACCCGGCACGAGCGACCTGACCCTGGCGGTCAAAGACCGGTTTCCCCTGCATGCCAAAGTGGATTTTAACAACGAAAATTCGCCCAACACCCCGGAATTTCGCGTTAATTCGTCGATGGTTTACAACAACCTGTTCCAAATGAACCAGTCGTTGGGCATCCAGTACGGATTTTCCCCCCAGCAGATGAAAGTCGGGCCGCAGTGGAACTTTTATGACCAGCCGCTGGTGGCGAATTACAGTGGATTTTACCGGATTCCGCTGGCGGGCCCGCAATCCGTGGAGCAGGAAATCGACAGCCAGACGGGTAATTTCGGCTATGACGAAGCGACCCACCGATTCAACCTGCCCCCCGCCACCGGCCAGCCGGAAGTGACATTTTTCGCCAGCCAGTCCACCATTGACACCGGCATCAATTCTTCCACCCGTAATATTTACACATCCAGCACCACAAACTCGGATGGCTCGGCCACAACCAATGAAACGCTGAACCTCAACGCGGTCACCCAGACGATCACCGTCAATAACGACATGGGCTTCCGCCTGAGCGTGCCACTGGCAGGCGTGGACAGCTTTCACCAAAGCGTGTCCGGCGGGCTGGATTTTAAAACCTACAACGTTTCCAGTTATGGCACCAACATTTACATTTTGAGTTCCGAGATTATTGATAACTTGGGCGGGAGTTCGCAAACCAATTACAACACCTCCACCGACACGACGCCACTGCCCGAAACGGTAAACCAAATGGAATACCTGCCGCTCAACGTCCGTTACGACGCGGGCTGGCGGGATCTGCTGGGCAATGTCGCCGCCGGGTTGGGGGTGAGCTACAATCCTTGGTACTATTCCGTGACCACCAGCAGCAGCAGCACCACTAACATTTATTACCATGGGGCCAAATCCGTCCAACAAATCACCCATTCCGGGGAATCCACCGGGTACTGGGTGGCCCTCACCCCCAGTTTCTCCCACGACTTCCAACTCTTCACCAACTGGCTCACCACCGTGAGGGCGGATGGCCAGTGGGCCTCGCAACCCCTGATCAGCAACGAACAATACGGACTGGGCGGGGTGAACAGTGTCCGCGGCTATCATGAGGGTGAAGTGTTCGGGGACAACGGCTGGCACGTCTCTCTGCAGCAGGACACTCCCGCACACCAGGTGGGCACGGCGTATGGCAGCACCCCGCTGCTGTTGCGGGCTTCCCTGTACATGGATTATGGTGATGCCTATTTGATTGATCCCCAGCCGGGCCAGGCCGGCAGCACCGCGCTTTGGGGCACCGGTTTTGGCATGGCGGCCACGCTGGGCTATCACTGGGAGGCCCGCTTTCTCTTCACCGAACCGCTGTTGAACAGCCCGACCGTCACGGCTTACCAGCCGTATTTCAATTTCGCCCTCACGGCCCAATTTTGAGCACCTGGCCGGGTTATAAAACCCGTCGTGAATTGTAAAGAACGGATGGCCATGGACGCGGTCAAATACGGGCATGGACGCACCGCCCGAGAAATCGGGTGATGAGGGAAATGGGCGGGAATCGGCACCTCAGCGATGCCCGCGCCCTCACCAGGCAATCGGAATAAACTTGTAATTGACGGTCAGAATGTTAACCTAAACTTCATACGAGGCATGAAGTTTTCCCGGAAAAATTCTTTTTATGAAGAACCACGTGACTAGTTCCATCGGCCAGCCTGTCGGCATGGCCTTGTCCCTGCTGTCCTGGCACCTGTGCCAGGGCACGGTTCACGCCAATCCCACGGGCGGCACGGTCTCGCAAGGCTCCGCCTCGTTCAAATCGTCCGGGTCCCAATTCACCATCACCACCCCGGGCAACGCCTATATTAACTGGCAAACTTTCAATATCGCGGCCGGCGAAACCACCACCTTCGCGCAGCCTTCCGCCTCCTCCGTGGTGTGGAACCAGATTAACGACGCCAATCCCTCCCAGATCCTCGGCACGATTAATGCCAATGGCTTTGTCGTGCTCCAAAACCAGTCCGGCTTTGTGGTTGGTGGCCAGGCGGCGATTAACGCTCACGGTCTGGTGATGACCACCGCCCCGAGTGCCGTGCCGAATCTGGCGAGTGGCGGTGCCTGGTCTTTCAGCGCTCCGCCGCCCAGCGCCAAAATCATCAACTATGGCCAGATCAACACCACGGGCGGCGGGCCGGCCTTTTTGATCGCGAGTGACATTGAAAATCAGAACAGTGGGACGATTTCCGCTCCGGGCGGCCGGATCGGCCTCTACGCCGGGGAAACCGTGCTGGTTTCCCCGACGCCCGATGGCCGGAGCCTGAGCGCCCAGGTCACCCTGCCGCAAGGCTCGGTGGATAATGAGGGCAAATTGATCGCGGATGCCGGCACGATCGCCGCGCTGGCGCAAACCGTCAATCAAAACGGCTTGGTTCAGGCCAACTCGGTGCAGAATGTTAATGGCGTCATTGAATTGGTCGCGAGCGACAGCCTCACGCTCGGTGCCACTTCCTCAATTTCCGCCCAAGGCGATGCCACCACCACCGCTCCCAGTACCGGTGGCATGGTGTTGCTGCAGTCGGACAACACCTTTGCGGATAACGCCGGTTCCACCCTCAACGTGGCCGGCCAGGCCGGCGGGCAGGACGGTTTGATTGAGATTTCCGGCAACGGTGCCGGCGCCCTGCAATCCACCCTCAGCAGCTATTACGCCCTCCTGATCAATCCCTTTGACCTGACCCTGTCGGGCAATCCCACCGACACCTCCATTGTCGATCCCAACGACGCCACCAAGACCAATCCCAACCTCAATGTCAGCGACCTCGCCAATTACTCGCAAATCGATTTGCGCGCACAGGACAATATCGAGCTGGCCGCGCCACTGACCCTGCCGGATGCCACTTCCGCCGCCAGCCTCAAATTGACAGCGGGCAACAATCTGACTTTGGATCCGGGCGCGAATATCACGGCGGGCAAAAAATGGGCCGTGAATCTGACGGCCGGCACCGCCCTGCCTGCGAACACCTTGCCGGTGGCCGGCAACGACGGCATCTACCTCAATGGGGGGGCGTATGTCCAAACCCAGGATGGCGACATTTCCGCCACGGCGGCGAATGAGATCATCATTCAAGATTCCACCACAGATCCCATCACGGGGGCCATTCTTACTCCCAGCGGTGCCATTCGTACCATCGGAGGCGGCAACATCGACGTGACCGCCCAACTTGGGAACGTGAATTCGGGTGATGATGTCAATGGTTTCACTTTTGGCCTAACCGCCGCCCCTTGGTACAAGGTGAACTCGTCCAATTTGGGTGGCATTAGCACGGCGGCGGGCGGCGATGTCACCATCACCGCCGGCGGCAGTGTCACCAGCTACCTGCCCACGCAATACGATTACAACGCCAATCATGGCGCGGGGTACGATGGCGGCAGTGGGGCGTTTGGCGGGGGCAACGTGACCATCAATGCCGGTGGCGCGGTGGTCGGCAACTATGTGCTGGCCAATGGCCTCGGCTCCATCGCTGCTGGCGGCAATGCTGGGGTGCCCATCACGGACACGGACCATGAAGGTTTTGCTCTCAGCCTGGTGAAAGGTAGCTGGACCGTTTCCGCCCCAAATATCTATCTGGCAGACGTCCTTAATCCCAATGGTGTCTTTAATGACGCCAGTACCAAACCCCAATATGGTCGCGGGGGCGTGCTTCTTCCCTCGGCCGGTCCCGGGGCGCATTTATTTAATTATGATTCGGCCGCTGCCGTAACCCTTAATGGGGCCAATGCCGTGGAAATCACTGGAGCCCAGGTGCCGCTGATTCCCCATGATCCGGATGCGGCCACCATCAATGTGGACCTGCCCGTATTATTCCCCCCCAGCCTGACGATCAATGCCGGCTCAGGTGGCATCACTCTGGATACGAGTGTGATCCTGTTCCCCTCCGCGCAAGGCAACGTCAACCTCACGACCACAGCCGGGGGTAATTTCAGTAGCCGGCAAAATCCCAACGATCCTAATGACGTTGTTGCGTATAGCTTCCAAATGTCCGACAGCGGGAAATCCCAGTTCAGCCCGCTGGTGGGCACCGATGAGGCAACGGAAGATTTTGGCTACAGCGACCACGCCGCCACCCCGCCGGAACTGAACAATCCCAACCCAGTGGAGATTTCCATCGCGGGCAGCATTGATAATCTCAATATTTACACCACCAAGGAGACTGATCTTACCGTGCACGGCAACATGTTCAACGGCAGTTTTGTTGGCGAAAATTTGCACGCCAGTGATGTCACCACCGTCACCGTGGATGGTTCCATCTCCTTTTCCCCCCTGTTTGCCCTGACCACGCTGACAGCTAATCTGCCGGCCGCCGACTTCGACCTTTTGCCCAAAGTGGTAAATTACAACCCCGGCCTCAATTCGGTGGCGAATCCGGTTCCCGCTAGCGATCTGAAGAATCCCTTGGCACTGAATGCCCTGGCGCTGAGTGATACGATTGAAAACGCTTACAATGCCGGGTCCAATCTTGGTTTTGTTTATAACGACTACACTTTACAACTGGGCTTTGCTTATCAGATGAATGCGACGCTGTATGGTCTTTTGAAACAACCCTTGGAAACCATCCAGTACGCCTTTGGCCGTCCCTTGGTTGCCCTGGGCCAGACGAGCTTGGGCCAAAACCCGGCCGATTTCTATTTCGTGACCACCCCGGTTACCTTTGACCCCCTGACCATCCCGGCCGGGAGTGCTCCCGGCTCCGTCCCGGTGTCCGCAGTGGATGCACTGTATCAAGGCAGCCGAACTTCCGTAGCCGATGCCGAGCATCTGCCAACCGGTTTCCAAATCGGCGGCCCCGGCCTGTTTGTGGTCAACGCGGGTAGCATGGACTTGGGAGCCAGTGGCGGCATAGTTTCCTGGGGCGGTGGGAACGGTTCCCAATCCGTGGGTGGCGGCGTGAATTATGCTAATCTGGATGCCCCCACCGGCGCGACGGGCGCCTCCATTGACGTCAGCGTGGCGGGCAATCTGGGTATGTTGACCTCCACCATCGCCACCATTGGGGGCGGCGATGTAAATGTGAACAGTTCCGGCGGCGAAATTGACCTGGGTCTGAAGGGTGTGCCCTTCACCCCGCCTAATGCTGGGAATCTCGCCTACGGCATTTACTCCGCCGCCGCCGGTGATGTCACCGTCACCGCCAACAAAGACATCAATGTGGACACCGCCCGCATCGCCACCTTTAACGGCGGCAACATCTCCGTTGAATCCTACAATGGTGATGTCAATGCGGGCAACGGGGTCAATGAAGATTTACAAGTTCTTGAGTATTATCCGGACAACGGCATTTTGGCCGCTACCCCCGAAATGACCGGGCCGCGGCCTTATGGCAGCGGCATTCTAGCCCTTGTCCCGTCCGCCCAATTTCAAGTCCCGGGCAGCAGTGGTCTCCCGGGAAGCATTACTGTCACCACCCCGAACGGCGATATCGTTTCCACCTTGGGCGGTATCTCCCAGTTCGCCCTGAATGGCAGCATCGCGGGGGGCCCGAATGTTTTCGTCGATCTGACGGCAGGTACGCCGGGGGTCCCCTACTTTATGGATCCCTCCGGGCTCACCAAGGACTCGGCAGGACACGTGCAATATGGCTTGAGCGTAAATGGCGTCTTTAAACCTGAAGGCAACATTGACCTCGGCAAAGGCGGGGTCGTGGGCGGCACCGTGGATCTCAATGCCCAGGGAAATATTGCCGGCTTGGTTGTCTCCCGTCAAAACTCCACTGTTACCTCCCCGCAGGCCGTGGCGGTCACCGTGGTCTCGGGCGGCTCTGCCTCCGTATCGGGTGGTTCCGTGAGTGGTCTGGTGATCGCCCAGAGCAGTGCCAGTGTTTCTGGCACGGATTCAGGCGTGACTGTCATGAGCGAGAGTACCAGCGGTAGCGCCGGCGTGGCCAACTCCGTCGTTGCGGCCACCGCTTCCACGACCGCCACGGGCGCGGGAGCCGAAGCCGGCAAAACCCTCACCACCACCTCCGCCACCGATTCCGATGGCCTCGAAAAGAAAAAGGGCTCGGCAACCCTAAAAGTCAAACGCGTCACCGTCATTTTGCCCCCTAACACGACCGCCGACCGGCAGACCTCACCCGATGCCATTTGATTCGGCGCGCCGCGCCCTCCGCGCTGGCCCGACTCGCCATGGCGGCAGCGCAGTCCGGCTGCCGCCAAGGCTTTGGCAGCGCAGCCCGCCTTGGAGGGCTGCCCACCATGGCACCGGGCCGCTGGCGGCCACGAAAAAATCAATCCCCGCAATCGCATCATTGCACGCCCTCCCCGCTTCCATTATTGTGACCCAATGTTGTTTTGGAACCGTTGGAACCACCGCCTGGGGGCGGTTTTTTTAGTCCTCCTGCTCGGGGGCTGCTCCCTGCC
>CAITTG010000105.1 GCA_903895255.1 uncultured Verrucomicrobia subdivision 3 bacterium
CCATTTGTTTGGACTGCCAGTGTCGAGGCCATGCTCGCAAAAATTGCCAAATGCCGTCGCCGACTCGAAGAATTACAACCCGGCTCAACCAAAATGAAAGGCCGCCAATAAGTACAGTTATTTGTGGGACACTACACTAGCTGCCGCTTTCGAGTTGCGCAAGAACCTCGGGGTCGCGGACATCCACCCAGCGGCCCTGGATTTTCAGGCCGGCGAGCTTTTGACCGCTGGCCACGATGGCGCTGATGGCGTCGGTCAGCTCATACTCGCCGCGGGGCGATTTTTGCAGGCGCGCGGTGTATTCAAACAGGCTGGGGCGGAAAATATAAATGCCCGCATTGTACCAGGCCGGCTGGCCCGGCTGTAGCCAGCCTTCCTGCCGCAACTGTTCGACCTGGGCCAGCGAGGGTTTTTCGACCAGCCGTTTCAGGCAGAAGTCCGCATCGAAGAAATTCAAGCCACCCTTGGTGACATCCTCGCCCGGGGTGACCGTGATGACGCCGGCAAAATCGCCGGCGGCGAAACGTTGCACCATTTGGGCATAGGTCTCCGGGTGCACCAAGATGTCGCCATAGGTAAGGAGAAATGGTGAATCACCGGCAAACGCCTGCGCGAGTTCCGGCGCCTTGCCGGTGCCGTCCTGCACGACCTGGCGGCCAAACTCAATGCGGGCGCCCCATTTGGTCCCGTTGCCAAAATGGTTTTCGATGACCTCGGCGTGCCAGCCGGTGATGATAAAAATCTCCCGGATGCCGGTCGAGATCAGGCCTTCCACGATGTGCTCCAGAATCGGTTTGCCCTGCACGCGCAACATGGGCTTGGGCAACTCCTGGGTGAGTTCCCGCATGCGTGTGCCTTTGCCCGCCGCCAAAATAATCGCTTTCACGGCGCGCATGTAACCAGATATCCGGCGGTCGCGTCACTAAGAAAATCCGGATCGTTGCGTCATGGGTTTGTCCGCCGGTTGCCGGCGGCCGGGCCGGGGCGGATATACATCGGGATGTTTGTATCACAAAAAATCATCATTAGTATGAAACTTTTATTGGATGGTTTGCTTAAGCTGTGCGAAATTGACTCATGAGAAACCAACCGACCCTACTGCGGCGGATTCTCCCCGCCCTTGGTATTCTACTGTTAAGCGGATGGCTCCCCGTGCAGGCTTTAAGCCCCTCCGCCGGCACCACCGTGGTGCTGCATCCGGACGCCGCTCCCGGCGACCGGGAAATCCAGCGGGCCCTGGATCAGTTGCCCGCCACCGGCGGCGTGGTGGTGCTGGCCCCCGGCACTTATGCCATTCACCGGCCGCTCCAACTAAACCGAAACCACCTGACCCTCCGAGGCAGCGGCGACGGGACCATTTTGCGACTGGCAGATGGCGCCGACTGCCCGGTCATCATTTTGGGTTCGACCGCCGCGAACCCCGCGCGCCCGGTTCATGAATTATGCCTGGCCGACCTGATGATTGACGGCAACCGGCGGCACCAGGCGGTGGAGCGCTGGAACGATCCCAGCAACCTATCCGGCATCCAAAACAATGGCATTATGATCCAAGGGGTGAGCAATTCGGTGGTGGAACACGTGGTGGCCGCCCACTGCCGCTCGGGTGGCTTGGTGACGGCAAATGGCACCCGCAGGCTGATGGTGAATGGTTTTACTTCCTATGACAATCAATTCGATGGACTGGCCTGCTACCGCACCGAAAACAGCGTCTTTACAGGTCTGAATTTGCACGACAATCAAGCCGCCGGCATCTCCCTGGACTTGGATTTTGACCATAATGTGATCAGTGACTCCACGCTGTCCGGCAATGACCTGGGCATTTTCATGCGGCGCTCCAGTAGTAATCAATTCAGCGATGTGACCATCCGGCGCAGCCATCACGACGGGGTGTTCATGGCCCAATGGGTGGGCTGCACCCCCACCGGCTGCCGCCTCATTCCGCAAACCGAATGCGCGGGTAATCGCTTTTCGGGTTTGGAAATCTATGACTGCGGTGGCGTGGCCTTCCGCGTGCATGACGCCGCCTGCATCAATAACGTGATTGAGGACGGCATTTTCTCGGGAAACGCAAGCGGCGGCCTGGTGCAGGCCGGCGCCAACTTGGTGCGGTTGCAGGATGTGCTGGATTGATCGGGCAATTCCTGATTTACCGCCGCCAGTTACCGCAGTACCTTGCGCGCATGAAACTCCGGGGCTGGTTATTCTGTCTAATAGTCGCCTTGCGGTCCGCCAGCATGGCCTGGGGCGGTGAAAGCGGCTTGAATGTCATCGTCGTCGTCAATCAGAACAGCGCCAACTCGGTGACGCTGGGCAACGACTACTGCGAACTGCGCGGCGTGCCGCCGCAGAACCTGTTACGCATGACAGGCTGGACCGGCGGCTCCATCAATTGGACCGCCGCCCAGTTTACCAACTATCTCCGCAATCCCCTGATCAATCTCGTCCAGAACCGCGGCCTGACGAACCAGGCCGACTTGGTGCTGCTCTTCATGGACATTCCCTACCGGGTGACGGATGGTGATAATGAAAACAGCACGACCTCGGCATTGTTCTACGGCTTCAAGACCAACGATCCTTCCGGATCTTGTTCCTTGCCGGATGTTTCTTCCAATAGTTACGCCTACTCCGAACGGCCTTTCCCTCAAGCCTGGCCGAACACGGCGATCACCAATGCGTTTCTGGCCATGATGCTCACGGACACGAATTTGGCGGCGGCCGAAACCATCTTGCGCCGCGGCGTGGCGGCAGACCAAACCCATCCCAACCAGACGGTTTATTTGGAAAAGACCGATGATCCCGCCCGCAATGTGCGGTTCTACGAGGCAGACAACGCGGTTTTTGAAAATCAAGTCTTGGGAAATTATGCCATAACGCGCATCGCTTCCGACAACACCAGCTTTACCAATCTCTTGGGTCTGCAAACCGGGCTGTCGAATCTTACGCTAGCCACGAATGCCTTTGTTGCTGGCGGACCGGCGGACAGCCTCACCTCCTGGGGCGGCTATATTTTTGACACCCTTGGCCAAACAGTATTGCTGGCATTTCTGGAGGCGGGGGCGACCGTCAGTTATGGCACGATCGTGGAACCATGTAATTACCTGCAGAAATTTCCCGACCCGGTGGATTATTTTTATCAGAAGCGCGGTTTCGCCCTGGCGGAAGCCTACTACCAGAGCGTGCTAAATCCCTTTCAGGGTTTGATGGTGGGTGAACCGCTCTGCGCCCCGTTCGCCCGGTCCGGCAGCGGGATTTGGAATGCCCCTGCGACCAATGCCGTCCTTAGCGGTCTAACCACCCTCAGCCTGACCTTCACCAGTGCCGTCACCAACCTGCCACTGGCGCAGGCGGACTTGTTTGTCGATGGCACTTTTTTCCAAACCATGACCAACCTGCCGCCCACGCCCGGCAATATGCTCTCGGTTACGTTGAATGGGGACACAGTTAGCTATGAGATTCAATCCACGGACACCCTGGCGAGTGCGATGACGGGGCTGGCCAGCGCGCTGAATTTGCAAACCAATGTGACTCAAGTGGTGGCCTATCCGGTCGGCGACCGGATTGAACTGCAGTCCCAGTCCATTTATGCGCCCGGCTCCAACGTGACCGTCACGGCCGGTGCCAGCGCCGGCTCGGCCGCTGGCGTGGGCGCGTTGCTCACCGCCGCCCGCCCGACTTTTTTGGATACGGTGGCCACGGGGTTGCATCAGGAGGCGATCTACAATTCCCCCCAGCCTGGTGACTGGTTGCAGTTGACCATCATCAAAACCAACGGGGTGGCGGTCACATTGGGAGTCACCAACACCACGGCCGGCGCCACCGTCGGAGCCCTGACACAAAAATTGTACAATCTGATCAATGCCAGCCCGGCACTGACAGCAACGGATGGCGTGGTGGCAGCGGACTTCTTTGATTTGGATCCGTACGGGCAAAATTTGGCGCTGTTCAATCTGTATCCCCGCACGGCCGGCTGCGCGGCCGCGCAAATCCTGGCCACGCTCGACACTTCCACGAATCTGGTGCAAGCCCAGCCCGGCACCTATCCCCTGGCTGATAACATCGGAGACCTTATACCCCGCAACCATCTCTACCTGGCTGCGGGTCTGAATACCCTGCCGGTCAATTTTCCGTTGGACACCACCCGGCTGGCGGATGGCTGGCACCAATTGACGGCGGTTGCCTACGAGGGTACGAGCGTGCGCACCCAGACGCGGATTGTGGAGAATTTCCGGGTGCAAAACACCAGCTTGTCCGCCACTCTGACCGCGCTGCCGGTGGTCACCAACGCCGCGGTAAACCAGCCGCTGCAATTCACGGTCGCGGCGAACAGCCAGAATATCGCCAGTATTAATTTATTCAGCACGGGCGGTTCCATTGGAGTGATCACAAACCAGGCGGCCGCCACCTTCACCCTGACCGCCACGAACCTTGGGCTGGGTCTGCATCCTTTTTACGCCGTGGTCACCGACACCGCCGGGCATCAATATCAAACGCAGACCGTCTGTTACCGGCTGTTCCCCGCCATCACGCTGGCGCTGTCCAGTCAGCCGCTGGTCCTCTCATGGCCGGCGACCATGGGCTGGCAGTACACTGTCCAGTCCACCACCAACCTGCTGAGCGGCTTTCAAACCGTTGCCACCATCACCGCCACCAATACGCTGGTTCGCTGGCTCGTGACCAACAACCTCGGAACCCAATACTACCGGGTCCAACTGGCGCAATAAATGGTGGCTTAAAACGCGGTCATTTTTTCCAATTCCCGGACGCGGCGGTCAATTTCCTGGCGCGTGGTCCGGGTGGTGCGGACCAGGCCGAAACCTTCGCAGCAGAAGGAGGCGCTGACACTGCCGTAAATCATGGCGCGGCGGATGTTGCTTTCGATGGAGCCTTGGGCGGTGGCCAGGTAACCCATCAGGCCGCCCACGAAGGAATCGCCGGCGCCGGTGGGGTCCACCACTTTGTGGAGGGGATATGCGGGGCAGATGAAGAAGCCCTTGGGTCCGGACAAAATGGAACCGTGCGAGCCTTTTTTGATGATCACGTATTTCGGGCCCATTTTGTGAATCTTCTTGAGCGCGGCAAAGACGTTGTCTTCTTTCGTCAATTGGTGGGCCTCGCTGTCATTGAGGACGAAACCGTCCAGCCGCTTGATCAGGCTGACGAGGTCGTTGAAGGCGATGTTGAGCCACAAATCCATGGTGTCGGCCACGACGAACTTGGGCCGTTTGACCTGGTCGAGCACATGATGCTGGAGGGCCGGGGCGATATTGGCCAGCAGCACGTATGGTGTGCCCTGATGCGCCTTGGGCAGCTCCGGGGAGAAGGTTTCGAACACGCCCAACTCGGTGAGGAGCGTGCGGCGGTTGTTCATATTTTCCTCATACTCGCCGGACCAGTGGAAGGTTTTGCCGGGCAGAATCTGCAAACCGGTGGTGTCAATGCCGTGTCGTTGGTAGAGCGCGAGATATTTCTTGGGGAAGTCCTCGCCCACCACGCCGATCAATTTGGTGGGGGAAAAGAAGCTGGCCGCGACGGACGCGTGGCTGGCCGAACCGCCCAGCAGGCGGGGGTTTTCCGCCTTGGGGGTTTTAATGGAATCAAGGGCGGTGGAACCGACAATCAGAACGCTCATGCGATGTTAGATAAGGATGGGTTGGTTGTTTAAATCAGGTTTTGGCTTTTTGAATCAATTCGATCTCGTAGCCCTCCGGGGCGTCGATGAAGGCAAAGGTGCTGCCGGAGGAACTGGTGGTCGGGCCGTCGGAATATTTCAGGCCGTGGCGGGCCAGGTGCTGGCTGAAGGCTGCCAGGCTGTCCACTTCAAAGGCCAGGTGGGTGAGATCAGGCTGGACTTGCACCGGGCCGCTGCCGGGATAAAAAGTGATTTCAATCAATTCCTCGCTGCCGGGGGTGCGCAGGAAAACGAGTTCGGAGCCGCGCGGGGATTTGTGCCGTTTGACTTCTTCCAAGCCCAGAATATCTCGGTAAAAAGTCACGGTCCGTTCGAGGTCGTTGACCCGGTAGCGAGTGTGGAGCAGTTTGGTGACGAGGCTCATTTTCATCCAGAATAGCGGGGCCGAAGGGGGCATGCAATGCGGAAGCGGGGGGTGGGGGGGCTGGCGGGGCCGTGAAAAAGTTCGCGAATCTTGAAGATGGGGCGGGAGGGGGCGACCGCCGCCGGGAGAGTGCGGTGGCATACCTGCCGGTTTTTGGCTGGCAGGCCTGGCAAGGTCGGCTTTACGACATTCATCACGCACGAATTTAGCAGGGGACCCTGGACATCCGCTGTCCAGGGTCCGATTTTCTTAAAATATTTTTTCCGGGAGGCGGAGGGCGCGGTGGAGGCGGTTTACCAGCGATTTTTCCCGTTTGCGGGCGAGAGCGTGTTCCCAGATGCGGAGGACGCGCCAGCCTTGCCGGCGGAGGGTGCGGCTGACGAGGCGGTCGCGCTCGCGGTTGCGGCCGATTTTCTGGCGCCAGAAAGCCCGGTTGCCTTGCGGCATGCGGCAGTGTTGGGGGCAACCATGCCAGAAACAGCCGTCCACAAAGACGGCCAGGCGGGCGGCGCGGAAGATGAAGTCGGGTTTGCCAAAGAGGGGCTGGCGGCGGCGCCAGCCGGTGAGACGGTGGGCGCGGAAGACCCGGATGAGCGCGAGTTCGGTGTCCCGGTTGCCGTGGGAACGGATGCGGGACATGAGGTCAGAGCGCTGGGCTGGGGTGAAGACGTCGGGCATGCGTCGCGTTGCGACGATTAAAATAGCCGGTTCAGGGGCGGGAGCAATCGCCAATTGCCATCCCCGAAGTGATACGGCTGGGGGGGAGATAAATCCGCCCCGCAGGCCTCCGACCAGGGACAAACTTTCCTGGGCCGGCGCTCGCAGACTCGCTTGAACAGGGGTTGGTGGGGACAGGCTGTACCCACCCCGGGGCGGGGGCAGGCGGGAGGCCCGCCGCCAGGGGTCACACAGCGCTGTCGCCGGTTTCGCCGGTGCGGATGCGATAGGCGTTCTCGACGTTCCAGACGAAGACCTTGCCATCGCCGATCTTGCCGGTTTTGGCGGCGTTGATGATGGCGGTGACGGCGGCCTCGACCTGGTTGTCGGGCAGCACGGTTTCGATTTTCATCTTGGGGAGGAAATCGACGGTGTATTCGCTGCCGCGATAGATTTCGGTGTGGCCTTTCTGGCGGCCAAAGCCCTTGACCTCGGTCACGGTCATGCCGTGAATGCCGATTTCGCTGAGGGCTTCTTTGACCGCTTCGAGTTTGAACGGTTTGATGATGGCTTCGATTTTTTTCATAGAGGCAGGGGGTTATTCGCTGTAAGCGCGTTCGCCGTGCTGGGTGAGGTCCAGCCCAAGGCTTTCGGTTTCACCATCCACGCGGAGGCCCACGAGGGTGTCCACGGTTTTAAAGAGGATCACGGTGGCCACGGCGGCAAAGGCGGCCGTGAAGACGACGGCCACGGCCTGGTGGCCGAATTGCGTCCAGCCGCCACTGAGGGGGACGATGGCGCCATTGGCGTGGAAGGTGGTGGCGATGGCCGGATTGACCACGACACTGGCGAGGCCGCCGAGCAGCAGCATGCCGACACAACTGCCGACGCCGTGAACGCCGAACACGTCGAGGGAATCGTCATAGGCAAACCGGGCTTTGAGCTTGGTGACGGCAAAGTAGCAGACCGCGCCACCCGCCAGACCGATGAGGAAAGCGGAGGGCACGGTGACAAATCCGGAGGCCGGGGTGATGGTGGCCAGGCCGGCGACCATTCCGGAGGCCACGCCCAGGACGCTGGGCTTGCCCTTGTGGAGCCATTCCACCAAGGCCCAGCTCAAGGCGCCGGCGGCGGCGGAAAAATGCGTGGCGGCAAAGGTGCTGGTGGCCAGACTGCCGGCGGTGAGGGCGCTGCCGGCATTGAACCCAAACCAGCCCACCCAGAGCAGGCCGGTGCCAATGAGGGAGAGCACCACATTATGGGGCATCATGGGTTCATGGCCAAAACCCGCGCGGCGGCCCAGCAAAATGGCGCAGACCAGCGCGGAGACGCCGGAACTGATATGCACCACCGTGCCGCCGGCGAAATCGAGGACGGGGAGCTGGCCGCCGAGCGCCCAGTTAAAATAGCCGCCCTTGCCCCACACCATGTGACAGAGGGGGAAATACACCACGGTGACCCATAACAGCACAAACAAGACATAACCCTTAAACTTGATGCGTTCCGCCACCGCCCCGCTGATGAGCGCCGGGGTGATGATGGCGAACATCATCTGGAAGAGCATGAACGTTTCCTGAGGCACTGTCGCCGCGTAATCGGGGTTGGGCGCGCCGCCCACGCCATTCAGCATGAAATAAGTGAGGGGGTTGCCCATGAAAGCGTTGCCCGGCGCAAAGGCCACACTATAGCCAAAGACCATCCACAACATGGAAACGAGGCCCATCAGCACCAGACTGTGCATCATGGTGGCGAGCACGTTTTTGCCCCGCACCAGACCGCCATAGAACAGAATCAAGCCGGGGGCGGTCATCATCAGGACCAGCGCGGAACAGACCAGCATCCAGGCATTGTCGCCGGCATTGACGCCCAAGCTGGCGAGCCGGGCGTTCTCAGCCATTTCCTCAAGCCGGGTGAGGCGCTGTTCATACGCCGCCCCGGCGGCCCCGCCAGCGGCCTGGACGGTTACGGATCCCTCGCCCATCAGCAGGAAGGGCATGAGCGCCAGATAAATAAATGACCGAAGACGGTGGGATAAATTCATGCTTAGGCATAAGGGACCAAACCTGGAGCGCAACGTCAATATTACATTTTCTATTTTCAAAAAATCCAACACCGCCCCTGGCGGTGGCGGGAAGCGCCGGTCAATGTCACGTAATTGTAACTGGGCGGGACTCGGTTTTTTACACAAGCCCGCTAGGCTGAATGCTTGGCTGTGAATCGAACCAATCCAACGACCGGGAATCCGGCGCGCGAGGGATGCCGCCGGCCTGGCCGGCCTGGTCCGCGCTGGAGGTGGTGGTGGGTCTTGCTCCTGGCAATTTCTGCGACCGGTATGCGGGCCGCGCCAGGGGATCCGGCCGCCGTGGCGGGACTTAAAACGGCTGTGATCGCTCATTACGCGGACATCCTGGCGGCGGAATACACCGATGCCGTCACGCTGGCCCGGGCCTTGCAAACGCGGGTTGATGCGCTGGTGGCCCAACCGAGTGACGAAGCCTTGGCGGCCGCGCGCACCGCGTGGATTCAGTGCCGAACGCCGTATTCCCAGAGCGAGGTGGGACGTTTTTACGACGGTCCCATAGACGGGGTGGAGGGTTACATCAATGCCTGGCCGATCGATGAAAATTATCTGGATTACACCGTGGACATGCCGGAGGTGGGGATTATTAACCAAGTGAAAGCGTTTCCCCAGATTACGCGGGATGTGCTGCTGGGGGCAAATGAGCGGGAAGGGGAAAAAACGGTGAGCACCGGGTTTCACGCCATCGAATTTCTGCTCTGGGGCCAGGATTTGTATGCGGACAGTCCGGGGCGGCGGCCTTATACCGATTACGTGGCGGGGCCCACGGGGCCGGGGCGGTCGGCTGCCCGGCGCGGGCTGTATTTGCGGCTGCTGGCGGGTTTGCTGGTGGATCAACTGCAAACGGTGGCGGCGGCATGGGCACCCGACAATCCACACAACTATCGCGCCCGGCTGGTGTCCATGCCCCCGGACGCCGCCTTGACGGCCATCCTGACCGGCTTGGGGAATCTGGGCAGCGCGGAGCTCTATGGCGAGCGGTTGCTGGTGCCTTACACCACCCGGAGCCAGGAAAATGAGGAATCTTGTTTCAGTGACACCACGCATCTGGATTTGCGGAACAACGAACTGGGCTTTGAAAATATCTGTTTGGGTCACTACCAGCGCGACGACGGCACGGTGCTGGAAGGCCCGGGCCTGCTGGCCCTGGTGGCCGCCGTGGATGGGCGAGCCGCGAAGACGCTGCAACAGCGGGTTACGACCGCCGTGGCCGCCGTGGCCGCCATTCCGCCCCCCTTTGACCAGGCGATGCTCGGCAGCGACAAGGCGCCGGGGCGCGTGGCCATCAAAAAGGCCCTGGATGCGTTGCAGGCGCAAACCGCGGCTTTGATCCGGGCCGGGGACAAGCTGGGTCTGCACTTTAATTTGAAATGAGCACGTTGCGGTTGACCAGTATCGTGTGCCTGTGGCTGGGGAGCGGCGCGGTGTGGGCGGGCACCGAACCGGGAGCGGCAGCCGGCGCGGAGTTGTCGGGCGGGGACACCACGGTATTTGACACCTCCCACAATGCCTTCTCGCTGTCGGCGCGGAATCTGGAGGAAAAGCACCGCGCGGCTTTCTATGTGGGGCACTCTTTTTTCAATGAAAACTGGCTGGCGGCCACGGCCACGGTGAGTTCGCGGGACGGCCTGGGACCATTGTTTGTCGCGCGCGCCTGCTCCGCGTGCCATGTGCGGGATGGCCGGGGGGCCCCGCCGGACGACAATCTGCCGCCGGAGATGATGGCCATTCGCATCAGCCTGCCTGGCCGGGGACCGGATGGCGGGCCGAAGCCGGACCCGGTTTATGGCGGGCAAATCCAGACGCATGCCCTGCCGGGGATCAAACCCGAGGCGGTGGTGCTCGCCACCTATCAGGAAATTGGGGGCAACTATGGCGACGGCACGCCGTACACCCTGCGCCAACCCCGCTATTTGATCACCGACCTCGGGTACGGGCCGCTGGCCAGTAATGTCGTGGTTTCCCCGCTGGTGGCGCCGGCGGTGATTGGGCTGGGGCTGCTCGAAGCCGTGCCGGAAAGAACGCTGCGCACGCTGGCCGGGCGGCCGGGACTGCCAGACGGCATTGCGGGCAAGGTCAATCTGGTCTGGGACGCGGCCCGCCGGCGCGAAGTGGTGGGGCGTTTTGGCTGGAAGGCGGAACAACCCAGCGTGCGCCAGCAATGCGCCATGGCCTTTAACGGGGACATGGGATTGACCACCTCCCTTTTTCCCCGGGAAAACTATACCGAGGCCGAGAGCATCTGCCGCTCGCTGCCCAGCGGCGGCAACCCGGAGGTGAGCGACGAGATATTTGACGCGGTGGTGTTATATGCCAGCACCCTGGCGGTGCCGGCGCGCCGCAATGTGACGAACGAAATGGTCGTGCACGGGGAACAATTGTTTAAGCAATTAAACTGCGCCGTCTGCCATGTGCCCCGGCTGGAAACCGGAAAACTGCCGGGCTTTCCGGAGCTGTCGCACCAGCTCATCCGGCCGTACACGGATTTGCTGGTGCACGATCTGGGCGAGGGACTCTCGGACCATCGCCCGGTGTTCGCCGCCAGCGGCCGCGACTGGCGCACCGCGCCACTGTGGGGCATCGGACTGGTTGGCAGCGTGAACGAACACACCTTTTTCCTGCATGACGGCCGGGCGCGCGATTTATCCGAGGCCATTCTCTGGCACGGCGGCGAGGCCGAGTCGGCCCGGGAACGGTTTCGTAATTTAAGTGTGCAGGAGCGCACCGCGCTGGTGCGGTTTTTGGAATCGCTCTGATTCATCCGGCAATATTACCGGCGCGACCGGCAGCCCGGCTGGCAAAGCGACAGAGGAACAGGTGCGTGGGGAGCAGGATCACCACCGGCAGCGCCACCAGTAACAGGCCGAACCAAGCCCACCCGGGCATCCACGTCTGGGCGCTGGCATCGCTGAGGCCATAGACATAATTGACATTCACGGGAGCCAGTGGATTGGCCAGTTGGGCACCGGGGCCGGGCAGGAGGAAATAGCTGACGGCCATGGCGGTCCAGGCGGTCACGGTCCAGACGGGCAACGCCCGGCGGTCGTAGCCCAGACGCGCGACCAGAAACAGCAGGAGGAATGGCAGCTAGCCATGGAAAAAGCAAAGCCCGCGCAAAAACAAGGGACGGTGGGCATCAAACATGTAATCGGTCATGCCGGTGAGTTTGCAACCGGCCAAGTGCGCCACAAAATCCACGCACCAGAGTGTTTGCGGCAGAATGATCCCCACCGCCGCCATTCCCACCAAGAGAGCGTTCTCCAGCCACACGGCCGCCAGAGTGATCAGGAGGGCCAGATCACAGAAATAGAGGAAGTTGGTCGGACCGTATTTGGTCCAGTACACCGGCACCAGCACGGCCATGAAGGCGGTGTAGGCCAGTTTGAGCGTCAAGGGGAGGCGAGTTCCAGGACGATTGTTTGGCACTGCAAGGTTATTGGTTTTCATAGGATTGATTTCCTTACCCGTTCATCCTCGCAGGAAAATCCCTGATGGTGCTAATCGATAAAACCGGAGCGGAGGTTGAGGAAATCAATGTTCTGGAAAAGGGGTTTATATCCGCACGCACGAGGCACGGCGGGGCGAGGCCTTGATTGACCGGGCAGGGCGCTATTTTAGAAACTCCTTACTTCGTTTCCTACAAAATAAGGGACCAAGGTTTGCGCTTCATTTAAATTGGCTCGAGGCGGGGCCCGCGAAGACGGCGGGCAGCGCGGCGGGCCAAAAGAAAAACCCCGCACGCCAGGAATCTGGCGGGCGGGGGTGAGGGAATCAGCCGGGGGCTTAGTTGGCCACTTTGGCCAGGCGGTAGAACACCACGGGCTGGGTGTTGTCGATGGTCACGGACGTCGAGTTGTTGCTCACGCCGGTGACATTCACCCAGTTGGTGCTCAAGCCGATGCTGGCGGAGTTGGTTTGGGCTTGCAGCACGTAGCTGGTGTAAACCGCAGGCCAGGTGAGGTTGAGCTGGGTGCCGGTGGTGGTGTAGCTAATCTGCGGCGGGGTGGAGGGCTCCACTACGGAGGCGGCCGGCGAGAAGGAATTCACGAACGTGGGTGCCACGGCGTCCAGCGCGTTGATCGGCGGCACACCGAAGCGATTTTCAATGGTGCTGAGAATGGCGGTCGTGTCGTATTGGGTGTGGTCAATGTAGTTCGTCTTCGCCAGGGGCGAGATGATGATGGTCGGCACGCGGGCGCCGGGACCCCAGATGTCACGGACGGGCGGGGCCACGTGATCCCAGCGGCCGCCGTGTTCGTCGTAGGTCACGATGATGGCCGTGCGGGCCCAGAGGGCGGGGTTGGCCTGGACGGCGGCCACGATGCTGGCCACATGCTGCTGGCCGGCGAGGAGGGAGGCGTAGCCGGGATGCTCGTTGTTCACGCCGAGGGCTTTGATGAAGACGACCTGCGGCAGCGTGCTGTTGCTCACGTCGGCGAAGAAGTCATTTTCATCCTGCAAGTGCGCGGCCGAGAGGGCGTTGCGCACGCCGTTGGTCCAGGGGGCGTAGTTGTCAAAGAAGGCAAACGCCTGATGATGCCATTGGAAGGTGCTGATGCTGGGGTCGGAGAGGGTGGCCCCGTTGTTCGTGGGATTGCTCGGGGACACGTTCAAGGCCCGATCCCAGCCGCCGGAGTACCATTTCCAGCTCACGCCCGCGGCACTCAGGGTGTCGCCGATGTTCAGGTGGTACGGCCGGGTGAGGTCGGCGGGATTGCTGTCGTTCTGGGAGGGCAGCAGCGTGGTGGCATTGGGGTTGCCGCTGGGCGCCAGGTTCGCGGAGTAGATCGTGTTCACCGCGTAGTTCTTGTCAAAGGTCTGGCCGGGGAAGGAATACACTGTGCCGCCGATGGGCGTGATGTTGCCATCCCGCACCAACCGGTGGGTGGTGGGATCCAGGGAGAGCAAGCCATTGGCATCCAGCGCGGCCACGTTGTTGGGAATGATGGTCGCGGCGTTCGGATACACGGCCGGCGCGGCGGCGATGAGGAACTGGTGGTTCAGGAAGGAACCGCCAAACGCGGAGTGGAAGTAGTTGTCGCACAGGGTGTACTGCTTCGCAAGCTGGCCTTCCGGCAGGGCGGTCACGTCGAAATGGCTCATGACCAGACCGGGGTTGTCGCTCCAGGTGACAAACTGGTCCATGTTCCCGCCATCAATCTGGAACTGCTCCTGCCAGTAACGGTGAACGATGTCACCGGTCAGGTTCGTGGTGGCCACGTACAGGGACAGGTCGTACGGGAGCAGGGTGTCCACGATCGAAGCGCTGTTGACATTACCCGTGTCGGACAGGAAGCGCGGATCCTGGGTGCCATTGAGCGGCACCGGGGGGTTCTGCGTGGGAATGATGTTGGAAACCGGGTCATAGGTCGCGAGGGACGAGATCGGGTTGCCGGTCACCCGGTCGAGCTGGTTAAGGGAGGTGGCGGAGGCATTGGCGATGCCATTGGCCCCGGGGAAGCTGCCGTACTGGGCGTCGAAGCTCCAGTTTTCCTGGTACACCACGATGATGTGGTTCAGACCGGCCAGGGGATTGGCCGGTTTCAGCAGGTCGCTCAAGTCATTCGCGCTGGCCACGGTGTTGTACGTGCCGAAGGCGTTGGTGTGGGTAACGGGGATGGAATTGCTGACGTAGCTCAGGCCGAATGCCTCTTCCACCGTCTTGATGTCCGAGGAGTGATTCAACGTCACGCTGCTGGCGTAGGCGTTGCCCTTGGCCAGCGGGGAGATGACGATTTCGGGGAGGGTGAAGTTGGTGGAATCGCCGCCTTCGGTTTCATCCCACCAGATGATGATCGCGCCGTTGTTTTTGTAAGCGGCTGAGGCCATGATTTGCGGAACGACGGTGGCGAGGAAATTATCGCCCTGGGCAATGGAAGCCTGGTCGCCGGTGAAGGTCGTGCCATGATAGGTGAAGCCACCGCTCAGCGCGCTGTGGGCGTCATTGTACTGGTTGGGGGTGATCCAGTTGTAACGGCCCACGTTGTTGTTGGCCAGGTCCGTGAACAAGTTGCCCAGTTCATAAACGTTCTGGTTGTAAGTATCGGTGAAGAAGGCCATGGGGTTGTGCTTGACCGCGTAGTTGTACTGGCCGGTGCCGTAATAGGGATTGATGACGGTGCCGCTGGTGCCGGAGGCGCTGTTGGTGGGCGAGTGGGCCAGCGAGACGTTTTCCTGGTAATTCTTCCAGGGAATGCCCGACGCGTTCAACTGCGCCGTGAGGTGCGGCACGGTGTAAACGTTGCCATTGGGCACTGAGGGATCGGCATCCGAATCAAAGCCGAAATCCGAGGCGGCCTCGGCCCACACATAGTTGGGTTCGGAGGGATGGACGCCCACACCGGAGTTGAAATACCGGGTGGCGTAGGAAACCTGCGCGGCGTTGGGATTGCCCGGCGTCACGAGGCTGTTGAGGTAGGGCGCGGCCACATTGCCCAAGATGGGTTGCGGACTGGTCACCGTGCCCGGCTGGGTGAAGTTGTGGTTTTCCATCGCAATCAAAAAGATGTTGCTGATCTGCTGCACGGTGGCCAGAGCGGCGTTCGGCACCGGTTCCGGGGCGAACATGTCACTCAGGTTGTTGACATTGGCCACGTAGTTGTAGCCCGCGCCCTTGGCATTGGTATGGGCCACCGGGATGGAGTTGCTGACGTAGGTCAGGCCAAAAATATCTTCCATCGTCCGGATATCGGAGGAATGGTTGTACTCCACGCTGCTGGCATAGGCATTTCCTTTGGCCAGGGGCGAGATGATGATTTCCGGCAGGGTATAGTTGGTGGTGTCGCCCCCTTCGGTTTCATCAAACCAGATGACGATCGCCCCATGATCTTTATACGCGGCTGAGGCCATGATCTGTGGCACCACGGTGGCGAGGAAGTTATCGCCTTGGGCAATGGAGGCTTGGTCACCGGTGAAGTTGGTGCCATGATAGGTGAAGCCGCCGGAAAGGGTGCTGTGCGCGTCGTTGTACTGGTTGGGGGTGATCCAATTGTAACGGCCGACCGTGTTGTTGGTCAGGTCATTGAACAGGTTGGTCAGCTCATAGACATTCTGGTTGTAGGTGTCGGTAAAGAAGGCCATCGGGTTGTGCTTCACCGCATAGTTGTACTGGCCGGTGCCGTAATAGGGGTTGATGACCGTCGCGCTGGTACCCGAGGCACTGTTCGTCGGGGAATGGGCCAGGGAAACATTTTCCTGATAATTTTTCCAAGGGATGCCGGCCGCGTTCAGTTGCGCGGTAAAGTGCGGGGCGGTGTGGACATTGCCATTGGGCACCGTGGGATCGCTGTCGGAGTCAAAATTAAAATCGGTGGCCGCCTCCTGCCAGACGTAATTTGGTTCGGAGGGATGCACGCCCACGCCGGAATTATAATACCGGGTGGCATAGGACACCTGCACAGCGTTCGGATTGCCGGGGGTGATCAGACTGTTGATAAACGGAGCGGCGGGGTTGGTGAAGATTTGCTGGGGTGATCCCGTGGGGTTGGGCTGCACAAAATTGTGATTTTCCATGGCAATCACAAAGACGGTCTTGATGTGCTGCAGGCTGGCGGTGCTGGTCACTGTTTGCGCCTGGCTGGTGCCCAGTCCGCCCGCGCAGAGGGCGGCTGCCAGCAGTGCCTGGATGGAGATTGATGGTTTCATTGGTATGTTTGGTTGTGTTGGCTGCTTCGTTGGTTTGGCTCTTGAGCAATTAAAACGGCCGGCCGATTCAGACGTTGATCGTGACAGGGAAATTCTGCCAGCCATCAGCCGTCGGGCTCGACAGCCCCTCCTTGGGTTATCTTATTCTGCTCATTGGCCGACAATTTTGAGCCAGCTAAATTGCGAAGACGTGTCACTGGCGCAACAAATCGGTGACATCAGCAATTGCCTCGATCACCACCGCCCGTCCGCCAACCTTTGGCACGCCGCCGCCCGTGCCCAAGCATGAAAGCCATAAAATGGCCTGTATAATTAACCAACTAAGGTTAAATATCGTGAGCGACTCCTGAAGCCGGCAGAATATTTTTAGCGCATCCCGGAACGCCGGCCGAGCCCAAAGCCTGCCTGGGGCGGGGCCATGGCGTCCCAGAGACAGCGCTGCCACCCATGGCTCCACCCGCTGAAACACCCTGAATTGATTGGGGATGGCAACCCAAAGCGGGAGGCGAAGCGAGTGGTAGATTTCACTTTTGGACGGCGGCCCCGAGCCCGGGTTCGAGACCACAGGCTTATGCTGCGCTCGATTTATGATTAGATTCGCTTAAATCTCAAAATGCTGTTTGACAAAAATAAGGACTCATGATTTAATATAGGCAGTTGCAGGGAGTGTAAGTAACTCCAAGCAACTTTGATCTTTGAACATTGTTTCAATAACCAGTTTTCGGTTTGAGTTCTGGTACTAACTCATTCCGGAGTTCTCCGTAATCCTACGTTGTACTCATTCGAAAATTCCCCGGGTCTCTCGGCCACCCTCTGGCTGATTGACCCGGTTTTTTTTGCCCACATCCGGCCGCCAACGGGGCGGAACGGTCTGCTTATAGCTGTCTTTCATGCCGCTACTATTCTGCCTATCAACCATTTAAGGAAAAGCTATTGGTTCCTCCTAATTTTCCTTGGAATCACGATCGTTTATCTGGTTGGCCAGACCATCCAGCCTGGCGCGGGTAGCTTGGACGGCGCAGCGTGGCCACGCGATGGTTTCTCCGGAGGGATGCCAGGGCTCTCCAAGTGGTCAGGATTGTTGCTTGCCAATTTGGATGGTTCACAGTAAACTGTAAATACCCGCATTGCCATTTTCCAATGCGGGTATTTGATTGTTTCTAGTAGGTGCTTTTAACTCACGTCTGGTTAAATTGCCAGAGGCGGTTTGCCAGTAGTGAGCGGCTTATCGGCGATTAGGATAATGTTGGCCCCCGGACGGGCGGTTCCGCGATGGTAATGAGCCGGACGGGGAACAGACGAATTTTGCACGGAGAACATGCGTTTTGGCGGGGGCGATATTCGGCCATGACCGACGCTGGCTTAACCGCCTGCTGGTCACGGGCGCTGCGCCAGGAAATCCAATTCATCCAGTACCTGGCTGTCGGTCTTGGGATCGAATTTCCGGGCCAGCAGATGATCGGTGGCCTGCAGGCGGGGCAGGTCCGACATCGTCAAAATACCCGGCCAGGGTGGCCGCCAATCCACGTAGGTCAGGCAATGCTTGGAGACGGTCGGCGCCAGCGGCGAATTCATTAAGAGGATCTGGAAAAAGTTCTCGTCGGGAATCAGGGCATGCTGGAAAAAGCGCACGTATTCCGGATGTTTTGTCACATAATCCACGACGTATTGGAGGCAGGAGCGGTGCAGATACCAAAAGGCGGAGCCAAAATAGGGATGCAGGCCGCCGGGGACTTTGCGCTTCCACGGGAGGGTTAGGTGCTGCCGACTGGGCGGCCAGCCCAGCGGGCGCGCCCAGTTGGGAAAGGGCAGGTGCCAGTGAAAATTCTCAATGCGCTTGATGGCCCGCCCTCTTTCCCAATCCGGAATTGGCCAGGCGGCGTGTTCCATGAAGGAACCGCCCGCCGCCCGGGCCAGACGTTCCCGAAACGCGGCGTCGGACTTGATGGGGTAATCCTGCCCGGTCAGCAAAATGGCATAATCATGCACAAACCCCTCCTGGGCTTCCGCGTGGAGGGCTTTGAGTGCGCCCAAAACCATCCCGAGGTCGCCCCAGGTGCATTTGTGCCGCTCCAGCAGGGTGACGTTGGGCAGGCGGCCCAGTTCATCCACCAAGCGCTGGAACTCGGCAGCGGAACTGCGCAGATTGTAATGAATGTAAAAGTGGTGGTCGGGTTGATGCAACCGCCGCACCAACCGGATGACGGATTCCGGGCGGTGATGCGCCAAAATAATAAACGCGATGCGGATGGGGTGGGGTCGCGTTTCGCCCTGGCCGGAACTGGTATCAGCGGTCACTGAGAGATTAAATCTTCCTGGTCGTGCCGGTTCAAGGAGAATGTACAGATCGGAGCTTTGGGGATAGCCAATACGAGCCGCTCAAGGGCCCGCCCGCGTGACCTGAAAGACTGCCAGAGAGACCCGCGCCCGCGCCGGGTCGGTCAGGCAGATGGCGCCTTCACGGATTTTGGGGGCAGGTTCGCCGGACAGTTGGACGGGGCGCCTGGCGGCCAATGCCTGAGCATACGCCGGGAAATCGGCCACCCCATCCGCCTTCAATTGAGCCTGGTTGACCAGCCGGAACCAGCCGCAACTGCCCTGCGCGGTTTGCTTCATCAGCTCCACCGTCACCCGGCCCATGGTAAAGCGTGGATTGATCTCCACCACGGGTTTGAGCCGAACCTGGCCGCCGGCGTCGCGGTAAATAAAGGCGTCAATCCCCAGCGGACCCACGAACTGGCGGGCGCGCAATTCCTCCTCCAGATGGGCAAAAATATCCGCATAGCAGGCCAGGAGGATGCCGGAGACATCGGCTGCGGCGTCGAAGCGGGCGATGACCCGGGAGGGAATGCGCTTGTGGTGATGCGTCTCCGCCCAGTTGCCTTGGAACTGGCCGCGCGCGTCGTTGAGCAGGCCGGTGTAGCCGCAGAGCTTCAGGCCATCCGGCCCCATCTCGAGTTGCGCGGAGAAATCCATTTCCCGCTCCAGCCATGGTTCCACGACCAATTGGCGGCCATTGGCCAGGGCGCGTTCGAGCCAGCGCTGTTGCGTCGCGAGCACCGCGGGCTCGAACAACCGCAGGGCGTTGCTACCTGCCACGCCCAGAGCCTCCTTCACAATAATCTTATGGTGGCCGCGACCACGAATCGCCGCAATGGCGGCCAGCGCCTCGTCCAGGGTGCCGACGGCTACACCCGCCTCCGCCTCGTGGCACAGGAAGGCAGCCTCCCGGCCCGCCGACGGCGCCCGGGCCAGCCATTTCCGCAGGAAGGCCGCGCTCCAGGCCTTGGAATAGAGATCGGCCAGCCCGGGGTTGAAACGCTGCTCGGTGGTGCGGGTCTCGCCGGTGACGCTGCCAAAGAGCGGCGCGAGCAGTTCCTGACTGTCCGGCCCCCAGGCCCAGGGTCGCAGGCGGCCCAGCTTGCGGTCCTTTAACGCGCCCAGCTCCTGGTGTTCCACAAACTCGGGCAGGGCAAAGCCCGCCTGTTTGATGCGGCTCAAAAATTCCACGGAGGGCCGCTGCCGCACGAGGACGATGTCATCCTGCCGGCCCAGAAATTGCGGCAGGTTTTCGAGGTCCGCCACCAGTTGGGCCTGGTGCCGGCCGGGATTGAAGGCCTTACCGCCGGCGATGCGGCCCTCGGCCAGTGGATTAAAGACGTATATGTTCGGCGTGCGGCCTTTGGACTGCGAATACACCTCGAGCCGGGCGATGAAGTCCGGGTCCAGCCCGGCGGCGCGGCGGCCGGCGAGGTTGAGGGTGAAACCCTTCGCCCGTTGCGGGGAGAGCGGAAAGCGCAGCGTGCGGCAAAAAGCGTCCCAGTCACTTTCATTGGGATTTTTCCAGCGACGAAACCATTTGAGCCCGTACGCCACGTGGCCAATTTCGTCCTTGTAGATTTGCGCGAGCAACTTCGCGGTGTCCTGATCGCCGACGGCGGCGAAGCCCCGCGCGAAGTGGCCGGCGAAATCCAGGTTTGCCTGCTCGAAGGTGAGGCAGAGGCTGGCGACGTAATCCATGGGGTTTTCCATGGGGGAGACGCAGCGCCAAAAGTAGCCGCTCACCGGTAGTTCGCCGAATTCCAGGCCGCACGTCCGCATGCGGTCGATATACCAGCGCGTGTGGAGCTGCTCGTCCTTGAGCGTTTGCAGGACACCCTTGCGAAAGGCCGGGGGCGCGTCGGGAAACCGGAGCAACACCAGCGCCATCAGCTCCGTGGCCAATAGTTCGTGATTGCCGAAGAAGTGCAGCAGTTTGCCGCGCTCGATTGGGTTCTCGAGCTGGTGCAGCCCGGGGAACTCGCTCTTGCCGGAGCCGTGCGGTTTGAAGTGGAGACCAGCCGGACGGCCCGGCCCCGCCGGCGTGGCCAGCGCCACGCCCGGCTGCTCATCGGTGATGCCTTCGGGCGCCTGGAGTTTTTCTTCCAGGCTCGTCGAGAACAGCACGCGCTCGGCAAACTCACGCAGTTCCATTTACCAAACTCTACTCGATCTTTTTCCGAACGGAAAGCCCGCCTACGCCAGCTTCACTTTGACTTTGTGGCCCTTGATCTCGCTGCGGTTGAGCTTTGCGATAATCGCATTGGCATGCTCGGCGTCGACATCCACGAACAAATGGCGCTCGCGCAAATCCACCGTGCCGACCACTTTGCCCGGCAGGCCGGTTTCACCGGCCACGACGTTGACCACGTCAATGGCCGCCACGTCCATCTCCGCGCCGAGATTCATCCACAGGCGGGTCTGGTTGGCGGGGGTGGCGCGGCTGACTTTCGGCTTGGCGGCGAGCCAGGGTTCTTTTTTATTGGGCCGCTCGGGACGCACGGATTTGGGATGCTTGGTCAACGGCGGGGCATCGGAGATTATGGGCTTGACCGGCGCGGCCGGGGTGTGGGGCTCGGCGACGGCTTCGGCGGGTGCGGCCGGCGGCACGGGTTTCGGCGCCATCGGCGCGCTCTCGGCAACGGGGGCTGGCGCGGCGGCCGGCGTCACTCCGGGAGGAGTCACGTGCTTGGCAGGCACCGAGGCGGGACGTTTCACGGAACTGGGCATCATCGGGCTGTCGCCGGTGCGCAGGGGACGCCCGGGCGGCAGCGGCGGGTTCGGCCGGCGATCCTCGCGGGCGTCCGGACGGTCATAGCGCGGACGCTCATCGTACCGGGGGCGGTCATCATAGCGCGGACGTTCGTCGAAATGGGGCCGCTCGTTGAAGCGCTCCGGCCGTTGCTGGCTAAAATTAGGGCGCTCTTCCTCGCGCTCGGGCTTGGCCGGAGCTGCGGCACCATCGCCGTTTTGCAGATGATGCATCAAGGCGGAGGCGATGTCGGTGGTATCAAAACCTTCTTCCATCAGGCGCTCGATCATGCTGTCCTGCTTCTTGTACTCGCCCGCCTTCAAGGTGGTGCGCAGCTTGTCCAGGAACACATTGGCGCGCGCCTCGTGGACCTCGTCGGCCGTGGGCGGCTTGCCGCGCGTGATGCGCATGTTCGTATAACGCTCAATATTGCGGATCTGGAACACCTCGCGCCCGGAAGCGAACGAGATGGCCCGGCCGCTCCGACCCTTGCGCCCGGTGCGCCCGATGCGGTGCACATAATCCTCGCCGTCATAGGGGAGGTCGTAGTTGAACACCACCTCGACGTCGTCCACGTCAATCCCGCGCGCGGCCACATCGGTGGCCACGAGGAATTCCAGGCCGGACTTGCGAAATTTCAACATCACCCGGTCGCGCTGGGCCTGGCTCATGTCGCCGTGCAGGCGGTCCGCCGAGTAGCCCTGGGCGTTCAGGGCATCCACCAAATCATCCACCATGCGCTTGGTGTTGCAGAAAATGATGCCGAGCTTGAGGTCGTGAATGTCAATCAACCGGGCGAGCAGCTCGATTTTGAACCGGCGGTCCACCTCGTAATAGCATTGCTCCACCGTCGGCACCGTCATCGCTTTTTGTTCGATGCGAATTTGCTGCGGATCGCGCACGTAGCGTTCGATCAACTGTTGGATGGGCCGGGGGATGGTGGCGGAGAAAAACACCGTCTGCCGTTCCTTGGGCGTGGCCTGCAAAATGGTTTCGATGTCGTCACGAAAACCCATGTTCAACATCACGTCCACCTCATCCAGAATCACCATCTTGAGGTGGTCAAATTTGAGGGTGCCGCGGCGCATGTGATCCATCACCCGGCCCGGCGTGCCAATGACAATGTGCGCGCCCTGGCGCAGGCCGAACAACTGGCGGTCGTAGGACTGGCCGCCGTAAACGGGCAGCGCGTGGAGACCGCGCTTGAAGAAGGCCAGCTTGTGAATCTCCTCGGACACCTGCACGGCGAGCTCGCGGGTGGGGCAGAGGATCAAGATTTGGGTGGCGCGAATGGAGACATCCACCTTTTCCACCGCCGGGATGCCGAAGGCGGCGGTTTTGCCCGAACCGGTCTGGGACTGGCCGACCACATCGCGGCCGGCCAGCAGCACCGGAATGGCCTCAGCCTGAATGGGCGCCGCCTGCTCATAGCCCAGTTTGTCGATGGCTTTCAGCAATTCGGCGGAAAGGCCCAGTTCGGAAAAAAGTTTGGTTGTCATGCAATGTGTCTTAAAGGACGCATTCAAGGTATCTTAAAAGCGGCCCCAAAGGGAGTTAAATCTGCAAAGCGGCGGATTCGGAGGAGAAGCGCTGATGCTGGTCTTCAACCGGGGGCGTTGACCAGGCCTGCCGGAAACCGCTTGCCTTTGGGTTTTTCCCGGGCATAATCAGATGTGTTAACGCTGTTCATACCTGCGGGTATGGAGGTTGGATCGTCCGCAAAAGCGGTCCGACAACATTCGTTATCGCAATGCCCACGTGGCGGAATTGGCAGACGCGCTAGATTCAGGTTCTAGTGAGTAACATCGTGCAGGTTCAAGTCCTGTCGTGGGCACCACTTCCATAAACCCCTTGATAATAAAGGGGATTTTTAGTTTCCAAGGGAAAAAGGGGGCCGTCGCATAACACTCTCGCATAACAAATTCAAAAATGTTCAGGGTTGTTCGGGGCTGTTCAGGTACGTTAAATTATTTTCCGTCACCACTCCTTCAACAGCTTTCGTTGTCATTGATTCCCCGGGCCATCAGAATATTTCCCCATTTCGCCAGCCCGCTTGACACCCCTCAGAAGCCCGGCAAACTCGATCCCGGCTGTCATGGATATTAACCCGGTTCGGCTACTGTCAGTGGTAAACCAGTTCGTGCCAGCCAACTTTTCCCGCCCCTACCCGAGTTGAAGGCCGTAAACCTCAATTCTGCCGCCTCGAAGAGTGGGCAGTGAAGATGACGAGCCCTAGGAATGCGGCTAGAACGAGCATTAAAACTGTTGGATCGAGATTCATAGTTGATAAGGCTTTTTTGCCCTTCTCACCCCTATACGAGTTCAGACCGGTTTTCTTGCGCTCCAGAATTTGATTTCCGGAGCAAGAAAGCCAGACCCATAGCAGTGTGGACCAGCCAGTTTGCAGCCTACAAACGACAAAATATTTTCTGAACTTTTTTGTACCTGGACAGCATTTGTCCAGGTCCCATGCCAGAATCGAGGCATGAGAATGAAAAAACCGTACAGGTTTCGATTAGCCCCCGACGAGATTGTGGGGCATTTTGGCAAGGTTAGGCTCGTCAGAAAACATGACGGCCGGCATGTGTTGAGAGGCGGGACGAGGGAGCAGAGGCTGAGTGTGAGGCAATGGTGTGATCAATACGCCTCATTTTTGGTGTGGGTGGAGCCGGTTGAGGTGGTTGGGTTCGACCATTTAAAAGTTCTTCGTAAGCATTAGTGGATAACCGCCAAAATAAAATCAAGTTTTGAAAGAACGGATAATTTTTTGCGTATTGCTAGTCTAGTGTCCCGCAAATAACTGGACATATTATGGTGGCGGCGAATGCTGGTGGATGCCACGAAAGTCTGTTCCGCTCGTTTTATCCGGTGATGAAGTTGCCCGTCTTGAGCAATGGGTTCGCTCGGGAGCGACGCCC
>CAITTG010000106.1 GCA_903895255.1 uncultured Verrucomicrobia subdivision 3 bacterium
CCAACTGGCGGATGCCGAGGGAAATCTTCTGCTCCTCACGATTGATGCCGAGCACGACCGCCTCGATTTCCTGGTCCTGCTTGAGGACATCGCTGGGTTTGGCGATGCGCTTGGTCCAGGACAGCTCCGTGACATGCACGAGGCCTTCCACGCCGGGTTCGAGTTGCACAAACGCGCCGTAAGGCACGAGGCTGACGACCTTGCCCTTGACCTTGGCGCCGACCGGGAACTTGCTTTCGATGCTGTCCCACGGATTGGTCATCTTCTGCTTGAGGCCCAGGCTGACGCGTTCCTTTTCCTTGTTCACGTCGAGCACGACCACGTCGATTTCCTGGCCGACCTTGAGCACTTCGGAGGGATGGCCGATGCGGCCCCAGCTCATGTCCGTGATGTGCAGCAGACCATCGATGCCGTTGAGGTCAATGAATGCGCCGAAGTCGGTGATGTTCTTGACCGTGCCCTTGCGGATGTCGCCGGGGACCATTTCGCCGAGCAATTTGCCACGGCGTTCATTGCGTTCCTGCTCGATCAATTCGCGGCGGGAAAGCACGATGTTCTGGCGCTCCTGGTTGATCTTGACGACCTTGAATTCGTAGGTGTTGCCGACGAATTGGGCCAAATTCTTGGGGGTGATGACGTCGATCTGGGAGGCGGGCAGGAAGGCTTCCACACCCACGTGCACCACGAGACCGCCCTTGACGATGCTCTTGACCTTGCCGTTGATGCGACCGCCCTCGTTGCAAATCGTGAGGATTTTGTCCCAGTTCTTCTTGAACTCGGCTTTTTCGTGGGAGAGTTCCACGGTGCCTTCCTTGTTCTCGAGCTTCTCGATCAACACGTCGATCGAATCACCGACCTTCACGGTCTTGATGTCTTCGAATTCGTTGCCGGGGATGACCCCTTCGCTTTTGTAACCGATGTCCACCAGGACTTCCTTGGGGCGGACTTCAATGACGGTACCTTTGACAATTTCACCCGCGGCAAAGCGCGTGGCGCTGCCTTTCAGGGCTTCTTCCATCGTGAGCATAATAATACTGGACTGCGATCTACCGGAGGCTTGTTCATCCCCGCTGCGGGGACTGCGAAGACTCCATTGCCTAACTGACCGAACGCTGCCGGGGCAACGGAGGGTTGAGGGTTAGGTTGTTCGTTTACTGCTATTTCTCAGCCTCAATGAACATCCGCACACGCGGCGTTCAGGCAGCTTGGAGAATAAGCCAATGCGCGCCAATGGCAAGGGGAAAATTTAAACTGACGGGGGCGCCTGCATAGCACCAGAGTGCGCCCGTCCCCGAGCGCAGCAATGTAAAAATCCCTGCAAATGCAGGGTTGCCCTCAATCGACCAACTGGTTTACCCGGCTTTTGGCTATGGGCACCTGCCTTCAGTACCCACCCCACGAAAGTGGAGGATGCGGCCATACTCCGCCCGAATCAGGAGCCAATTACCGGTTCTCCGCTGTTTTCGGTGGCAGGACCGTCCTTCAAGTTGACGGCCTTACCAAACTGCCCGGTGTGGGCACGTTAGGGCTGCTCAGCGCGGAGAACCGGGCGTATCTGCGATGCGCAGCCACCGCAACCCCAGCGTTCAGAAATTTCCCTTGTCAGCTCAAGTGCTTGCCTGTAAAATTCAAATACCCGCATTGCCAGTCTCCAATGCGGGTATTTGCATTTTTAATGCCGATACTTTTAATCAACCCTTGGCGATTAATTTCCAAGCGACGTTCGCCTGGTGTCAGCGGTTCATTGGCGATTCGCCAGCCCTCGGTCGCCGGGCGGGCGGCTCAACGATGGCAATAACCAAACCTGCGGCACAGCCTCATTACCAAGCGACAATTCCACTGGAAACAGCGAGGAGCCCAATTACCAATCTCAAACCACTTTCCAACAACATCTTGTAAGTTTTACAATTCGTTCTTCCCTGGCGGCATTCTTGCCCCTATTTACCCTGAATTTTGGCGTTTGAAATTTGATTATTCCCACCCGCCGGAGCCTACGGTTTTCACCCTATTGGCACGAAAGGCAAAGGTGGTGTAGGTTGGGTCAGACGCTAGTGAAACCAACTGCATAAAATGGATATGAAAATGAATCTGGCCCCTCTAAAAAAGCCGGTGACCAACAATGCCGCCGACCGAACAGCCGCCACGGACGACACCAAGCGCTTTCGGCGCTTGAAATTCAATGAATTGGTAAGCGTGGGCGATTATGTGGCGGGCAAAGACAACCAGTTTGAACTCTGGGACGGCCCCCGCGGTTTTCAGGCTGGCTCGTTCGTGCAACCGATTTATCGGCCGCATGGCCGTCGTTCCCCCACCGTTAAAAAGGCCAAAAGCACCAATTAATCCGAATTCCCAAGTCGGGGAACCCGCCCGCCGGGGGCGGGCTCCCGATTTCAACTCGGAATTGGCTGTTAATTAACAAATCCCTGCGCCTTCAGCCAGAACAGGCAGTCGGCGGCCCAGGGATGCGGATGATTGAAGGGCGGTTTGTCCCCCAAACCCAGACCATGGTTGCCGTGCTCGTAGATGTGCAGATCGAAGGGCACGCCCGCCTTGCGCAGGGCCACCGCAAATAGCAGGCTGTTTTCCACCGGCACCGTTTTGTCATCAAACGTTTGCCAGATGAAACACGGGGGCGTTTGCTTGGTGACTTGCAATTCGTTGGAAAGCAATTTTACCAATGCGGGCGGCGGATTGTTGCCCAGCAAATTTTGGCGGGAACCTTTATGGGCAAATTCGCCAAAGGTGATGACCGGGTAACAGAGAATGCCCAGGTCCGGACGCGAGCTTTCGCGTTCAACCGGATCCACGGCGTTGCTGTCGCCCGGTTCGAAGTGAGTCATCAAGGTGGAGGCCAGATGGCCGCCCGCCGAGGAGCCCATGATGCCCACGCGCTGGGGATCAATATGCCAGGTCACGGCATTCGCCCGCACCATTCGAATCGCGCGTTCCGCATCCTGCAGCATGGCCGGATGCCGGTAGCCGCTCGACCCCAGCCGGTACTTCAATACGAAACCAGCCACGCCATGCTGGTTCAACCAAAGGGCGTAATCGTTGCCTTCGTGCGGTGCCAGGTGGGAGTAACCGCCACCGGGACAAATCACCATGGCCGCCCCGGTGGCATTGGTGCCGGCCGGCAAATAGGCGGTCAGCGTGGGAATATCATTGGCATTGGTGCCCAAGGCCCCGGGCGCGTCATGGGGCCAGAGCGGCACCGGCGGTTGGATTTCAGCGTGCAGCATAAGCGTGGTGCCAACGAGCAGGGTCAGCGCAAACAGTAATTTCATAATCAGGCGATGCCGGAATTTAGGGTTCAGCCATTCCCATGTCAAACTGTCCCCGTTTCCGCCTTCCCGATTTCCTGCTTTCCGCTTTTCATTCGCTCACCACCCCCGTCTTCACATCCAGCGTCCATTTCGCCGGCGGCGGGAGGGAAATCGTGGGTCCATCAATATGCAGCGGCATCCAGAGATACCGCGAGTCCCACTGGGTATCCGGCTTCCAGATGTCACCCATAAATATCACATTCGTCGCCTGGGTGCCTTCAATTTTCAGCGCCAGGGTGGATTGGGAACCGTAGGTGTTTAGTTCCGGCGGCGCGAGGTCACGGAATTCCGACCACGGACCAGTGAGGGCCGGGGCCGTGGCGTAGAGGTTCGGGTTTGGATCCCAGCCTGTCAGATGCGAGCCAATCACGTAATAACAGCCATGCAAATGAAACACCGCCCCGCCCTCCATGTGCTGCGGAATGAGGCACATGTCTTTTTCCACGTCCAAATAATCCGCCGAGAGGCGGGCAATGTGAAAGCCATTGGGCCGGTCCTCAAAGATCAGATACGCCGTGCCGTCATCATCAAGGAACTGACCGATATCGCGGCTCTGCTGACCCAGCGGCTGAAAGTATTTTAAATAGTGGTAGTCGCCATCAATGGTGTCGCAGGTGAATATGGCGACGCTGGCGACCTTGTAGCGCCGGTCATCAATGTGCGCGTACATCACGTACTTTTTGGTGGGGACATTGTAATAGACCTTGGGGCGCTCGAGAATCCAACCCCGGCCCAGTTTCGCCGGATCACGGGCCTGGACCACCTGATGCCGGAACGTCCAGTGCGCCAGATCCTGGGAGGCGTAACAGGCCACGTAGCGAAGGTGCCAGTCATTGGTCTGCCCGCGATCCTCACCGAACCAATAATACGTGTCCCCCCGCTTGATGATGCCCCCGCCATGGGCCTGCACATGCTGGCCGCGATCATCCGGCCAGATCGCGCCGGGCACGATGGTTTGGGGATCGGCCGCCGCCACCGCGCACCAGCCGGCCAGCAGCGTCGTGGCAAGAATTAGTTTGATCATGAGGAAAAGGGGGTTAAAACCATTTGCGCTTTCTAAAATAAAGTATCGTGCCGATGGTGCTGGTCAGCATCACCCCCGTGGCAATCAAATATCCATGGGGCCATTCCACCTCGGGCATCCCCTTAAAATTCATGCCATACCAGGTCCCGATCATCATTAACGGGGTGGTGATGACCGTGATGAGTGTGAGCAGCTTGACCACCTCGCCCGTCTGGTTGGAGGACATGTTCAGATAAACCTGCAAGATGCCGGTGAGCGCATCGGTAAAACCGCGCGCCTGGCTGTTAATCCGGTTCAGCGCGTCATTGATGTTCCGGTAATACGGAACCTGATGCGGCCGGATCAAGGCAAATTCCCCGGCGGCGAGCCGGCCCACCACGGCGCATTGTGGGGCGATGATTTGCTGCAAGTGTTGGACTTCCTTCTTGGCCAGGAGAATTTGGTTCAAGGTTTCCTGGCAGGGGTTGCGCAGGGCGGCCTGTTCCAGATCCGCGATTTCCTGGGTCAGGTCGTTCATGGCCGGCGTGTAATTTTCCACCACCAGTTCCAAGAGTGTCTGGGCCACCCGGTCCGGCGACCGCGCAAACGGCAGGCTCCCCTTCCCGGCCCGTTCGAGGGCGGTGGCAAGACTGCGGAGCGGTGCCTGGTGATAGGTTACCAACAAATTTTTGCCCAGGAAAAAATCCAGTTCGCTAGTGGCAAACTGACCGTCCTGGCGGTGGTAATCCACCGCGTGAATCACCAGGAACAAATAGGGGGCGAACTGATCGCCCTCCCCCGGCGTGTATTCCTCCACCTTGGGCGCGGAATCCACCGTCAGGCAATCCTCGATGCACAGCGGATGAAAATGAAAGGTCTGCTCCAGCACCAACGTGGTTTCCTCGGCGGTGGCCGCCTCCAGGTCCACCCACAGAAAAAGCGCATTATCCGCCAGCACCGCGGCCATCTGCGCCGGGGCCACGTCCTTGCTGTGCAGCCGGCCCTGATTGGTGTAAGCGAACGCGTGAATCATGAATTAAAAACGTAATTAACGGCGCAAAGTCTAGGGTGGCCATCCGCCAACGCAAGCGCCAAGTCCGCCCCTGCCAAGTCCGCCCCCGCTCCACTTGAAAAAAGTAAACTTTTTTGGACCCTGGACAGCCGTTGTCCAGGGTCCCCCATTAAACTGTAGGGGATGAATGAGGCCATGCCATCATTTCGCCGCCGCCCGGCCAACCGCCGGACGGCCCGCCACCCCCCCCCGGACACCTCCCCCGGCCGCCCCGCACCGCTTCCCGGCCTCGCGCCCCGCGCCCCAAGCCCGTTTGGACATTCATGGCTATGTCCGCTTTTCAAGGCAATTCCCGGGTATTCCAGCTTCTGCGGCGGAAATTTTTTTAAAGCGCCCCGTCCCAATCTTCAAGATTCCTGTAGTCCCACCACCGTTTACCCGCCGCCGAACCCCCAAAAATCATCCGCTTTGGGGCTCAGGCTTCGATGGCGGGCTGGCGGCGGGACATGCGCTCCAGCACCGCTTGCAATTCATCTTCATTCACGGGTTTGGCCAGGTAATCATCCATGCCGGCGGCGAGGCAGCGGTCGCGGTCACCCAGCATGGCGTTGGCCGTCAGGGCAATGATGTAGGTGCGCGGGTGATGCCCGCTCTTTTCAAGGTCGCGGATGGCCTGGGTGGCCTGGTAACCATCCAGCTCGGGCATCTGGCAATCCATAAAGATAATTCCATGATGATCCCGCTGCCAGGCCTCCACCGCGAGGCGTCCGTGGTTCACCACATCGACCTGGTGATAGCCAAACTTTTTAAGTTGCAGAGTGCCGACGAACTGGTTGATGCGATTGTCTTCCGCCAGCAAAATGCGGGGTTTCTGGCCGGCGGCAGCGGGCTCCGGGGCTTGGGTGGTGGTGGCCGGGGTGCCGTCCCCCACCACGAGGCCGGTGGCTTTTTGTTTGGGAAACTGAAGCGTAAACCAAAAGGTGGAACCCCGTCCCACTTCGCTGGTGACTTCAATGGTTCCGCCCAGCAACTCCACGAGCCGCCGGGTGATGGCCAGACCCAGGCCGGTGCCCCCAAACCTTCGGGTGGTGGAGGTGTCCGCCTGCGTGAAGGACTGGAACAATTTGCCGCGCACCTCCTCGGAAATGCCAATGCCCGTATCGCGCACGGTGAAGCAGAGGGTCACGGCGCTGTCACTTTCCGAAAGCCGGGAGATTTCCAGGCCCACCTCCCCCTGCCGGGTGAATTTGAGGGCGTTACCGAGCAGATTGAGCAGAATCTGCCGGAGGCGCGTGGGGTCGCCCACCAGGGCTGGGCTGACATTTTCATGGATGCGATAATGGAACTGGATGCCTTTGGAATCGGCGCGGGGCTGGAGCAGGTCCACCACATTTTTGATGGTTTCAAAGAGGTGAAAATCCACCTTTTCGCAGGCCAGCTTGCCCGCCTCGATTTTGGAGAAGTCGAGGATGTCATTAATGATGGAGAGCAGGCTGTCCGCGCTGATTTTGATGGTGTGGGCAAACTCGCGTTGCAGGGGGGTGAGCGGGGTATCGAGCAGGAGTCCGACCATCCCGACCACGCCGTTCATGGGGGTGCGGATTTCGTGGCTCATGTTGGCCAGGAACTCGCCCTTGGCTTTGCTGGCCACGAGGGCGCTCTCGGCCATGAGCTGGGTTTTTTCCCGGGCCAGCTCAAGCATTTGGTTGGCGGTAATCAGTTCCTGGTTGGTGTTCTCCAGCGTGAGCGTGCGTTCCCGCACCATTTTTTCCAAGTCCTCCAGCCGAAGTCTGGCCTGCTGGTAGAGGCGCCATTTTTCGGTGAGGGAAATGGCGAGCTGCACCACCTCGATGTTGTCGAAAGGCTTTTTGAGAATGATGAGGCGGTCGGAATATCCAAGGATCCGGAGCATTTCCTCCCAGGAATAGTCGGAGTAGGCGGTGCAGATGACGACCTGCAAATCGGGATAGGTTTTCCAAATTTTGGCGGTGGTCTCAATGCCATCCCAACCGGGCGGCATGCGCACATCCACGAAGGCCATCGCATAAGGCCGGTTTTCCGCAAGACTGCGCTCGATCAACGCCAGGCCTTCCTTGCCTTGGAAAGCAAAATCCAGCTCGAATTCAGGCAGGGCCATGGCTGGTGGCGGCTCGCCAAACAACGCAGCCTCCGCGGCGGACAAGTCCTGGGCGGCCGCCTTGGGGCGGGTCAGAATTTTGCGAAAGTCCTCGTGAATGGACTGGTTGTCGTCAATCACCAGGATGCGCTGGTTTTGGCTGGGATTAAAATTCATAAATTTAACTTGGATGGTTGGCGGGGTATTTCAAGCGTAAACACCGCCCCCTGCCCCGGCCCGGCGCTGGCAACGGTGAGTTGGCCGCCCAGATCCCGCGCGGCGAGCGCGCCACTATGGAGGCCAAAACCATGGCCCTCAGCGCGGGTGGTGAAACCGTGGTTGAAAATGCGGGTGAGATTTTCGGAGGGGATGCCGACGCCGTTGTCCGCCACGGAAATGGCAACGCGGTCGCCGTTGTCGCGGATAATCACGCGGATTTCCTTGTCGGAGCGGTCGGAATCCTCGCAGGCATGCTTGGCATTGCGGAGGAGGTTGATGAGGATTTGCAGAATTTTATGTTTGTCGAGCAGGAGGGGTTGCACTGGCCCCAGATCGCGGACAATCGTGATATGATGACGGTCCAGACCACCGGCGTTCATGCGAATGGCATCTTCCACGAGTTCATTGACGGGCAGCATTTCCAAGATGCCGGAGATGCGGGCGTAGCCCTGCTGCATGGCCACGATTTCTTTGATATGATTGATGTTCTTGAGCAGGGTTTCCACCTCGACCAAAAGGTCGGACTGCTCCCGGGCCAGATGGGTGGCGAGACTGGCCAGGTAGGCGGGCAACTGACGGCCTTTGGGGTCATCGACAAGAAAGCTGGCCAGGTCAGCGGTCGCGGGCGGGAACAGGGCAATGGCCCGGGCCACGTTGCCCACTTTGGACTGCCGGATTTTTTCCGCCAGCAACGAACTGGAAACGTTTACGCTGTTCAGCACATTACCGACATTGTGCAGGACACTCGTGGCCACCTCGGCCATGCCCGCGCGCCGCGAAGTGTCCACCAACTGGCGGTTTAATTCATCCAGTTTGGCTTGGGCTTGCTTGCGCTGGGTGATGTCAAAGAGCACGCCTTGCGAACCAATGATGCGCTCGTCCGCGCTGAGCACCGGGAGTTTGACGACTTGAAAAAATTGCGCCGGCAGGCCATCCGTGGAAGGATTGGCAATTTCCAACTCGAGGGTCCGGCCGGTCTGCATGATCAATTCATGATCCAGCTCGTTTTGCGCGGCCAGGGCTGGAGGATCCACATCCCGGGCGGTCTGGCCGAGAATCTTCTCCGCAGGCAGCCCTTTCAGCTGACAAAAACGGGTGTTCGCATAGACGAAGCGGCCGGCGGCGTCCTGCCGGTACACATGAATCGGCAGTTGTTCCACGAGGGAATGGTAGAGGCCCTGCGATTCCACCAGTGCTTGCTCGGTCTGCTGGCGGACAGCGATTTCGCGGGTCAGTTCGGCGGTGCGCTCGGCGACTTTATGCTCGATCCGTGTGTTGAGCGATTCCAAAGTGGCCTGGCGCTCGGCGAGGCCGCGCATTTCCCGCATGCTCTGGTGAATGGAGATGAACAAAAATGTATCCTCAAACACCACCCAACCGGCATGCTCCAACCAGCGCCAGGGGCTGGCAGTGAGCACGCCAAAAACGGATTGCGGCCAGTAGGTGCCGCGCAGGAAATGGTCAATGACAACGACCAGTGTAGCAGTCACCAACACCCGCCAGTCGCGATAAAAGGCCAGGAATGCCAGCGAACCGAATATATGGAAATGGGTTTCAATACGTCCGCCGGTCAGGTGGATGAGCAGGGCGGAAAAACTGACCTGAGCCACGGCGACCACCTGGCGGGTAAGCATCCCCCCCGGATGACGCCAGATGAGATAAAGCGGCAAACTGGTGATGAAACCGCCGAGAAAGATTGCGGCGTAAACATGCCAGTGGAGCTGGCGAGTGCTGCCAATCCAGGTGTAGGGGGAGATCCACACGGCAGCCACAATTCCGGCCAGCCACTGAAAGACCAGCAGCTTGGCGAATAACTGGTCGGTGCGCACATGGATGGCGCGGAGCGCGCCTTGCAAGAGAAACCACGCACGGCGGGTTTCTGGCTCTGGCAAATCAACCCCGGGATTTAACGTTGCCATGCGATGCCTCCGGTTCCGCAGTTGGTGTCAAAGAGGGAGCAACCAAACACCGGGGTTTGGATGATTGAAGCGGGTTCGCCAAGGACGAGAGCCGTGATGGCACTGCGCCCCGCATTGTCACCGGAATGGCCGCGGGACTCGGTGATGCCGCCGTGGAATAACAACCGGCCATCGAACGCATACAACAAGGCCTCGCCGGATGTGAACGTCTGAAACCGGCGGGCCTCCCGGCCGTCGCGGTCCTCGTGCACGGAAACGCCAGGGATGGCCGCAGCGGCGCGCCAATGACTGGTATTGGTCCAGTTGTCCGGGGTGTTTTCCGGCTTGAGAAACCACACTTGGGCGCGCAAATGTCCTTGGGTTTGAGCCATGAGAAGTGCCAGTTCCCCCAGGGTGGCGGCGGTGCAAGGACACTGTGGATGAGCAAAAAGCACCAAAGTAGGCTGGTTGGATTCACGGGGAAGCAGTGAGGACTGGGGCCACTGGTCCGGGGGGAGTCCCGCCGGACCAGGGGTTTCAACATAATAATTGATCCAGGCCATGCAGCAGCCCAGACTGACCAGCCAGACCAAGGCCAGCAGCACCGACCGAACTGGCAGCTTTCTCCCGTCCCAACCGGACCGCCAGCATGGTATAAGCATCTGGAAATCAATTATTTTCATATTTACTTCTGACCTGAACACACCAAAAAAACTGGGGTGCTTATCCAGTTAAGAAGTTTGCCAAAGAAAGACAAGCTTTTAGCAAAGATAATGTTTGGTAAATTCAGGCAAGAGGTGATTTCGGGCCGGGGCAAGGCCGGGGAGGGCTCGTCGGAAATGCCCAAGGCACCATTGTGATTTCAACCGGCCGAGCGAATGCGGGGATCAATCACCCCATAGAGGAGGTCCACCAACCAGTTGGCCCCGACCACCAGCGTGGCACTGAACAACACCGAGCCCATGATCACCGGGGGGTCCAGGTTGAACACGCTCTGCACGGCGAGGGTGCCAATGCCTGGAAGGGCAAAGACATTTTCGATGAACAACACCCCGCCAAGAAGCCCGGCGACATCCATGCCCAGGATGGTGATCACCGGGATGAGGGCATTGCGCAGGGCGTGTTTGAACAGCACGCGGGTCTCGGAAGCACCTTTGGCGCGCGCAGCGCGGATGTAGGGACTGTCCAGCACTTCCACCATGTTGGTATGGATCAAGCGGGCGTAGTAGCCGACGAAGAGGATGGCCAGGGAGGCGGCGGGCAATACCAGATCACCCGCCCTTCGAAAAAAGCCGATGGGAAACCAGCCCAGATGGTAAGCCAGAACATATTGCATCATGCGCGCCAGCCAAAACGCCGGCAGGGAAAGCGTCAGGGTGGCGAGCACCAGCGTGGAACGGTCAAACCAGGAGTCGCGGAACCGGGCCGTGAGCGCGCCCAGCGGCACCGCCAGCGCAACCCAAATCACCACCGCCAGACCGCTGAGCGCGAGGGTGGTGGGCAGACGGGCGGAGATGGCCTCGGCGACGGACTGGCCGGTAACGTAAGAATAGCCCAGGTCGCCGTGGACCAGCTGGTTGAGATAGAGGAGAAAACGCCGCCCGAGCGGGTCGTCCAGGTGGTATTTGGCGTGGATTTCCTGAATGACAGCGGGCGAAGCCTTGGCCCCGGCAATGACGCGCGCAACGTCGCCGGGCACGGCATTGAGCAGGAAGAAGGTGATAAACGCCGTGCCCAGCAAAGTGACCAGGGAGGCCAGTAATCGGCGAAAAAACCGTTTGATCATATCATTTGGCCAGCCACATGCGTTCAAAACGAAAATACAGAACCGGGTGCAAGTCCACGCCGTGCAGCCATGGCTGATGCAAAGCGTAGGTATACGGATGATCCAGCGGCACAAACGGCGCGTCAATGACGATGGTTTGTTCCGCCTGCTGGTAAAGCTGAAGCCGGCGCTGCGGGTCCGCGCAGGTGGCCGCCTCCGCAAGCAACTGGTTGACCGCGGTGTTATTGTAAAAGGAGGTGTTTTGGCAGCCTTCATCGGTAATGCGGCTGCCATTAAACATGACATCGAGAAAGTCGCTGGGGTCCGGATAATCCTGCGACCAGGCCCCAAGACTGCATTGCACCGCATGGCGGCGTTCCTCGCTATCAAGGAGGGAAGCAAAGGTCACCGGTTTCAGTTCCGCATCAATTCCCACCTGCTTTAAATCATATTGAATGGCCGCCGGGACCGGCGACTCGCTGGGGGACACAATCCATAGCTTGAAGGAAAAACCCTGGGGATGGCCAGCGGCAGCCAGCAAGTGCCGGGCTTGGACGGGGTCGTAATCATAACCCAGGAGGTTGGGGTTGAAGCCCGGCATCGTGGCGGGGAGGATGCCACTGGCAGGCATCACCATGCCGTGCATCAGATGAACGAGCTTTTCCTTGTTGATTGCATAATTCATCGCCTGCCGCACCCGGACATCATCGAACGGCGGCAGCTCCACGTTCATGGACAGAAATTCGGTGGCCGCAACCGGCATTCTTGCCAACAGATTGTGCCAGCGGGGACTGCGGGCAATCCGCAAAAAATCAGGAATGGGAATGCCGGGATTATCATCGATTTCAGCGATGTCCAGTTCACCTCGTTCAAACATCATCAGGTGCAGCGTGGTGTCACCGCCAATCTGGACATCAATGCCATCCAAATATTGGCGGTCCGCCCGGGGGTAGAGCGGATTGCGGGCGAAGTGCAGCTGAAAGGCCCGATGCCACTGAGTCAGCACATAAGGTCCCGTGCCCACCGGATGCGTTGCAAAATCAGCGCCCCACCGCTGCACCTCCTCGCGCGGCACGGCCAGCGCGCCGGGAAGGGTGAGCACATAGGGAAACGTAGGGTCGGGCGCGGTAAGTTGAATGGTCAGGGTGTAACGGTCGAGCGCCTGAAGACCAGCCGCATGGGGCGCCCTGCCCTCGCGAAAAGCTTTTGCGCCTGCGATCCCTTCAAAATAACTTTCGGTGGGCGCGGCAGTAACGGGATCAAGGGTGCGCTCCAGACTGTAAACCAGATCGTCGGCGACCAATTCGCGTCCGTTGGCGAACCGCACCCCTGGTCGCAGGTGAAAGGTGTAAGTCATCCGGTCGGCAGACAGACTCCAGTCGCTGGCCAGACCAGGCAGCAGATTCACGCCATGGTCATATTCCACCAAACCTTGATACAGTAGCATGAGGAATTGCATGGAGATGGTGTCAAAAGCACGGGCGGGGTCGAGGGAACTGACGTCCGTGGGCAGGGCCAGGCGCAGGGTGCCGCCACGCCGCGGAAGGGCAGAGTTGGCAACGGCTGGGTTGGGGAGCGCGCCGGAGATGGCGGGTTCGCCCACCACCGGCAAAATTCCCCCGAGCAGGATTAGCAGCAGGGCAATGACGGAGCGTAGTAAAGGCATATTCATCACTGCTATTTGGAACCGAACAGCTCCTGCAACCCCTGACCCAGCAAGTTGAAAGCGAGGACGGTCAAAACGATGGCCAGCCCGGGGACAATCACCAAATGGGGGTAGGTGATAAAATACGGCTGGCCTTCAGAGATCATGGAACCCCAGGTAGGGGCGGGCGGTGGCACCCCGATGCCCAGGTAGCCCAGACCGGCTTCCAACAAGATGGTGTTGGCGATGCTCATGACCGCCAGTACGACTACGGTGGGCAGCAGGTTTGGCAGGATGGCCCCAAGGATGATGCGCATATCGGAAGCCCCCAACGCGCGGGCGGCTTGGACAAATTCCCGCTCCCGCAGCGCCAGTACTTGTGCGCGCACCACCCGAACCATCCCGGGCCAGCAGACAAACCCGACAATCAAAAACACACTCACCGCGCCGCGCTTCAGCGAAAAATCAAGAAAAGTCCAGGACAGCCAGGCCGGATGCAAATGAATGGTCCTTCCGCTCACATCCAGCAAGCCGGCAAAGGCGATGGCCAGGAGGATGGCGGGAATGGTCATGTTTATCTCGGTGAGGCGCATCAAGACGAGATCGAGCTTGCCACCGTAGAAGCCCGCCAGCAGCCCGACCGTGACCCCGATGATGGTGGCGGTTAACATGGCACCAATGCCCACGGAAAGGGAGACCCGGGCGCCGTAGATGACGCGGGCGAGCACGTCCCGGCCGAGGTTGTCGGTACCCAGCAGATAGTCACCGCCGGCGGTACGGGGGAGGCCGTCGGCATCCAGCCCAACGGGGTCCTGCTGGTCGGGGGCGTGGAGGATATGCCAATGGGTCAGCAGCGGCGCGGCCATGGCCAGGAAAACAAAGACGATGAGGAGGCTGAGCCCGGCGGAAGCGAGACGATTGCGTGCCAGCATTCGCAAGCTAGTTTTGAAGCAGCCAATATTCGGCAACATATGGGATGAAACCTAAACCAGACGGGCACAAATTGAAGTTTCTTAATTGGGCTGTCGAGGCTATTCGGATGGCACACGGATCAATCCGGTCAGTATCCAATTTGACGGGGAGACCATTGACTCGGGGCGACGTCATGCCAGCCGGGGTGATTTGAAAAGCTTGTATTGATTGACTAAATCGAATTATCAAATCATAATTTTGTATTGCTGGACTACTGAAGGTGAGCAAAATCAAGGTTGGCAGCAAAAAAGCAGCAGCCGGTGTGGCGAAATGGCAGACGCACAGGACTTAAAATCCTACCGCGAAATTGGACTCACTTGGAACTGCCTGTAAATCAATGGTCTAGCCGCAAGAAATTCCCGATTTTAGTGACCCTTTTGGACCGTTTTGGCACTGTTTTTGACGACGCGGGATACAAAAAGGGATACAAAGGGACCCCAGTGGACTCACGGGACGCGAGGTCCTGTGCGGTCATGCTGTTTCCGTTCATGTCGTTGCAACCAACGAAATGGTCAGCCACCATCAAGTGAGTTAAAAGCACCGACAACCAGACTAAACCAAAGCTTTTCCAAGAAAATAGGCTTGTCGGTGATTGTTTTAATCCTGATAGTTAAAGCATGGCTTTAGCTATTCGCCATAAAACAATCAAAACCTTGCAAGGGGCGTTTCCACGGGGAACCCCTTTTGATAGCAGGCAGTTGCGTGGTGTCGGTGTTTCACCGGCACTGGCCCATCATTATTTGAAATCCAACTGGCTTGAGCGGTTGGGGCGCGGGGTATTTCAGTTTTCGAATGACACTTTGCGGCAGGACGATTCATTGAAATTCCTGTCCCGAGCCGTTCCATGTTTCCATGTCGGCGGGAAAAGCGCCCTGACGTGGCGCGGTATCCGTCACAATATTTCGACGCGTGAACCACTCTCGTTATGGGGGAACGGCAAGGCGATCCTGCCGGCTTGGTTCACCGAACGATTCCCAGCCCGCTACACGGCCCGAAATTTATTTTCCTCCACATTATCTAGTGGGTTTGGCTTGCACCCTCTGCCCGAGACTCCAGATGGGGTTCTCGTTTCCGAACCTGAGAGAGCCCTGCTGGAATTGTTAAGTGAGGTTGGCGTCCACCAAGGGATCGAGGAGGCCCGCCATATTATGGAAGGAATGCGGTCCTTGCGAACCGACGCGCTAATTCACCTTTTGGACCATTGTGAGCGTGTCAAAGTCCGGCTCTTGTGCGTCCGCTGGGCTGATGAATTGAATTTGCCATGGGCTCCCACTTTACGGAATGCCACCGGAGCCCCAGAAAATCAAAGCCGTTGGACTGTCCGATTCAAAAACGGGACCGTTTTAAATATAGGCATAAACGCAAGGAAGGAACGTCGCCCTCCCAAAGCCCAAACAACACGGCAAGGGGGCCGAGCGATTGCTCGGGAAAGGCCACCTTGCCGCAAAATTGGAGGGCGAGCCATCCATAATCTATGCGCAGGTCCCATTCGTCGATGCAGGTTTTTTGGCTGACACCGTTGAGGCATTAAAATCCGTCACCTGATCGTGAACTAAGTTCGCAGCAGAGCCACCCCCTGCTTTAGGGCCGTTAAGCAAAAATCGACATCCGCCGCTGTGGATTGGATGCCTAGCGAAAACCTCAAAGACTGCCGAGAAATCAACCCCTTTGGTTTCATCGCTTTTATGACATGAGAAGGACCATCCGTGTTGCCTAAACAAGCGGAACCTTTCGAAGCGCACACGCCAGACTGGTCCAAGAAAGCCAGCAGCCCATCGGATTCAACACCATGAAAAGCGATGTTCGTGGTATTGGCCAAACGGAGCTTTGGGTGTCCGTTCAACTCCGCATTTGGTATTTCGGCCAATATCCTCGATTCCAAAAGGTCGCGGTGTGTGCCGACCAAGCGTCCAAAGACTGACAACGGCCGTTTCCGCCGTCAAAGAATCTTTGAGGCTATCCAATTTCAACACTCCGTCACGATCCACCGGCAAGTAGGTGACCCGATATCCAGCCGATCCAAGCTTATCAAAGTGGGTTAGAACCGAAGAATGTTCAATCGCCGAAGTGATAATGTGGCGTTTGCTGGGATCAATTGCCAGCGCAGCCAAAATAGCGGAATTGTTGCTTTCCGTCGCGCACGACGTAAAGAGGATTTCGTCGGGGTCAGCCCCAATCAAGTCCGCCACCGATTCCCATTCAATCCCTTCCAGCTTGACCGGCGACATGGTTTGCCGCGACGGGCCGCTGTTTTGGTTTCATCCCAAGCACTTCAATGGGGTTCTCAATGAAGCCAACAACTCCTTTTGTGCGGAGCGGTACAACAGCCCGCGCACACGCCCCATCACCCGCGAAGAAGCCGAAGTCCGTGACATTGCCTACGCCCTCAAGCGAACGGACCCCGCCGCCATTGCCGTGGCCGCGCCCGCGATGGCGGCGCTCATTGCCGGCCCGTGCTGGCTGGTTCCCATTCCCGCCAGCGACGGCAAGTTGGATGCAAACCTTGCACTGGCTCGCGCACTCGCCGCGCTCGTTCCCGGTGCTCGCGTCAAACTCGCCATCTCCCGTTCCCAGCCCGTCGAATCCTCGGCCGCCCGCCGCCGCCGGGGATTGTGCGGGTTGCAGCCAGAGGAACACCATTTTGTCCGCACCGCCGGGCCGATGGAACCGTTGCCCCTCTATTTCGTGGATAACGTCATCACCACGGGCAACACCATCCGCGCCGCCCGTGCGGTGCTGGGTTGGGGAACCGGCCTAGCCTACGGCGATGCCAGTTGCCTGTTTAATAACCGGCTCCGCCAGACTGCCAAATCCGCACCAACCGCCGTGCTGGCCAATTGAAGACCGGAAGCCAGTTGCCCACTCCGCCGGAGTTTCACATGGCTAGCAATTCCGTTCCAATGGTCATGGACATTAACCGTAACCCCCTGTGACTTTGCCGAACCTACCATCCCTAACTCGCACCAAGACCGAGGCACAGCGGCTCGTCGCCGAGTTTTTCCCCGGCAAAAAGATTGCGCTCGCAAGACTCATACCCGGAATTGCCTGTCCCCGATACCAACTGCCCCACGACACTGCGGACACGCTCCGGGCCGTTCTATTCTGGCTTCATGAACAGAAGCCGCGCAGAGTGGGGCACCGGCGGCGGTGAGACCGACCGCAGCGCGCGGCAAATCGCCCGGAAATGAGTGAGGAACATGGCCGTGCTCATTGACGGCCTTTACTGACTGGTTCCTATTCCGGCCAGCGACGGCAGCTTGGATGCCAACCTTACGCCGGCTCGCACACTCTGCGGCATGACACTGGTGGAGACAATTAACACTCTCTCATCAACCGCCCACTGAATAACATCCGGCGGCCCTGCCAAAAGAGGAGCCTGTTTTTACAAGCGCACAACGTCAAATTCGGCTCACGGAATCGGTGTGTGGTTGATAGAATGGGGTGAACACCCCATAGCAACGGAGAAAGCTTGGGTTCAAAATAGAGGCGTGAAGCGGAAAACGAACAAATCAAAAATCAACCATTCAGACATTTTGGCAATGACCAAACAAAGCCATAACCACGACAATGACGCTGTCATTGGCGCGAAACGGGTGCCCGTCCATTTTGAATTCGCGGATCCGAAAGCCACCACCGTTTGCATCGCGGGAACGTTCAATTGCTGGCACCCCGAAGCCAAGACGCTGCACTCCTCCGGTGCCGGCAACTGGTGGAAGGAGATGTTGCTCGCCCCCGGCACCTACGAATATTGCCTTGTAGTCGACGGCCACTGGATTCCCGATCCGCTCGCCCGAGAATCCGTGCCCAATCCGTTTGGCGGAAGAAATTCAGTTTTGCGAGTGGCCACTTCACCGGAAGCCGCGCATCTGGCCGATGCAGAAAACATACCGCTGAAAATCGACCGCTTTAGCGAATCCATCACCGGGGATCATCTCATCGCTGGAGAAAATCCGCCGGAGCAAAGTGCAAACAATCAAAAATAAAAATCATGCACAAAGAAACAAAAGCCGTTAAGCATGACATAGGACAACTGGCCGAAGACGCGCACGCGTTGATGAGCGCCACCGCTGACGTGGTCGGAGAGAAAGTTGGAGAAGCCCGCAAACGTCTCGCCGGTGCGCTGGAACGCGCCAAAGAAATCGCGGGCATGGTTCGCGACAAGACGGTCACAGGCGCGAAAGCCACGGACGCCGCCGTGCACGAGCATCCGTATAAGGCCAGCGCGATTGGGGTCGGAGTCGGGGCGATTTTCGGATTTCTCCTTTCCCGCCGCTGTTCCCGTGACCGCAATTGAATTTCTCATGGAAGCATGCACCGCATAGTCACGGTAAAATACAAATCCCAGGAAGCCAATTTTATGTTGCGAAGCATTCAAAAACTATACGGAAGCAAATTCGGAGCCTCGGATGGCGAAATCGGCCAGGTGAAAGATTTTTATTTCAACGATCTGACGTGGGTGGTTCGTTATGTCGTCGCCGACACGGGCAACTGGTTGACGGGGCGACAGGTGCTGATTTCGCCGCACGCTTTTGGCAGCGTCTATCCCGCCGGAAAAGCCATGCTCGTGAAACTGACCAGGAAGCAGATTGAGGACAGCCCGGCGATTGAGACGCATAAGCCGGTGTCGCGCCAATACGAAGAAGACTATCACCGCTATTACGGCTGGCCCTACTACTGGGAAGGCGGCGGCCTTTGGGGTGGAATGCGCGACTTTCCGATTTTGGAACTGCCGCCCAAATTTGCCTCCGCCGAGCCACCAGCGGCGACCGGCCCAAAAACTCAACGTGCCGACGCACATCTGCGCAGCACGCAGGCCGTGAGTGGTTACAGCCTTCAAGCCACCGACGGGTTCGCCGGCCATGTGTGTGATTTTATGGTGGACGACAGGAGTTGGGCCATCCAGCAACTGGTCATCAAAGTCGGCCACCGGTTCACCGGTAAAGATGTGCAAATACCGATGAGCCGGGTGGAGCGGATAAGTTATCCGGATTCCACTGTTTTCGTAAAGCTCACCAAAGACGCCGTCGAAAGAAGTCCCGAACAACATCTGTCCCCAAACGGAACGGTCACGGAAGAAGGCATGGCCGGAGCGGAGCTTGATTTGAGTCTCCAAGCCAGCCGGAAGCCAAAAAGCTAAATCCACTGTGTTTTAAAGTGCCAGATAACCGCAATGAAAGCTAAAGCACAGACCGAAGCCACTTGGAAACCATACAGCCCCGCCACGCATGGCAGGCTTTCGACGGTCAAGAAAAATTCGTTGCCCGCCACGCCCTTCGCATTTCCCCACACACGCAAAGAGCCAATGACAGACGCCGCCCATGTTCGCGATGCGCTGGCGAGGTTCAATCAGGTCGGGGATGTCACGGATTCCGAAAGGGATCTCGCCTTTGCCAACCTTCAAAAGGCAGCCGGACATTTCGATATTCAGATGAAGGAGACCAACTGGCGTCAATTCGTGGCGCAACGCGTTCGCCATGAGTAACCGGCTCGACGAACTGCTGGGCCAGATACGGCGGCTGGAAAAAGAACTAATCCTTGAAACTCAAAAAAAGGAAACCGAGTTTTGTTATGAGTTCCGTGAGATGAAGGTTCAGTTTACCGCAGCGGCAAAGGCTCAACACAAGAGACTGCGCGTCGGATTTTTCCGTTATCTGGCCAGTGCCCGTTGGCTCGTCATCCTGACGACGCCAGTCATTTGGATGTGCATCATCCCGATCGTTCTGGTTGATGTAATCGGCTCCATCTACCAGGCAATTTGCTTTCCAATCTACGGCATACCGAAGGTTCGTCGGAGGGAGTATATGGCGTTTGACCGGCACCGGCTGACCTATCTTAATTTAGCCGAGAAGCTGAACTGCGAATATTGCGCCTATGCGAACGGCATTCTCGCTTATTTCACGGAGATTGCCGCCCGGACAGAACAATATTGGTGCCCCATCAAGCACGCCGGCTGCACCAAATGCGCCAACAGCCGGTACAAGAATTTCTTCGATTTCGGGGACGCGGTAAAATACCGGGCGCATGTGGAGGAAGTTCGCCGGGCTTACCAGGACATTGATTCCGCTCCTGTCGCAAACGCAATACCGGAGAAGGCCAAACAATTGTGAGGCAGAGTCTTATGTTTGCGCAACGCTGGTTACACCCTCTTCTGCCACAATCGCGTGCCAATCCGTCATCTGCCACCTCATCGATGTCAAATCCAAGATAGAATTTCTGGTGCCTTGCGGGGCACCGGCGGCGTATTACCGGCAGGCACACCCACAATTATCGGAGCGATGGCAGTCATCTCAGTCGGGATTTGCAGCACCGCCTTCCATTCCGGCGTGTTCAGTGCTGAGACCGCGAAGCCGATGACACAGGTGCCAAGCCCCTGCGCACAAGCAGAAAGAAGCAAATTTTCCGCCCCCAGCCAGCAATCTGCCACCACGAACGGCCCTTGTAATTTACTGTAAATAACGATCAGCGTGCCCGCGTTATAAAAAACGTGGAAATCTGGTTTGTCCATCAGATGCAGAGTGTGCTTGGCCCGAGGGAAATCGGAACCGTGGGCTTCATTGCGCACCAACTTTTTGGCGCTGTCTGACAGGCGATTCAGCATTGTTTGATCCTGAATGACGGCAAATGACCACGGCTCCTCGTGCATGGCGGTGGGGGCGTGGACAGCAGCATCGAGGAGCGTTTGGATGACTTTTCTTTCAATTGTTTTCGACGTATAGTCACGCACGGAACGACGATGCTGGATCGCGTCCAGCACGCTCATGGACGCTTCGGATGTGGTAAAATTTTTAGGATTAGGGGACATTTAAGAAACCGTAGCCGAACATTCTGCCGTTGCCCATGGGGTTTTCACCCCATTTGCATTTTAGTTTTGAGTGTTTTAACATCCACTCAGAGGGCGAAATTTAATCTCCCACATAAAGGCGGTGGAAAAGTTTGAGCACGTCGAGCACAAAAAGAAACATGCGGTGCTTTGTCCGATGGGACAGTCCTCGTTTGACGAGATGGCTGACTTGGTGAGCGGCGCTGGGATACGCTGTCAGCGTTGCTGAAAATCGTGGGCTGGACGCGGAGAACTTTCATTCGGCGGCAACCGACTTGCAATGGCAGCTGAAAACAAATGAATCAAACCACTCAAACAATCCTGCATTCCGGTAAATTCCTGACGCTGCTCAAAGAGGGTCCTTGGGAATACGTTGACCGGGTCCACGGGGTCGGTGTCGCCCTCATCATCGGGGTGACCTCGGAACAGAAAGTCTTGCTGGTGGAACAATACCGGATTCCAGTTCACAGACGCACCATTGAGCTTCCAGCTGGTATAGTCGGGGACGAACCAGGTTGTCCGAGCGAATCCACTGCTGCTGCCGCCCTTCGCGAACTGTTGGAGGAAACCGGCTATGTCGCCGGGCGCGTTGAACCAATTATGACCGGAGCCTCTTGCAGCGGAATCACGTCTGAACGGATGACCCTTTTTCGGGCAGTGGGTTTGCGTCGCATCGGAAAAGGTGGCGGTGTCGCGCACGAAGACATTATGGTCCACGAAGTTCCGCTGGTCGAGGTCGTGAAGTGGCTGGAGGCAAAAGGGAAAACGGGTGTTTTGATTGATCCCAAGATCTATGCGGGTCTTTTCTTTGTCGCTCAATACAAATGAATCAAACTGGCCGGATCATCCTGCCCTAATTGCGCCCCTCAATGGTTAAGCTGCCAAATGGTGAAATTCAGCATCCCGGCAAAGGCAACCCAAACCAGATAAGGCACCAGCAAAAGACCCGCGACCCAGCGCACTCGCCAGAACGACCAAAGGGTCGCCGCCAACGCCAACCAGAGTAATATAATTTCCGCAACGGCCAACCCGGAACAGTGCATGCCAAAAAAGAGCGGTGTCCAAAGGGCATTTAGCAGCCATTGCAGAAGAAATAATCCCAGCGGAAAACGTTGTCTTTTCCACCCACCTTCGCGCCAGACCAGCCAGGCTGCGACCGCCATCAAGACATAAAGCGTCGTCCACGCCGGGCCAAAGACCCATGCCGGCGGATTCCAGGGAGGCTTGGTCAAGCCGGCATACCAGCCTTTGGTTGAAACAAACACACCGGAAATGGAAGCAGCAAAACTCAAAGCCAGCCAACCGATCAGGGCCAGACGCCGACGCGTCTTGGAAGTCGAAGAAAACTCTGCGGCATTCATGGCAATCTCTTTAAACTATGCAATTCAAAAGCTCTGGCATCTCACTGGACCAGTGCTGGTACTGATGGCATAAGAAGGTTAGCTGTTGAACCTAAATCGCGCAGCTACAAACAGCACATTACGCCGACGCAATTGGCCGCACAATGGGTGGAACACCCCATAGCCATGACTGGGTTTAGCCAGCAGCATCGCTCCATGGCGGCGAATGAATTGCCGCCAAATACCGAAAGACTAAAAATGAAAAGCAATGCGGAATTACAACAAGACGTTCAGGAAGCCATCCAATGGCAGCCGTTATTGAACGCGGCGGAAATTGGTGTTACGGCCAAAGATGGAGTTGTGTCGCTGACCGGTGTGGTTGACAGCTATGCCAAGAAAACCCAGGCGGAAGATGCAGCAAAGAATGTTGCTGGCGTAACTGCCTTGGTCGAAAAAATTGAGGTCAAATATCCAAGCTCCTATAGCAAAACCAACGCGGAAATTGCCACCGAAGTGCTAACCGCCCTGAAGGCGCGTTGGGATGTTCCGAGCGCGAAGATCAAGGTGAAGGTTGAAGCCGGATGGATTACGTTAACCGGTGAAGCCGGTTGGAACTTCCAAAGGGAAGCCGCTGAAGACGCGATTGAAAGCCTGATGGGCGTAACCGGTGTGACAAATAATATTGCGATCAAATCAGAATCAATGGAGTCGATTGAAAAAGCCGGAATCGAAAGTGCCCTAAAGCGCAATTGGGCTTTTACTGACAATCATATCGGTGTGCAGGTTTCAGGCCATCGGGCAACACTGACCGGCACAGTTGATTCATTGTATCAAAAAACCGAGGCGGCAAACATTGCCTGGAATGCCCCCGGCGTTTGGTCAGTAGACAATGAATTGGTTGTCGACTGGAATTGATTACGCGAAGTGGGAGGAATTCCCTCCCGCTTCCTCAAGGTGGCAGAAGCCATCCACATGGAGGGAAAGCTGAAGGTAAGTTGAGCGAGGTCGGATGACATTTCCAAGGCGTTTTTACCTGGCCAAGTCTTTGACGGCAGCAGGTAATTGGTGGAAGAAGAGGCAACGATGGACATCATTGAGCAGCCGGCGCACCCTGCTGGAACTCTTGCCGACCAAGCCAATCATGCCACAGTGGCCGAAGATCCATGATTCATGTCAGGAACAAAATCGGGACCTTTGGCGCGATTTTAAACAATGGCGTAAGTCATGCCGTCATCACTGATGTCTCATTGCTGATGCGTTTGGGTTGATGTTCGGTCAACACCTCAGGCTTGGTGCTTTTTAGGATTTCCCGGGCGTGGATGGTTTCCATCTCTGAACCGTGGGCGATCAACAGATACTTGCCACTCTTTATGGTTACGACATGATGTCACTGTTTCATGGCTTGATAAAAGCCTGCGCCATGCGGTCGGGTTACACCCCATAGCCACCCGCCATGATGCCACCTAAAATCCGTGTATGAAACATAAACACCACGCCCCCGCACCAAAACCCTAAGTCCCCTGGCCCAACACGGGCGGCAGCAGTAGAGGAGTTCTCACCCACACCGGGAGACGTTGCTAAACAGGCATACTTCAATTATGTAAATGCAGGTTCGGAGTCTGGCCACGATGTGCGGAATTGGCTGGCAGCGGAAAACCAATTGATTACTGAACACCACCAA
>CAITTG010000107.1 GCA_903895255.1 uncultured Verrucomicrobia subdivision 3 bacterium
AGATTCCCGACGAACAATTTGTTACTCATGTAATACTACTGTCCTAACTAAACTTGCTTGTACCAGACTGTTCCCGTTAATCGGATTTCAAATCGTCACTGAACCAGGTTCACTTGAAGATTTACCATGCCGTGTATCCGCTAAGCCAGCTAACAGACTTCGACAATATGCCACAAAAGCCAGCAATTGCAAGCGTTTATTAATTTTTCCATTCTCCGGCAAAATATTCACTGACGATTATCAAGGAGCACTTGCGTCGGAGGCTTCGCATATTACTGGTGGCTGAGATTAAAGGCCAAGCGATGAAAATTGTTGTAGAGGGATGAATTATTGATGAAAACCTAGTATTTAGTCAGAAAATGGTCGGGGCGGTGAGATTCGAACTCACGACCTCTTGTACCCGAAACAAGCGCGCTACCAGGCTACGCTACGCCCCGACAACTGATTTGTGAAGTATGTCAGTGAAGCGGCGGAATGGCAATGCGGAATTTGAAAAGAAAGCGAACACCTGCGCAGGCGGAGACTGCCCCCAGAGCATTTCCATAAATGCTGCAGCAACGCGCGACAACATTTCTGTCAATGCTCTAATTGAAAGTTCCGCAAAAGCCGACGAGGCGGGTTTAGGGGGATATTGGCCGGCCAGACAACGTGACATGCATCACCAGACCGCGCTTCGGCCATTGCCATTGGGATTGTGAAAATTCGCCCGCCGAGTTTGTGAATCCAGCGCCGGGATTTTAGATTTCAAAATTTGCAGAGGCCAATTAAAAACCCCGGCCAAAGGCTGGCCGGGGTTTAAAATTTAAAAAGTGCGGTGCGTACGAATATGCTTAGATGGCGGCCGGAGCGGGGTTGCCCAAGCCGGGAAGTTTCGGCGGGACGGGCTTGGGCGGAACTTCGGGCATGGTGGTCACAGCGGGCGCACCACTGGGCGGATCCACCTTGGGCGGCGGAGGCGGCGGCGTGAAACGGCCGGTAGCCACAATGTCGGCCACTTGCACGCCGTCCAGGGATTCGTATTCCAGCAGGGCGTTGGCAATAATTTCTAGTTTGTCGCGATGGTCGTTGATGGCCTTGGTGGCGCGTTCGTAGCAACTGTTGATGATGCCACGGACCTCGGCATCAATTTGCTGGGCGGTGGCCTCGCTGTAAGACTGCCGGCGCATCATGTCGCGGCCCAGGAAAAATTCGTCATCCTCGGCATATTTTACCATGCCCAAATGCTCGCTCATGCCGTACTGGCAGACCATGGCGCGCGCCATGCTGGTGGCTTGCTGAATGTCGCCGCCGGCACCGGTGGAAATGTCGCCGGATATGATTTCCTCGGCGATCCGACCGGCCATGGTCATGGTGATGGTGTCCATCAATTCTTTTTTGCGGTAATTTAAAATGTCCTCTTTGGGGAGGGACATGGTGGAGCCGAGGGACGGGCCCCGGGGAATGATGGTGACTTTATGCAGCGGATGAGTGTGTTCCAGCAGAACATTAACCAGCGCATGGCCGGCCTCATGCCAGGCGGTGAGCTTTTTATTCTCGTTGGTCATGGCCAGACTGCGGCGTTCGCGGCCCCAGCGGACCTTGTCGCGGGCTTCTTCCAATTCGATCTGACCCACGGATTTCTTACCCGTGCGGGCGGCCAGCAAGGCGGCTTCGTTCAGCAAGTTGGCGAGTTCCGCGCCGGAATAACCGGGCGTGCCGCGGGCGGTGACGGACAAATCCACGGCGGGATCCAGCTTCACGTTGCGGGCGTGCACCTTCAAAATCGCCTCGCGGCCGCGGACATCGGGAAGATTGACAGTAATGCGCCGGTCGAAACGGCCGGGACGCAGCAGCGCCGGGTCAAGGACATCGGCGCGGTTGGTGGCGGCGATGATGATGATGCCCTCCTGGGTGTCAAAGCCGTCCATTTCGACGAGCAGCGCGTTGAGCGTTTGCTCGCGTTCGTCGTTGCCACCGCCAAGACCGACGCCACGACTGCGGCCAACGGCATCAATTTCGTCGATAAAAATCAAGCAGGGGGTGTTGCGACGAGCCTGGTCGAACATGTCGCGCACCCGGCTGGCGCCGACGCCGACGAACATTTCCACAAAATCGGAGCCACTGATGCTGAAGAAACTGGCATCCGCCTCGCCGGCAATGGCCTTGGCGAGCAGGGTTTTACCCGTGCCGGGGGAACCAACCATCAGCACACCCTTGGGGATGCGGCCGCCGAGGCGTTGAAATTTCTTGGGATCCTTGAGGAATTCCACCAGTTCGGAAACTTCCTCGATGGCTTCTTCAATGCCGGCGACATCTTTGAAGGTGGTTTTATTGCGGTCCTTGGCCAGCATCTTGGCCTTGCTTTTGCCGAAACTGAGGGCGCCCTTGCCGGCCATTTTGATTTGCCGGATAAAGAAAAACCAAAACAGGAGGCCAATGCCGATGAAAAACAGCAGTTGATAGAGGATATTCGAAAGCATCGCGTTCTGAACATTCAGCTCATACTTGTCGGAGTGGAACAAGTCCTCCTGCATCTTGGCGGTCAGAAACACATTGGGGCAGAGGAACGGCGTTTCCACCGTTTTGCCGGTGGCATCCTTCATGAAGCCGGCGTTTTTATTGGTGGCCAGGGCGGCGGTATCCTCGGTCAGGTAGTGCCCGCTGATTTCCGTGAGCGGAAAGGTTTGCGGATTGTAACTGATGACAAAATGGGAAATTTGATTGGACTGGAATTTCGAGAGAAATTCCGATTGGGTCAGGACCGCTCCGGGCTGGGTGCCCGGCAGGTGATTGCGGAGGAACATCAGGGCCACGATGCTGCCGATAATGGCGATCCAGGCAATCCACGTGAAAGCGGGCACTTTCATACCACCAGAGGGCTTTTTTTTGTTGCCACCATCGCCGTTTTTTTGATTTTGATCTTCTAGCATTTGCTTATGGTCATGCACCATAACATGCGTCCCGGGTGGGCGCAACGCGGTATTTGAACTAACTGGATGGGCTTAAAAACCGGAATTTATCCATTTTTTGCATTTTTCGAGCCCAACTTTCGGGTATAATAGGCGGGATGCGTTTTGGTTCCCTAACCCTTGAGTCCAATCTATTTCTCTCGCCTTTAGCGGGTTACACAAACCTACCCTTCCGCCTGGTGGTGCGGGAAATTGGCGGGGTGGGGCTTTGCACCACGGACCTGGTGAATGCCCGCTCACTCCTCGAGAAACGCGATAAAGCTTTCAAATTGATTGAAACCTGCCCGGCGGACGCGCCCCTGGCGGTGCAATTATTTGGAAGTGTGCCGGAGGAGATGCGGGATGCGGCGCTGGTGGTGGAATCGCGGGGGGCTGTGTCGGTGGATATTAACATGGGTTGTCCGGTGCGCAAGGTCGTCAACGTGGGCGGGGGTTCGGCGATGATGACAGAACTGGGCAAGACGGCGGCCTTGGTGCGCGGGATGGTGAAGGCCGTAAAAATCCCGGTGACGGCCAAAATGCGGCTGGGTTGGGATGACAATAATTTGACCGCGCCGGACCTGGCGCGGGCGCTGGAGGATGCGGGGGTGGCGGCGGTTTTTGTGCATGGGCGGACGCGGGAACAGGGGTTTGGGGGCACCGTGAATCTGGCGGGCATCCGGTCGGTGGTGGCGGCGGTGAAAAGCATTCCGGTAATCGGCAACGGAGACATTGTGACGCCGCAGGCGGCGCGGCACATGTTCGAGGAGACCGGGTGTGCCGGGGTGAGCATTGGCCGGGGCGCGTTTTACAATCCCTGGATCTTCCAACACATCCGGCAGTATCTGGCTCCGGGCGGCGGAGGTTTGCTGCCGCCGGAACCACCGTTTGCCGAGCGCATCCGGGTGATGACACGGCATTTGGATTTAATGATCGAGGTGTTTGGCGAGGACTTGGGGTGCCGGATGTTCCGCAAAGTGGCGCCGTGGTATGCCAAGCGTTTTGGACCGTCCAGTGAGTTCAACAAGCGGGTGGTGCTGCTGGCCAGCCGGGCGCATTATCAGGAGATTTTAGCGCACTATCTGCAGTGGCGGGCGCAGTTTGTGGACACGGCGGGTGAATTGCTGCCGCGCTATGTGCCGCCGCCGATGGTGGCTTCCTTTATGCAGGCGCCGGCGGACAGCGGGGAGCCCGCCGTGGCCCGGCGCGAGCATATTCCGGTGCCGAAGGGGCCGGTGGAGGTTTGGTAGGGGCGGCCGGGCATCATACAAATATCCGATGGGGGGGAAGGTGGATGGCGATTGACGGGCATGGAGGAGCCACCCATGATGAATTTTCTAAATCCATGACTGGCAAAATTATTCTCAGCCTGGCGTTGCTGTCCATCGCCATCGCCGGCCCGGCGGCGGAACGAGTCGCTTATAATCCGCACACGTACGGGGCCAAGGGCGACGGCATGACGCATGACACGGCGGCCTTGCAATCGGCATTGGATGCGTGCGCGACCAATGGCGGCGGGACGGTGGTGCTCACCGAGGGGGTTTACCTGACGGGCAGTCTGGTAATCGGCCCCAACACGACGTTGCAACTGGAACACAATGCCAGCATTGTGGGCAGCCCGGATGTGGCGGATTACCCGCTGGTGCACATTCGCTGGGAGGGGGAATTTCGGGAAGGCCACCGGGCGCTGCTCTCGGCGGAAAAGGCGGACCATGTGAGCATCGTCGGCCCCGGGGCGATTTTCGGACCACCGATCAACCTGGCACGGCTGCGCATGCCGCGGGGTCCGGCCCTGATCGAATTCACTGAATGCACCAACACCCTGTTGGAAAACTTTGCCACGCAATACGAGCAACTCTGGTCCATCCACGTGCTGTTCTGCCAGAGCCTCACGGCCCGAGGATTGACCATTCGCAGCATCAACGCCAACGGGGACGGCATGGACGTGGACTCCTGTCGCGACGTGTTGATTGAGCACTGCACGATTGACACTGGCGACGACGCCATCTCACTCAAATCCGGGCGCGGCCTGGCGGCGCAGCAATTGGGGCGGCCCACGGAGAACGTCATGATCCGTGATTGTTCTTTGACCAGCAGCATCTATGCGGCGATTGGGATTGGCACGGAAATGTCCGGCGGCATTCGAAACATCCACTTGGAAAACGACCTCATGAGCGGACGGCAGAACGCGATCTTCATCAAAAGCCGGGATGGACGCGGCGGATATATCATGGATATCACTGGCGAGAACTTGATTGTCAACAATTCCCCGACTTTTGTTGGGATTGACCTGATTAAGAAGGGCATTCAGGCCACCGACCCGGTGCCGGGGGAAGTCGAGAAATGGGCTTTGGTGAAAAACCTTACGTTTAGCAACATCCAGGTGAACCATGTTGCCGAGCTGGTGGCCGGCAAGGGAATTCCAGCCCGGCGACCGCTGGATGGGCTGACCTTAAGCGACATTACCGGGACGTGCGGCCGGGGGATTTCCCTGGCGAATATGACCAATGTGACGCTCTCAGCCATCAAGGTGACGGGATATTCGGGTCCGTTGATCTCGACCGAAAATGTTCAGGGCACGGGCCTGGAGCAGGCCGCAAAGTAAAATTTGCGCGTGTCGCGCAGGCCGGTTGCGACAGGTTGGTTCGCACGCTTCCCCGCCTCACCCCCACCCTCTCCTTCGGGGAGAGGGAGAACCGCCGCCAGTCCAAAGCCATGACCTTGGGTCCAACAACTGGGGGCTGTTTGGGTTCGGAATGGTTGCCTACCGATTGTTTTTTGGAAATGGTATAAAATCCGGCATTTCAATGACTTTTAACAGTCCTGCGGGACCGCGCTCCCGGGTTTGCGAAAATTGACGGGGGGCTGGACAAGATTCAGTCGGTCTTCATGCTGGCTTAAGGTTGGTTGGTTTAGGGTGCCAGCATATGAAAATCCAAACCCTGATCCTCACCCTGCTCGCCACGGCGGGGACCGCGCTGGGATCCCAAGTGTATTCCAACCTGTGGATCCCGCCCACGCTCACCGGCCCGATCTACAACCTCAACCTGCATGCGACGAACAAGTATTACCTGCCGGGTTCCAACACCGTCACTTACGCCTACAACAACGTGGATTTCTGGGGCCCCACGCTCATCATGAGCAACGGGGACACGGTGCAGATTAACCTGACGAACAACCTGCCGGACACCACGACCACGCACTGGCACGGGTTCCACATACCGGCGATCATGGACGGTGGACCCCATGAGACCATTCCGACGGGAACAACCTGGTCACCCACCTTCACGGTACTGAACCGCGCCTCCACTTACTGGTATCACCCGCACCTGCATACGCTGACCCAGAACCATCTGGGGCACGGCGCGGGCGGTTTTATCATTGTGCATGACGCCCAGGAATCGGCGCTGCCCCTGCCCCGCACGTACGGGGTGGATGACATTCCGCTGGTGCTGACCAGCCGGCGTTTTTACACGACGGCGGCGCAACTGAACCAGTTTAATGTGACCAATGGTGCGACGGGGTGCGCCTATGGGGATTATGAGCTGGTGAATGGTTGCATGAACTTTGGCGCGACCAATGTGGAGGTGTTCCTGCCGCAGCAATATGTGCGGTTGCGGATATTGAATGCGGAGATTGAACGGGTTTACAATCTGGGTTTCAGCAACAACCTGACGTTCTATCAGATTGGCACAGACGGCGGGCTGGTAAACGCCCCGGTGCCGCTCACGCGGGTGGTGCTGGCCCCCGGGGAACGGACGGAAATTTTGCTCAACCTGGGCACGAACGCGATTGGCTCGGCCGTGAATTTGATGGCCTACAACTCCGCGAGTTCGCTGGGCTCCACGCTTTCGTTCGGCTACCCGGGGGAGGAATCGGGCACGAGCGGGGAATTTGGCAGCCTGCTGAATGATATTAATTTCCAGATTCTCCACATCGTGGTCACCAACGCAACGGCCAACCCCATCCTGGCGCTGCCGACCGTGCTGTGCACGAACACGTTCTGGACGACGGCCAATGTGACCAAAAGCCGCACGATCACGCTGACTGGCGGCCAGCCGCCATCCGGGGTGTTTGTCTTTGATTCCAGCCCCTTCAGCATCAACGTGGTCAACCAGTATGTGAGCCTGAACGCGGTGGAGGAATGGACGATTGTGAACACCTCGATCTTCAGCCATGCATTTCACATTCACGATGTGGAATTCACGCCGCTGGCCCGCACGGGCTCCGGGGTGATGACCGGCATTCAGGCCTACGAGCAAGGGTGGAAGGACACCATTTATGTGCAGCAAAACTCGAGCGTGAGCTTCATCGCCAAGTTCGATAACTTTGCCAGCCCCTACAATCCGTTCATGTACCACTGCCACATGATTGATCACGAGGACGAGGGGACGATGGCCCAGTTTGTGGTGCAAAACACGAACACAGAAGACTTGTATATCACGAGTTGCACGCGCACGGGGACAAACCAGAATATCAACCTGAATTTCAACGCGACCCCGGGCACAACCTACCAGTTGTTGTTCTCCACGAATTTCACCACCGGGAGCTGGAGTCCCGTGGCCACGGTGACCAGTGACGGCACCTCCGTCAACTATTACGAGACGAATGCCACCCGGCTGGCATTGGCGCGCGGGTTTTACCGGATCAACGAACCGACCAACAACTATTAAGGGCCGGCAGGCCGTCCAGCCGATGAAAGCGAACGCCACCAGCAGGCATTCCGGCCGCCGCGGGCAGCCAGGCCGACTGGCCGGGGCGCCGATCCGGCCCTTGAAGATCCGCCACTGGGTCCGCCGGGAATTTGTGGTGACAATCCACCAGAAATAACCCCGGGAAATTAAGAAGAAATTATATGAATGGCAAAATCATCCTGGTGGCGGTGCTGGCCGGGACGGGCGGCTGGCTGGCGGCCTCATTACTGCCTTCCCCGCCCGCGCGGCCGCCAGGCACCCTGGCCCCGGCGGAGGCGGTTGCCGGCAGTTACCAATGCCCGATGCATCCTTGGGTGAAAGCCACCAAGGCCGGTCAATGCACCATTTGCGGCATGAATCTGACACCAGTGGACGGCAGCGAAACCAGGGATTTGGCAGCACCGATGGCCGGCGACCCGGTGATACTGCCGCTGGACAGAGTACGGATCACCGGGGTGCGAACGGTGGCGGTGGGGGTGCAACCACTGCGTCGCACCCTGCGGGTGACCGGGATGATCGGGGAGGACGAAACCCGCCACGGCATTGTATGCGCCCCGGTGGAAGGAAGGATTGACGGGCTGGCGATGAATTGCGAGGGCCAGGGACTGCACATGCTGGAACCCTTTGCCACGGTCTTCAGCCGCACCCTGCTGGAGGCGGCCAGTGATTACCGGCGGTCGCTCAAGACCGGTGGCACGGCGCTGGAAGAGGCCACCCGGGTGCTGCTGCAGGACGGTCTGGAGCCGCAACAGATCACCGCGATTCCCACGCGCCAGCCGGAGGACATTCACTTTGGCCTGCTGGCGCACCTCTCGGGAACGATTGTGAAAAGTTACGTGAACGAGGGCCAGTACGTTTTCAAAGGGCAGAAACTGTTTGAGCTGGCCGATTTGAGCCGCCTTTGGTTCGAGTTCACGGTTTACGAACAGGATTTACCCTGGCTTCATCGCTACCAGACGGTGTTCATTACGATGCCCAGCCTGCCGGGCGAAGCCTACCAGGCCAAAATTGATTTTATCGAACCGAGCCTGGCGGAGGGAACCCGGTCGGCGCGGGTGCGGGTGGTCGTGGAAAACCGGGACGGACGCTTCCGGAACAACACGCTGGCCCAGGGGATGGTGGAGACGGAAACGCCGGCAGTAATGACGGTGCCGCGCAGCGCCATATTATGGCCGGGTAACGGACCGCGGGTCTATGTGGAGGCTACGCCCGGCACTTACGAGCCACGGACCGTCACCCTGGGTCGGTCCGGGGACACGGATTGGGAAATTCTGGAGGGGTTGCATGCCGGCGAGCGGGTGGTGGTGGCGGGGAATTTCCTGCTGGACAGCCAGGCGCAGTTGAACCGTGAGGCGCGGGGTGACGCAACGGGGATGGCCGAATGATCGAGGCGCTCATTACCTGGTCGCTAAAAAACCGCCTGTCGGTGGTGGCAGGTACTTTGATTTTGACCGCCCTGGGACTCCGGGCCCTGTATTTGACCCCGGTGGATGCCCTGCCTGATCTGAGTGAAAACCAAGTGACGGTTTATGCCGACTGGCCCGGGCGAAGCCCGCAGGAGGTGGAGGACCAGATTACCCACCCGCTGACCGCCAGCCTTGAGGGGCTGGCGGGAATAAAAACGGTGCGTGCCTCCAGCATGTTCGGCTTCGCGCTCGTCACGGCGGTCTTTGTGGACGGGCTGGATCGCGACCGGGCGCGCGAGCGGGTGTTGGAGCGGCTGAATTTTCTCGCGGGCGAACTGCCGAACGGGGTGGAGGCCAAACTGGCGCCGGACGCCACGGGGCTGGGCTGGGTGTATCAATATTATCTCGCGGTGGACACGGCAAGGTCGCCCGCAGGCCGGGGTTATGACCTGGGACAGTTGCGCGCTTTGCAGGACTGGTTCATTCGCACGGAACTGCGGGCCGTCCCGGGCGTGGCGGATGTCGGCAGCGTGGGCGGTTTTGTCCGGGAGTATCAAATCGAGGTGGATTCTCAAAAAATGCGGGCGGCCGGGGTTTCCTTGGGCGAGGTGATGACGGCCGTGAGCGAATCCAACCTGAATGTCGGGGGCAAGACGATTGAGGAGAACGGCATGGAATTTGTGGTGCGGGGGGTGGGTCTGGTACGCAACACCGCCGATTTGGAGCAGACGTGGCTGCGGGAACAAAACGGAGTCCCGGTGTGCCTCAAGGATATCGCGCGGGTGGAGTTGGGCGGGGATTTCCGGAGGGGAACGCTGGATGTGAACGGCCGGGAGGTGGTGGGGGGGACGGTAGTCATGCGCACGGGTGAAAACGCCCGGGAGGTCATCGCGCGGGTGAAGGCGAAAATAGCGAACCTTTCCGCCAGTCTGCCGCCGGGGGTGGTGATCACGCCGTTTTATGACCGCAGCGCATTGGTTGACCGGACGCTCGACACGCTCAAGCAAGCGCTCATCACGGAAATCATCGTGGTAACGCTGGTGCAGCTGATTTTTTTACTTCACTGGCGGAGCCTGCTGGTTGTGACCCTGCCGCTCCCGGTGAGCATTTTGACCGCCTTTCTGCTCATGCAGCAATTGGGGGTGCCTTCCAACTTGATGAGTCTTTCGGGGATCGCCATTGCCATTGGAGTCCTGGTGGATGCGGCGATTGTGCTGACGGAGAATGCCATCCGGCAATGCGCGGTGGCGGAAGCGGAAAAAGGCGCGGCCTTGACCGCGACTGAAAGGCACGACCGGATTCTCCAGGCATCCCGACAGGTCGGCCGGCCGGTTTTCTTTGCGCTTGCCATCATTATTCTGGCCTTTGCGCCCGTGTTTGCGTTGTCCGGGCCGGAAGGTAAATTATTTCATCCCCTTGCCTGCACCAAAACGTTTGCCATGCTGGGAGCCCTGGGTTTGGCCGTGACGTTGGTGCCGGTCCTATGCACCTGGCTGGTACGAGGGAAGGTGCTACCGGAGGAGCGCAACCCGGTGATGCGGCGTCTGCTCGCATGGTATGAGCCGGTGCTGGATTACGCCTTTGAGCACCGGCTGGCCGTGGTGGCGGGCGCCGCCTTGATACTGGCGGCAGCGCTGGCACTGTTGCCGCGGATGGGAAGCGAGTTCATGCCACCCCTGAATGAGGGCAGCCTGCTGTATATGCCAAGTTTTTTGCCGGCCGCGTCTTTGACCGAGGTCAAACGGGCCATGGCGTGGCAGGACCAGGTGATCCAAAGTTTTCCGGAAGTCGTTTCCGCCGTGGGCAAACTGGGGCGCGCGGACACGGCCTCAGACCCGGCGCCAACGGAAATGATCGAGACCACCATTGAACTCAAGCCCGAGCGCGCCTGGCGTCCGGGCATGACGCGGGAGAAACTGGTGGCGGAAATGACCGACGCGCTGCGGCGGCAGCCCGGATCGGTGCCGGGCTTTCTGCAACCAATTCAAGGCCGGATGCTGATGCTATCCACCGGCATTCGCGCGCAGCTGGGGGTGAGCATTTTGGGGGAGGATGCGGCGGCGTTGCAAAAGGCGGCCCGGGACGTGCAAGGGGTGGTGGAGGCCGTGCCCGGAGCCACCGGAGTGACGCCCAGCCGGGTGCTGGGCAAGCCCTGGGTGGAGGTGCGGGTGAACCGGGACGCACTGGTGAGTTATGGGATGCGTGTGCTGGACGTGATGGACGTGGTGGAGGCCGGACTCGGCGGGCGGGAGGTCACCACCGCGATTGCCGGGCGGGTGCATTATCCAGTAAAGGTGCGGCTGCAGCGCAGCGAGCGGGAGGACCTTGAGCGATTGCGAGACGTGCTGGTCACGAGTCAGGCCGGCCTGGTCATGCCGCTGGGCCAACTAGCCGTCATAGAACGAGTTGAGGGGCCCAATGAAATTGCCAGTGAAAACGGGCGGCTGCGAGCCTATGTCCAGGCCAATGTGAGCGGACGGGATTTGGGCGACTTTGTGATAGAGGTCAAAGAGCGACTGGAGCGGGAGGTGGCCCCGCGGCTGGAGGCCCGGGGCATGACCCTGGAATACAGTGGGGAAAACGAAAATCAGCGGCATGCGGAAAAGACGCTGTGCTGGATTGTCCCGGGGGTGCTGCTGATCAGCTTGCTGCTGCTGCAACAGCTCTATGGGAGGGTGCGCGACGCGGCGCTCGTGCTGCTCGCCCTGCCCTTCGCGCTGAGTGGCGGCATTTTTCTGCAATATACGCTGGGCTGGCCGTTCAGCGTGGCGGTCTGGGTGGGTTACCTGGCTTTGTTCGGCACCGCGCTGCAGACCGCGGTGGTCATGGTGGTATATTTGGAGGAAGCCGTGGAACGAAAGCGCCGGGCAACGGGGGGGAACTTGGGCCAGCTGGAGCTCGTGGCCGCCGTGAAAGAAGGCGCGCGGCTGCGGCTGCGGCCCAAGTTAATGACGGTGGTTACCATCGTGGCCAGCCTGTTACCCATAATGGTGAGCCACGGCACCGGTTCCGAAATCATGCAACCGATTGTCGTGCCGGTGCTCGGTGGGATGCTGACCAGCCTGGGGCTTATCCTGGTCGTTACCCCGGTGATTTTCCTGTGGTTGCGGGAACGGGAACCGCAGAACCAAGCGAGCAGCCCGGGCGGCCCGCTGTTAAATTGAGTAAATTAACCATCTATTTTGCTTGCAAAAAATTTAAATTAGCTTATAAACCCATTCAAGTAGAAGTATAAACTCAGTTAACTAATGGCCGTTTAAAAATGAATGTGATGAAACAAAGCACCCTTGCCCTGCTGGCAGCCGCCAGTTTTGGCGTGGCCGCGACCGCAAATGCTGATTTGACGTGGAAGTGGACGCTAAGCGGCGGCAGTGACACTGGCACCGGATATTTCCAGACCACCAGCTATCTCACCTCTCCGAACAGTTCCTATCCCGGCGTGGCGGGATACTTAATCACCAAAGTGATCGACAGCAGTATAAATGGAGACACAGTCAGCGGAATTGTGGATACCGCCACCGCCGCCAATGCAGGCTCCGGCTGGGACCAACTATTGGTTCCCAATGGTATTGTCAATGAAGCTTCTTTAGTAGACGGTAATGGAATCTTGCTGACATTGGAACATGCCGCTTATGCTTACGCCGGAATTTACAGCACGGGGAATCCCGACAACCCTGAGGAAGTGCTTAGTGGAGAATTCAATGATATTAACTCCTACGGGCTCAATATGGGCAATTTTTCAGCCAACTTTACCTTGACCCTCGTTCCCACCCCGGAACCCTCCCAAGTGGTCTCCATGCTGGGCTTGGCGGGATTGGGCGGGTTAAGCCTCCTGCGCCGCCTGCGCCACCAGAAATAAAATTTTCATTTCCCACTCAGCCCCACGATGCACATCGCGGGGCTTTTTTATTGTCGGGCAGCTTGCCTGTTTAAGCAGCGATGGGTGGCCGAGAACATTGCCCCGAATTGAGTTTTTTTGTTTGCCACCAGTGATGAGCCGCGAAACGTTTGCCCTGACCCACTTCCCAAGGAAACACTGGCGGCAGCGGATTAACCCGCGACCATACCCCAAGCGGTCGTAAATCGCTGGTCTCACGACACAAAGCATAAGATGGCCGGCAACCCGGCTTGAAGCGCTTAACCAGTGCGATGCGTCGCCATTTTGCGGGCATCTACGGTGTAGTAGACGGCGTATGCAAGCCCTTGAAGGGCGGCCACAGATAGTCGAGCGAAAGGATGCCACCTCAGGTCTTATTCAATGGAAATCAATCTTTAAAAAGCACGGCAAGCCGAGCAATCATCCCACAAAAGCTTGACACTGGGCATGCAACCAGCCGCCTGGCCGTGTGACGGCAACCACAAGGACAAACCCAGTGAGGATATTGAACGTGAAGCAAATTAAAAGTAAAAGCCTAGATCCCGATTTAGGGACCAGGCTTGAGTAGTGGCAGACAAGATATACCTTAGTTGACAGTGACCACGATGTTACCCACAGAGTTTTTATACGCGGCACGGGTGCCGACGAGGGGTTCATAGACAGTGCCGGAATAGGACGTGCCAGAAACGGCGCCGGCCGGAATGGTCAGGGTGACGGTGATATTGACATCGTCATCGTTGTCGATCAAATAGCCATAGTGAGGATAATAATCCACGAGGATGCTGTTGTCGGTCACTGAGGCGGAAACCGCCGAGGGCGCGGCTCCGAGCCAGGCAACACAGGGGGTAGCGACGGTGTAGGTGCCGGCGCCGTAGTAACTGCTGCCATACAAATTGTAGGTAGCAGTGACCGTTTCACCAGCGTTGCCATAAACAGTGCCGGGCTGAACGGCAATCCATTGGGCCTGGGCCGCGGTGGCGAGGGTGGCGAGGGAGAGAACAGTTAACAGGGTGCGTATTTTCATTTGTGTATAGTGTTTAATGTTTAGTTTTTTGTTTCTTCAGCATCACCGTTTCCACGGCAACACCATGAGAGGATTTTGGGCTTTTCGGGCGGAGTGTCAAAAAATGTTACCAGCGAAATTCGGGTAATTTTTAATCCGGCTGTCAATTTTGCGCCGGCTAATTAGCCCCGATAAGGGATTTGTGACTTTTTAGTCACGGCCCGCACAGGCAAGTCAGCAAGGAAAAACACGGCCATCAAGCTCTACCGCGTGGGAGGCAGTAACATCCCCGGAAGAATCCAGCCGGCAGCGGGGGCGGAAAAAAGTAGGTAATTCTACCGCAGGGCAGTAAGATGATCATAGGACGGTTAACCATTGCATGGGATATCCCGTGAGTCTACCACTAATAAGTTCCATGCGACTTAGTACGCCCGGGGCTTACGAGCTCATGGTCAAAACATTTGCCCGGCCAGTTGCAGGGTTACCGGGCCAAATAAACCGGCGGGCTCCAGGGGCGTTTGCGCGGTCAGTTTGCGGATGTTGGTGCGGGTCAGGCGCTGATCGGCGGGGCGGCTGGCGTCGCCAATGATGCGGTTGGGCCAGAAATTGATAACTTCGATGGACAATTGATTGGCCCCCGGCTTGACCGCGTCCGTGACATCCAGCCGCCAGGGCGGGCACCAAAGGACACCGCAGGACCGGCCATTAATTTTGACCTCGGCGAGTTCACGGACAGCGCCCAGATCCAAATAAAGGCGCGCCGGGCCAGCCGCGGCGGACGGCAGGTCAAAAGACTTTTCATATACTGCGGTACCGGAATAGAATTTGATGCCAGGCTCGGGACGGGCAGGCCAACTAACCAAATCGTTAAACTCCACGCTGGCTGGTCCGCCCCAGTGCGGATCGAAATGCACCATCCAGGGTCCGGAGAGCGTTTGCTGCAGGTGGAGGTCCGGCTGGTTGGCCGTGGCGAGGGCGGGATGTGCTGCGGCGGATGCACGGAAGACGACCAGTAACGAGGCGTAAGGGGGGAATTGCACCGGAACCAGCGTGCGGCCGCCCTGTTCCGTATAAGCAGCGGCCAGACAATGCCGCCCGGTAACAGCATCCCATAACTCGGGCGCCTTGCCGGCGACCCGGAAGGCCACGGAGGCATTAACCGTAAAGTTCGTGTGGTTGGAGACAAAATAGATTTCGGTGTCGCCGCTGGTGCGGTGGAGGTAGTCGAGCGGCACGCCATCGGCGCCGAGGAAGTCGCAATCCGGAACCACGCCATCCGCCTGCAGCACTTGGCGGGCGGTCTGGCCGGAAATGACGCGGCCGTTCCCCACCATGCCACTCCAAAGCTGTGCGCCGATTTGTTTAATCTGCGCATCGGTCTCCGCAAAGTTTTCAAGGGTCTCGCCCCGGACCGGTTGGGGGCCAATGACAGTCGCACCCGCCAGCACCAGTTCCTGGATTTTTTTCAACGCCGAGAGGGAAATCACGTCCCGCTCGGGCAACACCAGCAGGCGGTAATTGATGCCGTCCGGCAGGTAAATCCGGCCGGCATTCACATGGGCGCGTTCAATGAGGGCTTCCTCGGTGATGACGTCGTAGTCATAGCCGGGCAGGATGTGCACCGGGTCGGTGTGTTTGTGCTGGGTGAAATTTGGCACGTGGTCGCCATAATAATAAAGCACATCAGCCGCGAAATGGCCCTGCTGCATCATCCATTGATTACGATCAATGTAGCTAAAGAAGGGGGCGGATTTTTCCCACCAGGTCACCTTGGGATTCAAATGGGAGCCGGCGAAGTATTGTTGCCCGGGAATCCCGGTTTCATCGGGGGAACACACAAACGCATGCCACACGAGCACATTCAACCCCTCGCAAATCGCCTTGTCAAAGGCGGGTTTCAAGTTGTCCCAGAGTTTTTCCTGCCAGTTGGGTCCAATGGTGGTAAAACCCTCGGCAAATACCAGGGGATGGCCGTAGGTGTGCGCGGCGCTGGCGGGTTGCTTGACGAAAAACCGGTTGTAATCGCCAATGCGGTGCTCCCAGGACCAGCCCCAGAATTCACTCATGGGCGCGTCATCCCAGCCCAGGCAGCGCTGAGCGTCAATCGGCACGGCATGCGGCCCGCCGGACTCGGGGTGGATCTGGAGTCCATGCTGGTGGGCGCGGTCCCGGAACAGGCGGTAATGGTCATCAATGGCGAGGTCACCGAGCGTTTTGCGATAATCGAAGAGAAAGCGATCGCTTTCCTCGCGCGAATTGACAATCCGCCCGGCGAGCACGGGCAGCCAGGGCAGCAAGTCATAATGGTGGCGCTGGAGAAACTCCTCACGCAGCCGGGGAGTCCAGTTGGCCAGTTCAATCTCCCAACTGTCCGTGTGCAGGTATTTCAAAGATTTTCCCGCCAGCGGCCCCGCATCCAGGATGAGCGGTTCGACGATCTTATCCCAGTAATGCTCAAACGCCGTGGCGCTGTAGACATCCAGGGCAAAACCGCCCCACCCCTCGCTGCTGGTGGAGACATAAGCATTGTCTCCTATCGTATATCCAAAGCGCAATACCTGCCAGTCCCCGGCGGGGGCGTCCCAGCGCAGCACGCCATCCGACCCGAGCTGGGCGGTTAAATCCACCACATCCGCCGCCGCCGTGTCCCGCTCCCCGGGGGTGGCGGGAATTTCGGCAAACAAGGGCGCGGTATCGGGTGTGGAGAAGGGGACGAGCGAGGCCTGCAGCGCTTTTTGTTTCCAGTTTTTCAACGGGGCATGGTTTGTCGCATGGGGCTGGAGGCGATAGGCAATGAGGGCAGAATCGCGATAATAATGCTCGCGCGCCGTCGGCTGCGGGATGCGCACCTGGACATTCGTGCCGCCGGAAATCTGGATTTCTGACCAGACATATTTTTTGGCGGCGTCATCCTTGGTCACCACGGGGCCGCCGAGATTCCAGCCGCTCAGGATATTCAGGCTGATTTCCAAGCCGAGCCGGTCCGCCTCGCGCAGGGTGAATTTATAAAGTTCCCGCCACTCGGGGGTGAAAAAGGTGGGCCCGTGCGGCACCTGGCCGTTGCCTTCTTGACTGGCCCCGCCGGCATCAATCAGCACCGCCCCACCGAAGCCCTTGGCCTTCATCTGTTCGAGGTCGCGGGTGATGGAGGCCCGGGTGACATTGCCATTGAGCCACCACCAATAGGCGCGCAAGCGGGCCTGGGTGGGCGGGTTATTCCATCCCTCCTCCAGGGTGGGGGCGGCGGAAAGATTCACTCCCGCCAGCCCCAGCAGCAGGCACACCAGCCAATCCGCCGGGCGAAGACCGCGTGGCGGCGACCACCGCAGGGAGGGAAAACGATTAAAAATATGCATGGTAAATAGGCGTGATGCGTGCGTTTGTATTGTTAATGCATATGTAAGAAGAAAACCGGGCAAATGGCAAAAAGATTAAACCGCCCCCGGAAAGTGCGGCGGCTGTGGAGAAATAGCAACCTGCCCACCGCTTATACCCGGAAAACATTGTAGCCACGCCCCCGAAGCTTCCGGCCAGAGGGTGGAAAAACGCTGAAATTATTGCGCCGGCGACCAGGTTTCGTCGGGATCAAACGAGGTCATCGACCGGGCAATTTTAACCGTTTTCGGGCCGAGATTTTTTTGCAGTACGTGCCCCTGTTGATTGACCACAAAGGTCATCAAACCGGTGTTGCCCCATTCTGCGGGCCACGCAACCAGGGCGAAGCCGGCGAGCAAACGACCATTGATGACATAATTATATTTTCCACCGGGGGCGTGCTTGCCCTGCCGGGTGAGGATTTTAAAATAGTAGCCGTGATAGGGAGCCGACTCATCATTCAACATGCGAGCGGTGCGATGATAGCCCTCAACGCGGGCCTCCGCGATGAGTGGACCCAGGGGACTCAGCGCCTCACCCGGCTTGGCCGGCCAGTAGAGGCCATCGTGCCTGCCCGGAGTGCTGTGGAGGTATTGCGCGTAGGCCGGAACGCCGTCACCCAAGCGGTCCTGGTCCGCATATTCCCGCTGGGCATCCACGTAGGCAATGCAAACGTTGATGGCCCCGAGTTCGTTCCGGCCGATGCGGCGGGCGAGAATTTCCTCGGCCCCAGCCGCGGTATCGAAAGACCACCGGCCGTCCCGCTGCACCAACGGTATGGGAAAGGGCCAGCCCTCGGCGCCAATTTCCACGGTAATATTGGAGGACGACAAATTGACCAGCCGGGTTTTCTCGGCCAGGCGCTTGACGAAGAGCTGGTATTCCACCGTGGCTTGGACGACATCGGGCGAAATCAATTCGTGCCCGGCGGGTCCAAATATCGCGTGGATGGCATTGGTGTCATGATTCGTCGCGGCGGCCACCAAGGCATTTAAGGCATCGTTGGGAGTGGCAAAGGTTTGCTCCTCCGGCGTGGCGGCGCGGAGGGTCTGGGTCAGTCCCACCAGAACCAGGAAGGCGGTCAGGAGCGGTCGCAAAAGGAACCCACCAAGCCGGGAAAAGCGAGGCTGACCCGGCGGAGCTGATTGAATTGAGGGAATCATGGTATGCAAATTAATTAGTGGTGGTTGGTGGAACCAGAATGACCGCCGCCGCCACCGCCACCGCCGCCACCATGACTGGGAGCGGGAGCTGTGGCATGACCGCCGCCCTGCATGCTTTGATGGCCACGGTCGCTGGAGGAGCGGGTTTCCGGCGCACTTTGAATGCCCACGAACGGGCTCCGGCTCGGGGCTTCATGGTATTGGGCCGGTGCTGGCGGCCGGGCTTCCGGGGCGGGTTCCCGGCGGGGCATGGCAGAATCAGAGGCGGAGTGGCCCACCGTGGCCACCACTGCCCGATGCAGGGGAGCTTGATAACCACGATCACCGCGATTGACCTGAACGTTGTAAGGACGATTTTCGGGATGCCAGACGGGAGCGTTGCCCCAGTCCCGGCGACCAGGCGGTTCGTGCCACCAATTGGGCGGACGCGGGTGGTCACGGTCCCAACGGTGAAGGTCATGGTTGCGCCAGTCAAAATCGCCATCCAGCCAGCCGCCGATGGCAAAGCCGACGCCGAAATTAATCCACGGGCTGCCGTTGTAAGCCTGATAAAAAACCACCTCTGGCTGGTAAGATGGCACGTAAATCACCTCCGGATTAGCGGGAACGATTTCGTAATATCCGCCATCATCCACCACTTGTTGCTGCGGGGTGGATTGCAGGTTGCCCAGATTGGCCGCCGAAGTGCGCAGGCGCTGGATGGCGTCCATCACCTCCTGCTGCTGGTAGAGAAAAGCCTGGCCCAGCTGGGTGGTCCAGGTGAGATTGTCATCCATCCATTTCAAGACGTTGGGGTAGCGGGCGAGGGCTTGAATGCTGCTGTCCCACCCCTGCTGGGCGAGCCCACCGGGATCCCCGCCAGCACTGACATAACGGTCGGCAAGCACGATTTGCGCGGGCAGCGCGGCCGCCGGCAAAATTTGGGCGATCAGCGGGTCAGGATACAGGGCGATGGGGCCCAGTAGCTTGTCCAATTGGTCGGCCGCCAGATATTGGTAGTTGGCCGGAGCGGGCGGCACCGGGGACTGCGCCCGCGCAGGCAAAGCCACACCCGCGAACGCGCTTAACATCACCATCAAGTAAAAATACAGCTTCATCGAGAAATGGTTTATAACCAACAAACTATAATCCAACTCGGGCCCATACTCAATAGGGTGTTTCCCCCATACCCACGCTGCCCCGTGCATTTCGGCGTGGTCTTTCGCGTTTTCTGAGGTTAAATTTTACCCAGATGATTGCATATCTCGATTTGTTGCGTCAGGTTCGGACCCACGGCAAGTTCAAGGCCGACCGCACCGGGACCGGCACCTATTCCCTCTTTGGCGCGCAGGCACGGTTCGATCTGCGGAACAGTTTCCCGCTGCTCACCACCAAGAAGGTCCATACGCGTTCCATATTTTATGAACTGCTCTGGTTTTTGCGCGGGGACACCAACATCCAGTATCTCAAGGACAATGGCGTCTCCATCTGGAATGAATGGGCGGATGCGCAGGGAAATCTGGGTCGCGTGTACGGCGCGCAATGGTGCGACTGGCGCACGGCCGACGGCCGGTCCATTCATCAGATTGACCAGGTGATCCAGCAGATTAAAACCAAGCCCGACAGCCGGCGGCTGATTGTCTGCGCCTGGAACCCCGGCGAAATTGAGACCATGGCCCTGCCCCCCTGCCATACGTTATTCCAGTTTTATGTCAGCGAGGGCGAGCTGAGCTGCCAGTTGTACCAGCGCAGCGCGGATATTTTTCTAGGCGTGCCTTTCAATATTGCGAGTTACGCCTTGCTGACCTTGATGATCGCCCAAGTCTGCGACCTGAAACCCGGAGATTTTGTCCACACCTTCGGGGATTTGCACCTGTACAGTAATCACGTGGAGCAGGCCGACCTGCAACTTTCACGCACACCGCGGCCGCTGCCGCAGTTGAAGCTCAACCCGGCGGTGAAAAATATTCACGACTTCAAGTACGAGGATTTTGAACTGGTGGGCTACGATCCGCATCCGGCCATCAAGGCACCGGTGGCGGTTTAGGCGGAATGCAGACGGGCCATTCCAAGGTGGTGTGTTTTGCGGTCCGGGTCCCCTACGGCGCCTGGCCGGGTATCCTCTTCATCGTGCTGGCCACGCTGCTGGCGTACTGGCCAGTGTTTTCGGCCGGTTTCATCTGGGATGACGATGCCTATGTAACCGAGAATTCCCTGCTGACGGCCGCGGATGGCTGGTGGCGCATCTGGTTTTCCGCCCATCACCAGTCCCAATATTTTCCCCTCGTTTATTCCACCCTGCGTCTGGAGTATGCCCTCTGGGGATTGAAACCGCTGGGCTACCACCTCGTCAATGTGCTGCTGCATATCGGCAATGCCCTGCTGATCTGGCACCTGTTGCGGCGGCTGGCGGTGCCGGGGGCCTGGCTGGCAGCGGCGGTATTCGCCCTGCATCCCGTGCAGGTGGAAACCGTGGCCTGGGTGACCGAACTCAAGAATACCGAGTCAACGTTGTTCTACCTGCTGGCGGTGCTGGCCTGGCTGAATTTCTGCGCTGGAAAGTCGCGCGGGGATTACGCCCTCGCCCTGGGGTTGCACGCCTTGGCGTTGTTCGCCAAAACCACCGCCTGCACCCTGCCGGCCGTGCTGCTGCTGGCGCTGTGGCTGCGCGGGGAGCGCATCGACCGGCGGCGGGTGCTGCAGGTGCTCCCCTTCCTGGTCATGGGCCTGGCCATGGGCCTGCTGTCTGTCTGGTGGGAAAAACATCTGGATAATTACCTGCCCAAATATCATCTGCCGGGCGGACTGGACCGGCTGCTGGTCGCGACGCATGCCGTTTGGTTTTACGCGGCGAAACTCCTCTGGCCGGTGGACCTGACCTTCAGCTATCCGCGTTGGGAAATAAAAGCAGGTGATCCGGCCCAGTATGCCTGGCTGGGGGCCTGCCTGCTGGTGGCTGCCCTGCTGTGGTTTGGCCGCCATCGGCTGGGGCGCGGTCCGGTGGCCGCGGTGTTTTTCTTCGTGGCCGTGCTGTCGCCCATGCTGGGCTTTATCCCACTTTACACCTTTTACTTTTCTTTCGTCGCCGATCATTACCAATACCTCGCCTGCCTGGGGCTGATCGCCGGGTTCGCGGCCCTGGCGGCACAACTGCCCGTGAAATGGCCGGCGTGGCGGGGCCAGCTTCAAGTATTGGCGGGCTTGCTCCTGCTGGCGCTGGCAATGCTCACTTTCCAGCAATGCCGCGCCTATGCCAGCTTGGAAACAATCTGGGTCGATACGCTGGCCAAAAATCCCCGTTCCTGGCTGGCGCATACCAATCTGGGGCGTTTGCAAGCCGCCCGCCAGGATTTTAGCGAGGCCGAAACCAATTACCTGGCCGCGCTGGAAATCAACCCGGCGGAGGAGGAGATTCACTATAACTACGGCAACCTGCTGGCCCGCACCGGACGGCTGGACGAAGCGGTGGCCCAGTATCAGCAAGCCATCCGCCTGTTGCCGAACCACGCGGTCTTTCACAGCAATCTGGGCGTGGTGCTGCTCCAATTGCACCGCCCGGATGCGGCCATCACCGAGGACCGGCAGGCCATCGCTTTGGACCCGGACGTGATGAGTTACCACTACAACCTGGCCAGTGCCCTGCTGGCCGGGCACCAAACCGCCGAGGCGGTGGCGGAGCTCCAGCGCGCCCTGCAACTCGCGCCGGATTCCGCCATGGTAAAAAGACGGTTGCACGCGCTGGGGGTGGACGTAAACTAAACCGCCGTGAAGTATTTTAAAGCCATCGCCGCCATGTCCCAGAACCGTGTCATTGGGGCGGGCAACCGCATCCCCTGGCATTTGCCGGAGGATTTCAAGTGGTTCAAGGCCACCACCATGGGTCATGTGGTGGTGATGGGCCGCAAGACCTTTGAAAGCATTGGCAAACCGCTGCCGAACCGGAAGAACCTGATACTCACGCGGCACCCTCAATCGCTCATCAAGGACCACGCGGAAATCTTCGGTCAATACCACGAATGGCGCGGCGGCCAGTATTTGAAAAAGGCGTATCAATTCCATTTCACCAAAATGGAGAAGGACCAGCAGACCGATATTTTGATTTTCAACTCGCTGGACAAGCTGAATCCGGAAGAATTCCCCAACGACATTTTCATCTGTGGCGGCGCTCAAATCTACGAACAAGCCCTGCCCCGCTGCTCAGACCTGTACCTCACAATGGTCAAACGCGAGGTGGAAGGTGATGCGTTTTTTCCGCCGTTTGAGGATAAGTTTGAATTGGTCGAGGAATTGCGCGACACGACGGAGTTTAAGATTTTGCATTACCGGCACCGGTCGCTGACGAATCCGCAGGGGCCGCTGCAGCCGAATTTACTTTAGGGATTGGTTGGAATGCGCCCGGGAGTGGTGCATGCTGCCGCCAGAGCCAAGCTGGCACATAACGGTCTCCGCAGCTTGACTTTTCGGCTTTTCCAGCATGATATTAAGCCATGAGTTCTTTAATGGAGCGCATCACCATTCAGCCGGACGTCTGTCACGGCAAGCCGGTTATTCGCGGTTTGCGTTATCCCGTGGAATCCGTGCTGGAATACCTCGCGGCCGGGGATTCATTTGAGGAAGTACTGGCGGAATTTCCCGACCTGGAACGCGAGGATTTGCTGGCGTGCCTTGAATTCGCCACGCGCTCGCTCAAAATGAAAAGCCAGCATCTGGTGCTCAAATGAAATTTCTGGTGGATGCGCATCTGCCACCTGGTTTGTGTGGCTTGCTGCGGTCCGCCGGTCACGATGCCCGCCACACGAACCAGCTACGGGACAAAAATCTAACCACCGATGGTGTGATCAATCGCCTGTCGGTCCTTGAAAAAAGCGTGGTCATTTCCAAGGACACGGATTTTTATTATTCCCATCTATTGCATCAGGAGCCTTACAAACTGATTTTGGTCCGCACGGGTAATATTGGCATTCGAGAATTGAAGGAATTATTTGGGCGAAATCTGCCATTGATTGAACGCGCCCTGAAAACGCATTCGCTCGTGGAATTGGACCGATTTGAAGTTCGGATCGTGGTTTAAACTTCGTTGTCAAGGAATCCAACAAGCGGGACATTGGATTCACCGTGGTTTTCTGGTTGAAGCCGCTCGTAAAGTTCACGCAATTTGCCACTCTGTGCATCGGACTCCAGTTCCCGATCCCATTTACGGTTGCGCTCGGCATCAAACCAGCGCTCCAATTGCACAAATTCCCCGGGGGGCAACTTGGCGATCGCTGCTTCGATTTCCACAACAGAACTCATAATAAATCCATAACCCAGCCCACCCGACTTGGGCAAGCTGGTTTTTCCGAATCCCAAAGGAATTTTGGCCCCCCCAGAGCAAGTTTGTCCCGTCGGCAGGGCTATCATGCGACAAGCTAACAGCGCACAAAAAAACCGGCGGACTGTTGCCAGTCCGCCGGTTTTTGAAACTTCAATTGACTGATGCCAATTAATCCTTGAGGGCCTCGTCGGCCGCGTCGAAGGCGTGCTGCAGGGCCACGAGGTCCTCGCCGGGCTTGAGGGCGTCGAGGATCTTCTGCTCTTCCTTGAGCTGCTCGTCGGAATAGCTGGCCGCTTTGATGGACAGACCGATCCGGCGCTCGCCGCGATCAATTTTGATCACGCGGGCCGTGACGTCCTGGCCGACCTTGAGGATGTTCTTGATTTTGTCGATATGGTCCTCGCTGACCTGCGAGATGTGCACCAGACCGTCGATCTCGTGCTGGAGGCCCACGAACGCACCGAAGCTGGCGAGCTTGGTAACCTTGCCCTGCACCACGTCGCCGACTTTGTACAGCTTGTCGATCTGGGACCACGGATCCTGGCCGAGTTGCTTCATGCCGAGCGCGATGCGCTGGTTCGGACGATCCACTTCGAGCACGGTGGCCTCGACGTCGTCGCCCTTCTTCATGACTTCGCTCGGATGATTGATCTTGCGGGTCCAGGACATGTCGGACACGTGGATCATGCCGTCAATGCCTTCTTCCAGTTCCACAAACGCGCCGTAGCTGGTGAGGTTGCGCACCTTGCCGCTGACCTTGGTGCCGACGGTGTACTTCTCCGCGGCCTTGTCCCACGGATTGGATTCGAGCTGGCGGACGCCGAGGGAGATTTTTTGCTCCTCGCGGTTGATGCCGAGGACGACGGCTTCGACTTCCTGGTCGGGCTTGAGCACATCGCTGGGCTTGGCAATGCGCTTGGTCCAGGAGAGTTCGGTGACGTGAATGAGGCCTTCGACACCGGGTTCGAGTTGCACAAAGGCACCGTAGGGAACGAGGCTGACGACTTTGCCCTTGACCTTGGCACCGACCGGGAACTTGGTCTCGATGCTGTCCCAGGGATTGGTCATCTTCTGCTTGAGGCCGAGGCTGACGCGCTCCTTTTCCTTGTTAACGTCGAGCACGACCACGTCGATTTCCTGACCGACCTTGAGCACTTCGGACGGATGGCCGATGCGGCCCCAGCTCATGTCGGTGATGTGCAGCAGGCCGTC
>CAITTG010000108.1 GCA_903895255.1 uncultured Verrucomicrobia subdivision 3 bacterium
AAAGGCTTTAACCGCAGATCAACGCAGATGAACGCAGATGGGGAAAGGCGGAAAACGAGAAAAAATGGCGCACCAAATGGTTTTCGATCCATCGCGGGCCAAACCTTTGGGAACCTCATCGTTTTTATCTGCGTTTATCTGCGTTGATCTGCGGTTGAAATGAATTGTTCCGGCTAAGTCCGGCTGTCAAAAAAAGCGCGGTTGTCCGTCAACCGGCCCGGCCGGAAAATTCCCCGGATGACCCCGGGCGATGGGGCGGGTGCGTGTGGGAAATCTGTTTCGTGGTCGCGGCCCGTCCGCCGCGCCAGAATTTTACCCGCGGCTCAGACGATCTCCAACGGGCACGGGGGCACGGCTTCCAGAAAAGCCTGGCCGTATTGTTTGGTGAGGACGCGGTTGTCCAGAATGACCACGATGCCGGTGTCGGACTTGGTGCGGATGAGCCGGCCGACACCCTGGCGGAATTTCAGGATGGCCTCGGGCAGGGAAAATTCACCAAAGGAATTGCCGCCCCGGGCTTCGATGGCCTCGATGCGCGCCTCAATTAGTGGATGGTCCGGCACGGCGAAGGGCAGCCGCGTGATGATGACATTGCTCAGGGCCTCGCCCGGAACATCCACGCCCTGCCAGAAGCTGTCGGTGCCAAACAGCACGGAATTCACATCTTCCTTGAACCGTTCCAGCATGGTGGAACGCGGCGTGCCCGTGCCCTGCACCAGGCAGGCGACGCCCAGCTTGGCAAAAAACGAGGCCATGGAGTCGGCGACCTCCTGCATGAGTTTGTAGCTGGTGAACAGCACGAAGGCCTTGCCGTGGGTTTCGCTGATAAAATGCTCGATCCAATGGATGAGGGCGTCCCGGTAGCCGGGGTCGCGCGGGTCGGGCATTTTCTGGGCGACAAACAGGCGCATTTGCCGCGCATAATCAAAGGGCGTGCCCACCTGCAGCTGCACCGCGGCCTCCGCGCCCACGCGCTTGATGAAATAATTCAAGGCCTGGCTGGCCGGCGGGGCCGAGGGCTTGCCCGGCTGGCGGTTTTCGGGGGGCTGGCTGGCCGCTGTTCCTGCTTTGCGGGTGGACTCCCCCGCCTTGGTGCCCAGGGTGGCGCTGGTCATGATCACACTGGTGTCACTTTCAAACAGGCGCCGGCGCAAATAGGCCGCCACGTCCACCGGGGCGGCGTTCAGGGTCAGGCTTTGCTGATGCTTGCCGCTCCGTTCCACCCAGTACACATGATCGGTCGCGCCCTGTTCAAGAAAGGCTTTCACCTCTTCGCGCAATTCCGCCAGCCGCCGGTTGCATTCCACCAGTTCCTGGCCGATTTCCTTGTCCTCGCTGGTTTTCACCAGTTCGCTCACCGCCTCACGCAGCCGCTGGATGGGCAGGGTGACATTATCCGGCACCAGTTCCGGCCGGCGGATGCGCAACTCGGTCCAAGCCCGCTTGCGGGCGCCCGGGTCCCCGCCGGTGAACTTGGGCTTCGCCGTTTCTTGAATCGCATTGCAGGCGGTTTCCACCTGCTCAAAAAATTTATCCGCCTCCCCCAGAATGTCCGCCACCAGCTTGACGGCGTCGCCCTTGCGCAGCGTGGCGAGCAGGCCTTTTTGGGTGCGGGGATTGTACAGCCGGTTGAGGGCGTACCGCACCTGGCCGCTGGAGACGCTCAGGCCGATGTGCCGGGAGGCGACCGATTCCATCGTGTGCGCCTCGTCGAAAATCACAAAGTCATTCTTGAAGAGGATGCCGCCCTCCAGTTCCTCATCCACGCCGCCGAGCAGGGTGAAGAACAGCGTGTGGTTCACCACCAGCACGTCCGAGGCGAGGATGCGGTTGCGCGCGCGTTGAAAAAAACAGAGGCCGTGGTCCTTCGCAAAATCGGACTGATGCCCGCAGATTTTCGGCGAGCACAGCCCGCGCTCGGAGCAGACCTGCGACCACACCTTGAGGTCCGGCTCGGTCTCAAAGTCCGAGAGGCTGCCGTCCTTGGTCTTTTGGGACCATTCGTAAATCCGCTGTAATTCCTCCGCCTCGGAGGAGGTGAAGAGGTTGCCGGACTGCTGCATCGCCTTTTGCAGGCGGCGGGTGCAGAGGTAGTTGGCCCGGCCCTTGAGCATGGTGTAACTAAACTTCACCGGTTCGGGCAGGGCGGCCAGCACCCCGGTGAGCATGGGCAGGTCTTTTTCCGTGAGCTGCTCCTGCAAATTGATGGTGTGGGTGGAGATGATGGCTTTCTTTTTTTCCGCCACCGCGAACAGGATGGCGGGGATGAGGTAGGCCAGACTCTTGCCCACCCCCGTGCCGGCCTCCACGGCCAGGTGCTCCCGGCTCTGCAGGGCGCGGGCCACGGCCACGGCCATCTGCTGCTGTTGCGGGCGGAACTCAAAGTTCTTGGCGCGCGACAGGATGCCGGTGGCCGAGAAGATTTCCTCCACTTGGGAAACCAAGTCGGCCCCGGCGGGTTGCGATTCAATCAGGCTGATCATCTCAGGCCGGCCGGCTTGCCAGGACCGCCTTCAGGGTGTTGGCCACCCCGGGGGCCAGGGTGGTCTGGGCCGGACCCACGTTGCCGGATTCCACGCAGACCATGTGGTGAAATTCCTCGTCGCCGAAATCCGCCATGGCCTTGGACTTGGCCACCCATGGATTCCACACCACGGTGGAGGCGGAGCCGCTCTTTTCCACGCGGATGATGCGGCGCAGCTTGGGGTCCTCGATCTCCACCGTGTGGGTGGTTTCCAGATAGACGCGGTCGGTTTCCCCGGTGAACCGGATGACGTCATCATCCTCATTCTTGAGGGCGTTGCCCGCCACTTTGTCCAGGTAATGCACTCCGTGCAAGCCTTTGACGGACACCCCGGTGATGTCACCCACCGTGAAATAGGTGTGCAGCATTTCCTCAAAAATGACCGATTCGCTGGAGTGGTTGTTGACCTGCAATTCCAGTGTCAGGGTCGAACCGACGGTCACAATATATTCCACACTGCCGGAGTAGGGCGCTTCACCCACCTTATCCGGCAGGCGCAGCCGGACGGTCACGCGGCCGTCCGGACAGGCGGACGTGGCCACGAGGTTCCATTCGGTGAGGCGCGCATACCCGTGGGCGGGCGCGCCCGTGCGCGGTCCAAACCAGGGGAAACAAATCGGCACGCCGCCCCGGATGGCCTTGTCCGGCGCAAACAGGCTTTTGGCACTCATCCATAACAGGGGCGGCTCGCCGTTTTTCTGGAAGGCAGTGACATGCGCACCGTGCAGGTAAATCTCCGCCTGGCTGAACGGGGTGGTGATGACCAGGCGCGGCAGGCCGCCCTGGCCGGGGGAAATGGCGACGGCTCCGGTGATTTCGTGTTCCTTCAGTAATCGCAGATTTTCAGTGCTTTCCATATAATAAGGTGCGGGTTGCCCGGGGGTTTAGCCAAACAAATCCAACTGCGGGGTGGGCGCCAGTTGTTTCAATTTGTCCCGGTTCTCCTGGCGGCGGGACGTCCGCACATTGCCTTCCGGCGTGAGTTCGGAATCTTCAAGATTCGCGAGAATTTCCTTCGCGCGCTCCAGCACCGCCTTCGGCACCCCCGCCAGCCGGGCCACCTGGATGCCGTAGCTCTTGTCCGTGCCGCCCGCCACGATTTTGCGCAGGAACACAATTTGATCGTGCCACTCGCGCACGGCGACGTTGAAGTTTTTCAAACGCGCCAGCCGGACGGCGAGTTCCGCCAACTCGTGATAATGGGTCGCGAACAGGGTCTTGGCCCCAATCTGGTTGTGCAGATACTCCACGATGCTCCAGGCCAGGCTCAGGCCATCGAAAGTGCTGGTGCCCCGGCCGATTTCATCCAGCACGATCAGGCTGCGCACGCTGGCGTGGTTTAGAATGTTGGCGGTCTCGGTCATTTCCACCATGAAGGTGCTCTGGCCGCGCGCGAGGTCGTCGCTCGCGCCGATGCGCGTGAAGATGCGGTCCACCAAATCAATCCGCGCGCTGCCAGCGGGCACAAAACTGCCGGTGTGCGCCAGCAAGGTGAGCAGCGCCACCTGCCGGATGTAGGTGCTCTTGCCGGCCATGTTGGGCCCGGTGATGAGGGCGATCTGGGGAAAGGCCGGCTTTTCCTCCGCCGCAGCCTTGGCCGGGTCCACCAAACTGAGGAGGCCGGTGTCGTTGGGGACAAAACGTTCGTCGGTGAGGTTTTGCTCCAGCACCGGATGTCGGCCATCGCGAATATCCAGCAACCCGCCATTGCCCACCTCGGGGCGCACGTAGTTGTGCAACCGCGCGGTTTCCGCGAATGCGCCCAGCACATCCAGTTGCGCCAGGGCGGCGGCGGTCAATTGAATCGCGGGCAACTGGCCGAGGACGGTTTCGCGCAGTTGCTGAAAGAGCTCATACTCCAGCTTCACACTGCGCTCCTCCGACCCCAAAATCTTGCCCTCCATCTCTTTCAACTCAGGCGTGATGTAACGCTCGCCATTGGCCACGGTCTGTTTGCGGATGTAATGCGGCGGTACCTTGTCGAGATTTGAGCGGGTGACTTCGATGTAATAGCCAAAGACGGAATTGAACCGCACCTTGAGCGAGCCGATGCCGGTGCGGGCGATTTCATCCGCCTGCAATTTGGCGATCCAGTCCTTGCCGCCGCGCTGGGCGGCGCGGAGTTCATCCAGCGCCGGGTCGTAGCCATCGCGGATCATGCCGCCTTCCTTCACGGCCAGCGGCGGTTCCTCGACAATGGCGCGGCCAATCAATTCAACCAAATCCGGGGCCTCGCCCAATTGCGTGTTCAGGTCAGCCAACAACCCAGCGGCCGGTTTCGCCGGCGCGGGCACATCATTAATGTTAATGGGCAGGGCGGCCAGCGCCGGTCCGGCTCCGGCTTCAGACACATCGTGGAGGGTTTGTTTGATCGCGGGGATTTGCGCCAGCGCCTGGCTGAGGACGAGCAGGTCGCGGGCGTTGCCGCTGCCGGTGCTCAGACGGCCGAGCGTGCGTTCCAGATCACGCACGCGACCGAGCTGGGTGCGGATTTCCAGCAACCGGCCGGAATGGGTGATGAAACCTTGCACGGCGGTTTGCCGCCGGTGAATCGGCCCGGTGGTGGCGAGCGGCTGGGACAGCCAGTCCCGCAGGCGGCGCGCGCCCATGGGGGTGACGGTGCGGTGCAAAGCGCCGTAAAGGCAGGCATTGCGCGGGGCGTCGTGGTGGAGCGGTTCGAGAATTTCCAGGTGGCGGAGCGTGGTGTAGTCCAGCGCCAGAAAATCGCTGCGACGATAGAAGGCCAGCCGCGTGAGGTGTTTGACATCGCGCCGCAGGTGCTGGGTGAGATAGTGCAGTGCCGCGCCGGCCGCGCCGATGGCAGCCGGACGGTCCTTGAGGCCAAAGCCATCCAGCGAGGCCACCTTGAAATGATCGCGCACGGCGAACTGCGCCGTTTCCGGCGTAAACACCCAGCCTTCGTAGGGGTTGAGGATGGAGAACGCGGGCTGCAACAAGTCGCGGACGGCGGCGGCCTCGGCGGGGTAAATGATTTCGGCGGGGCGGAGGCGTTCGAGTTCGGTGAGCAGCGCGGAGTCGGCCTCCAGTTCGGTCGTCAGGAAATCGCCGGTGGTGAGGTCCACGAGGGCCAGGCCGTAATGTTTGCCGCCAGGGAAAACCGCCGCGAGGAAATTGTTCCGCTCGGCCACGAGCATGCGCTCGTCGAAATGGGTGCCGGGGGAGAGGATTTGGGTGACTTCGCGGGCGACGAGCTTGCCGGGTTTGGCTTCCTCGGTCTGGTCGCAGATGGCGACTTTGCGGCCGGCCTTGAGGATGCGGGAGATGTAGCCATTGGCGGCGTGGAAGGGTAAACCGCACATGGGGATGCCGTTGCGGGAGGTCAGGGCCAGATTCAGCAACTGGGCGCCGGATTGGGCGTCCTCGAAGAACATCTCATAAAAATCGCCCAGGCGGAAGAGCAACAGCGCGTCCGGGGGCAGTTCGCCCTTGATGCGGCGGTACTGCGCCATCATGGGCGTGAGTTGGGTGTCAGCAGACATTGTGTTCATCTTACGCGGGAACCAGGCGGGGGTCGAAACGAAAGTTTGGGGGAAATGAGTGGGGGACGGAAACTCCAAGCTCCAGAGAAATTCCAATAACCAGATCGCCCGGCGCCGGAGAATGGGATGGGGTGATGGTCAGGGCTTGGGGCAGTGGCGGGCCCGCAGAGCGGCGGCCATGGCCACACCGATGCCCGTGCCGAGGGCAATCCCCACGCCCGCGTTGTGCAGCGCCAGGCCCAGCGAGGTGCCGAAGCAGAGGCCGATGCTGAGGCCAATGCCATTGGCCTGTGCGGTGGTTAGCGGGCGACGTTTAGGGATGGGTGATTTTGATTCCGGCATAGTGGTGGTTGGGCGTTCAAACGTCACGGACGACCACGAACTCCACGGTAAATGCAGCCTGCGCCCAATACAATCACAATTCCCACCACGAGCCAGAAGGCGAAGGGTTCCCGCGTGACGTGGAAGGTATGGTTTATGCCCCGGAAAGCCGTGATGCGACCTTGGCGGATGGATATCAGCCCCCAAACGATAAAGGCCACGCCCACCACCACCGACAAGGCGCGGCGCCAGGGCTGGTTGTCTTTGAGGGGTTCCATGGCGGGCATATTATTGAGCTTTCAGGTGGCGGGCGAGCGCTGACTTTTGACGGCCCACGAACGAACGTTTGCAGGGTCATTCGCGCGGTGGGTTCCGGGGGAGCAGGTGCAAGATTTGCCGCTGGTTTGCCGAGTCGTGTGGCGCTGGATGCAGGGACGGTGGTTGGGCCAAAGCGCCAGAGGACTGGCGCACTCCTGGACGCTGCGCGCGGAGCGGTTGTCGCAGGGGCTTTCGGCGCGAGTTACCAGTCCGCGTCGGGCGTGAAATCATCAGACACGGAAAGGAGATTGGTTTTGAATCGGTAAATCGACTTCACCATGGCGGGTGACGCGCTGCCTTTTCCCTTTCACCAGCGATCATGCCAACGCGCGCAGCGTCCAGGAGTGCGGCGGTCCTCCGCCGCTTTTCGCCGCCCCGCAAACGAACATTTGCAGGGTCATTCGCGCGGTGGGTTCCGGGGGAGCAGGCGCAAGATTTGCCGCTGGTTTGCCGAGTCGTGTGGCGCTGGATGCAGGGACGGTGGTTGGGCCAAAGCGCCAGAGGACTGGCGCACTCCAGGACGCTGCGCGCGGAGCGGTTGTCGCAGGCGCTTTCGGCGCGAGTTACCAGTCCGCGTCGGGCATGAAATCGTCAGACACGGAAAGGAGATCGGTTTTGAAGCGGTAAATCGACTTCACCATGGCGGGTGATGCGACCCGTTCAAACCACGCGGCCGAACACCAGGGATATTGGCAGGCCAGCGGCACCAAACCATGTTTGGCGGCATTCTGATGAACGTAATTCAGCCGTGCCAGATAAGACCGCTGTTGGGTTAACCGCGTTTCCCGGTAATTGTACCACACCTGGCGGGCGGGTTGCTCATCCAGCTTGTTTACCCAGCCGGCGGTTTTTACATGCAAAACGCTCAGCATGTCCCCCAGGCTGGTGGCATCCGGGAGATCGGCAGGCGAGTGGGCGACGAAATGATAATGATTTGAAAAGACAGCCCAGGCTTCAATCGACCAACGGTAGTCGTTGGTGACCGTCAACAATCCACGCTGCAAAACCCGCAATCGTTTGGCCCCGCGAAAATGATGCGCTTTCTGGTACGTTGCTCCGGTAACGAAATAAGTTCCGCGCTGGGTAAGCTGGTGGATTGGGGCATGCGGCCAAGGCGTTTTCGGTTCCGGCATGCGCCAAAGAATGCCGTCGGAGGCGGCGAATGTGAAGTCTGATTTTCACCTTCGTCGGCGATTGCGCCAACGCGCGAAGCGTCCGGGAGTGCGGCGGTCCGCCGCCGCTTTTCGCCGGCCCGCGAATGAACATCTGCGTGGTGATTCGCGCTGTGGCTTCGAGGGAACAGTCGAATGATTTGCCGCTGATTTGCCGGGTCGTGTGGCGCTGGATGCAGGGACGCCGGTTGGGCCAAAGCGCCAGAGGACTGGCGCACTCCAGGACGCTGCGCGCGGAGCGGGGGCCGCAGGTGCAATCAGGCTGATACTCCATCCGTGTCACCCGCCATCTGTGGTTAAAATCCCGGTCACGCGTGGGCGGCGGGTTTGGGCGGGAGGCGGAGGCGGCGGTGGGCGAGGGTGGCGGCGATGGCCCCGGCGATGGCGCCGAGGAACACGCCCGCGCTGGCCCCGAGGGCGAGGTTCAGCGGCTTGTTGGGTTTCACCGGCGCAAAGCCGGGTTGGGCGTAATCAATGATCTCCACCGAACTGGCGGGGGAAGTCAGGCTGGCCATTTTTTCAGCCTCGATTTTGCTGGCGAGGGTTTTGCGGAACTCCAACTGTCCGGCCAACTCGCGTTGTTTGTCCCAATAATTCTGGTTTTCGGGGGTGGGTTTGGATTTCTGCTGAGCGTCAGCGATCGCGGCTTGCAGGGATTCCCGGGCGGCCCGCTTGGATTTCACTTCGCTGTCCAGCGCCGTCATGATGCCGGCCACGCGCGCGTCGATTTCCTGATTGAGTTCGTCCAAAGTGGATTTCTCCCGGGTAATATGGAGATCGGTGCGGGCGTAATCATTGGTGTAGCTGGCCAGGGCTTGCTGGGTGGCGTGCCATTTGTTTAGGAGATCAATGAGCATGGCGTCGCCGGTCACCGTGGGCAACACTTCGCGCAGGCGTTGGGGATTCAGGCCCTGCAATTGGGTCAACTGGGTTTGGAGGGCATCGCAGGTGCGTTGGCCATCGATTAATTGTTCCTGAGCTTTGGCCGTGAATTGTTCGGGGTTTTCCGGAATGCCAAATTGCTGGCGCAGGGCGGCCGTTTCCGACTGAAGCTGGTCGAGGTGCTCGTCCACGACTTGCAATTGTTCCGCGAGGGCGTGCTGGCCGGCCAGTATCATTTGTGTCCGAGTCTTCAGCCGGTAATCCTGATAAGCTTTGGCCACGCCGTTGGCGAGGTCGGCGGCTTCCTGGCGGTCTTCAGCGTACACGGTGATGGTGACGAGTTTGGTATTGCGCACGGGCTGGAGCAGCAGGCGTCGTTTGAGGATCTCCATGCTCTCAGCGGTCTTGAGCGGTTCTCCGCCAGCGTATCGCTTTCCCCATTTGGCATTGAGGTCCAGAGTGCGGACCACGTTGCTCAAGACGAGTTGCGACTGGATGATTTCAAAGGTGGTCTGGATAAAATAAGGGTCGTAGGCGACCGGATGGTCGGCCGGGCCGCCGGTGGTGTAGCCATAATTGGATTCATCGGTCTCCACCTTGATGCGCGCGGTGCTGGCGTAGGATTCGGGCAGGATGAAGGTGATGATGGCCGCCGTGGTGAACACCAGCAGGAAGACCACGGTGAACACGACGCAAAAGGTGGCGAGCGGGGTGCGGGCGGGTGGGAAAAAGGTGTTGAGTTTGGCGGTCATATATTTTCCAGGTTGGAGGCTGGCCCAGCGTTCGAGGCAGGAGGTTTTGACCAAATCGGGCAGGACGCGGAGCCACAGGGCGGCCAGGCCCCAGCCACGGCCCGCGGCCCAGGCATCGCGGCATTGGTCGCGGAATAACTGGGCCATGGCGCGGCCGTATTCTTCGCGGTGCGCGCGGGGATAGGCGGCCAGCAAACGCTGGTACAACTGTTCCGACAGCTCCAGCGAGCGGGGGGTGGCGGGGGCTTTCATAGGGCCACTCCGATGGTGATTCCTTTGCCGAGGAGGCGTTTGCCCCGGGCGACCGCCACCATGGCGGCGTAGCGTTCGGCCTCGGCGCGGACGACGCGCTGGCCCATGCCGGAGAGGCGGTAATAACGGCGGCGCTCGTCGTCCAGGCGGGGATCGGGCCGCTCATCGGATTCCTCAATGAGGCGGATTTCCAGCAGGCGCTTGATGGTGCCGTAGAGGGTGCCGGGACCCATTTTGATCTGGCCGCCGGTGCTGGTGGCCACCTCCTGCATGATGGCGTACCCGTGGCGCTCGCCATCGGCGAGGGCGAGCAGCACGTGGAACACGGCTGGGGTGAGCGGGAGAAATGCGTCGGGGTCGGTGTTAATGGCGGCCATGTCCTCTAGTATGTTGGCAGATGTATCGGTTACGGATATAATGGCAGACGATGGGGAGAGAGTCAAGGGGTAAAAAACTTCAAACTTCAATCATCAGGGAAAAATCAAGCTCCAAGCCCTATCTCCAAGCGCTGGAGAACATCCAATCACCAAATAATCCTAAAAGGATGGGAAACCACTGATGGACCGTATAGGAAAAATGGGCAGATGCTGGCAGCGCTGCGCTTGGGCCATCGCGGTGAACGCCAGTTCACCGCTACGATCTGATATCATTTAGCGGGTTTGGATTCGGGGACGGCCACCCCGGCAAGTGCCACCGGCAGCACCCAAATGTTGGGACTGAAACCGACCGTGATCAGAAACCGGCCGTCGGTGGCCATTCCCATGAAGAGTTGGTTGGCTTGCGTGGCCGGGAAGAGGTTGGTCCAGGTGCTGCCGCCGTCGGTGGATTGAGCGATCATATTATCGCCGGCCAGATAAATGGCCCCGTTCAAGGTGAGGGCAGCCCGGAACGAGGTGGTGAGGGTGGTCTCCCGCAGGGTCCAGGTCTCGCCATCCGGGCTGGTGTAAATGGTGGGCAATCGATCCAAACCCAGCCCGCAGGCGACAAACTCACTGCCGGTCCAGGTGCAGGCGGTGAAGGGTACGCGGGCGGTGGTGGCCCAGGTGGCGGGATTGCGCCACGTCACAGCATCGTCGCTGATGAGGATGCCGTCGTTGCCCACGGCGACATATTTGGCGCCGGAATAAGCGAAGCCGGAGAGGGCAATTTCGCTACCGGTGTGCCGGAGGGTCCAGGTGACGCCGTCCGGGCTGGACAGGAGCGTGCCCCGGTCGCCGCCAACCAAGTATTGGTTTCCATCCCAAAAGACGCCGAGGAGGTTGTTGGTGACGGGGGAAACCTGCGGGGTCCAGGCCAGGCCGTCCGGGCTGGTCATGATGCCGCCGCCCTCGCGAACGACCACGTACTGGCCGCGGGCGTGGATGACGCCCCGGAAATCAAGGTTTCTCGAGAAATTGATTGTCTGGCTGGCTCCGGTGGCCGAATTAATTGAAAATGTCAGGCCCGCGCCGGCCAGCGAGGTGTTATATTCGTCTTGCCAAACGCCGGTGGCCGCGTTGCGGGTGGCGATCCGGCCATCAGTGCCGACGGCGACGGTTTCCCGGGGGGTGGCGGCCACCGCGTAGAAACCGTGGACCTCCGGCTGGGTGTTCCAATTGGTCCAGGGTCCGGCGCTGGGGAGGGGTCTTTCCAACCGGTGGTTGCGCCCGGGCGCGGAGCTTAAGTCCAGATTTCTCTCCGCCGCCACTTCCGCGGCGTTGCCAAAATATACATTCGCGAAAGGCATGCCGCTGGCACACATTGCCACGTGGGGCAGTCCCGGCACCAGATGAGGGTTGGTGAGGCTGAAATCGCCCCAGCCTTTGGCAATGTTCAGTTCCTGGGCGGGATCCACGGCGGTGGTCAGGGCGTTCGTGGTGGTCACGAAAAGCGCCAGGAGCGCCTGGTCCTGGCTGAGGAGATGGTAATGGCCCTTGACCACCATTTGGTTCGCGTCCCGGTAGACGGAGGTGATTTCGATAAAATCGCCAAAGGGAAAGGAGGCCTGGCCGATGTAAAAACCTGAAGCGCCGGAGTCCGCGCCGCTATTCGATCCCCGCCAATAAACGCTGATAACTTTGCCGATAATATCGCCGTAAGGCACCAGCACGTCCTTCTGCCCGTTGCGATTGACCATCAGGCCATCCCTTGCGCGGCCACTCACGCGGCCCACACTGTCCCAATTCGCATGGTGGTAGGCAACGAGATCGCCGGGAGCAAAGTTCCGGGTCCATTTCCAAACCAGGAAATGACTGCCCCGGGGAAGTTCCGGGGCGGCGGCATCGGTGTTAATGATGAAGGGTTGCACCAGCAAGGCCAGGAGCAGCAGCAGGAGTATAAAGATGGCCAGCAACCCCATCCCGACCATGCCCGGCGGCGAGAAGCGAACTGGTTGGGGCGGTGTTGCGGGCCCGGCGATGCCCGGCCGGTTCGCCGCCCGCCAGACCCGGCTGATAATCGCATAATCCACACCGATCACCACGGCTGCTGTGATGAACAGCCAGAGCAAGTAGTGGGGCACGTTGATAAAGGCCGAGACTTGGAGCACCGGAAACGAGGCGGATAACAGGCACACATTCACCAGCTTGTTGGCGAGGAGCAGGAGGAAAATAATTGCGGTGTCCACCAACAGCACCGGCAAGCACAGGGCCTCCAGCATGGCCAGTTGCCGTCCGCGCAGCCGGCCATGGGAGCGCTGGATTTGGCCAAGCGCCACCCAGCCGAGGAAAGTGGTGGCCAATAACGCAATAAAACCCAGGCTGGCAATGGTAACCCCCACCAGCGCCGCGGTTCCGCCTTGGTGGCCAAAATTCCAGAAAAGCGTTGAAAGCAGGAACGGCAGGATTAACCAGGCCCCGAGCCGGGCGGTGCCGGAAAATGGCTGCGCCTGCCCCGCCAGTTTTCCGCTCTCCGCATTTCGACGGTCGTTTTCCAGCGGTGTGCCCGCGATGGTTTCCACGCAGGTCTTCACTTCGCTGGCCTGCTGGTAGCGGAGTTCGGGGGTTTTCTCCAGGGCGCGCAGCACGACTTGATCCAGCCGCACATCAATCTGCACCTTGCGCGAGGGCGGTTCGATACGTTTGCCGGGGAGCTCGCCGGTGAGCATTTCATAGAACACCACACCCAATGAATAAATATCCGCGCGGCTGTCCACGTGCTGCGGGTTGGACTTTTGCTCGGGGGCGCTGTAACCGGGCGTGCCCATCGCGGTTTTGGTCGCGTTGTCCGGGGCGGAGGCGGTCCCGGGCAGATCGCCATGGCCGTTGCCGAGCATTTTGGCGATGCCGAAGTCGGCGACCTTCACGCGGCCGGATTTGTCGAGCAGGAGATTCTCGGGCTTGATGTCGCGGTGGACGATGCCGCGTTCGTGGGCGAATTGCAGGGCATCACACAGGGGCGGCACGATGGCGAGCGCCTCCTCAGGCATGAATTTTCGCGCGCGCAGCAACTGGCGGAGATTGACGCCATCGACAAATTCCATGAGCAGGAAATAAAACCCGCCGGCCTGGCCGAAGTCGTGGATGGTGACGATGTTCGGATGGTTCAAGGCGGCCAGCGCCTGGGCTTCACGGGCGAAGCGCTCGGCGAATTTGGCGTCATTGACGCGCTCGGGAGCGAGGAGCTTGAGGGCCACGACACGGTTGAGGGTTTTCTGCCGGGCCTTGTAGACCACGCCCATGCCGCCCCGGCCGAGGCATTCGAGAATTTCCAATTGCGGGAAGTGCGGGGCGATCTGGTCGGGCGGGAGCGGCGGCTGCGCAGCGGGAGAGTCGTCGGTGAAAACGGTTTCGGTCTGGAGATTCAGGGCCATGAGGCACCGGGGGCACAGGCCGCCGGGCGCGCCCGCAGGGAGGGCCGCGCCGCATTGCGGACAGTTCGGTGATGATGAATTGCTCATGCCCATTACTTACCGGTGCCGCGGAAATTGTTACACGGGAACGGCATTATCCCAAAATGATTAATTGTCCTGGCGGACGATGCCTGCATTCGCGGGTTGGACTGGTTGCCGGACCACGGCGGTCAGCGACCGCCGCCACCGGAGGGCGGCTACAGGGCGGCGGCGAGATGGCGCAATTCGGCGTTCAGATCGGCCCCATCCGCCAGGGTCTGGGCGATTTCCTCGCGATAAATTTCCCGGAAACGCTTGCGCAGACGGTGGACGGCGACGCGAGCCGCCCCGGACTGGAGACCGAGTTGCGCGGCGACCCCGGCATAATCAAGCTTCCCATGCGCGGCGAGGAGGCAGCCTTTGAGCACGGCAAAATCGCCCGTCCGGTTCGCGCTGGCAAACTCGGCCTCCAGCCGCTTGATAGTGAGATCAAGCAGCGTGAGCGCCCACTGGCGGTCGTAGGCGGCGTCGGGGTCGAGTTGGGCGGTGGCGTCCGCGGCGAACTGGCTTTCGGCGCAGGCCGTGTCGAGTTCCACGGGGGTGTGCCCGCCGCCCCGTTTTTGGGCGGAGGCGCGGCGCCATTCTTTGTGCAGGAAATGTTTGAGGGCGACGATGAGAAAGGTGCGCAGCCGGCCCCGCTCGCGGTCGGCGGTGGCGAGCCAGTGATGTTCCAGGAGGCGGGCGAAAAATTCCTGGGTGAGGTCCTGGGCGTCATGCGGGGACTGCCCGCTGCGCCGCACATAGGCGTAGAGCGGATACCAGTAGGCGCGGCACAGGGCTTCCATGGCCCGGGCGGATTCGGGCGAGGGGGCGCGGGTGGCCGCGAGCACCACCGACCAGCGGGTGGCGGGAAACAGGCCGGGCGGGTTCCCGGCGGTGGCCTGACTGCTCATCGTGGACATCGTACCAGATTAAGTTACCGGAAACGAGGGCGGTGTTAGGGAATTTGCTTAAATGAAAGCACTGGGGTTACATAAAAATAAAAGCTCCAAATTCCAAGCTCCAACCTCCAGAGAACATCCAAACTTCAATTACCCAATTTCGATTTGAGCAACAGTTCAGCCAAGGCTTGCTGAATGGCGGTCAGGCCGGCCAGGGCACCGCCGGCCAGGCCGATTTGGCCGGCGGGCACTTGGGCTTCGCGCAGGTTCAGACGGATGAGTTTCGCCGCCAAATGATTCACCAAAAATTCGGCATGGTGCCGCACGCTCGGCACGGCGGTGCCGGCGCCCAGTTCGATGACGACCAGGCGCCGGCCGGCGAGGGCATCGAGCCATTGCGTATAGCGTGCCTGCTGCTGGTCCTGCACCCGGCGGTTCCAGCCGGTGTCGCCAAACATCAGGATGTTGGGACGCGCTAATTTCCCGCTGACCGGGTCGCGCGGGAGTTCGCCGGTGGCCCGCATGGTGGTTTCATCCACCGACACCTCGGCTTGGTCCGCCGGCCAGATGCGGCCGTTGGCTTCATCCACGCACTGCCAGCGGTGAATGGAGCCATGGCATTCCAATACCCGATCCTCGGCGAAGCCGGCGCGTTGGAAGTGTCCGTCCACATTGGAGGTGAAGACGAAATAACCGGCGGGCTTGGCGGCGGCCCATTGGCGCAGGATTTGAAACCCCGCGTGCGGCTGGGTACGCCGATAGAGATTATATCGGTGTCCGTAAAAGCCCCAGGCCAGCGGGGGATCCGCCTGAAACCAGCCGGGATTGGCGAGGTCGGTGAATTTTAAACCCAGGTGGCGGAAGGGCGGGTAGGCGTTCCAGAAACCCTCGTTGCCACGGAAATCCGGCAGCCCGGAATCCACACCCATGCCCGCGCCGGCGGCGATCACCAAGGCATCGGCCGCGCGAATAAGCGCGGCGGCCTCGGTGACGAGCTCGGGGGACATGCTGGCTCCCAATAATCAGTCCGGCCGCTTGATCTCAAACCGGTCCCGGGTGGTGCAGTACCAGTCCGGCGAAGCCATGCGGCCGATCAAGAAGAGCTGGTCACCGCGCACGCGCTTTGTCTCCACGTCAAAGAATTCCTCCCGGATATGCACCCGCTTGACGAGGCCGATCACCACGCGGTTCCCGCCGATTTCCAAGGTGCCCCACTCGGTGCATTCCAGGCTCGCCGGGGCCTCGGCAATGCGTGGCGGTTTGACGACGGAGGAGGGCAGGGCGTGCAGGCCGGCTCCGAGGAGTTCGTTTTCGCCATAGGGCAGGGAGGCGGCGCAGAGGTTCATGGCCGCCGCCAGCGCCTCATCCACAAGATTGACGACAAACTCATGGGTGAGCCGGGTGTTGCGCGCGGAATCTTTGGGCGTGCCGTCCTCGCGATTGCCGGGGGCAAAGGCGACGATGGGAGGATTGGCGCCGAGCACATTGAAGAAGCTGAAGGGCGCGGCGTTGACCCGTCCATCCGGGCTGATCGTGGTGACCAGCGCGATGGGTCGGGGCGTGACGAGGCTGGCCAGGATGGGATAGGCCCGGCTGGCATACTGGCCTTCGAGATCAAGTTCCATGGGGCGTAGGTTAACTTACCCGCGTCAACCGCGCAACATACGCGCCATCCACGCCATCCTGAAAGGGAAGGAGGGCTTGTTCGCCCAGGCACTTGAAGTTGGAGTGCCCGCTGACAAACTGGGCCACCACCTCCTGGTTTTCTTCCGGCTCAATACTGCATGTGCTGTAGGCGATGAACCCGCCCGGTTTCACCAGCGCGGCGGCCTTGTCGAGCAAAGCCAGTTGCGTGGTGCGCAGGCGGGTGATCTCAAAGGGCTGAATCCGCCAGCGCAAATCCACGCGGCGGCGCATCACGCCGGTGTTGGAGCACGGGGCGTCCACAAGGATGCGATCAAACTGTTGCGCGCTGGAACTGGAGGGGGGAATCAGGGTGGGCTGCACACAGGTCACGCCGAGCCGCTGGCAGTTTTCCCGGATCAAGCGCAGGCGGTCCTCGCCCACGTCGTGCGCCACGAGCCGGCCCTGATTGTTCATCATCTGCGCCATGTAGGTGGTTTTGCCGCCCGGCGCGGCACAATAGTCGAGCACACTTTCGCCCGGTTGCGGGCGCAACTGGGTCACCGCCAGCAAGGTGCTGGGGTCCTGCAAATAAAACCAGCCGTCGCGGAAACTCGCCAGCGTGGCCAGCGGTGGATGGGACTTCAGCTCGAACACCTGGTTTTCCGGCCACGGACCGGCCTTGGTGAAATCATACGTCACCCCCTCCTCCCGCCACTGGGCGATGAGCTTGGCCGCATCCGTTTTCAGGCGGTTGAGCCGCGCAAACGTCCGGGGCGGGGTGTTATTCCATTCCAGCAGCCGGGTGGTACGCTCGGGCCCCCAGCGTTCCAGCCAGCGTTTGACCAGCCATTCCGGGTGGGAATAGCCGGTGGCCGGTTGCGTGGTTTTGAGGTCGGCGAGCAGTTTCCGCGCTTCCGCCTCCTCGCGCAAATAGCCGCGCAGCATGGCATTAATGAAGCCGGCCTGCGGTTCGAGCCCACTGCGTTTGGCCTGCTCCACCGTTTCGTTGGTGGCCGCGTGGGGGGGGATGCGGTCCAGCCAAAAGATTTGGTAGAGACCGAGTTGCAACAGAATCTGGACATCCGGCGGCTGTTCGCGACCGGGGGTTTTGCGCTCAATCAGCCAGTTCAAGGCGGATTGCGCGCGCACCACGCCGTAGACCAGCTCCTGGCAAAGCCCGCGATCGGCCGGCGAAAGCCGGGCGTTCGCGAGGGCTCGCTCCAGCAAATCCTCGGTGAATTCGGTTTGGGACTGGCGGTTCCGCAAAACACGGGCCGCAATTTCTCTTGGTTTTTGTTCGTTCAACACGTTTAATAAGGCATAGTGAACCCGTGACGGGAAAATTACGATTTTTTTATGAGAGCAGAATTCGAAAAATTGGCCGCTGCCGGCAAAATTGAGGGACGCCATGTGGATGCGCTCACTCAACTCGCCGAGGGCGGATGTTGCACCCATCGTAGCTGGGGCTTTGGCCGGATCAAAACAGTGGACACGGTTTTCGCCCGGTTCACCATTGATTTTCCGGGGAAAACGGGCCACACCATGGACCTGGCCTTTGCCGCTGAATTGCTCAAGCCCATCCCGAAGGACCACATTCTGGCCCGCAAAGCCGCCGATATCGAGGCCGTGCGCCACCTGGCCGCCCATCACCTGGACCTGATCAAACTGGTGCTCAACAGCTTTGGGGGCAAGGCCACCGTGGACCAAATCCAGCAGGTGCTCGTGCCCGACGTCATCCGAGACGATTGGAAGAAATGGTGGGAAACCGCCAAGCGCGAGATGAAAAAGGACGGCCATTTCATCGTTCCCATCAAGAAAACCGAGCCGGTGGTGTATCAAGCCAAGGAAGTCGCCCTGCAGGACCGCCTGCTCATTGATTTCCGCGCCGCCAAGGGTTTGAAGGCGAAAGTGGCGATCGTCAGCGAAATCTCGAAGAGCGCCGAGGATTTGAAGGACAAGACCGCTGCCGCCAACGAAGTGGTGGCCGCCCTGAATCCGGACATCGTCACCCACCTGCGCACCCAGCCCAGCGTGGCCATGGAAGCCATTATCGCGCGCGATGAAATGCGCGAAATCGCCGGTTTACCCCCCGTGGCGGGCGAAGTCACCGCCGGCCAGATCTGGCTCCAGGAGGGCATCAAGTTCGGGCCCCTGATGGAACTCATTCCCGCCGCGAAACACAATCGCGCCTTGGCTTCCTTCAAGATTGCCAATCCCGAACGCTGGCAGGACATCCTGCGCAATTCCCTCAATTTCGTGTCCTCCAAGCTGTGCCGCGAATTCGCCGGCCTGCTGATCGCCGAGGGCAAATGGGATCTGCTCAAGGAATCCCTCGCCCGCCTCATCAACCAGCACACCGCCAGCAGCGAACTTCTCCTCTGGCTCGGCCGCGAACGCAGCGATGCCTTCGCCGACATCCTCGGGCCGGAAGTCTTCCGCGCCATGCTCACCGCCATGGAACGCGACCAGTTCAATGAAAAGCGCTCCAACCGCCTGCGCGATTTCATTCTCGAAGACCAGAACCTGCTCGGCGAACTCACCTCCACCGCCGACATCGAGGTCGTCAAGGACCTCACCCGCGCCCTCCAGCTCTCGCCCGTGTTTGACGACATGGACAAGCGCTCCCTGCTCGCCCGGCTGGTTAAGAAGCATCCCGCCGTGCAATCCCTCGTGAGCGGCGAACAGACCAAGCAGGACAGCGCCTTGCTGGTCTCCTGGGAAAGCCTCGACCGCCGCCGCACGGAATATCAGGAACTCGTGCAGAAAAAGATTCCCGCGAATTCCAAGGAAATCGCCATCGCCCGCAGCTATGGCGACTTGCGCGAAAACCACGAATACAAGGCCGCCAAGGAAATGCAGAAGGTCCTCATGCGCCGCAAAGAGGAACTGGAAGCCCAGCTCATGCGCGCCCGGGGCACGGACTTCTCCAACGCCAAAACCGACGCCGTGAACATCGGCACCGTCGTGCAGGCCACCGATTTGGGCACCAGCCAGCCCGAATCCTTCACCATCCTCGGCGCCTGGGATTCCGATCCCGACAAGGGCCTGATCAGCTACCTGTCCCCCGTCGGCGCCGCCTTCCTCAACCACAAGGTGGGGGACGAGATTGAGTTTGAATTGCACGGCACCAAGCGCCGCCACCGCATCGAGAAAATCGAGGGTTGGGTGGCTCCCGAACCCGCCCCGGCCCCGGCCGAAGCCCCCGCGCCGCCCGCTGAGGCGGCGGTCACCGAATAATCGTTCCAGCCATCACCTTCACCAGCCACGCGGCCCCGCCGCGTGGCTGTTTTTTTGTGGCCACGGCACCCATGCCCGGCCTTCAATTGTTGCTTGGGGATAAGCAAAATGCCGAATTGCATCTGGCCGCAAATAATTTTAAGCTGGTCGGGTGAAACACTCAGGCAAAGCTTCGCAGGCCGCACTTCGACTCATCACCTGGTCCGGGGTGGCTGTGGTGGGGTTGTTGTTGGTCGCCTTTCTGGCCAAGTACCTCAGCGCGTTTGTGCTGGGCTTGTCCGGCACGCTCATCGTCCTCTGGGCGCTCTTTGCCGTCTTCACCTTTTATTTCTTCCGGGATCCCGAGGCGAACACGCCCGACGGCAAAAACCTCGTCATCGCCCCTGGCCACGGCACGGTGGATGTCATCGACACCACCACGGAAGCCAGCTTTATGGGCGGCGAGTGCCAGCGCGTCTCCATTTTTCTCTCCGTTTTCGATGTCCACGTGCAGAACGCCCCGGTCACCGGTCGCGTGGCGTATTTCAAACACACCCCCGGCCAGTATTTAAACGCCATGCGGACCGATTGCGCGGACTTTAACGAAAATGTCCTAATCGGCATCGAGGCCATTGAGCCACGCGGCGAAAAAATTGGTGTGCGCCTGATTGCCGGCCTGATCGCCCGGCGGATTATTCCGTGGGTGGCCGAAAACGACCCCATCCGGCGCGGCGAACGCATCAGTCTCATCCAGTTTGGGTCCCGGGCCCATGTCTATTTGCCGCGTCACGCGAAGGTCAAGGTCAAGCTGGGCGACAAAGTCGTGGGCGGTGAAACTATTTTGGCGGCTTTTGACTGAGGATTATGGCCACGCTTCCGGAAAATCATGGTGCTGGCGCTCCCGAAAGTGAGAAGCTCAAGATTTATTTTCTGCCGAACCTGATGACGGCGGGCAATTTGTTCTGTGGTTTCCTGGCCCTCACCAAGATCGTGGAGGCGGACCCCGACGCGCCCAATTTCATTCCCGTCATTCACACCGCGCTCTTTTTGATTTTGCTGGCCTGCATCTTTGATTTGCTGGATGGCCGGGTGGCCCGCATGGGCGGCCATGAAAGTCCCTTCGGCCGGGAATTTGATTCCCTGGCGGACATCGTTTCCTTCGGCGCGGCCCCGGCCTTTTTGGTGCACCGCATTGTGCTCAAGGGCGTGTTTGTAGGCTATCCGCAACTGGGCTGGTTCATCGCCTCGGTTTATTTGATTTGCGGGGCCTTCCGGCTGGCGCGCTTTAACTGTCTCGCCGCCATGAACCCGGGTGGCGGCGGCAAGGAATTTCTGGGTTTTCCCATTCCCGCCGCGGCGGGCCTGGTGGCCTCCCTCACCCTGTTCCTGCTCTGGATTGAGGAAAAAGATTTTACCCTGAGCAAACTGCGGTTCGTGCTGCCCGTGCTGCTGGTGTTTTTGTCGCTCATGATGGTGAGCGAGGTGAAATATCCCAGCTTCAAGAACCTGGATTTCCGGGCCAAGCGCAGTTTCGCCAAGATGATTATCATCGTGCTGAGCATCGGCTTCTTTTTCATTCTCTGGGAGAAAGTCCTGCCGGTGCTGGCCCCGCTGATTTTTAGCGGTTATTTGCTCTACGGTTTCGTGCGCCCCTTTATTTCCCGCGCGTGGCGCCATGAAATTGAGGACGAGGAAGATGAAGAGGAGCCGGTGAAATAAGTCCATGCTGGCGTTGCATCCCATTTTTGCCTCCGCGCTGGCGGGTTACACCTGTGGCTTGGTGCTGTCCTCCATTCCTTTCGGGCCGATCAACCTGACCATCCTGAATGAAGGGGCGCGGCGGGGCTTTCTCTGGGCCGTGCTGATTGGGCTGGGCGCCTCCACCATGGAATGCACTTACTGTGCCATTTCGTTCACGGGCTTTTCCTCCTTCTTTACCGGGGGCCGCATTAAAACCATCATGGAAGTGTTTAGCTGCGCTTTCATTGTGTTCATCGGCATCAAATTTCTCCTCACCAAATCAGTGCGGGTAAAGCTGGACGCCACCTCCGAACGCCTGGAAGCCCGGTTGGAGCAGCGCCTCCATCCCCACTCCGGTTACATGACCGGCCTCGTGCGCGTCATGGGCAATCTGGGCGTGCTGCTCTTCTGGATTTTTCTCGCCGCCTACCTGCTGTCCCATGATTGGGTGGATGACACGTTCGCGGCGAAGGCTGCCTGCGTGGGCGGCGTGGCGCTGGGCACGAACACCTGGTTCATCTCCCTGAGCTTTGCGGTTTCGCGGGGCTACGGCCGCATGAACGAGGCCGCCCTCGTGCGCATGCAACACTTCTCCGGCATCGTCCTGATCGTGTTTGGCCTGGTGCAAATCGCCCTGAAAATGGCCGGATTCAAATTGTAACCCCCCCCTTTTTATTTTATATGCTCAAAGCTGGAATCGTCGGACTGCCCAACGTCGGCAAATCAACCCTGTTCAACGCCGTCACCCGCACCCGCAAGGCCGAGGCCGCGAACTACCCGTTCTGCACCATTGACCCGAACGTGGGCATCGTCACCGTGCCGGACGCGCGCCTGGAAGTGCTGAAGGGCATCGCCAAAACCCAGGTGATCATTCCCGCCGCGATTGAATTTGTGGACATCGCCGGGCTCGTCAAAGGCGCCTCCCAGGGCGAGGGGCTGGGCAATAAATTCCTCACCCACATTCGCGAAGTGGACGCCATCGTGCAGGTCGTCCGCTGTTTTGAAGACGCCGACATTCACCACGTGACCGGCAGCGTGGACCCTGTGCGCGACATCGAGACCATCACCACTGAACTGGTGTTGTCCGACCTCGAAGCTGTCCAGAAACGCCTCGCCAGCGTGGCCAAGGATGCCAAGCGCGGCGACAAGGAGGCGCTCGCCCAGGAGCACGTCCTCAAAAAAATCGAGCCCCATCTGAATGCCGGCAAGCCCGCCCTCACCCTCGAACTCGCGCCCGAGGAAAAGGCCATTTCCCGCCTGTTCTGGCTCATGACCGACAAGCCCACCATCTTCGCCTGCAACGTCAAGGAAGGCGACCTCGCCACCGCCGACCAGAATCCCTACGTCCTGAAAGTGCGGGAATACACCAAGAACCATTTCGCCTGCGAAGCCGTGGTCATCAGCGCGCAGATCGAGAGCGACTTGATTGATTTGTCCGAGGCCGAGGCGAAGGAATTTTTACAAGCGCTCGGCGTCAATGAATCCGGCGTGGGCGTGCTCATCCGCGCCACCTACCACCTGCTGGGCTTGCGCACCTACTTCACCGCTGGCGAAAAAGAAGTGCGCGCCTGGACCATCCATGCCGGGGACACCGCGCCCAAGGCGGCCGGTGTCATCCATTCCGATTTCGAGCGTGGCTTCATCAAGGCGGAAACGGTGGCCTACGATGCCCTCGTGAAATGCGGCTCCGTGGCGGCTGCCCGGGAAAAGGGCCTGTACCGGATGGAAGGCAAGGAATACGTGGTGAAAGATGGGGACGTGCTGCTGTTCAAGTTTAACGTTTAGGCTTCCCGGCCAGGTTAAAGTTGGTGCGCACGAGAGGACTTGAACCTCCACGCCTTTCGGCACCAGATCCTAAGTCTGGCGTGTCTGCCATTCCACCACGCGCGCTTGATAATCAACGACTTACAGTTGGCTAGCACCAACTACTGCTCTTTGTATCCCAGTTTTGTATCCCGCGCAAGAAAAACACGGGACAACCGTCAGAATAGTTAACGTTAAATACGAGTGAATTCAAAGGGCGATTTCGTGCATTAGACCAAAATTCTGGCGACGGCACCGACTTACTCTGGAGCGGGCGAAGGGAATCAAACCCCTTAACAATTCTAAAAAGAATCACTTGTCGTTTATAGCAGGAATCTTGTGTCGCCATTGTTCCCCTCGTTCAATGACCAGACTCTTTCGCTTGTCCTTAGCCTGCCTTTTGCAAATGGGAGATGGGGAAGCCTGCAAGTGGTGGTGTCAAGGTGGATTTTCTCCATCCTGAATTTGATACCCAACAGCTTCATAGCCACGCACCCGTTTGGCATACATCGCGGAAAAAACCGGCACGCAGCCATCCACATAATCATAGACAATGACCTCACTTTTGCCATCGCAAAGACGATGCAGGCGGCCGACGTATTGTTGCAGCGTTCCACGCCACGAAATCGGCATGGCCAGAAAAAGCGTGTCGAGGCGCGCATCGTCGAAACCCTCGCCGATATAACGGCCAGTGGCTAACAAAACTCTAGCCTCGGCATTTGGAATTGCCGCCAGTTGTTCGGCGACACCTCGCCGTTGCTTTACGCCCATGCCACCTTTCAGCACGACGATGTGTTTTACAAGACCATTCAATCTCCCGGTAAATTCATCCACCTGGCTGGTGCGTTCGGTCAGGAGGATCGGAGAACGTCCGGCATTGATGGCTCGAAGCAGGTCAATATAGATGAGATCGTTGCGCGCCTTGTTCACGGCCAATGCCGCATACAATTCGTGCATTTCAGTTTTTTCAATCGTGGGCGGCAACCGGAAATTGGTCGGCCTTGGAATGACAATATGTTTGAATGGTCGTGCGAGTGCCTGGGCTTTGGCATCCACGCGATGACGGATCGGACCGCATTGCATTACGATGATGGGGTGATGCCCATCCTTGCGTTGCGGTGTGGCCGTCAAACCAGTGATGAAACGCGCCTTCACCTGCCGCAGCACCTGCTCAAAACTCACCGCCGACAAGTGATGGCATTCATCCACGATAATATGTCCGTAGTTTGCGACGATGTCGTCCACAACCTGTTTGCGGTTCAAACTTTGAATGACGGCGACGTCAATAACGCCGCTGACACGCCGCCGACCACCTCCGAACTGGCCGATGGATTTAATAGGCATATTCAAAAATGCCGCAAGTCTCTCGCGCCATTGATCCAGCAGTTGCCGGCGATGGACGAGAATAAGCGTGTTTACTTTCCGGGCGGCGATGAGCCAAGCCGCGATGACGGTTTTCCCGAAGGCTGTCGTTGCGCACAGAATACCTTCATCGGACGCAAGGATGGTATTGGCGGCGGCTTGTTGTTCGGGGCGAAGTTGGCCGTGGAATTTGACCTCAATAGGGCTGCCAACAAATCGCTGATCGTCGAGTTGTACCACCACGTCGTGCGATTTAAAAAACGCCGTCACTTCATTCAGACAGCCGCGCGGCAAGGCGATATGGCGCGGAAATTCCTCTGCACATCGGATGACGCGCGGCTTGCCGAATGTGGAAAGCCGCATTGCCTGCGCCCGGTAAAATTCCGGATTTTGAAACGCCGCCAGCCGGTGCAGCCGGTTCAACATTGCGGACGGCAGACCGTCTTTTTCCACATAAACAAGGTTGCTCCGAATGATTTTAACACTCGGCGGAAGCGGCCCGGGAATTGGCTGATCCTTAGTTTTCCGCGACGGTGGCAATGTCCACGGGTCTTCGCTTGAATCATCATCGGTGACACTGCGCCGGACGCCGAGGATTTCACCGCTGAGCTCGGCATTCCGCACCCGTGTTTCAATTTCGGCAAAAGATATTCGCCGGATGCTAGACAGAAATGCCCACTGGTCAGAATGCGGATTGAAATCAGCGGCGAGGAAAACACTATTGCCTTGGCTGCGGGGCAGTTGTTGCAACGGCAGCGCAATGAGATTGCCAAAGCCACCTTTTGGCATCGTGTCCTGACTTGGAAAGAAACGGTCGTAAGAGTCGAGCCCAAGCTGATGGCGCCGCTCCATTGTCCGGGTAAGAATGGCCGCGCCGAGTTTTCGCGCCATGCCGGCGGGCAGCGGCGCATCAAAGAAAATCCAAACGTGACCGCCTCGTCCCGAGCGCGACCGTTCAAGGGCAGCTGGTATATGCCAGTCGGCACAGGTTTGAAGGAATGCCCGCACATCCTCCTGCCAGGTCGCTTTGTCAAAATCAGCGGCCAAAAACCAGCACGTTTCGTCAGTCAGCAACGGATATACGCCCGCCGTCAGTCTGCCGGTGAGGTGGTCGTGAATCACCTGATCCGTCAAAGGAAAATAATCCTTTGGCGCATCAGGTTTCCTCTGGAGCGAATTGCTCCACGTCTTTTGATGAGCGGGCGAATAACCGGTCTTGCCATTCCGTCCTTCCCAGCGGGTTGCATAGACGTCGTCTCGCCCACGAAACAGGCTGCGGAACAATTTAACTTTCTCTTCCGGGCTGGATTTGGAATTGATCGTTGCTTTGACAAGGTTTGTTTCGTCTGGCGCGGGCAGTGGAATCGCTATTCCCACAGCCGAAATCCCCAACTTCTGTCGCAGGTCGCGGTTTTCCTTGCGCAAGCGTTCGCACTCCGCCCAGACCTCGGCATAATTTTTGCCAGTGGAATCGAATGGATTCATGCTTGGTTTTCGCCAGCGTTACCAATTCAGCCTTTGGTAGAATCGTTCCACCGCCGCAAAATGCTTATGAATGTCAGCGTCAAGGCCGCATCCCTCCGCCATTTCTGAAAAAGGCACCGACCACAAGGCGGGTGGTGGGGTCAGTGTGGTCGGAATGACGTGCGTTTTGCGCCGCTGGAAAGTTTCACGAATGGACTTTCCAAGTCGGCTCTCATCGAGTTTGACTTTTTCGATCAACAAAACCAAATCCACCAGATCCTTCACGCGGCTGTTTTCACGGCCGGCTCTGGGCAGTGTGTAGGCGTGCAATTTTTCGGCAAATTGCTCTTCCGGCGAAACCGCTGACACCCGGGCGCGGGGCAATCCGGCAAATACAAACCAATCCCGGCCTTCAAGGATTTCGTAAGGCTCACGAAGGACATCGCCCGAACTGACATCCATGTGGAATTGGGCAAACCGGCGACCGGCCATCTGCGCCACAACGGTAAACCGTGCGCCGCCGTATGGCGCTGCATCAAGGTCAAGAGTTGCGGCGCCAATGGTAAACTCAAAACCATCAGCCAGATTGATTGCCGCAGCCTCACGCAGCATGGCGGTCACGACCTCAATATTCCATCTCTGTGGAGTTGCCGCCGATTTCCTTAGCGCAAGGTCAATATCCCGTGTCGTGCGCGCAGCACGTATGCGCAGTTCCATAGCGTAACCGCCCTTCAGCAGCCAGGGTGCATTTTCATTCTGGAATAAACGGCACAACAACCGATCAAATGCCGCCTGCCTCCTCAAGCGCTGAATGTCGTCACCTGCCTTGGCTGCCAATACCATGATTCGGTCTTCAAGGGCGCGCCGCAGAGCGACGGGAGTTTCGTAACGATTCATCTAAATAACTTTCCGGCGACGGCAGAAAACATCGGATTCGCCTTGGCAGCCTCCATCTCACCGTCAAGAATCAGTCCGCGCCGCCGGGATTCCTTGACCAGCCGCCGACATTCTTCCAGCGCCAAAATATTTTTCACCAGCACATCGCACAGTGCGCGGACCACCCGACAAATCGGCATCCCCCGCATGAGCGTGATTTCCGAAGGCGTCAAGGTAGCGTGATGCAGGACAACTGCCTTTGGCGTCTGGCTATTCCGGCGAAAACCGATCGGTACCGTTACGTGGACTTTCGGTGGATTAAAATCACCCAGATCGAAATAGCTCAACGCCGTTTCATGCGAAAGCACCCCAACCGGCTGGTCATCGCGCCCGCGCGTCCATAGCAGATATGCCGGTGTCAATCCGTCTTCCGCTGGCGACAGATGAGTCAGCCGATAAATCCCGCGTTGCACCCGCTCCCAATTTCCCGCCCGGACATGATAGGTATGCGTGTTGTCTGCGTAACCGGCAACAATGGCCTGTTTCGAGGTGAAGTAGCCCTGTTGAACTTGAGAAATTTGCATCAGCGTACTGAATGGATCGCTTTTTCGTTGATTTCTCACTGCACACATCCTCAACATATTTGAGGATGTGTGCAAGTCGATTTTCCGCAGGCAAGAGTGGTTATCTCCGATTGGCCACCTCCCGAACGGTCGAAATATCATAAATTTCAATCGGCATGGTTTCGGCGATAAAAGGTGTTGAGGGGCAACCTTCGCTTGAATTGGTAGGGCGCGTTCAATTTTGCACTCGTACAGGATGAACGTCCCTTAAGTGCATTTAAGTTCCTTTGTATCCTTTTTTGTATCCCGCGTGCTTAAAAACAAGGCCAAATTGGTCCAAACCAGTCCCGAAATTGAAGATTTTAAATTTTGCAGTCTATTGCTGTCCAAGTGATTACACACGAATTCAAGGGGTTGGTTTAATCCTAAGTCTGGCGTGTTTGCCGTTCCACCACGCGCGCACATAATCTGAATTGCCACTTGGCACCACATAATACTATGGGGGAAGCAAACGGAGCGGCAAGCGGATTCGGGGGACCGTGAATGCTTTCCGCAGCGCCCTGTCGCTGGCTTGCCCTTGCTTGTCGCTCGCTTGCGCCTGGCGCAACGCACCGCCAAATTTTCGCAAATCACCGGGAGCCAGTCGTTTAAATCCCTTTCATAATCACGCCATTATGAAAAAACAACGTGGCTTTACTTTAATCGAACTGCTGGTGGTGATGGCCATTATTGCCCTCCTGGCCGCCCTCCTCCTGCCCGCGCTGGCACGGGCGAAGGAACGGGCCAACCGGGTCGTCTGCCTCGGCAACCTCCGCCAGTGGGGCATCGCCCTCAACCTCTATCTCGATGACAGCCAGCAGGTCTTCCCTGCCTTTAGCATCCCCAACAACACTCCGGGCGCGCCGGACGGATATAGCCAGGACAACCTCCGCTGGAGTGACCTCGCCGCTTTTGCCGCCAGCGGTTATGGCAACAGCGCGTGGTTTAACGCCCTCCCGCCGTACGTCTCCCAAAAGGCCTTGTGGCAATATGCCGACAACCCCACCAACTTTGTCAACAGCCGCAGCATTTTTAATTGTCCCACCGCCACCTTTCTCCCGGCGGAAGTCGATCCCCTCAGCCGCGTGGCCTTCAGTTATGGCCTGAACTTCAAAGGCACGAATGGCCTGGTGCCCGCCACCATGCCCTTCCGCGCCGGCGTGGTCCTCCATCCCTCGGCGTTTGTCTTTTACTCCGACAATCGCGCGAACTCCGGGGAAACGCCGTTTTACGGAGCCAATCCCTTGAACGACCTCGGCGCCCCGCGCGGTTCGCTCAATCATCTCTCCTCCCGCCATGCCGCCGGCGCGAACCTCACCCTGCTGGATGGTCACTCGCAATATTTTAAGTATGCGTATCTCTGCTACCCCAAAGGCACGAAAATCGGCGACCCCGGCAATCCGGACGTGAACTGGTCCTACGACGGCAGCCCTTCACAGTGAAGCGCCACCCCGCCTCCGCCCTTTATTGTGGGAGCCGGCTCACATTGCTGTCGGGCTGGCTCCAGTCAATTTTCTTAGTCGGGTCCAGCCCGTTCAGGTATTTGTCCATGACCGTATAGCCATCGCCTTGCAAATCCTTGCCCGCCAGCGCGGGGTCATTGGTGTCCAAATTGTATTTTTGCTTCCAGGACAGCGGAATGCCGTCCGCGCCGAGGTCCGGGATCGGCGTGCCCTTGTAATCCGGATAACCACCCACCTGGGCGATGTCGGTGATGATGCCATTGCCCGCCTTGCCGATGTTGTTTTTCGCCAGGCCTTTCATGGGCGGGGGCGTGATCTCGGTGCCTTCGCCCCACACCTTGCCCGTGCGGGTTTCGGTGACCGCGCGTTCGTCCACCGAATCCCGGCGGGGCAGCGTCGCCCCGGCATTCGCCAGCACGGAATCAAAAGCGTCCGCCGCGCTTTGAATGGTCAGCGGCGCCATCGGGAACGGCTGGTCCACCCGCACCTGCGACATAATGGTCTTGAGCAAATCCGCGTCCTTCATGGCCCCCTTGGCCAGCCCGCCGCCGGCTTCCGGATCCGGTGCTTTGTTAAATTGCACCCCGCCATTCCAGTTGTCCGCCGTCACGTCCGGGTGGCCCTCCACGATATTGCCCGCCACGTAGGCCTTGCCCCACCGGCTGATGTGTTCCGCCTTGTTCCAGCTTTGGGACGGTTCCAGGATGCGATACTGAATGGCATTGGTCATCGTGGCCGGGCCGGGCTTGTAATAGTTGTTAATGACGTTGTACAAGCTGTTGGAATCCCCGCCATCCAGCGAGCGGTGCCGCCAGTTGAAGACCACGTTGTTCACAAAATTAAAATCGTAGGACATCGCGATGCTCGGGTTGCGCGCGGTGTTGCAGGCAAACAAGTTGTGGTGAAAGCTGGAATTGCGCCCGCCCCAGTCGCCGCCGAAGGCATGGTTGTAAGTGTTCAGCCCCTCGTAGGAAATCGTCCATTGAATTGTCACATTCACCGCCGGCAGTTTCAGCGCCGGCCCGCCGCCGGGCGGCTGGTACATGTGCCTGTAGGTGTCAATGTTTTGATCCTCACCCCAGCTGGCCGAGACATGGTCCACGATGATGTTGCCAATCGGATTGCCATACAGCACCCCGTGCCGGTTGAAGATGTCCGGATTGCCCCGGCGCAGCCGCAGGTAACGAATGACCACGTCATGGGCATTGTCCACCAGGCCGTTGTCGGCGATGCAAATGCCATCGCCCGGCGCGGTATGACCGTCAATCGTGATGTAAGGCGCCTCAATGTAAATGGGCTTCGCCAGATGGATGATGCCCGCCACGTTGAAAACGATGATGCGCGGCCCGGCGGCTTCGCACCCTTCGCGCAGGGAACCCGGCCCGTTGTCGGCGAGCGTGGTCACCACATAAATTTTACCGCCCCGGCCGCCAAAGGAATATTTGCCGCCGCCCTCCGCGCCCACAAACGCCGGCACACTCGCCTGCGGCAGGTCGCCCGGCTGGGACGCCCACGGGATGTAGGGTTTGCCCCTGGTTTTCCACTCCGCCAGTTGCGGCGTGACGTTGGCAATCACCTGTTGCTCGTAATTGCTCCAGGCGGCGTCCCGCTCATTGATGGCGGCATCCGGCACCGGCCAGTTTTCGCGGGCGGTGGCGCCAAACGCCAGGCCCAGCGCCAGCAGTGGAAGAAAGCACCGGACCCGGCGCGGGAAAAAATGATTCATATAAAATAGTTTTGTGTCGCTGCGTGTTGTATGACGTTTATAGTCGCCCGGGTGTTACCTTTCTTGAATGTGAAATCTGCCAGTTAAATTGCCTTTTATGCCATGGCGGGCGATTTTTGCCGGGGCGCGCGGCATCGGCTCAAGCCCCAGGCGGGAATTGACACCCATAAGCAGCAACTCCCTGGTCGGCCTATTGCGAACGGACGCTCACCTGCGCGCGGGTTGTGTCAAAGATGTTCACGCCCGCCGGGGTGGTGATTTTACAATCCACCACGCGGACGCCCTGCGCGTAAAAAATGCCAAACGGCTTGTCCGCAGTGATCGAGACATTTTGCAACAGCACATTGGTGACGCTGGCTTCCGGCAACCCAAAGATCAAACCTGCGCGATGGCCGGGGCGAACGGTGGCGGTGATGTTGCTAAACATCAGGTTTTGATAAAACGGGGTCAGGCTCGTCACGGTTTTTGCGGGGAAGGTCGCGGCCTCGTTGCCGGTGAGGTCGTTCAAGTCTTTGAACGGCTTGGCCAGTCGGTGGTAAGCCCCGTAAATCTCAATTGGCGTCCCCACGTTCGTCATGCGCAGATCGCGATAGGTCACGTCGTGAACAAACCCGCCGCGATCCCGGTCGGATTTAATGCGGATGCCCGTGTCCGTGTTGCTAAAGGTGCAATCGATCACCGTGAGGTTTGAGACCCAGCCCTGGGTGTAGCTGCCGATGGAAAGTCCATGGCCGTTGCCATAGCTGCAATGCGCGATCAGGACATTTGAGGTGTGCCCGCCGCAGGTGAAGTCATCATCGCCCACGCTGATGTCGCAATTCTGCACGAGAATGTGGTTGCCGCTCACATCACAGGCATCGGTATTGTGGCTGGGGGTGACCGGATCGGTGGAGGCTGGCGCGCGCACGGTGACTCCGCGAACCGTCACATTGTCCGACCGGATGCCGATATGAAACATCGGCGAATTAAGCAGCGTGACGTTTTCAATCAGCACCCGGTCGCACCCGCCCAAATGAATCATGCGCGGACGCACGGCGCTGGCATCCGTTTTGGCATAAGGCCACCAATCCGCGCCCTGGCCGTCAATGGTGCCCCGGCCGCTGATGGCAATATCATGCAATTTTTCCCCGCTGATAAATGTCTTCGGATCTTTGATCCCGCCGGGGTACTGTTTGAGCGGCAGCATCCGCAGCGTCGCCCCCTGGTCCACGCGCAGGTTGATCTGACTGGCGAGTTGCAGCGGCCCGCACAAATAAATTCCCGCCGGGATCTCCACCAGGCCGCCGCCCGCCGCGCTGGCCGCATTGATCGTGGCTTGGATGACCGTGGTGTTCGTCGCAACCCCGTCTCCGACGGCCCCGTGGTCTTTGACATTGAAAAGATGGTTGGGAATGACGGGTTGGTCCGGAATCACGTCCGCCCGGATGGTTGGGAGGGCGGCGGCGGCAACCAGCGTCAGTCTGATGACGCCAGCGAACCAGCGGCAGGGCACGGGCTGTTTCATTTAATGCGGGATTTTCCTGAAGGGGCCGCCCATTAGCAACCCGTTTATTAAGACGGGTGACGGAACGATCCGCCGGGCGGCGGACGTAATCAAATGACGAAAAATCAGGATCGGAGCCAGCGTGGAAAAATAAGGGGGGCTCAGGGTGGGCCGAAGGTTGGAACTTCGCGAATCTTGAAGATTTATGAGCTATTAGGTTAAAGGGTTATTTGGTTAATTTCTTAAATTGCTGTGGACAAATGATTTGCGCCATGCCTGCCGCCAGCGGCCCTTTCCGGGGAGCCGATGCCAAAGAACACCAGCCGCCGGTGACCAAGGGGCCAGGGCGGACTGGCCACCGGCTGCCAGCAGCCAGCGGGGTCCGGACGCAAGGGTCCAAACTACTCACTTAATTTAGCAACGCCTGATGAGTTGTCAAGGGGAAATATTGAAAAAAGCGGGCAGGCGGAAACCCGGGCGTTTTAACGACGGAGGAACCACCAGGCCCGCAGCCCCGAGCGAGGGGGGCCGTCCAGCGGGGAAGTGAGTGGTTTGAGGTCGCCCATCGCAAAGCAACCTTGTGCCAAGTGAGGACTGACACCGGCCCGCACGGCGGACCGCAATAAGGTGTGACGGGGAATTTTCCGTCCCCGACCTTGGACATTGGACTTGAGACATCAGACTCCCTAGACCCCGGGAATCCAAGCCAATCCAACTCAATACGATATATATGCATCTTGTTAATTATATATGGCTGATATAATTAGAAATCCAAGGATACCTCATGAGATACCACAAGTTAATTGCGGATGGTCCTAATTTGATTTAGAGCATTTCCATAAATGCTGTAGCGCAGCGTTGGGAACCCTGCGGGAAGCGGTCTTTTGGGTTTTTGGCTTCGTTTTGGCTCAGGCACAGACCGCAGTGGGTATGCGCCTTCGCCAAAGCCTCGCCAAAAACCCAA
>CAITTG010000109.1 GCA_903895255.1 uncultured Verrucomicrobia subdivision 3 bacterium
CCGCTGGCAACAGTGAGTTCGGATGGAAGCGTGATCCTTTCCTGTCTTGCCAAACGATCAGCCACCAATTAATAAAATCATGTGCCGCGAAATAATGTAGCAAACCCCTTGACTGCCTTCTCATGGAAGTCGCCGGAGCCAGCCGCCGTTGGCGCTACGGTTGCAATCCACGCCGCGAGCCGGCGGTGGCTCAGCTTTTTTCGTTAGGCAGCAGCACACGCCATGAGCATCAGAGCATACAAGATTGCGACTGTCAGTTTGGCTATCGTTGTCGTTTGGCTTGCATGGATGTATTGGGTCCTTTTTGGCCAAATGGTAAATGGAGTGTTTATTTCTCACCAAGCTGATTTGTTGCGTCAGAGCGTCAGAGACGCAGACCAAGAAGGTGTTATTCCATCGAACGCTCAAGCCAGTGGTAATCGCGAACGCATTCTTTTTGCTCTGGATTGGTATATTGGTTACTATGATCATCGCACCAACGCTCTGGCACGATCTCCGGTATATGGTTTAATTAAGACAGAGCGGGAGTATGTCGTGCGAGATACGATTGCCTATCTTCGCAAGACTGGCACAAACGATTTTGGAGATGACCCGTATGTGTGGCTAAAACACGAGTATGCACATTGACGTCCCGCCTAACCCGTCCCCGGAGCCAGTCGCCGTTGGCGCTGGCCGTTCCGTCCCGCTCTGCGGGACGGTTCCCGCCGCGAGCCGGCGGTGGCTCAGCTTTTTTCTTTAAGCCATGTCATATCATGAGCGCTTGGAGACGCATTGCGATAGCGAAGCTTCCGAAGCAAAAGGATTTGATTGCCAAGAGCGAAAGCGTCGGAATGCTTTGGGTTGATTTATGGTGCGTGTTTGTTAATGCGCACAGCGAGCCTGTTGATGAGGTGACGATTCGCGGTGTTTATGAGTTTGCCAGGTGGACATGCGCCGAGTCCCGCGATGCAGACATGGCCACTTCCACTTGCTGCCATTTTTACGAGCATTTGCCGCTTGAGCCGAAGGTTCGCGAGCGGCTTGCTCGATTTACGTCGCGTCAGGAAATTTTAGGGTTTTCGGAGATTTTTAAATATCACCTGAGCGCAGAGGAGCACCGGGAGTTCATGCGGGAGTTTGCGGGAGCACACAAGATTTTCCGATGACCAGACTGCCGGGCCAGGCGCCGGAGGCAACCGCGGCTTCAAACGCGTGCGGTTGCGTTAGTCAGCTAGTCAGGATGTCAGCAAACAATTGCTGCAGGACGGCCCGGCATTTTTCCCAATCAGCCGGCGTTAACCGGCCCATTTTCCTGATCACCGTCGGTTTTTCCACTGTGGCCAGTTTTTCGAGCCGGACAATCGACGGCAGCCGGAGGCCTGCACGCGGCCAGTCAGTCACCGGCACATCCCGGGGAGAACGCGCCGCCTGGCTTGTCACCGGGGCCACGAGCAAATCTGCGTCGCCCGAGTCGTAAACGATAATTACCGGTCGCTTTTTATGACCGCTGCCGTCGCTGAACAAGACCGGCAGCAGCAGAACCTCGCCTGGATAAAAGCTCATGCCGGTCTACTCGTCATCGTAAATGGCGTCGGCGGGTGAATACTCGCGGGCAAGCTGCGTCGTGGAAAACTGGCTCCATTCCCGGGCCTCGTTTTCGGTGGCGCGGCGGGTCAAAAGAAAATCAACGTAATGCAACGCCTCTGCCTGGAGATTTTCCGGCAGATTCTTTGCCTTTTCAAAAAGCATTTCAGCGGTGCTCATGCCAGATAAAACGATGACCCGCAAACGACATTAAATCAAGCGCGAATGAGCGAATAAGCCCCCTCATGCCTCTCCAAACCGCTGGTTTTCCCGCCTTCACCCTCCGCCCGCCCCCCGCAATGCACTTTCAGGGTGGTATTTTGCAACATTCGCATATTTTTTATTCTGGTTGACGGGCCGGGCTCGGGTATTGTGTTATCACCATATTATGGAACCTCAAGCTGATATCGCGCTCATCGGTCTGGCCGTCATGGGCCAGAATTTAATTTTAAACATGAATGACCACGGCTTCACCGTCGTGGCCTATAACCGCACCACCGACAAGGTGGATCATTTCCTGGCCAATGAAGCCAAGGGCACCAAGGTGCTCGGGGCCCATTCCATCGCGGAAATGGTATCCAAGCTCAAACGGCCGCGCCGGGTGATGATGCTCGTCAAGGCCGGCAAGCCGGTGGATGAATTCATCGAACAACTCCTGCCCGTCCTCGAACCCGGGGACATCATCATCGACGGCGGCAACTCGCTGTTTGAAGACACCAACCGCCGGGTGAAGTACGTCGAGAGCAAGGGCTTGCTGTACGTCGGCACCGGCGTGAGCGGCGGCGAAGAAGGCGCGCGCCATGGTCCGAGCATCATGCCCGGCGGTTCCCCGGCCGCCTGGCCGCATGTGAAGGATATTTTTCAAGCCGTGTCCGCCAAGGTGGACGGCGCGCCGTGCTGCGACTGGGTGGGCGAGGGCGGGGCCGGTCATTACGTCAAAATGGTGCACAACGGCATTGAGTACGGCGACATGCAGTTGATTTGCGAGGCCTACAACATCCTCAAGCAGGGGCTCGGCCTGTCCGCCCAGGAAATGCACGATGTCTTCGCCGAATGGAACAAGGGCGAACTCGACAGCTACCTCATCGAAATCAGCCGCGACATCCTCGGTTTCAAGGACACCGACGGCGCGCCGCTCGTGGACAAGATTCTCGACACCGCCGGTCAGAAAGGCACCGGCAAATGGACCGTTGTCAATTCCCAGGACCTCGGCATTCCGATCACCCTGATTGCCGAGGCCGTGTATTCCCGCTGCGTTTCCGCCCTCAAGGACGAGCGCGTGAAAGCGTCCCGCAAGTTGAAAGGCCCCCGTCCGCTCCTCACGAGCATTGCCAATAATCCCCAGCGCAAAGCCACCTTCATCGCCGAGATTCGCGACGCCCTCTACGCTTCCAAAATCGTCAGCTACGCCCAGGGCTATATGCTCATGCGCGCGGCGGCCAAGGAATACAACTGGAACCTCAATTACGGCGGCATCGCCCTCATGTGGCGCGGCGGCTGCATTATCCGCTCCCGCTTCCTCGGCAAGATCAAGGAAGCCTACGACACGAATCCCAAGCTCACCAACCTGTTGCTGGCGGATTATTTCCGGGGCGAAATCAAGCGCAGCCAGAAGGGCTGGCGCAATGTGGTGGCCACTGCCGCCAAACGGGGCATCCCGGTCCCGGCCTTTAGCACCGCCCTGGCGTTCTACGACCAGTACCGCAGTGCCGTCCTGCCCGCCAACCTGCTCCAGGCCCAGCGCGATTACTTCGGCGCCCACACCTACGAACGCGTGGACAAACCCCGCGGCGAGTTCTTCCACACCAACTGGACCGGCCGCGGCGGCACGACGGCTTCCAGCACGTACAACGTCTGATAACATCGGAGCAAAAGGGCGCACCCCGTTGGGTGCGCCCTTTTTTTGTCCGCCCGGATCGGAGTGCGGCCGTCCCCGGCCGCAGCAACCTGCTAATGGTTGCGAGGTCGGGATAATGCCCTGGCCCACCACACATGGCTCCTGACTCCGGCGGGCGATAGCTCGTCAACCTCGGATCGAATTATTAAAATTCCCCTTTGACAACTCATCAATTGATGCTATTGTATATGAGTGGTCTTGGCCTCTGGGTCTGGACACCGAATGGCTTGCACTAATTTGAGTGCCCGAACCCCCTTTGCGGTTGTTATTGGTGCCGGGGATTCGGCGTTTATGGGTGGTCGCGGAGCGACTTGATGACAGTAGCCGTGCGGCTTCAGCCCACGGAATGAAGCCAAAAAGCGCCATTAGTCATGTAGCGACGCCTGAACCAGGCAAGGGAAGTTCGCTCATGCTGCGTCAACGGCTGAACCGCTCTTTGACACATGCCCAACAACGCGCCTTGAGTTGGGGCCAATCCGACCACATCCGACCACATCCGACCTTTGAAATTAAATTGATACTTCGCCCTCCCCGGTTTTCCCCGCCTCGCGCCCCGCGCCCCGCGCCTCCAGCCTCGTTATTCAAGCCCATTCAAGCCTATTCAAGGTGATTCAAGGTGATTCAAGGTGATTCAAGGTGATTTTTTTTCACGAGGCCCGCCCCCGCCCCCGCCAGACCCCAGACCCCAGACCCCAGACGCCGTCCGGAATTTAGCTATTGCCACCTTTCCCCGGTTTGATAGTATGGTCTTTCCCAATGCCGGTTTCGGCGGCGGGGATAACGGCCTTCAATTTCGTCCGCGTGTGCGGGCGGAGCGGCCATAATAACATATAAATCAATCCCGACTTCCGCGGGATGCCCTGAAAATCAGGGTCGCAACCAAAGGAAACACGTGTTAAGCATCGGTGTAAAAGAACTGTTGGAATCCGGTGTCCATTTCGGACACCAAACGAAGCGTTGGAACCCGAAGATGAAGCAGTTCATCTTCGACGCCCGCAACGGCATTCATATCATTGACCTGAGCAAGACCATCACGCAGCTCGAAGCCGCCGTCGATTTTCTCTCCCTCACCGTCCGCAAAGGCGGCAAGGTCCTCTTCGTGGGCACCAAGAAGCAGGCGCAGCAATGCGTCACTGAGACCGCCAAGGAATGCGGCCAGTTTTATGTCACCGAGCGCTGGCTCGGCGGCACCATGACCAATTTTAACACCATCAAAACCTCCATCAAACGCCTCAAGGAAATTGAGAAGATGGAAGCCGATGGTTCCATCAACAATTACGTGAAGCAGGAGCAGGCGGTCATCCGCCGCGAAGTCGCCCGCTTGCACAAATATTTTGACGGCATCCGCCTCATGGACAAGCACCCCGCCGCGCTCTTCGTGGTGGACATCAAGCGCGAGCACAACGCCGTCGCTGAAGCCCGCAAGTTGAAGATCCCGATCGTGGCCCTCGTGGACACGAATTGCGATCCCGACCTCGTGGATTATCCGATTGCCGCGAACGACGACGCCATCCGCTCCGTGCGCACCATCATGGCCACCGTCGCCCAGGCCATCACCCAAGCCAACGCCGAATTTGAGTCCAAGCGCTCCCGTCGTCCGGACGCCGAGCAGCCCGCCCCGGCCGCCGAAGTGCCTGCCGCACCCGTCGCCGCCGAGGCCGCTGCCGCTCCCGCGCCTGCGATCGCCTGAACCCGGTTTTTGGCGGTGGAACCTGGTTCCGCCGCCAATCCTCAACCAACCCCCTATTTAATATGGCTGAAATTACTCCTGCTGTCGTTGCCAAGCTCCGTGAAATGACGGGCGCCGGCATGATGGAATGCAAAAAAGCGCTTACTGCGTCCAACGGCGAACTCGATGCCGCCGTGGATCTCCTCCGCAAATCCGGTTCCGCGAGTGCCGCCAAAAAAGCCACCCGCGACGCCAATGAGGGCCTCATCGCCCAGTTCATCCTGCCCGGCGGCAAGGCCGGCGTGCTCGTGGAAGTGAATTGCGAAACCGACTTCGTCGCCCGCAATGATTCCTTCCGCGCCTTCTGCGACGATCTCGCGAAGCAAATCGCCCAGAATCCCGCTGTGGACCTGGAAGCCGACCGCATCGCCGCCGTCGCGCGCATCGGCGAGAACATCAAGATTGCCCGCCATGCCCGGCTCGAAGTCACCGGCAACGGCCTCGTGGCCGCTTACATTCACACCGGCGCCAAGGTTGGCGTGCTTGTGGAAGTTGGCGCTGGCAAGGCCGAAACCACCACCCGCGAGGAGTTCAAGCAACTCGTCAAGGACATCACCCTGCAAATCGCCGCCGGTCATCCCCAAGCCGTTTCCCGCGAGGAAGTCCCCGCGGACGTCATCGCCAAGGAACGCGAAATCGCCGCGCAATCCGACCGCCTCAAAGGCAAGCCCGCCGCCGCGCTGGAAAAAATCCTCCAGGGCGTGCTCGACAAATTCTTCCAGACCTACTGTCTGGTGGACCAGGGCTTCGTGAAGCGCAACTCCGAAGTCAGCGTCAAGGAACACGTCGGCCAGGTGGCCAAGCAACTCGGTGACGAAATCACCATCCGCCGCTTCCTGCGTTTCCAAGTGGGCGAAACCGCCGCCTAAAAACCGGCCATCCTTTAACTTCACCCAGGCGTCCCATCCGGGACGCCTTTTTTATTGGCCGTAATCCCCGGACAATTGACGTGGCAACCGCTTCTGCTAGAGTAACCTTATGAAACAGATGGCCTACGTGGTTTATCGCGAGGATGAATTTGTGGTGGCCCAGTGCCTGAATGTGGACGTGTCGAGCTTCGGCACCACCCGTGAGGAGGCAGTCGCCAATCTCAAGGAGGCCGTGGAGCTTTATTTTGAGAACGAGCCGGATTCAACCTTTACTCCAGTTGCCGACTTAAACGTGGGCGAGGCGTTGGTCAATGCCTAAACGGCTGGGTTCCCAGGAAGTCATCCGTGTGCTGCAGGCACACGGCTTTGTTTTTGTATCGCAAAAGGGCAGTCATAGCAAATACCGTCACGCCAGCGGCCATATGGCCATCGTCCCGCATCCTAAAAAGGAGCTCCCCATCGGCACCACCCGGGCCATTATCCGGCAATCGGGTTTGGCCCCTGCCGACTTCGGGTTCTAACGGTCCCGCTCTCCACTCCAATTGTCCCTTTCCCCGTGCGTCATTTTGGTTTACCTTGGCAGAGTGAACTGGTTTACCGACCGTCATTTCTTCCTGCTCGCCGTGCTGGTGTACGGTTTGAGCACGGCCTATTCGGTGTCCTTGTGGCGCAGCGGCTTTCGCAAGGACAACCGCGTGAATTACCTGCTCTTGCTGGCGGGCTTCTGCCTGCACATTACGGCCATGGGCCTGCGCGGATTCAGCTTGCGGCATTGTCCGGTCAACAACCTTTTTGAAGCCACCATGTTCGTGGGCTGGACCATTGTCACCGCCTACCTCGTGCTGGGCCTGGTCGCCAAATTGCGGTTCCTCGGCGTGTTTGTCTCCCCGCTGCTGTTCTTTCTCGGTGTCTTCGCCCTCATGCCCGCCTTGGACCCGCCGCACGGACCCAAGCCGGAGTTCACCGGCGCGGGCGTGAGCCTCCATGCGGCACTGATCCTGCAGGCCTATGGTGCCTTTGGTCTCGGTGCCATTGCCGGGATGATGTATCTCTCGCAGGAGCACAACCTGAAATTCCACAAACTGAAGGCCGTCTTCTCCATGTTCCCGCCCATTCAAAAGCTCGAACTTATCAGTGCGCGCCTGCTTCGCAACGGCTTCATCCTCCTGACCATCGGCTTGGCCATCGGCGCGGCGGTGCTCGGGCAGCACCAGGAGGGCTATTTTAGCGATATCAAAGTGATTTGGTCGCTGCTGGTGTGGGCCATTTATCTGGTCCTGCTCCTGATGCGCTATAAATTCGCCCAGGGTGGTCGTCGCTTCGCCTGGGGCGCCGTCGCCGCCTTTGCCTTTGTGCTGCTGACCTTCTGGGGCACGAATCTGCTGTCCCCCTTGCACCATCATCCATGAGTGTCGTTGTTATTGGTTTGAGCCACCGCTCGTGCCCGGTGGCGGTGCGCGAGCGTTTTGCCTTTGCGGAGGGAAAAATTCCCGCCGCCCTCGAGTCCCTGCGCGGGGCGGGCATTGCCGAGGAGGCGGTGATTTTGTCCACTTGCAATCGCGTGGAAATCTACGTCGCCACCCCGCTCGACCCCGCTGCGGCCTTTCCCGCCCTGAAACAATTCCTCGTTGAGTTCCATGCCTTCGATGGCGAGTTGAACGAGGAGATATATGCCATCGCCGAGCCGCTCAGTCTGCACCACCTCTTCAAGGTTGCCGGCGGGCTGGACTCCATGGTGCTGGGCGAGACCGAAATCCTTGGCCAGCTCAAGAAGGCCTACGACCTCGCCCTGCAGCACCGCCACACCGGCGCCCGTCTGAACAAGGCCTTCCAGCGGGCCTTCTACACCGCCAAGCACATTCGCACCGAGACGAACATCCAGCGCGGCAGCATCTCCATCGCCTCGGTCGCCGTGGAACTGGCGGAGAAAATTTTCAGCTCATTGAACGAGCACGAGGTTCTGGTGATCGGGGCAGGGGACACGAGCGAAAAAACCGCCCGCGCCCTCATGTCCCGCGGCGCGCGGGGCGTGGTGTTCGCCAACCGCTCGCCGGAGCGCGCGCAGATTCTCGCTGCGGACATCGGCGGTCGCGCCGTGCCGTTCGAAGACTGGCCCGCGCAGTTCCAGCACGTGGACATTGCCATCAGCAGCACCTCTGCGCCGGACTACATCCTGAACCGCGCCCGGCTCGAACCCCTCATGAAGCAGCGCCGGCACCGTCCCCTGCTGCTCATCGACATCGCCGTCCCCCGCGACATCGACCCCGAGGTCAATTATGTTGAGAACGTCTACCTCTACAACGTGGATGACCTGCAAACCATCGCCAACGATTACCTGAAATCGCGCCAGGATGAAATCGCCCGCTGCGAGCAAATCATCGCGGAGAAGGTGCAGCCGCTGCTGACCCCGCAAAAATTGCGCGGCTAAAGCCAAAATCTGCCCGTCTTGTTTCCTTTTCATCCGGTCGCAATTGTGGCATTCCTGTGCCTGACATTATGGCACCTCAACGTCCCATCATCATCTGCTCCCGGGGGAGCGCCTTGGCCCTGGCGCAGTCCAACATGATTCTGGCCGCCTGCCGCAAGGCCTTTCCGCGCCGGCAATTCGAGCTCAAAATCATCCGCACCACGGGTGATAAATTGCAAAAAGCCTCCATGGCCAAGACCGACCCATCATTGCCCAAGGGATTGTTCACTAAGGAATTGGAGGTGGCATTGCTCAAAGGCCAGGCCGACCTCGCTGTCCATAGTCTCAAGGATTTGCCCACCGAACTGCCCGCCGGCCTCATCCTGGCGGCCACCCCCCCACGCGAAGATGTGCGTGATGTGTTGATTTACCGTGCCGTTGCCGTCAAAGCCAAAAACAATGGCACCGTCGCCAAGACCAAGACCAAGGCCAAGACCAAACCGCTGCGCGGCTTTGCCCCGCACCTGATGCTGGCTGATTTTCCCAACCGGGCCGTCATCGCGACCAGCAGCACCCGCCGCAAGGAACAACTCCTCGAATTGCGTCCCGACCTCCGGATCGTTGAAATTCGCGGCAATTTGCCCACCCGCCTGCAAAAAATCGCGCAGAATGGCAAACTCGACGCCACCGTCCTCGCCCTGGCCGGCATGACGCGCTTGAAGTACAACATTTTGCCGGACGGAACTTTGACCGGCGAAGCCGTGCCGCCCGGATTGCTTGCCACCGTGCTCAAGGTCGAGGAAATGCTGCCCTGCGTGGGGCAGGGGGCCATCGGGATTGAAATCCGCCACGACGACCCGCGCATCGCCGAAATCTGCGAGGGTTTGAATCATCTGCCTACCTTTCACTGCGTCACGGCCGAGCGCGCGTTTCTCCGCGGCATGGGTGGCGGCTGCCAGAGTCCCGTGGCGGCCTATGCGGAAATCAAGAAGCGCAAGCTGTCCATCCGCGCGGTCTCGTATCAGAGCGAGGAGCCGAAATATGGCATGGGTGAGGCAAAACTCTCCCAAGCCGTTGACCTTGGCCGTGCCTTGGCGGAACAATTGAAGTAAATCTGCCAGCGTCATCGCTTCGAGGACCGTATTTCCCAGCCTCCTAGCCGCTTAAACTCTGCCTTTCCGCCGTTCCTGATTTAACGCATTCCCATTAGGACACAAAAAAAACGGCGCGAATGCGGGCATTCGCGCCGTCCCCAGTTCCTCCACTGGTCCGTAATAAGTTACTTCTTCGACTTTTCTTTCTTGGTCGGGACCGTGGCGATGGTCTGCAGAATCCGGCTGGCGATCAGGTACGGATCGCCTTGGGAGTTCGGACGGCGGTCTTCCAAGTAGCCCTTGTAGCCGTTGTTCACGAAGCTGTGCGGCACCCGGATGGAGGCACCGCGGTTGGCCACACCGTAGTTGAACTTGTCGATGGATTGCGTTTCGTGCAACCCAGTCAGGCGCAGATGGTTGTCCGGACCATAAACGGCGATGTGCTCGTTCTTGTACTTGTCAAAAGCCGCCATGAGTTCTTCGAAGTATTCCTTGCCGCCCACTTCGCGCATGTACTTGGTGGAGAAGTTGGAATGCATGCCGGAGCCGTTCCAATCCACGTCCTTGCCGAGGGGTTTGCAATGGAAGTTCACGTCCACTTCATATTGTTCGCAGAGACGCATCAGGAGGTAACGGGCCATCCAGACCTGGTCGGCGGCGGTTTTGGAACCCTTGCCGAAGATTTGGAATTCCCACTGGCCCTTGGCGACTTCGGCGTTGATGCCTTCGTGGTTGATGCCGGCTTCCAGACAGAGGTCCAAGTGCTTGTCCACGATTTCGCGGGCGATGGAACCCACGTTTTTGTAACCCACACCGGTATAGTATTCACCTTGGGGATAAGGATAGCCTCCGTCCGAAGGGAAGCCCAAGGGCTTGCCATCCTGATAAAGGAAATATTCCTGCTCAAAACCAAACCACGCATCGGGATCATCCAGAATGCCGGCACGGCCGTTGGAAGGGTGCGGGGTGACGCCATCCGGCATCATGACTTCGCACATTACCAGCACACCGTTGATTTTGGTGGAGTCCGGATAAACCGCCACCGGCTTCAGCATACAGTCCGAAGTGCGGCCTTCCGCCTGGCGGGTGGAGCTGCCGTCGAAACCCCACATCGGGAGTTCGGAGAGCTTGGGAAAGGCTTTGAATTCCTTCACCTGGGTTTTGCCGCGAAGGTTGGCGACGGGCTGATAGCCGTCCAGCCAGATGTACTCGAGTTTATATTCGGCCATGGATATTAGTATTGAATGTTAATTGTTAGCTACTGCTCTATTGGTTATAGCATATTCAATGCCGACTTGGGAGGATTGCCTATGCTGGAAGTTCAAGATAAAGGGATGGGCGTCACTGGCAAGCGATTTTGTAATTTTTGGAAAAATGTTAAATTTAATTAAAATTCAGGAATTACCGCCTAATGCTGCATTTTTTTGCGCGGACTGCCTGAATTTGCCCACTTCGCGGCTGGGCAAATTGAGGCAGTGTAAAATGGCGATCCACTGCCGGCCGGTTCAATCCGGCTCGCGGAGGAGGCGGCCCTCGGCGTAATCCAGGTCTTTTTGAATGCGGCGGAGCACGTGGTCATTGATGACGCGCTCGTTGCGGAGTTGGATGATGGCCCGGCGTTCGATCACCAGCGCCTCGGCCAGCAAGTTTTGATAGGCATCGGTGTGCAGGTGGGCCGGCCGGTCATCCGGCTCCGCCTGGCAGACTTGCAATTGCCGGATGCGGTCTTCGTACTCACCCCGCAACCGTTCCACGGCCGCCGGTTCCGCCGTGCCGGCGAGTTCATTCAAGCGCGTCAGCGCGGCGTGATTGGCCTGTAACCGCGCATGGCGCTCCTCATTTTCGTGGACGTGGTCGTGTCCCACGCCCAGCCAGCGAATCAAGGGCGGCAGGCTCAGCCCTTGCAACACCAGGGTGGCCAAAATGACACTAAACGTCAGAAACAGGATCAGATCCCGGCCAGGAAATGGCGAGCCATTTGGCAGCGTCAACGGCAGGGCCAGGGCCGCCGCCAGGGAAACCACCCCGCGCATGCCGGTCCATGCCACAATGGCCACCGAACGCCAGTTGGGATAGGGATCCTTCCGGCGAATGTGCGGGAACAGCACGCGCGGCAGGTAGGTGGCCGGAAACACCCAGAGGATGCGCGCCACAATCACCGCCCCGCAAACCACCACGGCATCACCCAGCAACACCAGCCGGGACTGGCCCGCCAGCCGGTCCATGACCTCCGGCAGTTGCAGGCCAATCAAAATGAAAACCAGGCCGTTTAACAAAAACACCAGGGTTTCCCAAAACGGCCCCACGTGCAGCCGGGTCCGCGCACTCACGATCTCCGGGGCGCGCCAGCCAATGTACATGCCCGCGCTGACCACGGCCAGCACCCCGGACAGCCCCAGGCGGTCCGCCGGCAAATAGGCCGCAAACGGGGTGAGCAGGCTCAGGGTGGTTTGCACGGGGGGATCATCCAGCCGGGATTGCACCTGCACGGCCAGCCAGCCGATGCCCAGCCCGAAGAGTATACCCCCGCCGCCGGCCAGCACAAACTCCCCGCCGGCATGCAGCAGGGAAAAACTCCCGGTGGCCACTGCGGCGATGGCAAAGCGCAGCGCCACCAGCGCGGTGGCGTCATTCACCAGGCTCTCCCCATCCAGCACCGTTACAATGCGCCGGGGCACATGGAGGCGTTCGGTGATGGCAGTGGCCGCCACGGCGTCCGAGGGCGAAACAATCGATCCCAACACAAAGCCCGCCGCCAGGGGCATGCCGGTGAGCCAGTGCGCCAGCCAGCCGACCAGGAGGGTGGTGAACAGCACCAGACCAAAGGCCAGCAGGGTGATGGGCCGGAGATTGGCCCGGAAATCCCGCCACGAGGTGAAGAGCGCGGCTGGGTACAGCAGCGGTGGCAGAAAAAAGAGAAACACCAGCTCGGGGTCCAGTTTTACTTCGGGCAGGCCGGGAACGAGGGCGAACGCTAGGCCGCCGAGCACCAGCAGAATGGGGTACGGCAATTCCAGTTTGCGGGCCAGCAACGCCAGTCCCGCAATCGCCACCAGCAACACCAGCACGGTTTCGACCACCACCATTTGCCGGAAGCATGGCAAAGGAGGGGGAGTTTGGGAAGCTCTCAGCGAAAAGGGAGGTGGGATGAATTAGGAAGTCCGGAGATCAGTAAAGCAAAAAGGATGGCCTCGGATTGGCCGCCAGACTAACAGGTCTCCAATCCAAAACTGAATTCCCCCCCCCTGATTTTTTTCCATTTTCGCACCAACCTAATGGTGTCCCTCATCCCGGTCGGCCTGGCACCCATGCTGGCTTGCTTCGTTGCATAAGCCAAAATTTGTTTTGGAATTGCCAAGATAAGCGGTTCTCAACATGGCGGGGGGTGTTAGTGTGCCTCCAGTTACACAGCCATGAAAATCACCGCTCCACGTGAGTCTCATCCGGGCGAAAACCGCGCGCCCCTAACGCCGGACGCCGTCGCCAAACTCGTCAAACTCGGTGCGCAAGTTGAAGTCGAGGCCGGCCTCGGGCTCGCCGCCGGGTTTCCCGACGAGGCGTACGTCAAAGCCGGGGCGACTCTCTCCACCGACCATAACGAACTCCTGATCACCGGGGACATCGTCCTGCGCTTGCGCAAGCCAACCCTCGCCGAAATTGACAAGCTCAAACCCGGCGCCATCCATGCCAGCCTGCTGGACCCCTTCAATGAGAAGGAACTCGTCCAGAAATTTGCCGAGAAGGGCGTCAGCGCGATCAGCATGGAATTCATCCCCCGCACCACGCGCGCCCAGAAAATGGACGTGCTGTCCTCCCAGGCCAACCTGGGTGGTTACGAGGCGGTGATCCTGGCGGCGCGGTATTCCAATAAAATTTTTCCCATGATGACCACGGCGGCAGGCACGATCCTGCCGGCCAAGGTGTTCATCATTGGCGTCGGGGTGGCGGGCTTGCAGGCCATCGCCACCGCCAAGCGCCTGGGCGCCAAGGTCACGGCCTACGACACCCGTCCCGTGGTCGAGGAACAAGTGAAGTCGCTCGGCGCGCAATTCCTCAAGATCGACATTGGCGAAACCGGCCAGACCAAGGATGGCTATGCGAAGGCGCTCACCGAGGAGCAGATTCAAAAGCAGCGCGAGGCGATGAAGAAAACGTGCGCGGATTCCGACGTGGTGATTTCCGCCGCGCAGGTCTTCGGCCGCAAAGCACCGGTGCTCGTGACGACGGAAATGCTCAACGCCCTGCGGCCCGGGGCCGTGGTGGTGGACCTTGCCGTGGAAACGGGCGGCAATGTTGAGGGTGTGGTTTATGACCAGGTCACGGATCGCAATGGCGTGAAGATCGTCGGCATTGCCAACTTGCCCGGCCGGGTGCCGTTGCATGCCAGCCAGGTGTACGCCGCCAACCTCGTGGCGCTCGTGGAAGAATTCTGGGACAAGAAGGAAAAGACCTTTGTCCTCAAACTTGACGACGAAATCATCAAGGGCTGCCTGGTCACCCATGGCGGCAAGGTGGTGAATGAAAAACTGCTTCCCAAAACCAGCTAATCTTTTATGGAATCCAACATCCCCTACATCATCTTTATTTTTGTCCTCGCCATCTTCGTGGGCATCGAGGTCATCTCCAAGGTGCCCTCCATGCTGCACACGCCGCTGATGTCCGGCACGAACGCGATTCACGGCATCATCCTTTTCGGCGGCATTTTGGTGCTCGCCGACGCGGCCACGCCGCTGGCCCAGATTCTGGGATTTGTCGCGGTGGTCTTTGGCTCCGCCAATGTGTTTGGCGGATTCATGGTCACCGACCGCATGCTGCAAATGTTTAAGAAAAAGAAAAAATGAGCTCGACTATCGCCTACATTATTATCGGGATTTCGGTTCTATTCATCCTCGGCATCAAGCTGCTGGCCTCGCCCAAGACGGCGCGCCTCGGCAACCTGGTGGCGGCGGCCGGCATGTTCATCGCGCTGGTGTCGCTGCACCAGCCGAACGGGGACTATGTCTGGGGGCAGGGCTGGTCGTTTAATTACACGCTGATTGTCATTGGCACCATTATCGGCCTGGTGATCGGGGCCGTTGGCGCGTACTCGGTGAAGATGACCTCCATGCCGCAAATGGTGGCGCTCTTCAACGGCCTGGGCGGCGGCGCGGCGGCGCTGGTGGCCACCCTGGAGTTCCTGCATGGCAACAACATTACCGCGTTCATTGCCGGGTCCATGCTCTTCGCCACGCTGATTGGCTCGCTCTCCTTCTCCGGCAGTATTATTGCCTATCTCAAACTGGAGGGCAAATTTGAGAAGCCCATGACCTTTCCCGGCCAGAACCTGCTCAATGGCCTCATCCTGGTGGTTATTCTCGGCTTGTGTGGCTGGCTGACCTTTAATGTCTCCGGCGGCAACACCACCACGGCGTTTATCGTCATGTTCGTCCTCGCCGTGTTCTTCGGCGTGGCAATGGTGATGCCGATTGGCGGCGCGGACATGCCGGTGGTGATTTCCCTGCTGAACTCCTTCACCGGGCTGGCCGTCGCGGCCGATGGTTTTGCCATCAACAACCTGGCGATGGTCGTGGCCGGCACCCTGGTGGGTTCCTCCGGCACGCTCCTGACCCTGCTCATGTGCAGTGCCATGAACCGGCCCGTAAGCAACGTGCTCTTTGGGGCGTTTGGGGCCGGCGCAACCGGTGCCGGTGGCGCGGCAGGCGACCTGGCGGGCAAGACCGTCAAGCCCATCCAAGCCGACGAAGTGGCCGTGTTGCTGGCTTATGCGCAACAGGTCGTGATCGTGCCCGGCTACGGCATGGCGGTGGCGCAAGCGCAGCATCAAGTGCGCGAACTTTCGGATGAACTCGGCAAGCGCGGCGTGGAAGTGCGTTTTGCGATTCACCCTGTGGCCGGCCGCATGCCGGGTCATATGAACGTGCTGCTGGCCGAGGCGAATGTGCCCTACGATCAGTTGTGCGAAATGGAAGCCATCAACCCGACCATGGACCGCGTTGACGTGTGCCTGGTCATCGGCGCGAACGATGTCGTGAACCCCGCTGCCCGCGAGGACAAAAGCAGCCCCATCTATGGGATGCCCATCATTGACGCTGACCACGCCAAGACAGTGATCGTGATGAAGCGCTCCATGGCCGCCGGCTTTGCCGGCATCGAGAACCTGTTATTCTACAAGGACAACACGCGCATGCTCTTCGGCGATGCCAAAGCCTCGTTGAACGCGCTGGTTGCCCAGGTCAAAGCCAGTTAAACCCCGGCGGTCGCCAAACCTATGAAAACCCTAATTAGCACCCTGGCCGCGCAGCCCTTCCTGCGCGGGATGAGCGAGGCCCACCTCGCACTGCTGGCCGCCGACTCCCTGCCGGCGGAGTTTCAAGCGGGCGAGCGCATCCTGAATGAGGATGGACCGGCCAACCGCTTCTACCTCATCCTGGAAGGCCGGGTGGAAATTGAGTCGCCGTTGTTGGACACCGAGCCCCGGCATATCCAAACCCTGGGGGCGGGCGATTTGCTGGGCTGGTCCTGGCTCTTCCCGCCCTACTGCTGGCACTTTGACGCCCGCGCGGTCACGCCGGTGAAGGCCATTTGTTTCTACGGCAAACACGTGCGCGAAGTGTGCGAGGCCAATCATGACCTGGGCTACGAACTGATGAAGCGGGTGTCGGAAACACTGATTCAACGCCTGCAAGCCACCCGCCGCGAACTGGCGGAATGCCGGCATCCGGCGCACGGGAGTTGAGGCGCGCCGGGATGGAGAAAAGACTGTCCGCCGCCCGCCGGATGCGTTAGTGTGTCCCCATGAGCGCGGACGTCCACTGGCAACAGCGCTTTCAAAATTTTGACCGGGCTTTCGTTTTGCTGAGCGAGGCGTTGGAACGAAAACCGGAGGCGCTCTCCATGCTGGAAAAGGAAGGGGTGGTTCAACGATTTGAATACACTTTTGAACTGGCTTGGAAAACGCTCAAGGATTACCTCGAAGCCAGTGGATTGGTAATCACGCCGGTCACGCCCCGCCAGGTTATCAAGGAAGCCTTCGCCGCCAAAGTGCTCGCCGATGGCAATGTGTGGATCAAAATGTTGGATAACCGCAATCTCTTGAGCCATACTTATGACGGTTTGGTTTTTGAAGCGGCGGCCAAAGCCATTGCTGAGAACTACCTGCCGGCCATCGCCAGCCTGCATGATTATCTCCAAAAAAATCGCACATTATGAAAACCGCCGCGCTGGCCCCGGCTGAACTCAGCATGTTATCTGGCGTGTTTCAACGGCATCCCGAAATCAAAGTCGTAAAACTCTTTGGCTCCCGCGCCAAAGGCACCAGCGCCCCCGGATCCGACATCGACCTGGCGCTTTGGGGGGAGGTGGACGCGTTGGGTGCGGAGGCCATTGCGGCGGAACTGGACGAATTGCCCACGCCCTACAAGTATGATGTGAAGGCATTTCGCCTGATTCAACTTCCGGCCTTGCGCGAGCACATTGAGCGGGTGGGCATCACGGTTTATCCGCAGTGACGGTTTAATCAGTTGCAATCACTAGCAGAGCAATCCCAAACACAACCCGTATGAAAGTCAAATGGGCTTTCCGAGTGAATCTGTCGTTTCTTATCGGAGCAGCACGACCCTCAAGTCGGTTCGTTGATCTGCGGGTTCAAGGAGTTCAAATCAGCATCCAAATTTCTCTCCAGCAAGCGTGCTCAAATGGTCACGGAACTCAATAAACGCATGGTTGCAGTTCGCTTGGGGATGTCTCAGATACCAGTTACGCAAAGCGGGCCGCAGTTCAGGGGATAGTAAATGGTTGGTAATTTCCTGAAGTTTGCCATCCTGATTGCCATCAATCAGACGAAACCAACCATATGCGTCCATTAATGCAAAAACGGGTTTCTCCACTTCTGGCAAGCTTCCTATTTCGAGCCCCATAACGCGTTGGTAAAACTGCTCAAGTTCTGGATGCTGAAATTTCATTTGGAGTTCTTATTGGCCAAGGCAAACTCTGTTTTGATTTAGCCTGCAACCTTTGCGGCGCTCGTCAATTCCAATTTCAACGCCGCCAGAAACCCCGCCGCCTTCGCCAGCGTTTCGTCATACTCCGCCGCCGGAATGGAATCCGCCACAATCCCCGCGCCCGCGTGAAACCAGGCCCGGCCCGCCCGGCACACCGCCGTGCGGATACTGATGCTCAACTGGCTTTCGCGGTTGAACCCCAAATACCCATGGCACCCGGTGTAGGGACCACGCGCCACCGGCTCCAACTCATCAATGATTTCCATCGCGCGGAATTTGGGCGCGCCGGTGATGCTCCCGCCGGGAAAGCTGGCGGCGAGTGCGGCAAAGTGCGTCACCTCCCGGCGCAGGCGGCCCTCCACGGTGGAGACCAGATGCTGCACCTGGGCGAAACGTTCGAGCCGCGCCAGGTCGGGCACCTGCACGGAGCCGAATTCACAAACTTTGCCGAGGTCGTTGCGCAGGAGGTCGGTGATCATCACCAATTCGGCGAGTTCCTTGGCGCTGGTCTGAAGTTCGTAGGCGAGCTGCGCATCGCGCGTGGGGTCGGCATGGCGCGGGCGGGTGCCCTTGATGGGGCGCGTGAGGATGTGCGAGCCGCTCAGGCGCAGAAACAGCTCGGGGGAGGACGAGGCGATTTGAAAATCGCCGCAATTCAAATACGCGGCAAACGGTGACGGCGACACGGCTGCCAGCCGCTGAAATAATTCCCAGCCGGAAACGGGGCAGGGGGCGGTGAGGCGCTGGGAAAGATTGACCTGGTAAATATCGCCGGAGCGGATGTAAGCCCGCGCCCGCTCGACCGCGGCCAGGAATTCCCCGCGCGTGAGATTTGAAGCCACCGCCCCGGGTTCCGTCGGTTCGGTCCGGCACGTGGACGCGGGACTGGCCGCCGGCTCCGTTTGCAAGGCGGTCAGCCAGAATTGCAATGCCGCGCGCGCCCGGGATTCGCTGCGCGAACCGTCGGCGCAGACCCCGGTGGCCACCACGGTGACGCGGCCCAGTTGATGATCGAAGACCACCAGGCTGTCGTAAAAACCCACCTGACAGTCAGGCAGTTCCAGGTCGTTGACGGTTCGATGCGGCAGCTTGGGTTCGTTGAAGTATTTGAGATCATAACCCCAGTAGCCGAAACAACCACCGAGCGGAAAGGGCAGGTCGATTTCATCCAGCACCTCGCAACGCGCCATGAGGGCATCAAGGATTTGCCAGGGATTGCCGAATTGAACCTGCGGATTTTGGCTGGCTTCAACCTGCTCGCGCTGGCGTGCTCGGGCGACAGGCGGGAAGCCTGTCCCACGTTCCGGAGAGGGGGAATCATCCGCCGCTCCAGAGTTATCCTGAATGGGCATTAATGGGCAGGTTCCCGCGTAAATTTCGCAGCGGGGGCCCAGCGAGCGGAAGACCAGAAAAGGATTGGCGGTCACGAACGAATAGCGCGCCGCGGGCGAATCAAAGGCCGAGGTGCGCAGCAAGACCACGCCGGGTCCGGCCCCCAAGTGCTCCACGAGCGACTCGGGGGTGTGCGTGGTGGGTCCTTTCTGGATCAGCGGGCGCATGAGTTAGCGGAACGCCGCCGCCGGCAGTTCCGGCTGGCTGGTCTTGCGCTGGTATTCCAGCACGCAGTCAATGACTTCCTGGGGCGTGTCCGCGAAATGGACCAGTTCCAAGTCGCCGGGGCTGATCAAGCCGTCTTTCTCCAGGTGGTTTTTCATCCAGGCGAAGAGGCCCTTCCAGTGTTCCGTGCCATAGAGAATCAAGGGCATGGCCGGGATGCGCTGGGTCTGGACCAGCGTGAGCACTTCGAAAAACTCATCCAACGTGCCAAAGCCGCCGGGCATGAAGACAAAGGCAAAGCTGTATTTGACGAAGCAGACTTTGCGCGAAAAGAAGTAATGGAAATGAACCGGCACATTGGCATGGCGGTTGCCCGACTGTTCATGGGGCAGTTCGATGTTCAGCCCCACGGATTTGCCGCCACCCTGCGCCGCTCCCTGATTGGCCGCGGCCATGATGCCCGGGCCGCCGCCGGTGACCACGGCGAGGTGATGCCTGGCCAGGCCTTTGGCAATGTCATGCGCCGCGTGATAATCCGGATGGTCCGAGGGCGTGCGCGCGGAGCCGAAAATGGTCACGGCCGGACCGACCTGGGACATGGTTTGGAACGAGTCCACAAACTCGGCCATGATGCGAAATATGCGCCAGGGGTCCTCGCGAATGAAATTATTGGGCTCGCTCATGGGGGGAACATAATCCCGGACCGGGCCGGAGACAAGGCGGGAGGCGGCCGGAATGGTTGGGAGAAATAGCGGATTGCCTGAATGCCCGATCGTTGCTAAATTGTAAACGATGAGCAAAGACGCTTTGATAGCCAAATACGAAGCCCTTCCCACCGCTTCCCAAAAGCAGGTGGAAGCGTTCATTGAATTCCTTTCGACCCGGATTTCCTCAGAATCAAAACGGTCGGTTGGACCGCGCTTCAGTTTTAGCTGGGCTGGCGGTTTGGCGGACTTGCAGAACCAGTTTACCGCCGTTGAATTGCAGCATCATATCAATGGGCTGCGATGAATTATCTGGTTGATACCAACATCTTCCTGGAAATACTGCTCAACCAGAATGGGCGGAAGAAATGTGAAACTTTCCTGCAGGACGAACCGGGTGCAGCCTGGATCTCCGACTTTACCTTGCATTCCATCGGCGTGATATTGAGGGCCGTTCACCGGGTGGGCGCCGAGCCAAAACACCGTCTCCTGGCGGGCTTCGGAAAAGACTAAAGAGTGAGGGCATGGGCGACCCGGCGTTTCCTCAACTCAAAATAGTTGAGGTCCACTGGTTCCACTTGCCCGGGGCTGTCACGCAATTCCAAGCCGCGCCGGAAGATTTCCTGCCGCATGCCGTCATTCCGTCTCCGGGAGCGCCGGCGCTTGTGCTTCGATTTGTTCCACGCTCATGGGCCTCATTTACTTTCAAACTGGCGGATGGTGAACCGAAATTTGCCCGGTCGCAAAGGGCAAGTGCAAACCAGCCGGAGAATGGTGGTTCTCCGGCTGGATGCTGACAGGTATGTCGGCGGTGAGGCAGACTCAAGTCCCATGACCTGGCTTACGAGCAGCCGAGGCTTTCGCCGCAGTTCAGGCACTTGTAGCAGGCGCCGTTGCGCACGGCCACGTGGCCGCAGTTCGGACAGGTCGGCGCGTCGCCTTGATTGACGAACGTGGACGTCAGGATCGGCTTGCCGTGACCGGGCTTGAGCAACGCAGGCTTCGCTTTATGCCCGTTGCCGGGAGCGGCATCGAGCACGGTGGTGTCCTCACTCAGGGGCAGCTCAGGCACCGGCCGGTTTACTTTTTTTTTAAACTCCTCAAGCATCCCGGGGATGGCCAGTTCGGTCTGGGCACGCACCTCGGTCACGCTTTCCCGGTAGCCGGGGACGAATTGGAACGCCATCCAGCGGAACACGTAATCGGTGATGGAGGAGGCGTTGCGAATCTCCGGATTCTTGGTGAAGCCGCTCGGCTCGAAGCGCTGATGGGCGAACTTCTTCACGAGGGCTTCCAGGGGCACGCCGTATTGCAGCGCCAGGCTGGTGAGGGTGCCGATGCTGTCCATCAAACCGCCGATGGTGGAACCTTCCTTGGCCATGGTGATGAACAGTTCGCCGGGGCGGCCGTCATCGTAGGTGCCGACGGTGAGGTAGCCCTCATGACCGGCGATGTCGAACTTGTGGGTGACCGCCGTGCGGGTGTCGGAGAGCCGGCGGCGCAGCGGTTTGCCGGATTCATCGGTCAACCGGGCGACCTCGGCCTCCAGTTCCTGCAACCGGGTGGTGAGCGCGGTGGCGTCGGCGGTCTTGTCGCCGCCCTCATTGGTCTTCTTGGTGTTCAGCGGCTGGGAGCGTTTGGAGCCGTCGCGATAAATCGCCACGCATTTCAAGCCCATTTTCCAGGCTTCCACATAGGTGTGGCGGATGTCTTCCACGGTGCTCTCGGCCGGCATGTTGACGGTTTTGGAGATGGCCCCGCTGATGAACGGCTGGGCCGCCGCCATCATTTTCAAGTGGGCGAGATAACCAATGCTGCGTTTGCCGCGATAGGCTTTAAAGGCGCAATCAAACACCGGCAGGTCCTTCGCCTGCAACCCGCTGGGGATGACCTCGTTGGTGGCCTCATCGGTGACATCTTCAATGGTGTCATATTTTTCGATGTGAGCGATGATCGCCTTGATTTCCGGCTCGGCATAACCGAGGCGGCGCAGGGCGTCGGCCACGCCCCGGTTGACGATCTTCAACATGCCGCCGCCGGCCAGGAGTTTGTATTTCACCAGGGCGATGTCGGGTTCCACGCCGGTGGTGTCGCAATCCATGAGGAAGGCGATCGTGCCGGTGGGGGCGAGCACGGTGACCTGGGCGTTGCGGTAGCCATACTGGCGGCCTTTGGCCAGCGCACCATCCCACGTCTTGCGGGCCTCGTCCTTGAGGTAGTTGAATTCCGCGCTGGGCTGGATGGCTTCGACGGCGTTGCGATGCTGCTGGATGACGCCGAGCATGGAGTCAACGTTGTCCTTGGTGATCGGTTTGGCCACATGCGAGCAACGCGCGTCGCGGTAACCGGCGAACGGTCCGACACTGGCGGCGATTTCGGCGCTTTGTTCGTAGGCGTGACCGGTCATGATGGCCGTGATGGCCCCGGCCAGGGCGCGGCCCTCGTCAGAATCATAGGGCAGGCCGTAGCTCATGCAGAGCGAGCCGAGATTGGCGAACCCGAGGCCCAGGGTGCGGAAAATATGGGAGTTCTCGGCAATTTCCTTGGTGGGATAGCTGGCGTTGTCCACGAGAATTTCCTGCGCGGTGATGAAGATGCGGGCGGCGGCTTTGAACCGTTCCACATCGAACTTGCCGTCCTCGCGTTTGAACTTCATGAGGTTCAGGGAGGCCAGGTTGCAGGCGGTGTTGTTGATGAACACGTATTCGCTGCACGGATTGGTGGAGTGAATCGGCTCGGTGCCCTTGCAAGTGTGCCATTTCTGAATGGCTCCGTCATACTGCAGGCCGGGATCGCCGCAGATGTGGGTGCCCTCGGCGATTTTGTACAATAGCTTGGCGGCGTCTTTCTTCTCGATGGGCTTGCCGCTGGTGGCGGCGTGCGTCCACCATTCCTTGCCGTCCAAAGCGGCTTGCATGAATTCGTCGCTGACGCGCACGGAGAGGTTTTCGTTCTGGTACATGACGCTGCCGTAGGCATCGCCGTTGTAAGAACCGTCATAGCCTTGCTCGATCAGCGCCCAGGCCTTCTTCTCCTCTTTCTGCTTCGCATCAATGAATTCCTCGATGTCGGGGTGCCAGTCGCGCAGGGTGTTCATCTTGGCGGCGCGGCGGGTCTTGCCGCCGGACTTCACCACGCTGGCCACCTGGTCATAAACCTTGAGAAAGCTCATCGGGCCGCTGGGGCGACCGCCGCCGCTCAACTTCTCACGGCTGGAGCGAATGGGGGAAAGATCCGTGCCCGTGCCGGAACCATACTTGAACAGCATGGCTTCGCTGTAGGCCAGGCGCATGATGTCTTCCATGTTGTCCGCCACGGATTGAATAAAGCAGGCGCTGCCCTGGGGATATTCATATTGCGTGGGCGCGCGCTCGGCCTGCTTGTGCTCGCGGTGGTAATACCAGTTGCCCTGGCCGGAATTTTTGCCCACGCCGTACTGGTGGTAGAGGCCGACATTGAACCAGACGGGGGAGTTGAACGCGCCATACTGGTTGACGCAGAGCCAGGTCAGCTCTTCATAAAACACCTCGCCATCGGCCTTGGAGAAATAACCATCGGCAATCCCCCAGTCCGCGATGGTGCGGGCGATGCGGTGAATGAGCTGCTTGACGGAATGTTCGCGCTCAGAGGTTTTCTGTTCGCCGTAAAAATATTTGGACACCACCACTTTGGTGGCGAGCTGTGACCAGGAGGCGGGCACTTCGACATTTTCTTGTTTGAAAATGACTTTGCCCGCGTCATCCGTGATTTCGGCCGTGCGACGTTCCCATTGGATTTGGTCGAAGGGCTTGACTTTGGCATCGCTAAACACGCGTTCGAGGCGGAGCGATTTACCGGTGGCTGATTTGCTGGTTTTCACCGCGCGCCCGGCAGAGACTTTATTGGTACGACGGCTGGCGGGCTTGGCAGACGGCGACACTACTTCCTCACGTGCATCAATCATGGCAGTAATCCGATTTGAATTTGGTTAAGTTTTCCGAGCCGGAAGGTGAGGAGAACGACACATTAAATCTCTATCCTTACGCTATCCTCGAGAAACCGGCAATCCACCCAAGGTCTCACTAGCCCCATTAGTGGGGGAACGGCGACCATTCTTACACCACAGGTTGTATGTTTCAAGGAATTTTTACAAAAAAGTTACGCAATCGTTATTTCTTGGCTTTTTTGACCATTGTTAGGGGTAAGGGGATTTGCGCCGCAAATAAGCGCTCCGTATTGAGGCGGTTGGAAAAATAAACCAAGCTACCACCGAGGACCTCGTTTTGGCCGCAAAAACCGGGCGTTTCCCAGTGACAGCACTCGCTCCGCCACTGCCATTAGTGCAATTCGTAATGGCCGATGAGCGGGCGTGGCGTTGCCGTTGGGTGAGAGAGCGGAAATTTGGTGATTTTCAACTCACCCCAACGCTGCCTTGATTAACCCTGCCAGTTCCCCGTAGGTGTGCACCGCCTGGAACTGGGGGAATTGGGCAATGACATTCGCTGGCGCATGGAACAGAAAGCCGGCATCCGCCTCGATCAGCATGGCGGTGTCGTTAAACGAATCGCCGGCGGCCACCACGCGGTAGTTTAATGCTTTCAATGCGGCCACGGCCTTCTTTTTCTGGTCGGGCACGCGTAATTGGTAATCGGTGATGCGGTCATTCACCACCACCAGTTTGTGGCAGAAGAGCGTGGGCCAGTTGAGTTGCCGAATCAGGGGCAGGGCGAATTGTTCAAAAGTGTCCGAGAGGATGATGACCTGGGTCACCGCGCGCAGGTCATCGAGAAAGGCCCGGGCGCCGTCCAAGAGGGGCAGGGTGCCGATGACGTTCTGGATGTCCGAGAGCTTGATGCCATGCTGGTCGAGGATGCCAATGCGATAGCGCATGAGCTTGTCATAATCCGGTTCGTCGCGAGTGGTGCGGCGCAATTCCGGGATGCCCGTCTTGTCGGCCACGGCAATCCAGATTTCCGGCGTCAACACGCCTTCCATGTCCAAAGTCACAATCGATTGTTTCACGGGCGGGAGTTTTCCAAAATCAGGCGGGCGTGTCGAGCGGTTCGCACCGAAACCGCCACTTTTGCCATAAAACTGCCGGGGATTTAACGGGCGGGAACCGATAAAACCGAGGTTTAACCAGTTGGAGAGAATTTAATCAGGGATGAACCGGCATTTCGCGATGCTTCCAGTACCGCCCATTTCCCGCTTGCCAACCCCCGCGCTTTGAAGGTTAATGGTTTGGCAATCCCAATACTTAGGCGGTCGCTAACGCGCTGCCATTGAACCAAAACCAAAACCCCATCCCTGTCATGAAAACAAAACTGCTCCTCACTGCCGTGGCCATGCTGACCGGTTCCCTCCTCGCCGACCCCACCCCGGGCGACGTAATTACCAACGCCGCCAATGCCCTCGCCGCCCAGCCCAATTACAGCTGGAAAACCACGGTGGTGGTGCCGGAGGGCAGCCAGTATCGTCCCGGCCCCACCGCGGGCAAGCTGGAGAAGGACGGTTACACGGATGTCTCCACCAGCATGCGCGACAACACCATCGAATTTATCAGTAAAGGGACCGCCGCGGCGGTGAACACGCCGGACAATGGCTGGCAATCCCTGGCGGATGTGAGCGGCGACCAAGGCCCGGGCCGTTTCCTGGCCGGACTGGTGCGCAATTTCAAGGCTCCCGCGACCCAGGTGCTAACCCTGGCCAGCGGCGCGGGAACGCTCACGCAGGAGGGCGATGTGATTTCCGGTGACCTCACGGAGGCCGGAGCCAAGGCCCAGCTCGCCTTTGGTGGCCGGCGTGGCGGTGGTGCCGCCCCGGAGATCGCCAATGCCAAAGGCTCGGTGAAGTTCTGGGTTACGGGCGGCGCCCTGACCAAGTACGAATTCAAAGTGTCCGGCACCGTGACCTACAACGGCAACGACCGCGCGATTGACCGCGACACCACGGTGGAAATCTCCAACGTGGGCAGCACCAAGGTGACCGTGCCTGACGAGGCACTGAAGATCCTCGCCCCGAAACCCGCTGCTGCGGCGGCCCCGGCGGCGAATTAAGCCTCAACCATGCGGCTGGTCCGGCGGTCATTAATTACCGGACACCCGCCAGATTCATCTGGGGAATCCCGTGCGGGCAGTAGTCCGGATATTCCGGCTGGAACATGTGGGATTTGACATGCGCAGCAAGGTCGGCGGGGCGCGGTACGGTGGCGAGCTTCGCCGCGTAAATCTCCTCCGCCACCGCCACCGCGATGGCCAGCGAAACCTCGTGGATGCGGGTCAGCGCGGGATACACCCGGCCTTCCGCCAGTTCGTTCTCGCGCACCAGCGAGGCCAGCGTGCGGGCGGCGCGGATGAACATGGCATCGGTCACCCGCCGGGCGCCGGTGGCCACCACACCCAGCCCCACGCCCGGGAAGATGTACACATTGTTGCCCTGGCCGGGCACATGCGTTTTCCCAGCCAGGGTCACGGGTGCAAACGGACTGCCACTGGCAAACACCGCGCGGCCATCGGTCCAGGTGTAAGCCTCCTCGGCGGTGCATTCGGCTTTGGACGTGGGGTTGGACAAGGCAAACACCAGGGGACGCGGGCTGTATTGGGCCAGCGTTTGCACGATCTCCTTCGTGAACGTGCGGCCCTGGCCGGATACGCCAATTAACATGGTGGGTTTGATGGCTTTCACAGCGGACAGCAGATCGGCGCACGGTGCGTGGGCATGGGCATACGGTAATTTGTTGGCGGTGAGCTGGTCGCGTCCGGCAACGATGAGGCCTTTGGAATCCACAAACCAGCAGCGCTGGCGCGCCTCGGCCAGGGGTAATCCCTCCGCCTCCAGCACCGCGGCAATCTGGTCGGCAATGCCCAGCCCGGCCTCGCCCGCGCCGAAAAACAGGACCCGCTGGTCCGCCAGATTTCCGCCGGAGAGGCGCAGGCTCGAAAGCACGCCGGCCAGGGCGACCGCGCCGGTGCCTTGGATGTCATCGTTAAACGTGCAGGTGCGGGTGCGGTAGCGTTCAAGGAGGCGGAAGGCATTGTGATTGCCGAAATCCTCAAATTGAATCAGCACTCCGGGAAACACGGCCTCCACGGCGGCCACAAATTCCTCGATCAGGGCGTCATACTCGGCCCCGCGCAGGCGTTTTTGGCGGAGGCCGGTGTAGAGGGGGTCCTTGAGCAGGGTCTCGTTTTCGGTGCCCACATCGATGGTGATGGGGAGACATTGGAGGGGATTGATGCCGGCGCACGCGGTGTAGAGGGAGAGTTTGCCCACGGGAATGCCCATCCCATAGGCGCCGAGGTCGCCCAAACCGAGGATGCGCTCGCCATCGGTGACCACGATGACGCGGACATCGGGCACGGGCCAGTTGCGGAGGATTTGGGCCATGCGGCCGCGGTCCTCGCTGCTGATGTAGAAGCCGCGGGATCGGCGGAAGATATAACCATATTCCTGGCAGGCCTTGCCCACGGTGGGGGTGTAAATGATGGGCAGCATTTCCTCCAAATATTGGGTGACCACCCGGTAAAAGAGGGTTTCGTTCCGGTCCTGCAGGCTGACCATCTGGACATACCGCTCCAGATCGCTCGATTTGCTGCGAAAATTGGCCATCACCCGCATGACCTGCTCGTCCATGGTGTGCACATGCGGCGGCAGCAGGCCGCGCAGGCCGAGCACTTCCCGCTCGGCATCCGTGAAGGCGGTGCCCTTGTTGAAAATGGGATTGTGGAGCCAATCCACGCCTTTGACCGGCAACGCCAGACCTGAATGATTGATTTTAGGTTTCATACGCGGATGGTGGATTAAAATATTATATAATGCGTCTTGTTTAAAAAATATTTGTTAATCGTAAGGCATTAATACCAAAGGCCAATCCGGCTGGCTGGACGAAACTTGGCAAAGAATGGCTGGGGTTTGCCCGATGGGAAGCAGCGAAGGCTGAAGGCCAAAAAAGCCCGTTATTACAGCTCAATCATGAAGTAAAGGCGCGGGATTTTTCAGAGTTTTGGCCCTGAAAGATGCCAGGTTGGCCCGGTGAGCAAAAGGCCAGTGCAGCGGAGCTGGGTCACCGCGAGGTGCTTTAATAAACCACGATGGAGCGGATGGGTAGGCCGGGGATTTTAGCGCGGCCATCGAGGAATTTCAGCTCGATGAGGAAGCCCACTTCCAGAATCTGCGCGCCGAGCTTTTGCATCAGGGCGATGGCGGCGGCGGCGGTGCCACCGGTGGCCATCAGATCATCCACGAGCAACACCCGCTGGCCGGGTTTGATGGCGTCCAGGTGCATGGCCACGGTGTTGGTGCCGTATTCGAGGTCGTAGCTTTGTTCGATGGTCTGCCAGGGGAGCTTGCCGACCTTACGGACCGGCACGAAGCCGGCTTTGAGCTTGAGCGCGGCGGCGGCGGCAAAGATGAAGCCGCGGGCGTCGATGCCCACCACGGCATCCACGGAACCGGGGGCAAAATTTTGGGTGAGCAGGTCAATGGCCCCGGCAAAGAGGCGCGGATCGGCCAGAACGGGCGTGATGTCCTTGAATTGAATGCCGGGCTTGGGGAAGTCCGGAACATTGCGGATGGCGTGCTCGATTTCCAGGGCGGTGGGGGCGGGCATAAGCGGGGGCATCAGTCTTCTTTTTTGTTGGCTTCGAGTTTCTCGATCATTTTGCGCAGTTTGCGCAAGGCCAGGTTTTGAATTTGCCGGACACGTTCGCGGGTGACGCCGAACTTGGCGCCGACTTCCTCCAGGGTGCGCTCGGTGCCGCCATCCAGCCCGAAGCGGTACTGCAGGATGGTGGCCTCGCGGGGGGCGAGATGCTTGACCATGTCCTGGAGCATGTCGGTGACGGTCTTGTCTTCAAGATTCGCGTAGGGCGAATGCGCATTTTCATCCTCCACCACATCCGCAAACAAATTGGAGTCGTCGTCGCCGATGGGGGCGTCGAGGGAGGTGGGGCGCTGGGAGGCCTGGCGCATCTGGGTGACCCGGGCCACGGTGATGCCGAGTTCGCCGGCGAGTTCCTCATCGGTGGGCTCGCGGCCGAATTCCTCGGTGAGCTTCATGGACAGCCGGCGCATCTTGGAGATTTTATCCACCAGATGGACGGGGAGGCGGATGGTCTTGGACTGGTTGGCCAGGGCGCGTTTGATGGATTGTTTGATCCACCAGGAGCCGTAGGTGGAGAGCTTGCCGCCTTTGGCGGGGTCAAAACGTTCGACCGCCTTCATGAGGCCGATGTTGCCCTCGCTGATGAGGTCGAGCAGCGGGAGGCCAATCCCCTCGTAATCGCGGGCGATTTTCACGACCAGGCGCAAATTGGCCTTGATCATGAGTTCGCGGGCTTTTTTATCGCCTTTCTTGATGCGGGCGGCGAGTTCGATCTCCTCCTCGGCGGTCAACAATTTGACCAGGCCAATTTCGCGCAGGTATAGCTTGATGGCAGTGTCGCCATCATAGCGGGTGGATTCCCGGCGGATAAAAGCGGTGGTATCTCCCTCAACGGGCTTGATGGGCAGGGGCGCTTCCGGGTCGGGCGGGAAACCCACAATGGGCAGGGGCGCGGCAAATCCTGTGGGGACCGTGGCAGTGGCCGGCGCGGGGTCGGGGTGAAATTCCCGGGAAGGAGGGAGTTTGACTGTCCGCTTTTTGATTAATTGCGTGTCGCTTTGTTTTTTCGCCGCCATAGCTACAGTTAGCATTAAGGGAGCAGCCCAGCGCGGCAAGCAAATTTATCCAATACCTGTGGGAATGGGGCCGGGTGGTCAATCCCGGCGAATATTATTTTATTATTTTTGAACCTTTGGCAATAGCCGAGGGATGGATGGATAAATGGACAACAGTTTGATGGTGGGCGGCATTTGGCGCGGGAAACGTTTTCGAGAGGCCGGTCAAATTAGGGCTTTTCCCCGCGCCGGGTTTATGCCATATCAACTGCGTCTCAACATATTACAACGAGGTTGCCATGCATACACTTCAGCTTAAATGCCGGCGTAAATGGACCAATGCCTGTCGAGGCGCGTATTTCAGCCTGGTTTGGCTGCTGTTGGGGCTCCCGGGTTTTGCCAATGGAGCGACATTTTACGTGGCGCAGAATAGTGCCAATCCCACGCCGCCGTATGCCGGTTGGAGCACGGCGGCGACGAATATTCAGGATGCCATCAATGCGGCGGGCAATGGGGATCAAGTGCTCGTCACGAATGGGACCTATGCCTATGGCGGACTGGCGATGGCCGGGACGCTGACCAACCGGGTGGCCTTGAACAAGCCGCTCACCGTGCAAAGTGTGAACGGGCCCTGGGTGACGTACATTCTGGGCGCGGGGGCGACCAATGGAACCAAGGCGGTGCGCTGTGCTTGGCTGACCAATGGCGCGACCCTGACCGGGTTCACGCTGACGGCCGGGGCGACGGCTTTGACCGGCGCGCCCAACAACGCCGGCGGCGGGGTATGGTGCGCCGCCACCAATGCCTTTGTGGCCAACTGCGTGATCGTTTCCAACACGGCTTTTTCCTACGGAGGCGGGGCTTATCAGGGCGATTTAGCGAATTGTTGGATCGCCAATAACATCGGCACCGAACAGGGGGTTGGGGCGGCCTATGCGAACCTGACCAGTTGCACGGTGGTGAGCAACGCGGGTTTTGGGGTCTATAACGCCAACTGCACGAATTGCATCATCTATTACAGTGGCAGTTCTGACCATTCAGGATCGGGTAATTTGGTTTATTGTTGCACCACCTCCCCGACCGGCGGGCCGGGCAATATCAGCGCCGCCCCGCAAATGTTTGCGGATGGAGTGCATCTGCTGGCCAGTTCGCCGTGTATTGGCGCGGGCAATGGCAACTATTTGGTGACGGGCACGGATCTTTTCGGCCAGGCTTGGAGCGTGATCAGACCACCGTCCATCGGCTGCTCCGAGTGGTCGCCGGCACCCGTGGTGACGGCACCGCAACTGCAATTATTGGGGAATCCGACGGGTTTTGCCCTCAAAAATGTCGCGGTGACGGGGCAAACGCCGCTTTATTATTCCTGGCAGCAGAACGGGGTGCGGTTGGCGGACAATGGACATTTTACCGGTTCGCAGACCACCAATTTAACCGCCGTCGGGGTCGTTGGGTCGGACGCCGGCAGTTATCAACTGGTGGTGAGTAATACTGCCGGGGTGGTCACGAGTTCGGTGGCGAACTTGGTGATTCACTTTGTCTCGGCAGGCGGGGCGAATCCGGTTTTGCCATACACTTCCTGGGCGACAGCGGCCACGAACATTCAGGATGCGGTCAATGTTGCGGCGGCAGGGGAGGTGGTGCTGGTGACCAACGGGTTATACGCCACCGGCGGAATCTCAATGGACGGGGTGATCACCAATTGTGTTTCGGTGAACAAGGCCATGCTGGTGCAGAGTGTTAACGGGCCAGCCACAACCATCATCCAGGGTGCCTGGGATCCCACCTCCACCAATGGGCCCGGAGCGGTCCGGTGCGCCTGGCTGACCACCAATGCAATATTAGCGGGCTTTACCTTGCAAGGTGGGGCGACTCGCGGGGTCAATGGATCGGTTTATACTGCGCAATATGGTGGTGCGGTTTTTGGTTTGACGACAAATGCACTGGTTTATAACTGCGCCTTAATTACTAATTATGCCTCAGTTTATGGGGGCGGCGCGTACAAGGTGACTTTGAGCGATTGCACGATCATTGGCAATCATGCGGTTGGCTCGGGAATCCCGGGCACGGGGTTTGGCGGCCAGGGAGCGGGTGGCGGGGCTGAACTCTGTAATTTGCAGAATTGCGTGATTAGTTCCAACTATGCCGACCAAGATTCGGGCGGTGGAGCGCAAAATTGTAATGCAACCAATTGTGTGTTTATCCAAAATTCTTCATATCTCAACGGGGGGGCGGCGGCTGGTGGCAGACTCGTTAATTGCACAGTTTCAAAAAATACCTCGTCTGGTTACAGTACTGGTTACGGCGCGGCAGTCAACAGCGCCACGCTGATCAACAGCCTGGTTTATGGAAATTTTTCCCGGACCTCCTACCCCAACACCAATTATAATAGTTGTACGCTGAGTTACTGCGATGCTGATCCGCTTCCCACTGGCACGGGCAACATGGATGTCAATCCGCAACTGTTGGCTGACGGAATCCATCTGGCGGCGACGTCGCCGGTTATTGGCCAGGGAAACGCGGCAGTCGTTTCCGGCGCGGATATTGACGGCCAGCCCTGGAATAATCCGCCCTCCATGGGTTGCGATGAATGGCAACCCGCGCCGGTGATTGCCCTCCAGCCCGCCTTGCAAATAAACAATCCGTGGGAGGGGCTGACGCTAGGCACACTGGTCGCGGGTCAGGCACCGATTGCTTATGTTTGGAGCTTAAATGGTTCCCCGCTGCAGGATGACGGTCATTATAGCAATTCCGGGACGGCCAATTTAACCGTGAATCATTTTGGCCCGACTGACGCCGGGACTTACCAGGTGGTGGTTAGTAATTCGTTTGGCGTGGTGACAAGTCAGGTGGCGACGGTGGTGATTCATGCCGTGAATGCCGCCGGAACCAGTCCCAGCGCTCCCTACACCACTTGGGCGACAGCCGCGACCAGCATACAGGACGCCATTAATGTGGCAGTGGCGGGTGACATTGTACTCGTAACGAACGGGCTCTATGCCACGGGCGGCGCCGTGGAGGCGGGGAACCTGACCAACCGGGTAGCCCTGACGCTCCCCATCACGGTGATCAGTGTCAATGGTTTTGCAACCACGACGATTCAAGGGGCATGGGACCCGGCGGCCACGAATGGTCCCGGTGCGGTCCGTTGTGCGTGGATTGGGGACGGGGCGCAATTAATCGGCTTCACCCTCGAAAGTGGCGCCACGCGGGCCACGGGTGACCTTTACCCGGGTGGGGTTTTGGAGAGTGGCGGCGGGGTCTTTTGTCATTCGCTCACCGGGACCGTGGCTAATTGTTTGCTCACCAATAACTGCGCGGTTTACGGCGGTGGCATCAACTCAGGCACTTTAAACAATTCACTGGTGGAGTTCAATCAGGCATATGGAAGTGGCGCGGGCGCTTATTATGCGAATTTGAACAATTGCACGGTGCTGCAAAACATTGTCAACACTGCCAGTCACAACGCTGTGAATGGAGCAGGTACTTATTATGGCGTTGTGACCAACTGTATCGTGCTCGCGAACTACGACAATGCCCCATTTCCGAGTGGGGCTTTACTGGACAATTTCTACCCTCCTTATCCAACGGCCCAGTATGCTTACACCTGCGCCGCCCCCTCCCAAGGGCAATCCAGCCTGCTCGGCGCGGGGAATCTGAATGTAAGTCCGAGTTTTCTGGATGGCTATCATCTGGCCGTTAACTCGCCTTGTCGGGGGAAGGGCATCGCCCTTTTCGCCAACGGATATGATTTGGAGGGCCAGCCCTGGGCCAACCCGCCTTCCATGGGGTGCTCGGAGGTGGTGATTTCCAACCTGGTCGGCCCTTTATCGGTTAATTTGCAGGCTTATCAAACGAATGTGCTGGTCAACCGAGGCGCAATCTATGGTTTGACTTACACCGGTCATGCCGCCAATACCAGCGTGTCCTTTGGTGATGGACACGCGCTGACCAACACCGCATTGTCCGTGGTTCATCTTTACACCAACGCGGGCACCTACACCGTCACTTATACCGTCTACAATAATGACAATCCGGCGGGGGTCTCGACCAACGCACAGATCACAGTGCAGCCGCTCCCGGCACCCCAATTTCAAAGTGTGGCGGTGCTGACCAACGGGTTTCAACTCCAATTTCCCGGCACGGCGGGGCTACAATACACAATTCAATATACCACCAATTTGGCGCCACCCGTGACCTGGCAAACCCTGACAACGGTTTATTATAGCAGTGGGGCCATGCAGATCATCACGGATCCAACCGCAGCTACGGGCTCGCGGTTTTACCGGGTGCTGGCGCAGTAGGCGGGGGTAAAATTCAAAAATTAAACTTAAAAATCCCAATTTCAGGCTTATTGGGCTGGACCGTGGATAAATTTTAATTCGGCGGCGGCGCTTTGTGTTCTGTGCGGCCGGAAGGATTTGTTAAAATGCAATTTTTCTCGATCTTTCGGGTTTGGAGCGTTTTAAAAAATAATGTGGCCATTCGGTGGCTGCAGTATTTTTCAATACGCTCTAAACCTTCCCCTTTGTCTCTTCGCATTTTATCTACTTTCCCGTTTGACAACTCATCATGTGATGATTAATATTGAAGCTGCTTGGCTTGCCGCGCCGTATTGAAGGTGCCAGCGGGTTCGGGCTCGCGTGGTGTATGCCATGAGGAGGTTCTGTGACATGGCCCGCCCGCCCGGCGGGAACCTGATTTGCTTGTCCGGCGCTTGCCTTGAATCGCGCCCCTTTGAGAAACTCGCGGATGGATGGCCATGCCCAGTCAAAGTGAATGCCGATGAGTCAAGCTGCCAGCACTATAGGTGAGGCCACGCTTCCCCCCGCCTGGGGCGGCAAGCTGTAGCGGCGGTCTGTGACCGCCGACCAGGCAACCTCATTGCCGGGTTTTGCGTCGGGTTGCGTCGGCTCCGGCCAGCAGCAGGGGAATCAGGAGCAGGGTCAGGGCGGTGGCGGTGAGGATGCCGAAGATGACCACGGTGGCAAAGGGGCGTTGCAGTTCCGCGCCCGGGCTGGTCGAGCAGGCCATGGGGAGGAAGCCGACGCTGGCGACCAGGGCGGTCATGAGGACGGGGCGCAGCCGGGTTTTGGCGCTTTGCAGGGCGGCGGCAGCCGCGTCCAGGCCTTGGGCGCGGAGCTCGTTAAAATAGGTCAGGAGCACCAGGCCGTTGAGCAGGCTCAGGCCGCCCAGGGTGACAAAGCCGATGGCGGCGGGGAGCGTCAATGGCAGGTCGCGCAGCCACAAACCATAGACGCCACCAACCAGGGCAAAGAGCAGGCCCAGGGCGACCAGGGCGGTTTGCCGGCCGTTTTGCAGCGCGGTGTAAATGAGCGCCAGACTGAGCAGCAGGACGAGACCGCTGGCGAGGGCGAGTCGCCGGCTGCCGGATTGCCAGTTTTTATAAGCGCCACTGAATTCCAGCCGGTAACCCTCGGGGATCTTCACTTGCTGGTCCACGGCGACGCGGGCGCGGGCCACAAAGCCGACGACGTCCGGGCTGTTCACAGTGACCATGATGGCCACGCGGCGGCGGGCCTGTTCGCGGGTGATGGCGGCGACGGCGTTGGTCCGGTTGGTCCAGCTCCCGACGTCTTTCAACGTGGCCACGAAGGAGCTGTCGGCACTGCGAACGGGCAGCAGATCCAGGGTTGCGGGATTGGTGCGGGCGGACTCGGCGATGCGCACGGCAATGGGGTAGAAGACCTCACCCTCATCCACGCGGCCGACGTCGCGGCCCGCCAGCCCGATGGAGACGGCGTTGTTGATGACATCGCCGGCGATCATGAAACGCACGGCGGGGATGGGGTCCGGCGTGAATTCCTGCAACGTGGTGCGACCCGGCTGGTCGATGACCACCTCGCCGGCCGCGGGCATTTTACGCACGATGTCCGCGACCTCGCCGGCCAGGCGGTCGAGTTCATCATAATCGGGACCGTAGATTTTAATGGCCAGGTCGGTGCGGATGCCTTCGAGCAATTCATCGAACCGCACGGCGATGGGCTGGTTGAGTTCCAGTTCCTGACCGGGCACCTGGGTGTTGATTACGGACTTGATGATGTCGCCGAGTTCGGCCTTGGTCACGCGCTGGCCATTGATTTGCCGCCATTCCGAGGGGGGGCGCAGACTGAGGTAGATGTCATTTTGGTTGGCCCCTTGCGGGTCGGTGGCGATCTCGGACATGCCGATGCGGGAGTAAACATCCCTGACTTCGGGGACGGCGGCGCGAATGGCGCGCTCGGTTTGCTCCTCCATCGCCACGGATTTAGCGAGGCTGAGGCCGGGGGCTTTTTGCACTTCGACGACCAGCCAGCCTTCGTCGAGGTAGGGGAGGAAATTTGCGCCCAACCGGGTGGACAGGGCCGCCGCTCCGCCCGCCAGTAACAGGGCCAGGGCGAGAATCAACCAGCGGCGCTGGCGGCAGGCGAGAAAGAGTTTTTCGTAAACGGAACGCAGCCGTTCCAGAAACCGGGGTTCCTGCAAGGAGCTACCGGCGCGCAAGCCCAGTGCGCACAGGGCGGGCACAAGCGTGATGGTGAGGGTCAGCGAGCTTAACAGGATCAGCGTCACGGACTCGGCCAGCGGGCGGAACATGCGGCCCTCGACGCCGCCGAGGGTGAGGATGGGCACGTATGCGCCAATGATGACCAGCATCCCCACCAGCATGGGTTTGCGCACCTGGCAGCAGGCCGCAATGATGGTGTTCAACCGGGCGGCCGGGGTGGCGGGCGATGGCTGACTGGCGAGAGCCGCCAGTTGGCGGGTGACATTTTCCACCATCACGATGGTGTCGTCCACCACCACGCCGAAATCAATGGCACCGAGGGTGAGCAGGCTGCCCATGATGCCGCAGGTAGCCATGCCGCCAAGGCCGAGGCCGAAGGCCAGCAGCAGGAGGCTGGCGACAATCAAGGCCGCCCGCCAACTCCGCAGAAACAGGAGGAGGATGGCGATGACCAGACCGGCCGCCAGGGTGAGATTGTGACCCATGGTGTCGATGACGCCATCCACCAGTTCGGCACGGTCATAGAGCGGGCGCAATTCCATGTCGGCGGGAAGCTGGCTTTGCGCCTCGGCGAGGGCGGCGCGAAAGGACCTGGCCACAGCGCGGGCGTTTTCGCCCGAGAGCATCATGGCCGTACCGAGCACGGCCTCCTCGCCATTCAGGGTGGCGGCGCCGAGACGGATTTTGGAGCCCAGGGTGATGTTGGCGATGGTGCTGAGCGGCTGGGCGCGCAACACCCAGGGGAGTTTGATGCAGACATTCGCCAGTTGGTTGCTGGTTTGGGCGCGGGAGCGCGAGCGGATGATGAACTGGTTGCCGTCGCGCTCCACCAGCGCGCCGCCGCCGACGGCGACATCGCGTTCCACGAGGGTGGCGACGTCGTTCAGGTCGAAGCCGATTTCGGGCAGTTTGAGCGGGTCCACTTCGACGACCATTTCCTGATCGAAGCCGCCCGTGGTGTTCACGTCGGCCACGCCCTTGACGGATTTGAGGCAGGGCTTGACGACGAACTCCTGCATGAGTTTCAACCGTCGCAGGCCCAACTCGCCGGCGTTGGTGCCGGTGGCGCAGTTGGTCCGGTAGGCCAGCGCATAAGTGAAGACTTCGCCGAGGCCCGAACTGGGCGGGGCCAGTTTGGGGGCGAGGCCTTTGGGTATTTTATCCACCGCCTGGGTGAGCCGCTCGGACACCAGTTGGCGGGCTTGGTAGAGGTCCGCGCCATCGGAAAAAATCAGACTGACTTGGGACACGCCGAACCGGGTGAGGGAGCGGACCTGCGCCAAACCGGGCAGACCGAACATTTCGAGTTCGATGGGGCGGGTGACGGAGGTTTCGATTTCCTCCGGGGACAAATTGGGCACGGGCGTGAGGACCTGCACCTGCAACGTGCTGATATCGGGGGTGACATCCAACGACAGATGGGCGGCGGACCAGACGCCCCAGACCACGATCGCCACCGCCACCAAGAGGGCGGCGGAACGGTGGCGCACTGACCGTTCGATGATCGCGCGCAGGAGGCGGTCGACATCACCCGGCGTTGCGACGGGTTGTTTTTCCAAGGTTTGGTTCACACGGCCCAAGGTTGGTTGGGCAAGCCCATGGGACCACACAAGGGGCCGGTGTGACAACTGGAATTGCGAGGGAGAGCGCTATGAGGGCACCGTTACTTGGGAGTCCAGCGGGGCGAGGCTGCCTTCGCCGGGCTGGGCGAGGCGATTGATTTTGAGGCCGACGAAACAGACATCGTCGGCAAACTGATGATCCTCGGCAAAGGCCAGCGATCCGGCAAGGATGGCGTCCATCGTGGGTTGCAACCCATCGTGGCGGCGTTTTAAGAGTTCCTCGGCGAGCCGCCGCTCGCCGAATTCCTCGCCCTGGGCGTTGAAGAGTTCCACGAGGCCATCGGTGAAAAAGAACAGGGAATCTTGCGGGGCCAGCGTGGCTTCCGCAGTGCCGTAACGGGAACCTTCAAACAAACCCAGGGCGGCGCCCCGCACCTTGGCCGGACACGCCAGCGGTTGGGCGGTGCCGAGGGCTGGCCGCAGCCAGACCGGTTCAGGATGGCCGGCCTTGGCGTAACGGATCAGTCCCGTGTTCACGTCCAAAATCAGGAAGAATCCGGTGGCGTAAATGAGTTCGCCGGTGGATTTCAGAATCGCCTTGAGCTCGGTGTTTACCCGCGTGAGCAGCTCGCCGGGATTATCGCCCCAATGGCCGAGTTCCTGGACCAGGGTGCGCAACATGGCGGTCACGAACGCCGAGCGCACGCCGTGCCCCATGACATCGCAGATGAAAATGCCCACGCGATTCGGGGGCAGGGGAAACACATGGAAAAAATCGCCGCTCACGGTGCCGGACGCCTGGTAGCGATGATAAAATTGCAAACAGCCAGATTCGGCCGTGGCACCAGCGGGAAACTGGGGGTATTGCTGCGGCAGCAGGGCCTGCTGGATTTCGCTGGCCATCCGCAGATCATTTTCCATTTCCTGATTGCGGTGGTTGAGCTCCTTTTGGTTGGCCTCCAACTCCTGAATGTTTTGTTGCAGCAAGGTATGCTGCAGGCGCACCAGGGTGCGGGAAAAAATCAGGCCGAGGAAACGGCCGGCGGCATCGACGAGCAGGACGTCGTCGAAAAAGTAGTCATCCGGGCGGGTGAAGACCTTTTTGAGCACATCCGCCAGGGAATCGCCCACGGTGATTTGCGTGGCGGCGGGCACCATCATTTCGCGCACGGCCCGGCGGGAATACATGGCAAACCCGAAACGCGCGCCCAGCACCATGCCCACCTGGCGGCGGGCGCACAGGCCAATGAGCTTTTCACCCTCCAGCACGGCCATATATTCCTGCTGATGCTGGGCAAACCGCCGGTGGACGTCTTCCAGCGCGTCCTTGGCCTGAACGCATTCCTGATGCCCGATCATCGGGAGGAAATCGGTCACACCGCTGGCGTTGCCATGGGCTGGATTCACGTTGTTACTCTACACGGCCTTTTTGGAAAATTCAATTCACGCGGGTTTTGTCACCCGAATGTAACCCGGTGGGCGCGGGGAAATGGGCAAAAAAGGCGCGGGCATTGGCAATGGGCGGGTGGAATTCTTCGTTGACGCACCGGGTTTCCCCGCTAGTATTAGCGCATTGACTTAAGGAACTGGATTCCGTCAAACAATAAAAAAACTATGGCTGTAAAAGTTGCAATTAATGGGTTCGGACGCATTGGCCGCCTGGTCTTTCGCGCCATCGCCGAACAAGGACTGATTGGCAAGGACGTTGAAATTGTTGCCGTGGGCGATATCGTGCCGGCGGACAACCTCGCTTACCTGCTTAAGTATGATTCCACCCAGGGTCGTTTTGCCGGGACGGTTACCTCCCGCAAATCCGCCCCGGACAAAGCCGAGGACGATGTGCTGGTGGTCAATGGCAAGGACGTGTTCGTGGTGAGCGCCCGCACGCCGGCCGAATTGCCCTGGAAAGCCCTGGGCGTGGATATCGTCATTGAATCCACCGGTTTGTTCACGGATGCTGACAAGGCCAATCCCAAGTCCGCCTACGGCCACATTACCGCGGGTGCCAAGAAGGTGATTATTTCCGCCCCGGCCAAGAACGAAGACATCACGGTCGTCGTGGGAGTGAATCATGAAAAGTATGATCCCGCGAAGCACCATGTGATTTCCAACGCGAGCTGCACGACCAACTGTCTGGCTCCCGTGGTGCACGTGCTCCTCAAAGAAGGTTTCGGCATCGCCGAAGGCTTGATGACCACCATTCACAGCTATACCGCCACCCAGAAGACGGTGGACGGTCCGAGCAAAAAGGATTGGAAAGGTGGACGCAGCGCGGCCATCAACATCATTCCCTCCACCACGGGTGCCGCCAAAGCGGTGGCCCTGGTTTGCCCGGAAGTCAAAGGCAAGCTGACCGGCATGTCTTTCCGCGTGCCGACCCCCACGGTTTCCGTGGTGGATCTGACGGTGAAAACGGTGAAGGAAACCAGCTACGCGGAAATCTCCGCCGCCATCAAGAAAGCCAGCGAGACTTATCTCAAGGGCATTCTGGAATACACCAGTGATGAAGTGGTCAGCACGGACTTCATTCATTCCCCGGCCTCGTCGATTTTCGACGCGGGTTCCGGCATTGAATTGAACAAGACCTTCTTCAAGCTCGTGAGCTGGTACGACAATGAATGGGGCTATTCCAACCGGGTGGCTGACCTCTTGAAATTCGTCATCGTCAAAGGCCTGTAATTTAAGGCATTGATTTCACAGGCGATCCGGCAACGGATCGCCTTTTTTCATTGCCCGGCCAGTCCGGTTGGTTTGGCCTGTTGGGAGGCAATGCTGCCGCCAGTAAACGGTGGCAACGCTGATTTATGCCGGTGTCTGGGGCACGGCTTTGATGACCTGTTGCCGCTCCAACTTGCGCAACTTGGGCGCGATGACCACCTGGCAATACGGAGCGCCGCCGTTTTCCTCGTAGTATTCCTGATGATCATCCTCGGCCGGGTAAAATTTCTTCAGGGGTACGATTTCCGTGACAATCGGATTCTGAAATGCCGCTTGGGCGGTCCGCTTGGATTGCTCGGCAATGGCCTGCTGCTCCGGATTATGATACAGGATGATGGACCGATATTGAGTGCCGGCATCGGCCCCCTGGCGATTCAACGTTGTGGGGTCATGGGCCTGCCAGAAGACCTCCAGCAATCGGGCATAAGAAATTTTAGCAGGATCAAACTCGATGCGGGTTACCTCGGCATGGCCGGTGGTCCCGGTGCAGATGGCGTGGTAACGGGGGTTTTCGGTGTGTCCGCCAGCGTAGCCGCTGACCACGGATTCCACCCCGGGCAACCGGCGAAAAACCGCTTCAATGCACCAGAAACAGCCGCCGCCCAAATCGGCGATTTCCAAACGTGGCGTGGTACTCATGAGTTCAGTGAAATTAATCCGTCTCGGGCACGTCCAACTGCCCTCCCGGCGGCAGGCTGGCGTATTTTTCGAGGTGTTCGGGGCGCAATGGTTCGGAGATTTTTTGTTCCTCGTTAAACCATTTGCCCAAGTCAATCAACCGGCAGCGCCGGGAGCAAAAGGGTCCATAGTCCCCGGCGAACCAGTCGCCGGTTTTTTGGCACACGGGACATTTGATGGCCGTGGGGACGTTATTTGGTTTCTTTAGCAAGGCGTTTAAGATCGTCCAGCAAGTCTTCGGTGGCCGAATAGGGCGCGCCACCGTCCTGCAGGATTTTTTCCAGATCATCGGAGATCATTTGAAACTGGGCGGGGGTGAGGTGCGCGCCATTGGCCGAGGCGTGCAGATACTGGGCGATTTTTTGAAAATGACTGCGCAGGGCGGGCTTGTCCTGCACGGCGGCGGCTAAATCGCTGATGACTTTGGCCAGGGTTTCGGGCGAGGGCTTGGTGCCGGTGGAGGCGGCCGTGAGGTCGTTCGTCAGGGACTCGCTGGGGACGGTGTTGGTGCAAAGGTAATTCAAATCTGCTTTTAAATGGGCGATGTTTTGCAGGGTGGCGGTCAGGGCCGGGTCGGTTGGTTGCGTATATTGAACCGGCGGCGAGGGGACTTCCAGCGGATGAATATCGGTATCAGCATTGGCGGCGTTTTCGGTCTTGGTCACTGCCTTGTGCGCGAGGTTGACAGCGGCGCCGTAGTTTTGGGCCTGGGTGGCCAGAGCCAAACCCAGCAGGCCACTTAACATCATCGCGGTTTTCATAAACGCATTTAGTTTTTACTGACTGTCCCGGAAGCAAGCAGGGAGATGTAATCCTGGAGGATGCTGCCGGTTTCGAGCAACAGGGGGTCGAGGTCCGGTTGCTTTCTTTGGGTGATGGTCCTGGTCTCAAAGATGCCTTGATTGGTGGTGTCCTTGGGCAGGGCATTGGTAACCAGGAAGGTGTCCAAGGCTTCGGCCGTGCCGCTCTCGGCGGTGGCCTGGTTGGTGAAATAGGAGGCGAGTGCGGGTTCAAATTCATAGCGCACAATCGCCTGATGGTTGGTGGTGAAGTCGGTGATCAGGTTGGTTTCCAGCATGCCGGGATAATAGACCGGGGCGGGCAGGCCGGGCAGATCGGCGTCCGCCAGACTGATGTCATAGACGGTCACGTTCACAGGGGGGCGTTTGGCCCGCTCTTCATCGCGCTGTTTCTGCCGCGCCTCGTTGGTTTGGCGCTCGGCGATGGCCTCGCGTTCGTTCAGGGTAATGCTCTTGTCGGCCTGGAGTTTTTTCAACTGGTCAATGTCCTGGAGAATGTAAGCGAATTCCTGGTTGGTGGCCACGCGGGCGGCGGAAAGCTTGGCCAGCTCGGGAACATATTGCTGGGCCATGTTGAACTTCGTGTAGTTCGCGCTGGCAATGGTGTCATAGGGCAGGGGATTGTCCAGGGTGGCCTCACTTTCAATATCCGTGCGGTGATCCAGGGCGTCGGGCAGCACGATGTCCGACATGACGCCCTTGAACTGGGTGGTGGAACCGTTGATGCGGTAGAATTTGCGAATGGTGACTTTGACTTCGCCGGGATCGTTCGTGGCCGTGGGGGTGGCCGGCCAGACGAACGGACGGAGCTGATTGAGGCTCTGCACCGTGCCTTTGCCGAAGCTGGAGGAGTCGCCCACAATCACCGCCCGGTCATAATCCTGGAGGGCCGCCGCGGCGATTTCCGAGGCCGAGGCGCTGAAGCGATTGATCATGACCACGAGCGGACCGCTGTAAAGGATGCTCGGGTCGTTGTCAGAATCCACATTAATTGGACCTTCCGGAGAACGGGCCTGAACCACGGGGCCATCCTTGATGAACAATCCGGTTAGCTTGACGGCTTCTTCCAGGGAGCCTCCGGGGTTGTTGCGGAGATCCAGGATGATGCCGTCCACTTTTTCGGCTTTGAGCTTGGTGACCAGTTTGGCCACGTCAACAGAGGTGTAGCGGGGGGTGGCCCGCCCATTGGCATCGCCTACCGGGGCGTAAAATGAGGGCAAATCAATCACGCCAAGCCGGCTGGTGCCACCCTTGCCATCGGGCATTTCAATCAATTTGGCCTTGGCCTGCTGGTCTTCGAGTTTGATTTCGTCGCGCACCAGGGAAATCACCCTGCGGGCGGCCCGGTCCTCGGCGGGACTGATGGTGAGGCGCACCTCGGTGCCCTTGGTACCGCGAATCAGTTGCACCACCTTGCCAAGTTCCATGTCCACCACGCTCACGGCGGGGCCACTGCCCTGGGCCACCGCCACGATCCGGTCCTTCTCCTTCAGTTTTTTGCTCTTGTCGGCCGGTCCGCCGACGATGAGCTTGCTAATGGTGCAATAGCCGTCGTCCTCGGTGAGTTGGGCGCCGATGCCAAACAGCGACAGGTTCATGTTGATGGAGAAATCCTGCGCGTGCTCGGGGTTGAAGTAATCCGAGTGGGGATCGTAGGCATGGGTCAGTCCGTTGAGGTACGATTGCAAGATGTCGGTGCTGTCCCAGTTGGTGTAAATGTGCAGGTTGGCCTGATAATGTTTGATGAGATTGGTGGTGATTACCAGGTAGTTGGATTTGGTGAGCGTGTTAAGAATGGCGCTGTTGGTGGGGGAAATTTCCAGGCTCAATTTATCCTGTAAATACTCGAACTTGAGGCGTTGCTCCCAGAGATGCTCGGCTTCGGCCAGGTCTTTGGGATAGGGTTCGTGGCGGCGGTCGATGGCGATGCGGTCATTGTTGTTGAACTTGAAGTGCCCTTTGTCCAGCAAGGCCAGCACGTAAGCGTCGTGTTGCTGGAGGCGTTGGAGGTAGCGTTGGTAAATCGCAAAGGCGGGGGTGAGGTCGGCCGTGCCCTGGCCGCCGGTCGTTAGTTTATCCAGATTGGTGCGAAAAGTGGCGAACTCCGCAAGATCGGATTGGAGGAAATCCTCATGGCGGGGGTCCAGGGAATCAACGTACCCGTCAAAAAACTTTTCAGAGATGTCGGTGTCCATGGGCCGCTGGGTATAATGATACGATTCCAGAAACCGCGCGGTGACATAGGCAATGCGCGGGTCGTTTGGCCCGGGGGTGAGGGTGAGCGTATTGGTGCCAACCGGCACGGCGATGGTGACGGTCGGGGAGGCTTTCTGGCCGGTCGCGCAGCTCGCAATGAAGAAAAAGCCGAGCAACACCACCGGAGTGGCCAGAATAAAAGTCTTGGTTTTCAAATAACGCATGATAATTGGCACAACTTCGACCTAATATAACCCGTTTCGTTCAGCAAAGGAAACAATTTACCGCGGGCGGGCGCGGTTAACGCGAAACTTCAAGATGCCCTTGGGGATAAATCGGCATTTCCGAGCGGGAGGTGCCTCCTTGAGTTATGGGATTATGGAGCAATTATGATTTAAAGTGTTATCATTAAGGACTATGGATTTAAATCTGGGGCAATTTAGAGGGGCGAGCCTTGCAGCGCCGCCCGCTGGCTTTGGCAGCAAGATGATGACCGCCCGCGCCTTGACTTCTCCCGGCTGCCTGCCGAACATGCCTGCGCAGTTCAACTTATGATTTTGCGCTGGTTCTGGTCCTCAGCCTATCGTCAGGGTAAAGCGGCGCGGCACCGCCAAGCCCAGTTGCTGGCCGCCCAGCGGGATGACATGGACCCGGAGGGGGTGACGGCCATGCTCACGGCCCTGGCGGCTTTGGATGGAGCGCTGGCGGATGGCCATTCCGGACGGATTCGCATCAAACTGGAGGAGTTGCAATTTGCCGCGCACCAGTGGATCAAACCCCACCCGCGCCGGATTTGCCGGGGCACGGTGGAAATAATCATGGTCGCCCTCGTGGTGGCCCTGGGGATTCGCACTTTCTTTATCCAGCCTTTCAAAATCCCCACTGGCTCCATGCAGCCCACCTTGTACGGGGTGAATTATTTGAATTTACTCAACCAACCGGATTCGAACGAGCCCACCGGCTGGCGGCGGGTGGTGGCCTGGTTTCAGGGGGTGCAATACGTGCATGTGGTGGCGCAAGCCGATGGCGTGGTGGAACGGGTGGGGGCCGTGGTGCGGTTCCGATCTCTGAATCTGGAACAGTCTTTCTGGATCGGCGGGGTGGAACATGTGGTCTGGTTTCCCCCGGACTTGGGGGACGCGATGCAGGGCATCGCCCCGCTGATCTGGCATCCGGGGCGGCGGTCCCAGATTTATTATAAAAAAGGCGAAGATGTCATCAACTTGCGGCGGCGGGCGGGTGATTTTCTGCTGGCGGACCGGCTGACCTATAACTTTCGCCGGCCGGAGCGGGGGGAGATTGTCGTTTTCAAAACCTCGGGCATTCCCGAGGAAGCCCGGGAACGGTACCAGATTCCCCCGGATGAGTTTTATATCAAGCGGCTGGTGGGTTTGCCGGACGAGCGGGTGCAAATTGGCGACGACCGGCATTTGGTCATCAATGGCCAGCGTCTGGATGCCAGCACACCACATTTTGCCCGCGTTTATGGATTTGATCCGGCTGAGCCCCCCGGCCGGCAACCCTATTTGGGCCATTTAAATGGCACGGTGGCACAGCATTACCGTTTGAGCCCCACTTTTGCGCCGCTATTTCCGGATGCGGACACCATTTACACCAATCCCCCCGGTAACTGTCTGGTGATGGGGGACAACACCGTGGACAGCCTCGATTCACGCTATTGGGGTTCGATTTCCGAGGATGCCATCGTGGGTAAATGCTGGTTGGTATTCTGGCCGTTGAGCGCGCGTTTCGGTTTCGAACAAGAGTAATCCGGCCATGAAGTCGCGGCCGCGCCTGCTTCTGATAGTGACAGGGCAGGGAGGGTTTTATATGCTTTGCCCATGCAGCAAACGACGTTGACGCTTGGACATTCGCCGGACCCCGATGACGCCTTCATGTTTTATGGACTGGCGAAGGAATTGGTTCCCTCCGGAGGCTATCATTTTGAGCATATCCTGCAGGATATTCAGACGCTCAATGAACGAGCCACCCGGGGCGAACTGGATATTTCGGCCGTGAGCATTCACGCATACGCCTACGTGAGTGACAAATATGCCCTTCTGCCCAGCGGGGCCAGCATGGGCGATGGCTACGGGCCAATGCTGGTGGCCAAACAGGCTTTCTCCAAGGCGGAAGTGGCCGGCAAAAAAATTGCCGTGCCCGGCACCATGACCAGCGCGTTTCTGGCATTGCAACTCTGGCTGGGGAAAAGCGCCAAAGAAATCAACTATGTGGTGGTGCCCTTCGACCAGATTTTTGCCGCGGTGCGTAATAACGTCGCGGACGTGGGCTTGATTATTCACGAGGGCCAGTTGACCTATAAAAACGAGGGCCTCGTCGTGTGCGAGGATTTGGGCGTCTGGTGGGGCCGGGAAAACGACGGGCTGCCGCTGCCCTTGGGCGGGAATGTGATCCACAAACGGTTTGCCCCGGCCACGCGCAAGCAGATTTCCGACACCCTCACGGCCAGCATACAATACAGTCTGGATCACCGCCCCGAGGCCGTGCAACACGCCCTGCAATATGCCCGGGACATGGGTCGCGATCTGGCGGACAAGTTTGTGGGCATGTACGTGAATCACTGGACGCTGGATTACGGCGAACGCGGTCGCGAATCCATCCGCCGCTTTCTCGGCCAGGGTTTTGAGCGCGGCCTGCTGCCGCACCGGCAGGAGTTGGAATTTGTCGTTTAAGCCACTCGGCGAGGCGGCGGGAGTTCGTTGCGCCAAGTACTCAGGCCCAGCGCATTAAAGCCCCAGCAGTGAGCCCGACCACCAGCGGGAAGACATCGACCTGGCTGCAAACGGCGACGTCGGCCCGCAGTTCGGGAATGCCCATCAGCCGGGAGCCATTGTCGGTGGTGGCCAGCACGGCAGCGAGTGTGCCTTCCGCCTGCAAAAAAGTCCGCCAGGCAATGGCCGCCGAGTCCGTCAGATGGAATTCACCGGGTGCCGCGAGGAGCCGCTGGATTAATGCACCGGCGGCCAGGACATCCTCCAAGGCGGCAAACGGCCCGGTCCCGGCACAGACCAGGATGATTTGGGGGGCGGAATGCTGACAGATGAATTGCGCGGTTGCGGCAAGGTTCAGCAAGGACCCGGCCAGCACGGCACCGGCCGCGGAGCAGGCGTTGAGCGCCCGGGTGCCATTGGTGGTGGTGGACACGATCGTCCGTCCAGTGACGATTTCCGGGCCAAATTCGCGGGGGGAATTGCCCAGATCAAAATCAACGCCGCCGGTCAGGGCCGCGCCGATGCGCACCCCGTCCCGTTCGCCGGCCAGCAAGGCGAGTGGTTCTTTTTGCCGCCACGCAAGCGCCTCGGCAATGTCGCTGACGGGGATGACCCGGGTGGCGCCGTTATGCAAGGCGGTCACAAAGGTGCTGGTGGCGCGGAGAATGTCGAATACCACGCACAGACTTTGGCGCAGTTCGCCCGCCCGCAGCGCGGGAAGTTCAGCCGGGGTCAGGACGACATGGATTCTTTTCATCAGAACCCACTTTACCGGTTTTTTGTTCGCTTGTAAGGGGCAAAATGCTATGTTGACAACACGCTTGGTTTTGGCCGATAACCAAGGCCGACCAAATGAATATTTTGAAATCCATGTGCGCGGGGGCGCGGACCGCGTCCGGACCTTTTCGTCCGGCTCCCGCCGGGCAACCTGCCGCCAATCACCCGCGTTCATGATGCCCCCCAACGATCAGAGTCTTTATCTCTCGGTGGTGCTGCCCTGTGCCAATGAACGGGATAATCTCGAGCCCTTGCTGCTGGAATTGGAGGCGGAATTGCGCAAGCTGGACCGTTCTTTTGAGGTGATTGTGGTGGATGACGCCAGCACGGATGGCGGGATGGACGTGTTACAAGCCCTCCAGCCCAGCCGGCCCTGGCTGCGGGTGTTCCAACACCGCATCAACAGCGGTCAGAGCGCCAGTTATTGCACCGGGTTCCGGGTGGCGCGCGGGGAGTTGGTGGTGACCATGGATTGCGACCGCCAGCATGACCCGGCCGATATTCCGCTGATGCTCCGGGAACTTTCGGGTCCGATCGCGGCGGTATGCGGCATCCGCACGGCCCGGCACGACAATTGGGTGCGCCGCTGCTCCTCCAAAATTGCCAACGGTTTCGCCTCCTGGATGACCGGGGACCAGGTGGTGGATGCCGGCTGCACGTTCCGGGTGATGCGCCAGACCGCCCTTACGGAGCTGCCGCCCTTTAACGGCCTGCATCGTTTCCTGCCCACCCTGTTGCGTTTTCAAGGGTATCAGATCGTGCGGCTGCCCATCCGCCACCGGAACCGGCTGGCGGGTGTGTCCAAGTACGGCATTGGCAACCGCCTCTGGCGTGGCATTTTGGATTGCCTGGCCATGCGCTGGTACCGCCGGCGCTGCTTTCAGGCGGACCGTTTGGCGCCCGGTACCCGTCCGCCCTCCCTCCCGGCCGGGTCCGGCACCCTTCAAGGATGAATCAAGGCGGTCAGGTCGAGGCGTGAGCGCTTGGACCAATTGTAGCCTTGGGCTTGCACCATGATTAAATTGTCCGGCCACCGCGCGCGGTTGGTTTCGAAAAATGCGGTGGGCATGACCAGCACCGCCGGATGTGGCTGCTGAATAAATTGAATGCCCGCCTCGGCCTCGAGATTCTCCATGTGATTGGTGATCACCTGCCGGAATTCCCACACCACCCCGGGTTCGGTGTATTGCACGTTGGCCAGGCGCATGCCGGGCTGGAGCTGCGGCCGGGCTTTTTCAAACAGCTCATGATTGATAAAAAGCGGGGGGAGGGTCAGCCCCAGAGTCAGCGCCGTTCCGGTGATCAAAGCGGCCATGAGGCTGGCGGTCCGGGCCACTTTCAAACGGGGCAGCACCCCGTCCCCCGCGAGCCGGGCCAGCCAGATGGCCAGGCAGGGCAACGCCGGCAGGGTATAGTGGGGCAGTTTGGTGCGGACCACGCTGAAAATAACGAATACCACTGCGGCCTGGATCAGGAGGTACCAGCCAATGGTATCCGATTGTCGATTTGGCCACCAGCGGTGCAGCCCCCGGGGCACGTGGAGCGCCCAGGGGAAAAAACTAAAAAAGAACGTCACCAGGAACAGGGGCGACAGCAAAATCCAGCCGGCCAGCCCGCTGGCGCCGTGGCCGTCCATCACGCCGAAGGACCGGTAGAGCACATGCTCGCCCAAACCCACCCGCATAAATTCCCCGTGCGTACGGAGCAGGGCAGGGATTCCCCAGAGGCCCACCAGGGCGAGATTCAGGAGCATGCCGCCAGCCACACCCCACGGCGGGAGGATGAACTGATGGGGGCGCCGCCACCGGCCCAAGAGCAGACCGGCGAGGGGCAGCCACGCGACGGGTCCCTTCGCCAGGAAGCCCAGGGCGAGGCTGACGTAGAAGAACAGCCACCATTTGCCGCGGTGGGCGGCCGCCGGCCGGGTCAGCTCCCAGCCGCTCCAGCAGGCGGCGGTGAAGAAAAAGACCATCGCGAGGTCGGCCACGGCCAGGCGGCCATGAATGGCCATTTGCACGCTGGTGAGGAGCATGACGGCCGCCGCCAGGGCGGTGCGGGCCGGGGCCAGCCGGCGGGTCCAGAAAAACACCAAGAGCGCCGTGGCGGTGGCAAAAACCGCGGAGGGCAGCCGCGCGGCCAGGGGGGTTTCGCCCAGCCAACGGAACGCCAGCACCTGCGCCCAGTATATTATTGGTGGTTTGTCATAACGCGGCGCGCCATTGAACGACGGCACGACATAATCATGGTCCTGGCGCATTTCCCGGGAGGCCTCGGCAAAGCGCGGTTCATCGCGGTCGATCAACGGTAACAGCCAGGCGCCGCTCAAATTCAAGGCCAGTCCCAGCAGAATGACCAGACCGAGCGGTCCGGCCAGGGTTTTGCCAGGCAGATTGAGCATGGTGACATTATCGGCAGCGGCTGAATACCGTCCAGCACTTTTCTTGCAGGAAGGTTTTGACAAAATTAATTAATTGGTGTATTAATCGCGCGTATGCCGAATCAACGAGCCGACAACCAAACCCTGATTGCCTTCGCCCTGAATCGCAAGTTGCTGGTGGCCATTGACCATGCCTGCACGCTTAGCGGGGAGGATCGCAGCACTTTTATCCGCCAGTCCCTCGTGAACGTCATTCGGTCGCGCCGGGGGGTGGTGGAGGACGAATGGGTGCACGCCCAAGTGCGCGCCCGGGGGGCGCATCGCTATGAACCCGCCACGCCCGCCCCCGCCAAATCCCCCCGGGGCAGGGCGAAAAAGAAAAGCCTCGCGCCGAGACGGGCCAAAAAGTGACACGTGCGCGCGGTTGATTTTAGGAGAAACGCCACCCGCACAATAATAGCGGAGCTGGCCAGTTTGGGTTCTCGGCAAGGCGGGCGGTTCAAGGAGTGGGTTTGACAGCCAGCACATGGACTGCGCAGCACGCGGCACCCTGAGTTTAGTTCCAGTCCAGCCAGGGTTGATGCCGGCCAAAATAAGGTGGATATTCAGTAAATTTCGTAGAGCCAGCCACCACCGTGTGCCCGTACGTTATCCCGGTCTGGATCATTATTGAGCCGGACATGAATGAAAGGACACGACTATGAACATTGACTCGACAGTGCTGGCGGCGCAACCCTTTCTAAAAGGCTTGTCCAAGCCCCAACTTGAAATGCTGGCCAACAACGCCCTGGAGGTGGAATTTCCCGCGGACAAATTGATCTTCTCCGAAGGGCTCGCCGCCAACCGCTTTTATGTGATCCTGAAAGGCGAAGTGGCGTTGGAATCCGCCGCCGGTAAAAAAGGCGTGCCGCCCAAGCTGATTCAAACCATCAAGACGGGGGATGTCATTGGCTGGTCGTGGTTGTTTCCGCCTTACAAGTGGAATTTTGACGCCCGAGCGGTGAAGCCCACCAAGGCCATCATTTTCTTTGCCGCGACCCTGCGCAAACAGTGCGAAACGGATCCGAAGCTTGGCTACGAGATCATGAAGCGGGTGTCGAAAGTCGTCATTGGCCGGTTGCAGGCGACCCGGTGGCAACTCCTCAGTAAAAAGAAAAAATAACCACCGGATCGGGCTGGCTGCGATACCAGGCTTTCGGGCCAGGTCAGACGCGATGGGGCATTTCCCCCAATCAAATAAGTATTTGGTTTGGGGGATTTTCTTTCTAAGCTTGTCCTCCGATGTCAGCTTCAACCCCTGGGTTTGCCTCCGGTCGCCGATGGCTGTTTCTGGCGGCAATGATTTTGAGCCTCCCAGCCGCTTTCTGGCTCGACCCAGTGGTGACTGGCGCGTGCTACTTGCCGGTGCATGATGGTCGCTGGCAGGTGGCGCGTTGGATCAGCAAGTATGGTGACTGGCCGCCCATTTTATGCGCCGGGCTGGCCGTGGTGGCCGGGCTGGTGCTGGGGCGGGAGCATGCCGCCGGTCGCTTCGTATTACTGGTTTTAGTCGCGGGCTTGCTCACGGGGCTGGCCGCCAACGTCGTCCGCTGCACCGCCGGGCGCACCCGGCCTTCGGCCCCGGTTCCCCAGGGTTTTTATGGGCTGCGTTACGAGGGCAAGTGGATCATCGGCAAATACAACTTTTCCTCCTTCCCTTCCGGCCACACGGCCGTGTGGGCGGGGCTCGCCGGGGCCGCGTGGGCGCGCCGCCGTTCGCTGGCGGCGGCGTTGCTGTTGGGCGGAGCCGCGGTGGCTTGGTCGCGCATGGCCTTGGGCTGCCATCATTTTTCGGATGTGACGGCGTCCTTCATCTGGGGCCTGGCCGTGGGCCCCTGGCTGGTCAACCGGCTGGCCCAGCCAATTGACATACTGTGGTCCCGCCTGCGTTTGCCCGGCAAATAGTTTAATCCCTGCTATTTGGACGTTTGCGGGTGCGCATGTAATGGAACAAGTATTGCTGCGCATAACCACCATGCTCGCCAAAGTGGGTGGCGGCGAAGTATTGCAAGCGTTTTTCCGGAGCGCGCCGGCGCGGGAAGTAGAGTTCCTGCAGCGCCTTTTTGATCCAGACATCGACGGGGAAAGCGGCGTTGAACCCATAGGCGAAGAGCAGCACGCAGTCGGCGATTTTGCCTCCGACGCCGCGCAGGCGCATCAATTCCGCCCGCGCCGTGGCGTGGGGCAAGGCGCGGATTCGTTCGAGGTGAAATTCCCCGGACGCAATGCGCCGGGCGGCGGCCAGGACATTGGGGGCGCGGAAGCCCATTTTGCAGTCCCGCAACTCGGCCTCGCTCAGGCGGGCGATCCGTTCCGGGGTGGGAAACGCGCGCGCCGGGGCCAGGCCCGCCGGCGTGGTGACCGCCTCCCCATGACGTTCGCAGAGCAATGAGATAATCTGCCGGATTTGCACAATTTGCTTGGTGGAGGAGAGCATGAAGGAAGCCAGGCATTCCCAGGGATCCTGCCGCAACAGGCGTAATCCGGGACAGGCCGCCACCGCTGCTTGCATGGGGGGATCCACGGGGAAGCTTTCCAGAATCGCTGCCAAATCCACCTGGCTTTGCAAATAATCCGTCAACCAGGTCCAGTCGGCAACGGGCACCATGGTTTGCGCGCGGATGCCCTCGGGCAACGGCTCCAGTCGCACCCATCGTTGGCCAATAACGCCGGACCAGGCGGCCCCCTGCCGGTGCCAGCGGAAGGCCTGGCCGGAATCCAAGGTCGCGGACAGATCATAATCGCGGACCGACAGGATGAGCTCGCTCGTGGCCATCGGTTCAACCGGTTAGCGCAGGTGATAACACGCCCAGAGATGCACGCGGCGGCACCCCCGGTCACGGACATAAACATCGCGGACCCCCAGATCCCGCACGGACACGAATTGCGCGGTGATCTCAGGCGGCGGTGGTTCGGCCTTTGGTGGCAGCCTTGGGAGGGGTTCGTGGCGGAGCCAGTGTCCGAACCAGTCGGCGGCATACGGCACGCCCGGAACGAGCGCGGCATATATTGCGTTTTGACCCTGGCGGTGGGCGCGGTAATCGTAATCCGGCCAATAATAGAACTGGTTGATGGGCTGGCCCTGATCCAGGCAATACACCAGCGGTTGTGCGGTGGCGGCGGCCTGGGTGGCGATGGGTGAATAAAAGGTGATTTCACTCGTGATGCCGTAATGGCCGGCGATGATGAACGCCGGTTCCCCGTTGGTTTCCAAAAGCGCACGCTCGCGCTCCACCAGTTGCGCGGTTTCGGCCCAGCCGCGCACGCGGTGGGAGGGGTCAATTTCCCCGGGCAGGGCGCCGTTGATTTTGCCGACCAGATCGGGATCGTGCAGCAGCGCGGCGGCAAGCACGCCAAAGCTCAGGCCGCCCTTGACGAAGGTGCGAATCCGGGGCCGGTGATCGTGGGCGTAAGCCACCATGAGACAGAACATCGGCAGCACGCTGACCGCGATCCAGTTGGGGATCACGCGGGAGTGTAACGAATACAGCCCGTAGCCGACAAAGACCGGCGTGCCCATGGAAAATAGATACAGGTAAAAGGAATTGCGGGGGCGGATTTTCCAGCTGGCCACCGCCGCCGCCAGGGCGCCCACGAGGAAAAAGGGATTTAACAGCAATAGTTGGGCCGCCCAGAAATCCCCAAAGAAACGCAGGGTGGGATGCCATTCGGAATGGATGGCGGCGTCACTGGCCACGTGGGCCACGGTAATCCAGCCGTGCTGCGCGTTCCAGATGACCACCGGGGTGGTGCAGAGGAGAAAGACGCCCAGGGCGAGCCAGGGGCCGGGCCGGGCGAGGTGTTTGCGGGCGGGCGGGGAAACGGCAAAAAACAGGGCCCAGCAAATCAGTTGAAACAGCTCGGTGTATTTGCAGAGAAAACCCAGGCCCCCGGCCAGGCCGGTGAGCACCCAATCCCGGGTGCGTCCTTCCGGTTGCAGCGCGCGCCAGCCCAGCACCATGGCGGCGGTCCAAAAGAAGACGAGCGGCGGATCCACGGTCAGCAGGACGGCGCCGACATTGCAGAGCGGCGTGCCGGTGACGATGAGCAGCAGCCAGAAGGCCGGTTGCGGTCCGACGTACCGCGCCATGAAACGCAGCAGCAGCAGCCCGGTGCCCGCCGCCAGCAGCGGGGCGAAAAAGCGCACGCCCAGTTCGGTATTCCCCAAGAGGGAGGTGCCGACATGTTGCAGGTAGGCAATGCCCGGTGATTTGCTGTAGTATGAAAGCGCCAGGCGTTTGGACCATAGCCATTGATAGGCTTCATCCTCGCTCAAGCCGACAAAGCCGGAGGCGATGTAGAGCCAGCGGACCACGAGCAAAACACCGATCACCAGATAACCCAGGCGCAGCCATTCCGCGCCCGTGGCGGCCGGCGCGCCGGGCACGGCGGTGGCGGGCGGATCCAGCAGCGAGGGTAATTGCGCGTGCCAGGCGGGAAACCAGCGGCGGCCCGCGTGCTGCCAGAGGCTTTCCAGTCCCCAGGCCAGGGTGAGCGCGTAACCCGCGCCCAAAATGGCCCCGGCCGCCACGTCGCTGGGATAATGCACACCGCAATAAACCCGGGAAAAAGCCACGCCCACCGCCAGGGGCAGCATGAACCGCCAGCTCCGCCGGTAAAAGAGAAACAGCACGGTGGTCACGGAAAATAAATTCGCGGCATGCGCCGAGGGCATGGAGCCGCTCGTGGTGCAGCCGAGCCGGCCCACGACGCCCGTCAACGCCAGGCAGGGGCGGACCCGGCCAATGCCATGTTTGAGCGTGTTGATAATCAGCGGGTCCCCCAGCGCCACGACCAGCAGAATGAACAGGACGCACAACCGCGCCCGGGGATTGCCAAACCAAAGGGCGATCAAGCCCGCAGCGACGGCCAGGGGAATAAACCAAGGCACTCCGTGGCCACTCAAAATGGGCATTAACCAGTCGAAGACGGGATTACCCAGCGAGCCATTGATGAAATGGAACAGCGAGGTGTCGATTGTTTGCAACCAAAGCATTCCGGTTAATGTAGTCAGAACGGGCGGCTAGAAAAACTTAATTGTGGGGAGCTGGTGGACGGCCTTGGCTCCCCGTGATCCATTTGCCTTGCCGAAGGACGAGGCGTCAACCCGCCGCCGATCCCACCACTTCGGACCAGTTTTTGGCCCCGGATTTTTTGAAGTGACCCACCAGGCCGGTGACGATGCGTTTGGGCAGGCCGGGGCCTTCAAAGACGAGGCCGGAATAAACCTGCACGAGGGAGGCGCCGGCGGTGATTTTATCCCAGGCATCCCGGGCGGAGCCGATGCCGCCGACGCCGATGATCGGGAGCTGGCCGCGAGTTTGGCGGTAGATGTGCCGCACGACGGCCGTGCTTTGGGCGCGGAGCGGCCGGCCGCTCAAGCCGCCGGCTTCATCGTAAATGTCCAGGGCATAGCGACTGGAGGAATCCGGCCGGGTGATGGTGGTATTGGTGGCAATCAATCCGGCGAGCTGGCGCGGGCCGGCCAGTTCCAGAATTTCATCCAGGGCGGGCAAGGACAGGTCCGGTGACACTTTGACGAGGATGGGTTTGCCGGCCGTGTTCAGGGACTGCAACGCGGCGAGAATTTCATCCAGGGCGGCCCGGTCCTGGAGCGAGCGCAGGTTGGGGGTGTTGGGGGAGCTGACGTTGACGACGAAGAAATCGGCGAGGTCCCGCAACACGCGGAAGGAATTGGCATAGTCCCCGGCGGCTTCGCTGAGGGGGGTGATTTTGGATTTGCCCAGGTTGATGCCCACGGGATGGGCCGGCCAGCGGCCGGATTGTTTCCAGGCCGCCAGGCGGCGGGCCAGCGCCTCGGCGCCGTCATTATTGAAGCCCATGCGGTTGACGAGGGCGCGTTCAGAGGGAATGCGGAACATGCGGGGCGGGGGATTCCCCGGCTGGGCGAGCCAGGTGACGCCCCCCAGTTCTGAGAACCCAAAGCCCAGGGCAGCCCAGGCGGGCACGGCCGCCCCCAGTTTATCCATGCCGGCCGCGAGACCGACGGGGTTGGGAAAGTTCAGGCCAAAAAGCGACACCGGCAGGGGCGGGGCGCCCAGAAACGAATGCACCACCGAACAACCAAGCGGCAGTCGGCTCGCCCGGCTGAGCATGGCCAGGGCGCGGTTGTGAGCCCGCTCGGCATCCTGCTTAAACAGCCGGGGGCGGATGAGTTTGTGATAAAGCCAGCCCATGGGTGATTAGCGGGGCAGGGGATTCACGGTGGTGGGCAGCAGGTTGCGATACGAAGCCAAGGCCAGCAGGGGCCAGGCGTTGCGGTACATGTCGTATTTCAAATAAAACACCTTGGGGAAACCGGTGCCGGTGGTTTCGTGCTCGGTCCAGGAGCCGTCGGGATTTTGCGTGCGGGCGAGATATTCGATGCCCCGTTTGAGCGCCGGATTTTCGGGATCGTCAAAGGCGCACAGGCCCATGACGGCCCAGGCGGTCTGGGAGGCGGTGCTGGGGCCCTGGCCCTTGAAGACGGGGTCGTCGTAGGTGTTGCAGCGCTCGCCCCAGCCGCCGTCCTCGTGCTGGACGCTTTCCAGCCAGGCGCGCGCTTTGAGCAGCCAGGGTTGCTGCATGTCAATTTTCATGGCGCGCAGACCCCGCAGCACCTGCCAGGTGCCGTAGATGTAGTTCACGCCCCAGCGCCCGTACCACGAGCCGTCCTCCTCCTGTTGCGAACGCAGGTAAACGAGGGCATCTTTGATTTGCGGATGGTCCACGGACCAGCCCTCGTAGCCGAGGAGTTCCAGAATGCGCGCGGTGATGTCGGCGCACTCGGGGTCCAGCATGGCGTTGTGATCGGCGAAGGGGACTTTTTCCAGAATATTTTTGGTGCAATCCTTGTCAAAGGCCGCCCAGCCGCCGTCGCGGCACTGGAAGGCCATCATCCACTTTAATCCGCGCTGGAAACATTCGTCGCGTTTTTGCGGATGGTCGGTGGCCACTTTGCGGAGGGCCAGCAGCACCATCGCGGTGTCATCCACATCCGGATTCCACTTGTTGTTATACTCGAAGACCCAGCCGCTGGGCTCCACGTTGACGGGGTTTTTGTGATACCAGTCGCCCCGGAAGCGGATCTCCTTCTCCATCAGCCATTCGGCGGCCTGTTTCATCCGGGGATGATCCTCGGGGATGCCGGATTCCCGCAGGCAGATCAGCACGATGGCGGTGTCCCAGACGGGGGAGAAGCAGGGTTCGATGCGCACGTCATCGTCGGTCTCGTGCTCGAGTTTTTTGAGTTCGTGCGCGGCGCGCACCACCTCGGGGTGGTTGTTCGGATAGCCCAGCGCCTTGAGGGCAATGAGCGAATTGAGCATGGCGGGAAAAATGGCCGCCAGGCCGTCCGTGCCCTCAAAACGTTCGAGCATCCATTTTTCACATTTTTTCAGCGCCGTTTTGCGGAAAGGATGAATGCGGTGCTCGGCGAACCATTCGGCAAATTTATGGAGCCGGTCCAGCCACAGGAAGAAATTGCGGAGGGTGAGGCGGTCCGGGTCGGGTGCCAGCGCCAGATCGCGTTCGTGATAGCCCTCCGGATATAATTCATCAAGCGTTACCTTGACCGGGCGGGTGGGCTTGAAATGGTTGATAATGGCCAGCGGCACGAGCATGGCGCGCGACCAGTTGCTCATGTCCCAGAAATTAACGTGGAACCATTTGCCCAGCAGCAGCACTTCGCAGGGAATGGTGGGGACATATTCCCAGGGGTAAAGGCCGATCAAGGCCAGATACAATTTGGAAAAGGTGTTCATGCGGGGCACGCCGCCCAGCCGCAGCGCCACTTCCCGCGCCTTGAGCATGCGGGGGTCCGTCACCGGCACGCCCGCTAGTTTCAGGGCGAGGTAGCCCTTGATGGTCGCGTTTACTTCCGAGGGGCCGCCATAGTAAATATTCCAGCCGCCATCCGCCAATTGCATCGAAAAGAGGTGATGCACCGCCTTGCGCTGCCATTCGGGGTCAATATTGCCGTCCCAATGATGAAAGGCCACCGTGTCAGAAACGAGGGTGGAATCCACCATCAACTCACCCACCCAATAACCCTCGGGTTTCTGTTCGCTCAGCAAATAATCCTGCGAGCGCCGGAGGGCAGCATGCAGGTTGGCTTCAAATTCATCATGGTGCCGGGTTGCCGGGGACAAAGGTGTCGGGGAAACCGGGAAACGACTGTCAATCACCCAACCACTCTGCAAATTCGAGGTGCGGGTGTAAAGATTTTTAGTTATTGAACGACACACGATTACCGCTTGACCCGCGGGGGAAAACCAATTATTTGTAAACCAATCAGTAGTGTAATGTAGTATAGAAAATCAAAAGCATAACGATTAAACCTAAATATTATGACCCTAACCAAACGGGACCTGGTGGTTCGTATCAGCGAAGAAACTGAACTGGTTCAGCAGCAAGTGTTTGAAGTGGTGCAGAAAACCCTCGATTATATTGCCGAGGCGCTCGCCAAGGGAGAAAAGGTGGAACTCCGGAATTTCGGGGTCTTTGAAGTGAAAGTGCGCAAAGCCCGTGTCGGCCGCAATCCCAACGCCCCGGAAACCGACGTCACCATTCCGCAACGCGCCATGGTGAAGTTCAAAGCCGGCAAAGAAATGCGGGCCGATGTTATGAAGCTTTCCCCCAAAGTCCTGCTGGCCGCCAAGTAATTGGCCCGTCAGGGAATCATTCGCAACAGCGAGTCGCGCTGCGCCCAGTCGGGATTCAACTGGGGAAAATCCAGGTTGTAGTTCAGGCCCCGGCTTTCCGGCCGCAGCAGGGCGCAGCGAACAATAAGCTCGGCCACCGTGGCGATGTTGCGCAGTTCCAACAGGTCGCTGGTAACGGTGAAATTCCAGTAATATTCGTGGATTTCCTGTTGGAGGTTGAGCAGCCGTGACAGCGCCCGTTGAAGACGTTTGTTGGTGCGCACGATCCCCACGTAATCCCACATGAGCCGCCGGATTTCCTCCCAGTTGTGGGCGACCACCACCAGTTCATCGGCGTCGGTGGCGCTGCCAGACTGCCAGTGGGGGATGGCATAGTCGGCGCGGGGGAGGCTTTGGGAGGTCACGCGGCCGGCGGCGCGGTGGGCGCAAACGAGGGCCTCGAGCAACGAATTGCTGGCCAGCCGGTTGGCCCCGTGCAGGCCGGTGCAGGCGGTTTCGCCCACGGCGTAGAGCCCCGGAATTTCCGTCTCCCCATCCACATTCGTCACCACTCCCCCGCATTGATAATGGGCGGCGGGCACGACGGGAATGGGTTCCTTGGTGATGTCGATGCCGTATTTCAGGCAGGTTTGGTAAATGTTGGGGAAGTGGTCAATAATGAAGCGGGCGGGCTTGTGGGTGATATCCAGGAGGACATGGGGCGACCCGGTTTTTTTCATCTGGCTGTCAATCGCGCGGGCCACGATGTCGCGCGGGGCGAGCGACTTAAGGGGGTGGACGGCATCCATGAATTCCCGGCCGTCCAGGGTTTTCAGCACCCCGCCCTCACCGCGCACGGCCTCGCTGATGAGGAAGGATTTGGCCCGGGGATGGTAGAGGCAGGTGGGGTGAAACTGGACAAATTCCATGTTGGCGACGGCCGCGCCAGCCCGGTAGGCCATGGCCACCCCGTCGCCGGTGGCGATGTCGGGATTGGTGGTGTAGAGATAAACTTTGCCACAGCCGCCCGTGGCGAGGAGGGTGACGGGGGCGGCGAAGGTTTCCACCCGGCTGCGTTTTTTATCCAGCACATAGGCGCCGAGGCAGCGGTTTTCGCCAACATAACCCAATTTTTGGCTCGTGATCAGGTCAATCGCCACGTGGTCCTCAAAAATGCGGATGTTGGGCTGGGCGGCGACGGCGGTCAGCAGGGCGGTTTCAATTTCCCGGCCGGTCACGTCTTTGGCGTGCAGAATCCGGCGTTTGGAATGTCCGCCTTCGCGGCCCAGGTCGAGTTCCCGGCCGCCGGGTTCGCTGGGGATTTCGCGCTCGGTGAAGCGCATGCCCAGTTGGATCAATTCTTCAATCCGCGCGGGGCCCTCCTCCACGATGGTGCGGACGACGTTTTCCTTGCACAAACCGGCCCCGGCGGTGAGGGTGTCGCGCACGTGGAGTTCGAAGGAATCCTCCTTGCTGGTGACGGAGGCAATGCCGCCCTGGGCATAATTGGTGTTGGATTCCGCGCGGCCTTTTTTGGTGACGATGGCCACCTGGCCATACGGAGCCACCTTCAAGGCAAAGGTCAGGCCGGCGATACCGCTGCCGAGCACCAGATAATCAAACTGTTTCATGCTGACCAACAGACTCTCACACCGGGACCGAAAAAGCAAAGACTCCTAATGGATTCATTGGTTGATGATTAGAGCGCCGCATTATCGATCAGCCGGGTCTTGCCGAAAAAAACAGCGAGGGCCATGTGGGAGCCTGGTTTTACGCGGGCGACGGGTTGCAAGGTGGCGGGATCAAAAAATTCCACATAATCCAGCCGGGCCAGGGGTGCGACGGTCATAAAGGCCCGGAGGTCGGATTTTAAGCGGGCGGCGGAAACTGGCCGGCGTTTTATTGCCAGCTTGGAGGCTTCGAGCGCGTGGAACAGTATCGTCGCTTGGGCGCGTTCCTCGGCAGTCAGGTACTTGTTCCGGGAACTCATGGCCAGACCGTCGGCTTCGCGGAGGGTGGGGGCGATGATCAGTTGGATGGGGAAATTGAGGTCGGCCGTCATCCGTTGCAGCACGGCGGCCTGTTGAAAATCCTTTTGGCCGAACACCGCGACTTCCGGCAGAACGAGATTAAATAACTTGGCAACCACGGTGGTGACCCCGCGGAAATGGCCGGGCCGGGCCGCGCCTTCCATAACTCCCGTGAGGGTTTCCTCCACCACATAGGTGGTGTACGCGCCCGTCCCCCGGCCGGGATATATTTCCGCGTCATCGGGCGTAAACAGTACATCCACGCCGGCGGCGCGGCACAGGCGCCTGTCGCGTGGCAGGTCACGGGGATATTTGGCGAGGTCTTCCTTGGGGCCGAACTGGGTGGGGTTCACGTAAATGCTGGCGACCACCAGCCCGCGCGGACCCACCGCCTGGCGGGCGCGCTGGACCAGGCTCAAGTGACCCGCGTGCAAATAACCCATGGTGGGCACGAGGGCCACGCGTTTCCCGGCCCGGCGCCATTTCAGGGCCAGCCGTTGCATGGCCGCTGCAGACGATACGATTTTCATCCCGGGAAAGTTAGCGGTGAAACGCCGGTAATCCAAACAAAAAGCCGCCGCGCGGCGGGTGCCACGCGGCGGCGGTGCGAATTTACATGACTTACCGGCGCAGGAAATTCAACGGCGCGCTCTGGGGCATTTCGTGCGCGCAGGGCTGGTTGATGGGCGCGTCGGGGATGCGGTCGTTGGGGGTGACGACCTGGTTGGCGAGCATCCAGGCTTCGACTTCCTCACCGCTGATGTCCGGGAGCATGTGGCCGTTGATCTCCACGCAGGGGCTGAGCATCTGGCCGGTTTTCTCGATCATTTCCTGACGCTGGAGGGGGTCGTTGATGATGTCGCGATCCTCGAAGGGCAGGTCATATTTGCGGAGGACGGCGCGCACGCCCTGGCTCCAGCCGCAGGAGGGTTTCAAATAGGCGATAATTTTCGGTTTGCTCATAGTTGGTAAAATTTGCTGTTTACGATGACAATAAAGTGCCATAGATACGCGGGACAGGCAAATGGTTTAGCGGGCGGGGCGTAGTGGAAGGGGATCTCAGAAATTCCTGAACTCTTTACCCACCATATCGGGGTCACGGATGGGAGCAGGCTCGGACGGCGGGATGGTCGGAAGTTGCCGTGCCCGGGGACAGGGCCGAACGACGTTAAGATGCGGACGAGGGGTGAAAAACGCAAAAATCGAGTTGCGCCCAAAGGGGAGTTTTGCGATTATTGCGTTCCGATGTTCCAAATCCTGTGGTGGGAAATCGGTTGTCGGTCGCGCGCTTAGCTCAGTGGTAGAGCATTACCTTCACACGGTAGGGGTCGTAGGTTCGAAACCTACAGTGCGCACCATCTTTTAAAACGTAAAAAACGCGCAAGCACTGGCTTGCGCGTTTTTTTGTTGAGAGCAGTCGATCAGGCCTGGCGATTGCGGCGGTAGGCCAGCAGGCTGGCAATACCGATGCCGACCAACGCCAGGGAGGAGGGTTCGGGAACAGGGGAACCGGTCAAATCGAGGTTGCCGAAGCGCCAGTTACCGGAGGTGCCATTATAGGGAACAGTGCTGCCACTCACCAGCGTGGCGCTGGCATAGCTGGCGGTGTTGCCGGTGGAATCAAAGGCCGAGACCAGACGGATGCCGAAATTAGGATCGTTGTTGGCACCGGTGATGGAGCTGAGGTCGAGCGTGATGGTGGGGCTGCTGCTGGCGGCGCCGTAATAATCATTCGGCGTGGCTACATAGGTGCCGGCCAACGTGGTGCCGCCAATCGCTGTCCAGCCTGAGGAATTGCCAGTGTTTAAATTGTACTGCACCGAGAGGTCGCGAATACCCTGGGTGGTGGTGTACCAGTCGAAGGAAAAACCAATGTTCTGTTCGCCGACGGTGGAGGCATCCAGTTCGAGACCCTGGCTGTATTGGGGAGCGCCCAAGGACCAGCCGCCGGAGGCGTTGCGCACGCGCAAGAGGTATTCGCTGAAGGAGGAGTGGGCCGTGCCGGCGGTGAGGGTCACGTCACCAGAGGGTGTTCCGCTATTATAGCCAAAGCCAATCAGGGTGGCCGTGCCGCTGCCCGTGGTGGCCGGGAGCGAGGTGATGGGGGCTGCCTGCACCGCACTGAAGTTCCAAGCGGTAAACACACTTTGGGCTTGCACCGTCGCCATGGACGCGACCACAAGGGCGGCAACTGCGAGAATTTGTTGGTTTTTCATTAATGGTTGAGGTTTAAAATGGTTTTGTTTCCTTACGCTGATAATTGTACAGATGCTCGTTACAGGATTACGGCAGGCAGGTTACAAATTGGTTACAATGGCGATTGGTTCTAGATGAGGGAGCGGCAACTAAATGGGAATTATTGTCATATGGAGAGGAGAGATGCAGGAATGGAAACGACATGCGTGGATTGGTGGGGGCACGATTGAAACGCTGCGCCATGCGCTCCCGGCCCGTGCCCCCAATCTGCCATAACCATCGGTGGCAGTTGGATCTGCACCTGTTTCAGGCATGCCGCCTAGTTGGCCATGTACGAAGTTGACCCGCCACCTAACCCGCTAAAGGAGCGTTGTTGCATCGCAGAGCAGGATCGAAATTTCAGCTTCAGTTCCTAGCGGCGGCTTGGACGGCTTGGATCTCGGCTTGGGCAGCGGCGAAGTCTTGCTGATATTCGGGGCTGGCTTTCAGGGCGTTGAAAATGGTGCGGGCATAAAAACGGCCGGCATAAATATCGGTGGGGTAATGGCGGGCGATTTGAATGCGGTGCCACCCAAAACCACGACCGATGGCCAGGATAGGGTCTTTCTTATCCGGCACTAAATCCGCGAGCACCAGGGCGAGCACGGTGCCCTCGGTGGAATGACCGCTGGGATAGCTGAAACTGGTTTCCAATTTGCCCGAGGCCAGGCCGGGGTAAACGACGAACGGGCGTGGCCGTTTGAAGATGTCCTTGGCCTGGTCGGTGATGATTTCCGCATCGCTTTGCACGCGCTCAAAAAAAGCGGTGGTTTTGGGCAGGTTGGTGGAGGTGAAAAACGGCCCCACGGCGGGCGTGAAGGTGAAGACATCAAATTTCTTCTCTGAAAACGCGATGGCAGCTTGTTGCGGGGTGCAGGCGCCATGAACGGACACGACGGTGGCCATGTCGGCGGCTTGCTCCGGGGAATCCAAGGCGGGCGGCGGCGGCAGCGTGGCGCGGGCGTCCGGCTCGCGACCGACGAGGTAGTGCAGGGTGGCGTCTGCTGCCTTTAACGAGACGAGGCTGGCCGCCAGAAGCAAAACCAACACCAGTTGACGATTTCGAAACATCGAACAGGACAAGGTGATGCGTTTCAAGCGATAAAAAAATTCAGAGTTGAAAAAACGGAGCTTCAGCGACCGAGCTGGTCAGGGCACAGTGATGCCGTCGCAGGACCAATTGATATCCGGGTTGCCCGGATCGCCGGCTTTGGCTTGAGCCGTGTCATTGAAGCAGATGTAAGAATATTTGTAGTAGCTGGCATGGCCATCCGAAAAGGAAAGGTTGGCTCCCGAATTGTGGCGTGAAGAAATCGCGGTGGTGTAAACTTGGGGTTTGCAGATGTCGGCCTGTTTGGTCGCCCCGCCATAGAAAGGAGTTTCGCTGGTCAGGGTGCGGCCGTCAGAGAACATCACAAAGGCGGAAGGGTTTTTGATCATCGAGCCTTTTAGGTTGCTGATGTTCGGGTAATTGTTCAAGCCTTTGGAATTCATACCATATTGAAAGGCCACGCGTTCGTAGGGATTAACCGTCGGATCAATCACCGCAGTGGTACAGATGAAAATGCTCTTGCCCGTATTATACTGGGTATAGCCCATGGTGCCATTTTGAATCGCGTAGTAATAAAGCCCCGGTTGATGCACATAAGCCGGCAGGGCATTAAACCAGGCGTCCATGCCTTGCGGACCGCCTTTATAATTGTAAAAGTTGTTCAAATCGGCCCAAGTGGGGTTGTCCTCGTTGTAACCGCCGGCGGCACCCGGGGTGCCATTGGGGATTTTTGTCTTGGGAAACGTTTGGGAATTGTCATCCACATACATGGTCTGAGCCAGACCCCATTGTTTCAAATTGCTGAGGCAGGTAATTTGCTGGGCCTTTTTTTTCGCTTTGGCCAGGGCCGGCAGCAGCATGGCGGCCAAAATAGCGATAATAGCGATCACCACGAGCAACTCAATCAGGGTGAATCCCCGGTAGTTTCGTTTCAGTTTTGCTCGCTTATTCATGATAAAAGACTCGTTCATCATCTGTATCCTGGCCAAAGCATGTTACACCGACGTGTCCCGTATGTTACGATTGCGTGACATCATCCGATGAGACGGGGGTGGTTTCAAGTTTGTTACCGTTTTGTCACCTTGGGGTCATGATTTTGTAACTCATGCGCCGTAGGATGCAATCTGAATTTAGCGACTACCCATTAAACAAAACCAAATGAAACGAACATTGTTAATACTAAGCATGGTAACCGTCGTCGGCTGCTTCGCCCAGGGGCAAACTTCACCCATTATGCCACCCGGCAAAATTGCCGTGTTTAAGGCCGGTGACCCCAGCGGCGTGTACCCGATTAACACCTCCAAGGTGCAGCCGTGCTTCGTCCAAGTGTTTGATCCCGTCACCAACAATCAGGCAACCCCGCTGCTGTCTGTTCCCCTGGCCACCAATAGCACGGCCGGCGTGTGGATCAATGCCCATGCCGGTTCAGAAGGCGGCGGTATTTCCCGGTCCATGGATCGTTCCCTGCTCGCCTTGGAAGGCTACACTGGCAACATTCTCAGCCCGACCGCAGCCAAGCCGTCGTCGGCCGTGGGGGTGACGCGCGGCATTGTCACTCTGGATGCATTCACCAACGCGCTCAGTGTCTATTCTGATCCGGCCAATTGGTTTGGTCTGCCACCGGGCGTGACCCAGAATAATCCCACGGGGATTGCCACCACTGATGGCCAAAGTTTTTGGGGCACCGGCAATGTGACGGGCAGCAGCACGACTGTCGAAACGAGCGGCACCTTGTTTTTTAATGCCGCCACCGCGCCGCAGCCCGTCACGGTTCAGAACTACATACAGGCGGCCGCAGAAGCGCGCATCATCGGTGGCACCCTGTATATTGTAGTGCCGGGCGCGGGGATTTATAACTTTGTGGGCACCACCAGCTCCGGCTTGGGTGGCCAGGTGATTCCCCGGCCGTATGATCCTAATCTAGGTTACCAGCAAATTGCGGCCACCAACATGTTCCTGCCGACTGGCAAGTACACCGCCGTGGCCAACTTCGATATGAACCCCTCGGCTACGGTTGCCTACTGCGCAGACCAGACCTACGGCATTATCAAATTCACCAATAATGCCAGCCCGAATAACCCGGTCTGGGTGCAGGCTCCCTATTATTTCAGCTCTACCAATATTGGCACACTCGCCCAGCCGGCGTCCCAACAGGGCTGTTTTGGCATTTGCGTCGATTTCAGCGGGCCGAACCCTGTTATTTATGCGACCACGATGGAACAAGGCACCGGGATCGTCGGTGGCAACAGCCAGGGCAACGCGGATAACAACCGCTTGATCAGTATCGTGGATACGGGAATTAATCCCGGCACCACCTTGGTGGCCCAGACTCTGGCCACTGCCCCGACCAAGTATGAATCCTTTCGCGGGATTGATTTCACCCCCGACCTCCGCCCGCTCATCACCAGCCAGCCGGCCAATAACTCCAGCACTGTCCACGCTAATGCCGGTTTTTCGCTCACAGCCAGTTCAGTCTATGCCCTGTACTACCAATGGTACCAGGAATCGGGCGCGGCTACCAACGCCCTTGTCCGGCAGACCAATGCCACACTCACCGTCAGCAATCTTACGATTGGCTTGAACGGCACCAGCTATCAATGTGTGGTTAGCAACGTCTATGGCGTGGTCACCAGCACCCCTGCGATCCTGACGGTGACGACCACGGCGGTGTTACCCTCCATAACCAATGCGGTGGCTTATTTGACCAATTACATTGCCGGCACGGTGACCTTCAGCGCCATCCTGCCCAACGGCACGCAGCCTTTCACTTATCAATGGTACCAAGGCAGCACACCCCTTTCCGACGCCAATCCCAGCGCATCGGGTGCCACCTATAGCGGCTCTACCAACAATACTCTGACGATTTCCGGCCTGGGCACCAGCGACGCCGGCAACTATTACCTGGCGGTGACTAACGATGCGGGCGGCATCCAGAAACTGGTGGATGTGCTCTCGGTCCAGTTCCAGCCCCCCGTGATCGGTATTGGTGGCCAGCCTCAGTCGCTGGTTACCTTCTCCAATCTGACAGCAACCCTTACGGTCACGCCGTCGGCTGGCACCCAGCCCTTGAACTATCAATGGTACTTGAACGGCGTGCCGCTGACTGATCCTGGTGCCAATAACAATTTGAGCGGCAGCCAGTCCTCCGGCAATCCCAACGGTGTGCTCACCATCAGTCCGGCCGGGTTAAGCGACTCCGGCTCCTATACCGTTGTGGTTAGCAACGACGGGGGCAGTGTCACCAGCGCGGTGGCCACCGTAAGTGTGCTGATTCCCCCGGCACCCTCTTACGTGGGCTACAGTAATCAGGTTTATTTGCAAACCTTTGATTCCCTGCCCGACCCCGGCAGCAACTCGGTGAACAGCATCAACAACCCGGTTTATGCCGGCAAACTGGCGGGCGTGACCTATTCCCTGGCCAACCCGTTTGACTTTGCTTATCCGGTGATCGGCAGCAGCTATGTGGGCGGTCTCGGCCTGGCTGGTACCATGTCCGGATGGTATGGAGCGGCGGACACCCTCTACACCGGAGTAGGTGGCTATACGCGCTTCGGTGCCCAGGATGGCGACCAATCCACGGGTGGTGTGATTGACTTCGGCCTCAATGACAGCGGCACCCTGCTTGGCACCAACCGGGCGCTGGGGCTGCTTTCGACGAGCACGACCGGCTCCACCACGTATGCCTTGAAACTTGTTAACACCTCGGGTACCACGCTCAATTACTTGAACCTGGCCTATCTTGGTGAATTGTGGCGCAATGGGACCACCGCCCGCACGCTCACCTTTGGCTACTCCGTGGACAACACCGCCACAAACTTCGTGCTGTCCGCCCAATCCATCAGCACCAATGCAACGCTGGTGCCTGCTCTGGCGTTCAGCTTCCCCACGGCCGCCGCCGTCACCGTGGTGGATGGCTCCCAGCCGCAAAATCAAATCAAGCTCAGTTCGAGCAACCTCCAGTTGTCCACACCTTGGGCTCCGGGTGGCGCCTTGTGGCTGATCTGGTCCGTTGATTTCTATGGCTCCGGCTCCGGCAATGGTTATGCCATTGATAACTTGAGCTTTAGTGCCTCGGTCAATCAGCTGGCTCCCGTATCCTCCCCCACGCTGGGCGGGGTGACCTATAACCCTGGCACCGGGCTGGCCTTCACCTTCACCAACACGGCGGGCGCGGCGTCCCAGTTCACCACTTGGAGCACCACCAACCTGACGCTGCCGTTCAGCCAGTGGGTGAACCTCGGCCATCCGACGGAAGTAACTCCGGGGAACTATCAAGTCGTCGATCCAAGTTCGACCACCAACAAGCAGACCTTCTACAAGGTTACCTCTCCGTAACGGGTAATCATTCAGTTTGAGATCAAGCCGGGCGGACGCAAGTCCGCCCGGCTTTTTTTATCTTCGGGGAATTGATTTAACCACGGATGGGAAGGGGAAAACTCCTGGCACCAACCTCCCAGCTGCAGAACGATCAAACGCTCATCAAGAACACAATGGGCCCATCGGACTTATAGGACGCATGAGCCATCGCCAATTACAGTTGGTTAGGCGGCGGCGGTGAAGACGGCGAAGAGTTCGGAGCCCACGCGGCGGAGGGATTTGATTTGGAAGTCGGCGGCGGCGGCGAGGCGGGGAGTGCCGGGCCCTTCCGCGATGGTGGGCGCGGTGCGGCCACCGAAAATTTTGGGGCAGAGGGTCAGGTGCAATTCGTCCACCAATCGCTGACGAAACAGGGCGGCATTTAATTCCGCGCCGCCTTCGCCGGCCAGGCGGCGGACCTGCCAGCGGGAGTGCAGCCACGCCAGGGCACCCGCAAAATCCAACTCGCTCCGGCCACCGATCCAAACGTCATCCGCCAGCGCGCGCAATTGCTTCAGCCGGGCGGCCGGGGCGCGCTCGGTGGTGAGAATGAGAATGGGCGAAAACCGGTGCTGGAAGATTTCGGCCCGGGGGTTGAGGGTGCCGCTGCCACTGACGATGACGCGGATATTATACTCCGCCAGACCCAGCTTGAGACGGCGGCGCTGGTATTTCAACCCGCCGGGGCCCAAATTCACCGGGGCGGAGTCGATGGTGCGGGCGCCGGACATGACGGCATCGGCGGTGGTGCGCAGTTCGAGCATATGGGCGTGGTCACGCGGGCTGCCAAAGGTGGAGATGGAGCGCCGGGCGGTGGCGATCTTGCCATCGGCGGTCATGGCCATGTTTACGAAGACAAAGGGGCGGGGAGGCGTTTTCATGTTTTATAAAATCAACATGGCATCGCCGTAACTAAAAAAACGATAACGCTCACGGATGGCCTCGGCGTAAGCCTCCAGCATCCATTCGCGGCCGGTGTTGGCCCCGGGGGCGGCGAAGGCGCTGACCAGCATTAAGAGCGTGGAGCACGGGAGGTGGAAATTGGTCAGCAACGCGTCAACGACTTGAAAACGGTAAGGTGGATAAATAAATATGCGGGTTTTGCCCTGATAGGCTTGAGGTTCACCCTTGAAAAGGGCGGCGACACTTTCCAGCACGCGCACGCTGGTGGTGCCGGCGGCGACGACCCGACGGCCGGCCGCTTTGGCAGTGCGGATGGCCTGGGCGGTTTCCGCGCTGAGTTCGATCCGTTCCTCGTGCATCTGGTGAGTTTCAAGATTTTCGACTTTCACGGGGGCGAAGGTGCCGGGCCCCACATGAAGGGTCACCCAGGCAATGATCACCCCTTGGGAACGGATTTGCGCCAGGATTTCCGGAGTGAAGTGCAAGCCGGCCGTGGGGGCCGCGACGGAGCCCGGCGATTGGGCGTAAACGGTTTGGTAACGCAACCGGTCTTCGCCCGCCTGTCCGGGCTGCTCCCGGGTGATGTACGGCGGCAACGGAATTTCACCCAACCGCTCCAACTCGGTGTGAATATCCCCCGTTCCGGTAAAGGCCAGCCGTCGGTGGCCCTCCGCATTGACGGCGGTGACTGTGGCGCTAATACCTGATACGTGACCATCGGCAGCGAGAATCTGAATCGAGGTTCCGGGCCGTGCGCGCTTCCCGGGCCGGAGCATCGCCCACCAATCATTGGTGCCCACTTCTTCGATTAATAGTATTTCAAAGGCCCCGCCGGTCTGGCGGTTGGTGCCGCGCAAGCGGGCGGGAATTACCCGAGAATTATTTAATATTAGAACATCTCCTGCTTGCAAATAGTTGGGTAACGACGTAAAGTCACCATGTTTGGTGAGTCCGGTGCGGCGGTCTAAAATGAGCAGGCGGGAGGCGTCCCGTCGGACTGCCGGGGTTTGGGCGATCAGTTCAGCAGGCAGCTCGTAATAAAAATCAGCGGTTTGCATTACCGGGACAGGATAGCAGGGTTGCCCGGGTGAAAACAAATGCGTCCGCCAAAATCTCCGGATTCCCGCCGTTCTTTGAAAATGTGAATAACTCCGGGATAACTCTAAAAATTACCTGGCCTTCCGGCATTTTTTTTATTGACTCGTGGGGGGCAAAGTGGGTTAATGGCCCGTGTTGTGGGTGATTGTAGGGGTATTTGGGTTTAAATGGTCCTAAATCCCCGAGCCGAAAAATTGGGTGAATAAGTCAAAATGTCCGCGCCAGAAGCCAAACCGCCGATAAAGTATCATTCCCGTTACCCTTTTGGGGTGGACGAGAAGCGGCGTGTGCAGGTCCCGGCGAAATGGCGTCCCGAAGAGGAGAACACCCAATTGACGGTGATTGTGTGGCCTCAGCACAAGGCGGGAACCTGTTTGCGGGTGTTGCCGCCGCATGAATTTGCGAAATTGCTGGAGACCGTGGAGGCGATGCCGAACTCCGATCCCAAAAAAGTGTTGCTGAAGCGGTTTATTGGCAGCGAATCCGATCAACTAACGCTGGATAAGGCAGGCCGCATGGTTCTGCCGGAACATATGGCCCGGGCGGCCGGCATTCAAAACGAGGCGGTTTTGTCCGGCTGTATCACGTATTTTGAAATTTGGAGTCCCGACCGGTATGAAACCGCGAAGGCGGCGGACAGTGAGGTGGCGGGCGAGGCATTTGGTTTAATGGGCTAAAACATCAGAAATTATGAGCTTTGGAAAATTATTGGCGGCGGGCCGGAGTATCATGAGCGGGCGGGCCGGGGTGGCCTACCGGGAAAACAAGCACGTCTATTTGCCGAAATTTGACTCGACCAAAAGTCTGCCGGGCAAGACGGCGGTGCTGAATGTGGCCGCACCGGCGCCCACGGCCCCGGCGGCGCCCGTGAAACTATCGGTCAACGCGCCATCCGGCCAGCGCGCGACGGCGCGGACGGGCAACTGGTCCGCCCGGCTGAATCCTTTGAATCCGATCTCGCGGTTGTGCGGGGCGGCGGCGCCCGCCCGGCCGGTGACGGCGGTGCAAACCGAATTGTCCCTGGACACGGTCAAGGTGGTGCACAATGACCTGCGGGACGCGGAGGTGGAAGTGGTGCCCTTGAAATCGCGGCCGGCGCGGCCGGCGGGCGCGGCGGAACCCGCCGCGGCCTGGAGCGAGCTGGGCACCGGATTTTTTGAGGCGAACGCGGTATAAATTGGGGAGAACAATGCGCAGTGCCCGAGTACATCCACAAACCAGTGATGGGGGCGGAGGTGTTGGCCGCGCTGAGGCCGAGGCCGGGCGGGCGGTACGCCGACGGGACGCTCGGTGGGGCTGGGCACGCAGCGAGCATACTCAGCGCGAGCAGTCCGACTGGATGGCTGTATGGGTGCGATCGCGATGGCGTCGCGGTTGAGGTGGCGGCGGCGCGCCTGGGGGCGGCTTTCGCGGGCCGGTTTGAGATCCGCCGGGGAAATTTTGCGGAGCTGGCCGACTGGGTGCCGGCGGGCAGTTGCGCGGGAGTTTTATTGGATTTGGGTGTCAGTTCGCCACAAATCGACACGGCGGAACGCGGCTTTAGCTTTCAATTGGATGGCCCGCTCGACATGCGGCAGGACGACCGGCAGACCCTGACCGCCGCGGATTTGGTGAACGGGGCGGACGAAGTGGAACTGGCGCGAATTTTCTGGGAATGGGGCGATGAGCGGGATTCCCGGCGGTTTGCCCGGGCGATTGTGCACGACCGGGCGCAGTGCCGGTTCACGAGCACGCGGCAACTGGCGGAGTTGATCGAGCGGCTGGCCCCGCGCCACGGTAAAAAGTCGCATCCGGCGACGAAGGTCTTTCAAGCAATTCGTATAGCGGTCAATGACGAGATTGGCTCTTTGAAACGCGGGCTGGCCGCGGCGGTGAAGGTCCTGGCCCCCGGCGGCCGGCTGGCGGTGATTACCTTTCATTCCCTGGAAGACCGCTTGGTAAAGGAATTTGGCCGGGAATTGGCGCGCGATTACACGTTTCCGGGCACGGTGGATGTGCCGGAGTTGCGGCAGCCGTGTGTGCCCGTGCTGGCCTGGGTGAGCCGGAAGGCGATTTTGCCGGGCGAGGCGGAATTGCGGGAGAATCCCCGGAGCCGCAGCGCGCAGTTAAGAGTGTTGGAGAAAATTTGCGATGGCGAAGACACGAACTAATCAGGCGGTGATGATCCGGTTTGCCCCGGCGCTGAAGGCGGCCTTTTTGTGCCTGGTCATCACCGGGTCGGCGGTGGGCTATGTTTGGCAAAAAGGCGAGATTGAACATTTGGGTCAAGTGAAGCACCAGCGGGAGTTGCGCCTGCAGCAATTGGCGCGGAACAACCAGCGGCTGACGGATCAGATCGCCATTTTGCATTCACCGGTGATGCTGGATCAACGGGTGAAGGAATTGAATTTGGGTCTGGGCCCCTTGGTGCCCGGCCAGGTGGTGCGGTTGGTGGAGCCGGCGGAGCCGTCCGCGCCGGGCGGCCGAGCGGAGCGGCAACTGGCCCTGCGCACCGATGAGAATTGATGACAAACGCATAACTAAACAATCAAAAATTTTTGGCCGCCGCTCGTGACGCTAATGGTTGAGGAACCGAGAATCACGAGCGGCCGGCCAGTTTTAAGCATATGAACCGAACGTTGCAACTAAAGCGCATCATGCTCCTGCTGGGGCTGCTGGGAGCGGCGTTTGCGGGGCTGGGATACCGGCTGGTGGATTTGCAAGTGCTGCGCCACGGTGAGTTGAGTGAAAAGGCGGAGGCCAACACGCAACGGGAATACTGGCTGCCGGCGCGGCGCGGGGACATTGTGGATGTAAATGGCAACCTGCTGGCGGGCAGTGTGCCGGTGAAAACGGTTTGCGCCAACCCCTCGTTGCTGGGCACCCAGCAGGTCGTGGTGGCCCGCGCCCTGGCGCCCTGGCTGCAGCTCAACGAGGCGGACCTGGTGCAGCGGCTGACCCCCCATCTGGCCCGCGATGCCAAGGGTGGGATCGTTACCAATGGACTCACCTACGTGCGGTTGCAAAAAAATGTTTCCGAGGACACCTGGCAGAAAATTCAGAGCGTCATGACCAACCTCACCTTTGGGGTGGATGAGAAACATTTGTCCCACACCAACCAGATGTTTTACAAGAACCTGCGGCAAAACGCCGTATATGCCGAGTCTGACCAGTTACGGGTGTATCCCAACGGTTCGCTGGCCTCCCAGGTGCTGGGTTTTGCCAGTGTGCGGGAAAAAATGGTCAATGGCCGGGAGGTCAATGAGATTTACGGCCGGGACGGCATCGAACTCTCGATGAACACCAAGCTGACCGGTGTGCCTGGCTGGCGGCTGACGGAAACCGACCGCCAGCGGCGGGAAATCACGGACATGCGCAACGAGGATGTGGAGCCGTACGATGGGGACACGGTCGTGCTCACCATCGATGCGGCCATCCAGCACATCATGGAAAAGTCCCTGGCGGACGCTTTGGAAAAGCACTCCCCCAAAAGCATCACGGGCATCGTCATGCGCCCGCGGACCGGGGAAATCCTGGCGCTGGCATCGCTGCCAAACTATGACCCGAACCAGCCCAACACGGTGAGTGTGGAGGCGCGGGACCGGGTGATCACCGATGTGGTTGAACCCGGGTCAACCTTCAAAATTGTGGTGGTGTCCGGTGGTTTAAACACCGGGACCGTGCGGCTGGACCAGCGTTTTTATTGTGAGGAAGGTCATTTTTCGTTTGCGGGGCGGGTGTTGCATGACCACGAGCCGTACGGGTGGTTGACCGTCGAGGAAATCATCATGAAATCCTCGAACATTGGCGCGGCGAAAATCGGCATTTTGTTGGGCGCGCAGAATTTATATGACTATGCGCATATCTACGGCTTCGGGCAGGCGACGGGCATCGCCCTGCCGGGTGAGGCGCGGGGATTTTTGTATCCGGTCAAGGACTGGAGCAAGGTTTCGATTGCGCAGATTCCGATGGGCCATGGGGTGGCGGTCACCCGTCTGCAAATGTTGATGGCCATGGGAGCGCTGGCGAATCACGGCTGGCTCATGAGGCCGATGCTGGTGAACCGCCTGGAAAACCGGAACGGCGAGGTGATCCAACAATATTCACCCCAGCGGGTGCGCCAGGTGGTGACCGACAACACGGCGCGGCAGATGGTGCAGGCCTTGAAGCGGGTGGTCACGAAGGATGGCACCGCGGCCGGGGCGGCGATGGAAAATTATGTGGCCGCCGGCAAAACGGGCACCGCGCAAAAAGCGGAGCACGGGACGTATGCGCCCGGCAAGTTTGTTTCCTCGTTCATCGGCTTCTTTCCGGCGGACAACCCCGAAATCTGCATCTCGGTGGTGATGGATGAGCCGAAGGAAGGGTATTACGGCGGCCAGGTCTGCGGGCCGGTGTTCAAGGATATCGCCGACCGTTGTGCCAGTTATTTAAACGTGCCGTCGGATAAAAATCTGCAACTGACCAATGCCCCGGCGCTGGTGGCGGCGGGCGGGCTGACCGTGGCACACCGGCCGTAACGCCGGAGTCGAATTGTTACCTTTGTGGAAGCAACTCATTTAAAAACCATTGCGGCGGATTGCGGCGGAAAAATCCTGCGCGGTGACGGGGACCGCGTGGTGCGCGCCGTCACGATCGATTCACGGACGACCCAGGCGGGTGATTTGTTTGTGGCCATCCAGGGCGAGCGGTTTGACGGGCATCAATTTATCACCGAAGTGGCCGCCCGCGGGGCGGAGGCGGTGGTGGTGGAGCAGGGAAAACTGCCCGCCCAACTGCCGGATTGCGCGGTCATCGTGGTGGCGGACACCCGGGCGGCGCTGGGCCGGCTGGCCACGCGGGTGCGCCAGGCGTTTGCGCTGCCCGTGGTGGTCGTGGGTGGCTCCAATGGCAAAACCACCACGAAGGAATTGCTGGCGGCGGTGCTCGGCCAGCGCGGGCCCACGTTGAAAAGCGAGGCCAGTTTTAACAACAACATCGGGGTGCCGCTGACCCTCCTGAAGCTGACCGCTTTGCACCAGGCGGCGGTGCTGGAAGCGGGCACCAATCACCCCGGGGAATTGGCCCCGCTGATGGGGATGATTCAACCGCAATGGGGCGTGATCACGAGCATCGGCCGGGAACATTTGGAATTCTTTGGTGATGTGGCCGGGGTGGCCCGCGAAGAGGGCATGCTGGCCGAATTACTGCCGCCCACCGGCACTCTGTTTATTAATGGCGACAGCGAATGGGCCGAACCCATCGGCAAGCGGACGCGCGCCGCGCAGGTCCGGGTGGGGTTGGGCAGCCAGAATGACTGGCGGGCCAAAGGCATCCGTCTGGACAAAAATGGCGTCACTTTCCGGGTGGAGGCCCCGTTCGCGGAATTTAACGGTGAGTACCGGATCAATTTATTGGGCCGGCACCAGGTGACGAATGCCCTGCTGGCCCTGGCGGTGGGGGCGTCGCTGGGATTGAACGCGGCCCAGGTGCGGGCGGGCCTTGCGGAGTGCGCGCCGCCGAAAATGCGCCTGCAATATTGGGAGGCCAACGGGGTAAGGGTCTTGAATGACGCCTATAATGCGAATGCCGATTCAACTCTCGCGGCGTTGCAAACTTTGTGCGAACTGCCCCTGCAAGGCCGGCGCGTGGCCGTGCTGGGCGACATGAATGAGCTGGGCACCCACGCCGAGGCGGCGCATCGGGAGGTTGGCCAGCGCGCGGCGGAATTGGGAATTGGGCAATTGTTTGCCGTGGGCAAAATGGCGGCGGTCACCGCCGGGGCGGCGCGGCGGGCGGGCCTCGCCCGGGTGATTGAATTCACCGATGTGGAAGCGGCGATGGGTGCCGTAAAGAGCTTTTTGAAAGCGGGCGACGTGGTGCTTTTCAAAGCTTCCCGAAGCTGCCAGTTGGAGCGCATCGCCGAGACGTTGAAGTTGGGCAAAAATTGAAACGGTCGTGATCTATTATTTGAGCCAATTGATTTTGGATGAAAACAAGGGCACCCCCTGGGAGGGGCGGTTGTCCTTTTTGCGCCTTTTTCATTACATCACCGTGCGCAGCGCGGGGGCGGCGGTCACGGCATTGGTATTGAGTTGGTGGCTCGGCCCAAAAATCATTCACGGCTTGAAGCTCTTAAAATTTGGCCAGGAATATGCCGACAAAGCCGAGGAAGCCGGCGGCTTGGGCGCTCGCATCCTGAGCAAAAAGGGCACGCCCACCATGGGCGGGGTGATGATCGTGGCAGTGCTGGCGTTTTCCACCATGTTATGGACGCAATGGAATGCCCAAGTGGAATTGATCATGCTCTCGGTGCTGGTGCTCGCCGGGTTGGGGTTCTACGATGACTACGCCAAGATCCTGAAACAAAGCGGCGGCGGCACGCCGCCCCGCGTAAAATTGCTGGTCCAAACGGCGGTCGGGATTTTTGTGGGCGTTTATTTGTGGCAATTACCCGCCACCAGCGAATTAAGGGTGTTAGGCAGCAAATCCGTCGTCCACAGCAACCTGGTGACGGATTTAATGGTGCCCTTCGTCAAGTATCCCTACGAAATCGGGGCCGTAACCGGGATTGGGGTGGTTTTACTGGCGATTGTGGGGAGCTCGAACGCGGTGAATTTGACCGACGGTCTGGATGGGCTGGCGATCGGTTGCACCTTGATTGTGGCGTTTGTCTTTTTGATTTTCACTTATCTGGCGGGGAATGTGAAGGCCGCCGCCTATCTGGAAATACCCTATGTCAACGGGGCGGGAGAGTTGACGGTGGTTTGCGCCGCCTTGATTGGCGCGGGTTTGGGCTTTTTGTGGTATAACTGCCATCCAGCCCAGGTTTTCATGGGCGACACCGGGTCGCTGGCGCTTGGGGGGGCCTTTGGGCTGATGGCCGTGCTGATCCACCAGCCGTTGGTGCTGGTGATTGCGGGTGGGATTTTTGTGCTGGAGGCGGTCTCGGTGATGCTGCAAACCTCCTGGTTCCGGTACACGCGGAAGCGTTACGGCACCGGCCGCCGGATTTTCCGGATGGCGCCGCTGCACCACCATTTTGAAAAACTGGGCTGGTACGAATCCCAGGTGGTGATGCGCTTTTACATCCTGTGCTTTTTGTTTGCCGTGCTGGCGCTGGCCACCTTGAAATTAAGATGACATGAAATCACCAAGGCCACATTTTGTCGGGGGGAAAGCATGCTTTGCTGCTTGCGCCGACGCGCGCCGAGTGGTAAAACCCCAGCTGGTACACAGGTACTGGACGATGTGTGGTTCGAAAGCTTTGATTTCACCTGCCGTTTTTACTCCGGGAAAACCTCAGGCCCGCCGCCTTCGTTTGCAAGATTCACCAGCGCCGGCGATAGAATTTAATGGAAAATGCCGTGAGATTTGCCGAGGGAAAATTTCGCAGCAACAAATCAAACCAACCTCGAAGCCCAGAAAGGACGCCATTGGCGCCACAAATTAAATGAACAACCCCAATCCATTCGTACCGCAAGGCTCCCTGCAGGAGCAACAAAACCAACGCCGCACCAATTTGAAACTCGGCGTGCTGGGTGTGCTGACCGTCAGCGTGGTCTGCCTCACCGTCATGCTCATCCAGGGCTGCAAGCAAAAAGCGCCCGCCGATGACAGCGGCAACACCGCCTCCGTGGACACCAACACGATCCCTGTGCCGGACACCAACGTCCCGCCGTTGGATGTTTCCAATCAGGCCCCCGCGCTCGCTGCCAGCAACGCCGTCAGCGTGCCGACCCCGGCACTTCCGGTCGCCCAAACGCCCATGCCCATGCCGCCGGTGGCCGCGCCCGTGCCGTCCGCCACACCCGACGTCACTGCCGGCGGGGGTGAATATGTGGTGGTCAAAGGCGACAGCCTGGCCAAAATCGCCAAGAAAAATGGAGTCTCCCTCAAGGCGCTGGAAGCCGCCAATGAAGGCGTGAAGCCCTCCAAATTAAAAATTGGCCAGAAGCTCGTCATCCCGGCCGGTGGCAAGTCGCTCTCGGATGCTTCGGCTTCGACCAGTGCCACCGCATCCACGGAAACGGAAGGGGAGACCTACACCGTCAAGTCTGGTGACACGCTCACCAAGATTGCCAAGGCTCATCATGTCAAAGTCAAGGAACTGGAGGCTGCCAATGGCTTGACCTCCACCAAGATTAAAGTTGGCGAGAAATTGAAGATCCCGGTGAAGGGTGAAGTGCCCGCCGCCCCGGCCCCCGCGCCGGTGGAAACGCCGGTCGCCCCGCCAGTGCCGTCCGTGATGCCCGCGCCCGCGCCGGCCACTCCGTCCCTGCCCACCGCTCCGGTGTCCGCGGCTCCGGCGCAACATTAAGTTGCGGCCGGTCCGTCCGGCCGGATGGAGTCGCGGCTGGCTGGGGTTTGGTTTGATGCATTAAAATGAAAGTCGCCGTCACAACGCTCGCGTCCACCGTGGCCGCCCTTCTGGGGCTGGGCCTGGTCATGCTGTACAGCTCCAGCATGACCAAGGTGGGCACCCATGACCTCATCATGCAGCTCGTCTGGCTGGCTTTGGGGTTTGGAGTGTGTGTGACGGTGACTTTGCTGGATTACGAGGCGTTGAAGCAGGTGCGGTGGGTTGGTTATGGCGTGTCAGTGTTGCTGCTGGTGCTCGTGTTCATACCGGGAGTTGGTCACGCCAGTCATGCGGCCCATCGCTGGATTGGCCGGGGCGGTTTTACGATTCAACCCTCGGAGTTCGCCAAAATTGCCCTGATCATCGTGCTGGCCTGGTACGGCGACCGTTATCAGCGGCAAATGACCACTTGGGGCCGCGGCGTGGGCCTCCCGGTGCTCATTATTTTACCGATCCTCGCTTTGATCTTCAAAGAGCCCGATCGCGGCCAGACCATTCTGCTGTCCTCGGTTTGTGCCGGAATGTTGCTGGTGGCCGGGGTGCGCTGGCGCTGTTTGTTCATTCCTGCCGCGCTGGGTGTGGCCGGACTCGTGTTTTCCCTTTCGAGTGACCACATGCGCCAGGGGCGCATCCAGGCCTGGTTGCACCCGGACGCGCACGCCAACGGCGCCGCCTTGCAGGCCCAGCAGGCCATGCTGGGGCTGGGCGACGGCGGCTGGACCGGGCTGGGCCTGGGCAACGGCATCCGCAAATTTGGTTACCTGCCGGAGATTCACACGGATTTTATTTTCGCGAACATCGGCGAGGAACTGGGCTTGGTTGCCACCCTCGCCGTGGTGTTGGGATTTGTCATTATTGCGTTGTGCGGGGTTTACATTTCGCTCCACGCGCGCGACACCTTTGGCGGCCTGCTGGCGCTCGGCATCACCCTCTTAATCTGCCTGCAAGCGGCCATCAACATTGGGGTCGTTACCAGCGCGCTGCCCAACAAGGGACTGCCGCTGCCGTTCATCAGTTACGGGGGGTCCAATCTCCTGGCGATGTTTACGTGCCTGGGAATTTTATTTAGCGTGGCCCGGCAGGCCACGCCGACGGTGGTGCCGACGCCGGCTTTGGACAGTGTCACGGACGACAACCCGTTCGCCGCCAAGACCACATGACCTCTTCCTCCTCCCAACAGCCCTTCGTCGCCATCGCGTGCGGCGGAACGGGCGGCCATCTCTTTCCGGGACTGGCCGTCGCCGCGCAATTGCGGCACCGGGGGTGCGCGGTGGCGGTGATGATCTCACCCAAGGAAGTGGATCAGCAGGCCGTCCATTCCGCCCGCGACCTCGAAATCATCACCCTGCCGGCGGTGGCCTTGCAGAACCGCAATTATCTCGCCTTTGGCCGCAGTTTTCTCCGCTCCTGGCACAAGGCCCGCCAAATCTTTCGGGCGCATCCGCCGCAGGCGGTGCTGGCGATGGGGGGTTTTACCAGTGTGCCGCCGGTATTGGCCGGCAAACAATGCGGCGCGAAAACCTTTTTGCACGAGTCCAACACCATTCCCGGGCGGGCCAATCGGTTGCTGGCCCCTTGGGTGGACACGGCATTTGTGGGGTTTCCGGAGGCGGCCAGCAGTTTGAAAAACCGCCATCCGGTGGTGTCCGGCACCCCGGTGCGGGCAGAATTTCAACCGCGTGACCCGGCCCAGTGTCGGCTTCAACTTGGCTTGGATCCTCACCGCCCCACGATTTTAGTGATGGGTGGCAGCCAGGGGGCCGGCGGCATCAACCGCTTGATCCTTTCCGTGCTGCCCTCCCTCGGTCAGCGCAACTGGCAATGGCTGCATTTGACCGGCGCCACCGATTTCGAAAGTGTGCGCGCCGCGTATGCCAAATATGCCTTGCCCGCGGTGGTCAAACCGTTCCTGGCGGAAATGGAACTGGCCATGGGCGCGGCCACCGTCGCGGTGAGCCGGTCCGGCGCCTCCTCCCTGGCGGAGATCGCGGCCTTGCGGCTGCCCAGCCTGCTGGTGCCCTATCCCACGGCGGCGGATAATCACCAGCTCGTCAATGCCCTGGCGTTGGTCTGCTCCGGGGCCGCGCAAATGCTGGAGCAAAAGCTGGCCACGCCGGAGAAGTGCCTGACCTTGTTGCAGGACCTGGTGGAAAACGAGCAAACTCGCGCCGGCTTGCGTGCAGCCCTCGTCCCCTGGCACGCCCCCCGGGCGGCCGAATTAATTGCCGAGGACATTATGCAGGCCATCGCGCGGCCCGTGGCTCAATCGCCCGTCGCCACTCCCCGGGTGGCTGCCGAAACCTGCAAGGCGGTAGTCTGATAAAAGATGCAAACGATCTTGGAACAACCGGTAGCCGCTAACGCCTCCCTGGCGGGGGCCCTGGCCGACTGCGTCTCGGCGGCCACCGTGATCCGGCCTTCGGAACCCCTGGCCCGGCACACCACGTTGCGGGTCGGCGGTCCGGCGGATCTTTTTGTGGCGCCGGCGTCCGAGGCGGACCTGGCCGCGGTTCTCCAATTTTGCCGTCAGCACGGCCAGCCGTTCTTCCTGCTCGGGCGCGGATCCAACCTGCTGGTCCGCGACGGCGGCGTCCGCGGGGTGGTGATCAGTCTCGCCGCGGACGTGTTCAGCGGTATTACCGTGGTGGGATCGCAACTGCATTGTGGCGCCGGTGCCCGGCTCAAAAATGTTTCCGTCACGGCCAAACGGCAGGGCCTTTCCGGACTGGAATTCCTCGAAGGCATTCCGGGCAGTGTCGGCGGCGCCCTGCGCATGAATGCCGGGGCGATGGGCAAGTGGACGTTCGATGCCGTGGTGTCCCTGCGCTACATGGATTATCAAGGCGGGATTCATGAACGCCCCGCGCGCGAGGTGCCTGTGGAATACCGGGCCTGTCCGTTGCTGCGCTCTCATATTGCTTTGGGCGCGGTTTTTGCCGGGCAACCCAAAGCCCCGGCTGAGATTGAACAATGCATGCGTGGCTACAGCGAGAAACGCTGGGCCACCCAGCCGGCCGCGCCGAGCGCCGGTTGTATCTTCAAGAATCCGGGAACCATCCCGGCGGGCAAACTGGTGGATGAGCTGGGCTTGAAGGGCACGCGTGTGGGCGGGGCGGTGGTTTCCGCCGAGCACGGGAATTTTATTATTAACGATGGCGGGGCGACGGCGGCGGATGTGCTGGCCTTGATCGCCGTTTTGCAGGAGCGCGTCCAGGCCGAACGCGGGATTGCGTTGCACACGGAAGTGGAAATTATCGGAGAAGATTCATGTCAAAGCCATTGAACATTGTGGTCATGCTCGGTGGTCCGAGCGCGGAACGTGGAGTGTCCTTGCGCTCGGGCGCGGCAGTGGCGGTGGCTTTGCGCTCCGTGGGGCATCACGTCACCGAGCTGGACCCGCGCACGGAAACGTGGACGCTGCCGGCCGGCACGGACGCGGTTTTTCTGGCCTTGCACGGGACTTATGGCGAGGACGGCACGGTGCAACGGCAGTTGGATCTTTTGGGCGTGCCCTACACGGGGTGTGATGCCGAGGCCAGCCGCGTGGCCTTTGACAAGGTGCTCACCAAGCAGGCCTGCGTGGCCGCGGGTGTGCCGACGGCCCGTTTTTTGGTGGTGAATTCCGCCGCGACCCCCTGGCCGGCCGGCTGGCAGCCGCCGGTGGTGCTCAAGCCCGTGCGGCAGGGGTCCAGCGTGGGCCTGCAATTTGTGGAGGAGGTGGCGCAGTGGCCCGCCGCCCTGGCCGCGTCCATTCAATTTGATTCCGAGGTGCTCGTGGAGGAGAAAATTGTGGGGCGCGAGACCACCGTGGGGATTCTGGCCGGCACAGCGCTGCCCGTGGTGGAAGTCCGTCCCAAACAGGGCGTGTTGGATTACCAGAACAAATACACCCCCGGCGCGACCGAATATTTTTGCCCCGCTGACTTTGACGCCGCCACCACCCAAAAGATCCAGGCGGCCGCGCTCGGCGCCTTTCACGCGGTGGGCGGCCGCGATTATGCGCGGGTGGATGTGATGGTGCGGCCGAATGGCGACCCGGTGGTGCTGGAAGTCAACACCCTGCCGGGCATGACCGCCACGAGTTTGCTGCCCAAGGCGGCGGCGGTGATTGGCTTGAATTACGCCCAGCTTTGCCACCGGATGGTGGAACTGGCGTTGCTGCGTTCCCCGGCCGTCCCCGCCGGTGGCGTGGAGAAAGGTGCCCATGTGGTTTAAACGTTCGAATCACAACCGCCGGCGCAGCCCCGGCCAGACGCTGGATGTCAAATTGCGCTCCGACCAGTTGCGCAAGGACCGCAATCGCTTTGCCGCCATGGCTATCATCGTGGGGCTCGGCACGGTCTTCGGACTCTATGTGCTCTGGCGTATCGGGGACTGGAGCCTGGATAAATTTATCTATGACAATCCCGCCTTCGCCATTGAGCGGGTGGAGGTGCAAACGGATGGCATCATCGCCCCGGACCAGCTCCGGCGGTGGTCGGGCGTGACCCCGGGGGCCAATTTAATCGCCCTCGACCTGGCCGGCGTGAAACGGAATCTTGAACTGGTGTCCACCATTGACACGGTCTCCATTGAGCGGATTTTGCCGCGCACCTTGAAAATTCGCGTCACGGAGCGCCATCCGGTGGCGCAGGTGAACATGCTGCGCACGCTGCCCTCGGGCGAAGTGGTGGTGGCGGTCTTCCAAATGGATGTGGCGGGTTATGTCATGCAGCCGCTGGACCCGCATTTGTCGGTGTTGCCCCTGGATCAGGTGAACGATGAGCTGCCCGGCGTGACCGGCCTGAATTTTTGCGAGCTCCAACCCGGCCACCGCTTGGAGTCGCCCCAGTCCCTGGCGGCGCTCCAGTTGATTGCCGCGTTTAATCATTCCCCACTGGCCGGCGTGGTGGACCTGCGTTCGGTCGATGTGTCCGCGCCGGGAGTCCTGGTGGCCACCACGGGGCAGGGCAGCGAGGTGACGTTTGCGCTGGATCATCTGGACCAGCAGTTGTGCCGCTGGCGCGCGATTTACGACTGGGGCCACACGGTGAGCAAGGAGATCGGCTCCCTCGACCTGGCGGTGGGCAACAATGTCCCGGTCAAATGGCTTTTAGCCGGCAACACCCCGGCGGCGAATCCCAAATCAGTCAAACCCCTGCATCCCCGGAGGAAAAATGTTTGAAGCAACCCCGAACCTGATCGTTGGCCTGGAGATTGGCACTTCCAAGGTCTGTGCCGTCGTTGGCGAAATCAACGACGAAGGCGCCCTCAATATCATCGGTCTCGGCCAGGCCCCCGCCCGCGGGGTGCGCAAGGGCGAGATTGTGGAGACGGCCGTGGCGGAGGAATCGGTCCGCCAGGCCATCGTCGAGGCCGAGCAAATGGCCAACGTCGAAATTTGCAACGTGTATCTCGGCGTCACCGGCGCCCATGTGCGCGGGTTCAACAACCGGGGCGTGCACCGCGTGCTTTCCGCCGACCGCGACATCACCAAGGACGATGTGTCCGACGTGGTGAAAAATGCCCGCACCATCAACCTGCCCAAGGAAAACTCCATTATTCACGATGTGCGCCAGCACTTTCTGCTGGATGGCCATGAAGGCATCGTCAACCCCGAGGGCATGGTGGGCTCGCTGCTCGAGGTGGATGTGCATGTGGTGCATGGCGTCACCAACCGGATGGAAAATTCCGTGCGGCTGGTCCAAAACCTGAACCTGGTGGTGAATGAGATTGTCTTCACCGGCCTGGCGTCCGCGCTGGCCATGCTCTCCAGCGAGCAGAAGGAACTCGGCGCCCTGGTGCTCGACCTCGGGGGTGGCACGACCAATTATGTGGTTTATGCCAATGGCGTGATCAAACACACCGGTGTTTTTGCCATCGGCGGCGACCATGTTTCCAACGACTTGGGCCATGGGCTGAAGGTTCCGCTCTCCCGCGCGGAAAAACTCAAGCTCGAGTTTGGCTCGGCGCTGGTGGACGAGGCCAGCAAAGGCCGCACCATCACCATCACGAATGAAATGAATCTGCCCGTCAAGACGCTCAATCTGGAGCATCTCCAGCGCATCATGTCAATGCGCCTGGAGGAGTTGCTCCAAATTGTCCGGCAGGATTTGGAGGAGGCCGGCGTGCTGCATTACATCCAGGGCGGGGTGTTCCTGTGTGGCGGCGGCGCGCGCATCCCGCACATCGCGCAACTGGCCGAAAGCATTTTTCAAGCCCCCGTCTCGCTGGGCCAGACCAACTCGATCAGCGGACTCAAGTCCGCGCTGGACCAGCCGGAATTTCTCACGGCCATTGGGCTGGTCAAATATGGCTCGATGCGCAAGCGCAAAGAGCCCGTCGGCTTTTTGACCAGTATCCAACGGGTGCTGAGCAGCATCCTGACCCAACGCTTAACCCACTGAGTTATGACCACCAACCCGGAAACGCAAACGCCCGCCCTGGAAATCACCGGCACGCCGGTCATCAAAATCATCGGCATCGGCACCGCCGGTGTCGGGCTGTTGGCCACGCTCAATGGACCGGAATTTGCCGGGGCCGCGCTGGTGGCGGTCACCACGGACCAGCCAGCCCTGGCCGCCTCCCCCGCGCCCCATAAATTGTTGCTCGAGCCGCGGGAATTGCGCGGTCTGGGCACCGGGGGCGATGCCGAGCGCGGCTACGCCCTGGCCGAGGAACATTTTACCACCCTCAAAACCGCCTGCGCGGGCGCCAATGTGATCCTGCTCGTGGCGGGTCTCGGTGGCGGGGCCGGCAGTGGCATCACGCCGGTGATCGCGCGTGCCGCCCGGGAAACGGGGGCGCTGGTGCTGGCCTTTGTCACCCTGCCATTTGAATGCGAGGGCAACCGCCGTTGCGCCCAGGCCCGCGCGAGCCTCGACCAAATCAAGGCGGTGGCTGACGGTGTGATTTGCCTGCCCAATCAAAAAGCCGCCAAATTAATCGATGACAAAACCAGCGTGCTGGAAACTTACAGTATCTCCGGCGGTTTGCTGACCGAGGCCATCCGGGGCGTGTGGCAGTTGATGACCCGGCCCGGCCTGATTCAAATCCATCTGGCGGATTTGTGCGCGCTGGTGCGGGATAAAAATTCCGAAGGGGTCTTCGCTTTTGTCGAATCCAGCGGACCCGCCCGCTCCCGCGAAGTTGTGGAAAAACTGCTCGCCCATCCCTTGCTGGACGAGGGGCGCGCGCTGAACGAATCCGACGCCGTGCTGGTCAGCCTCATGGCGGGCGTGGACCTGACCATGGGCGAGGTCAACCGGGTGATGGAACAAATCACCCGCCAGTGCGAGCGCGCCCAGGTTATCATGGGGGCGGCCGTCGATGAAGCCTGGCAAAACCGTCTTTCCGTGACGGTCATTGCCGCCAAACACAGCCAGGTGCCCGTGCTGCCGGCCGACGCCCCCGGCTACCGTCCCGGCCGCATCGCGGGCCGGGCCACCCCCACCCCCACACCAGCACCCGCCACTAATCCGCTGCTGATGCAGCAACGCGAGCAATTGATCAAGCAGCATGCCGCCGCCGTGCATCGCAAAAACGGTCCCAAGATGAAGCAGGAAATGCTGCCGCTGGTGACCAGCAGCAAGGGCCGGTTTGACAAGAGCGAACCGACGATTCACAAGGGCGAGGATCTGGATGTGCCCACCTATTTCCGCCGGGGCATGCCGTTGAATTGAATCAGTGGACTCAGTTATGGCGCTCCGTCCGGTTTTGGAATGAAATCTTCCCGCTGGTACGCCTGGTTCACTGAAATATTTTCGTGGGTCTCGGTATTGCCATTGTTGGCGTAACGACGAATCAAGCCATCTTTCTTGCCCACCCAAAGCTTGACCCGGTTGAGCGCATTGCTCCGCGTTACGACGTAGCAATCGGTACCGCCCATGGTTTCATCCGGCAGACGGAATAGTTCATTGGTCGGGCCCAAATTGAAGGGGATAAAAGCGTTGCCCCAGGACAGGTTGAAATACAAGGTCGGCACGGCGGTCTCATTTACGGTCATGGATAAATTTCCCATCATTTCCCCGACTTGCATCCTGGCTCCGGGCACCTGCTGCCAATAGTGGTCCAGCCCGTCCGACCAATACCGATTGGTATATGAAAAAGGGTGCGCCGCAGTGATGATTTCCACCTGGTAACACGTTCGGGCACCAAGCATTTCGGTGAAAGTGTTCGTCCAGGAGTCGCCATGGTATTCGTGAACCATCCACCCATTGTCACGGTAGGCCGACAGGGCGGCATACGCCTGCCTGGCCAGGTTGAGAATGCCGGCGGCTGAAGTGGCCGCCGCATGGATTTCGTCTGGGCTGGCAGAGTTGCTCGTGTTTTGGGACAAATCCAGCCGGGTCACCGGCACCTGACGGAACCGGACCGCTTTCCCCCAGATCCGGTCAATGCCGGGTTGCGACTCCACCGCCCGGGGATTGGGCGTCAGGACCACGTCGGCCGTTTTGATTTGGGGATCCAATGGTTCCAACTCGCCGCCCAGTCCGTCATTAATCAGGGTCGTGGTCACATTGTGATTCGTGTCCGCCCAGAGGCTGCCGCAGTTCACGCTCTGGCCGCCGATTTCCAAGGTGGCGTCCACGCTCACCGGCACGCCCGGATGCTGGGCGGTCGTCAATGCCAGGAATGCCCGCAAATGCCCGCCCTGGCGCCGGACCATCACCTGCTTCAAGGAAAACACCCCGGCCGCCGCTGGGTCCAGTTTGGGTTCGTCGGATAGTTTCACCAACACCGCGTCTTGGGCATGGACCATGAAATCCCCTCCGCAGGTGGTGGATTTCCGGATCCGGGCCGGCGGCCAGTCAGCGGCGGGGGCGTCGCTGGCGAGGCCGCTCATGTTGGTGGTGTCCACCCAGGCGCTCAGGACTTCACAGGTGAGGCCGTGTTTGCCCGGAAGCAGGCGGGGCAGGGTGATTTCTCCGGTGAAATCTTGCTGATTCCAAGTCCGGCCGTAAACCGCTCGCATGACGACTGGCTGGCCATCAATGGCACAGGCGCCCACCTCATTAAGCCGGTCACAGCCCCACAACCCGTTGTTCCACGGCGTTCTCAAGTGACAGGTGATCTGCATGGTGCGTTCGTTTTCGCGCAGCCGGGGCAGCGGGTCCAGCCACGGACTGCCGGCATAGGCATCCAGGAATGCGAGGGCGTTCGTTTCGGTCACAAGGTGGCGGGCGTTCAAATACTCCAAAAACGTGCCGAGCCAGTTTAGCGGCTGGTCATACCCGTGGGGATAATCCCGCCGGAGCTGGGTAATCAAGCCGGTCAGCAGTTGATTGGCCTCGGTCTGGTTAAATCGTCCGGCATCGCCACGGGCTTGCAGCTCCTGCCAGGCCCAGGGGGTTTGCCAAAATAACAATCCGGTCTTTATCACCACGTCCGTCGGCTGCTTTTTTAATTCAAAGGGTTGATCCGCCGGACTGATGGTCGGCCGCGGGTTGCTCCCTGTTGGCACGGTTCCCCACCAAAGGCCGCCCAGCAACACCAGCACCAAGCCCGTCACCAAACTCCAGCCCACCAGTCGTAAACGCCGTTTCGTCCCCGCCGGCCCGCCCTCTTCGGCAAATCCCGCCGGCCGGATCAAGTAACCGATGCATTTCCATTCCCCGCTGGGTTCGCGGTGGAACGTCACGGTTTCCACCGCCGCGGTCAGCCCTTCAAACACCGTGTTAAAGGTCACCACCACCCGGGTGCCGAGGTATTTGTACCGGATGGTGGCGGGCTGGCGGGCAAGCACCCGGCCTAGTGGCCGCCGGACGCTTTCACCCCGGCTGACCCATTGCTCGCGCGTCATCGCCTTGCGAAAATAAATGGAGGCCGCCGCCCAGTTGCCTGCATAGTCGCCCCGGTCCATCAATGCCAGCCACGCCTCCACGGTGCCCGGTGGCAGGGGATTTTGGGGCGTCTGAATCGTTTCTGCTGCCTTCCGGCGCTCGCGCCAGGCCAGCCAGAGCGGCAGGCCGGAGCTGAGCAAAACCGCCACGCCCACCAGCCAGAAGTTGACCATGGGGAAATAGTGCAGCAAGCGCTCGGACCAGGGATTGAAAAAGTCCCGGGCGACGGCATCACTGCCGGAGATTTGCAGGGTATGCGCCCCAAGGGCATGCGCGCCGTTGGCAAAATAACCAATGGCCTCGCCGCCCAAGGCGATGGGCGCGACCGCCAGTCCACCCATGGCACCCAACAACCCCGCGGCCAGGCCGCCAATGACCAGCACCCCCAGGCCCAGCCCGCCATAGGCGATAATCCCCAAAGACACCCCGCCCAGCGCGATGCCCCCCATCGCCACCCCGCCGCAGGCCACCACTCCCTGCGCCACGCCGCCCACCGCAATAATGCCCCGGGCAATCCGCGCCCGCCCCGTCGCCGGGTCAGTCCCGTTGGCCACATGTAATAGTGGCAGGCCGAACAGGGTTGCTTTGGTTTTAAAATCCACCCCCTGATTGGCCCAGGCGGCGAAGGTCTGCCCGGAGCCGGCCGCGCCTTGCGCAATCGTTTCCACCTGCTGCTTCATCGTGCTGGCCTGCTGATACCGGCGTTCGGGCTGCTGTTCCAGGGCACGCAGCACGACTTCGTCCAGCCGCACGTCAATCGCCACCTTGCGCGACGGTGGTTGGAGTTGTTTTTCCGGCAACTCCCCGGTCAGCATTTGGTAAAACACCACGCCCAACGCATAAATATCCGCGCGGTGATCCACCTCACCGGGATGCTGCACCTGCTCGGGCGACATGTAATTCGGCGTGCCCATGACCTTGCCCGCCTCTGTCAGGGAAGGGGAGCCAGCCGGGGACGCTCCTGGACCCGCCGTGTCGCCTGCCGCCCCCATCAATTTGGCCAGCCCGAAATCGGCCACCTTCACGCGCCCGCGCCGGTCAATCAACAGATTCTCCGGTTTGATATCCCGGTGGACAATTCCCTGGTCATGCGCATATTGCAGGGCGTCGCAAATCTGGGGGACAATCGCCAGCGCCTCGCGTGGTGAAATCCGCTGGCGCCGCAGGAGTTCGCGCAAATTCATCCCGTCCACGAATTCCATCAGGAAGAAATACAAGCCTTCCGCCCGGCCGAAATCGTAAATGGTGACAATTCCCGGATGATTCAGTTTCGCCAGCGCCCGGGCCTCCCGGGTGAACCGCTCCGCAAACGCCGCGTCCCGGCCGATGTCCGGCGGCAGGATCTTCAGCGCCACCAGTCGGTCCAGTTCCTTCTGGCGTGCTTGGTAAACCGCCCCCATCCCGCCCCGCCCCAGCAATCCCAGAATTTCCAGTTGCGGAAACTTGGCGGCCAGTTCCGCCACGGTGGGCGGGGTGAAACTGCCCGGGCTTTCCCCGGGAATGTCCGTCTGGGTCGCTTGCAACAATTCCGCCGCGCACCGGGGACACACTCCGCCGTTGGCCCGGACCGGCTGATCCGCCCCGCAGCGCGGGCATTTGGTGATCTCGTTCATACCCTTTAAATCAGGATCGTGCGGGGTTTGTTACCGGGTTTCAACCCCGGCTTAAAATTTCCAAGACATGCCGTATCTCCGCCTCCACTTCCTCCGGCCCGGCCACGGTATCCGCGATCACTGCGCGGAACATTTCCCGAAAACGTTTGCGGAACCGGTGAATCGCCACCCGCGCCGCCCCCTCGGTGGTGTGACCGGCGGTGGCGATGGCCGCGTAGGGAATCTGCCCGTGATCGGCGGTCAGATGGGGTTTGAGCCGCGCGAATTCCTCCGTCCGGCCCGCGTCCGCAAATTCCCCCGCCAGCCGGTTCATGGTCTCCTCCAGCAGGGCGAGGGCCCAGCGCCGGTCGTAAATGTCGTCCGGACCCAGCGGGCCGGGTGGCTCGGCTTGAAACCGCTGCTCCGCCAGCTCGGTGTCCAGCGGGACCAGTACCTGGCCGCCGCCCCGTTTTTGGCTTCGTTGCTTCTCCCATTCATTCACCAGAAACCGCTTCACCGCCATGCGCAGAAACGTGCGGAAGCGCCCCTTTTCCGGCGTGACCACCCGCAAATAATCCTTCGCCAGCAGCACCGCGAAAAAACTTTGGGTCAAATCCTGGGCATCATGGGGCGAATGCCCCGAGCCGCGCACAAAGGCATAGAGGGGATACCAGTACGTGCGGCAAAGCGTTTCCAACGCCCGCGCCGCATCCGGCCCGGCCGGGTCCCGCGCCGCCAGCACCACCGACCAGCGCGTGGTCAAAAACAACGGTGGACCGCCTGACCGGGGCGGCGTGGTGGATTCCTGGATGGCCATGCCACAGGTTATAAGGAAAACTCCTCCGTTGTTACAGCGAATTGCGCCTCCAGCCGTAATCCGGCAGCGCTTCGAGATTTTTCTGCCCCGGGTCTAATAACTGCCAAATTTGAGCCGCTCCGTTGCCTCATTCGGCCTTCGGCGGATGCGGTGGCGGCGCGGTGGACGAAGGCGCCGGAAGGCCATCCACCGTCCGGGGTTCCATTAATTCCACTCGCGTTCCGTCCGGATCATAAAGATTCAACTGTCGCTTGCGGTTCACTCCCGTTTGGATGTTCATGGGCCGGAGATAGCCAATGCGCGGCGCCCGCGCGGCCAAAATCGCCCGGGCCTTTTCGATGTCCGGCACTTCCAGGCAGAGGTGATGCACCGTGCCGCGTTTGTTCGGGGCCGGGAGCTGGGCATAGAGCATCAACTCAATAAAATCCGGGCCCTCCGGCACCTGCTCATGCACCCAGCTCAGCATCGCCGGATTGCGCGTGCCCCGCCAGAGTTCATGCAAACCCAGTATCCCCTCGTAAAAAGCTTTCGCCGCTTCGAGGTCTCCCGCCAGCACTCCCACGTGCGGCATGCGCGTGGCAATCCGGGTGTCCGGCAGGAATTTTCCCGCGTTGAGCATGGTCCAACCCGACGGCAAATATTGCACGATTTCCACCGCGTGCCCATCCGGGTCGGTGATAAAAAAATTGAGATTGCCGATTTTGCCCCGGGCCACGGTCGCGGGCACTTTCACCCCGCGCGCTGCCAGATAATTCCGCATCCCCGGCGCGTCGTCCGTCTCCAGCGCGAGATGGTACAGCCGGTCCGTGCCATTGGTGGCTTCGGGAAACAATTCGATGCTCTGGAGGTCATTGATTTTGATCCACGTCATCCGCGTGGTACCGTCCTGGTTTGTGAGCCAATAAGGCTCGGCGAAGCCCAGGAAATCCTTGTAGAAGACCCGGCTCTGATTCAGGTCATGAACATACAGGGCAATATGGGAAATGCCGGTCAGGTGCGGGCGCGCGGGCTCGGTCCGGCCCGGGATTGAAAGCGCCAGCAGCAAAAGGCAGGTCAGCAATTTGATCATCCTTTAAATTGCCACCATCCGCCGTTGCCGCGCGGCAAACCGGCACGTCTCGCGGTAACCGGTTTCCCGGGCTAATTCAATGGCCTCAGCGAAGTTCATGCCCACTTCCTGCGGGGCATGCGCATCGGACCCAAAGGTAATGGCCACCCCTTGCTGGAAGGCAATTCGCAGCAACTCCCGACTCGGATAGATTTCCTGGCAGTCCTTGCGCAGGCCTGCCGTGTTCAGTTCAATCGCACAGTGGTGTGCCTTCGCCGTGGCGAGAAATTTCTCGTATAACGGGGAGCAATCGCGGCTTGGGCGATGGCCAAATTTCTTGGGCAGATCGCAATGCCCGATGATTTCAAACAAACCGCTGGCGGCCGCCCTGCCCAGTCGTTCAAAGTAGGCGGTCCACACTTCAAAAGCATCGCGTTTGCTCCATTCCGAGAGCTTGGCGGGGTTGTCAATGTCCCACGAGTCAGAGATATAGTGCACCGATCCGATGAAATAGTCCCAGGGATGCCGCCCGGCCAGTTCGCGTATCCAGTCTTCATGCCCCGGCAGGTAATCAACCTCCAGCGCGAGGCGGATGGTCAGGCCGGGGTGGTCGGCCCGGGCTTGTTCGACCGCAGCCACGTATTGATCCAACTGGTCAAAACGCATGCGCCAGTTATCAAAGTCATCCTGGCGCATCGGTGAATGGTCGCTAAACCCAATTTCATTCAGTCCCAGACTGACGGCGTGGCGGGCATATTCGGTGGGTTCGCCGCGGGCGTGCTGGCACAGCGGCGTGTGCATGTGATAATCGGCGGGCATCAGCATGACTTTATTAAAGGCCAGAATCCCGCCCGAGGCAATCGCGAACGGAACCTGGCCGCGAGTTGCCTCTTCTCGCTTCTTCCCGCCCTGCATTGAAGTGGATGGGCCCATCGGCGGTTTGAGGGGGTGACGCGCGTTGGCCGAATTGGCAGTCCAAAGTCAAGGACCCCGTAATCCCCCGCTCCCCCAATTTTACCTTGGGGGATCCCCCCGAACGGCGGACAGTGCGATAAAGCCGATCGAAAGTGAGGCTCATGAGTAAATGCCCCAAGCGATTCACCAAGAAGTTTAAAGAGGACGCCGTGCGACGGCTGTCGCCCAGCGGCAAAACTGTGGAAGGTTTGGGGCATGAACGGGGGGTGGCGGGCACCTCCCTGGCGCAATCAGACTTGGCTTTGTCGTTCAATCGGTCTGGCGCGGTGCTTTGGTGGGTGCGCCTGACTGCGCGAGTTTTGCTTCCGCCGCCGCCCGCCGGGCATTCCAGTCCGCCCAGTTAGACTCCCAGAGCACCCCGGTGAAATTGGTGCGGGCAGCGAGCCAGATTTTCGCCAGTTGCTGTAATGATTCCCGGGCCTTTGGGGTTTCATCCCAGGCCACGTAGGATTCGGTGAGCACCAGCCAGTTTTCGGGGAAATCCGGTGAAAACCGGGTGGCCCGTTCCAGCCATTCCCTGGCCTGGTGATTGCTCCCAATACTGGTCGGCCAGCCGGGTGCCTCCCGGTAGAGCAGCCCCAGACTGCGGGCCGCGCCGGCGTAATCCACGGCCGGGTCCAGGTTCCAGGCGGTTTTAAACTCCGACTCCATCTCCCGCACCAACGACAGGGCGCCCAGCAATTCGGTTCTCGCCAGCTGGCCTAAATTCATGCCCAGCCAGTAATGCCCGGGTCCGGATCGAGGTTCGGCTTTGATCAGCTTGCGGCAGGCTTCAATGCCTTGCACGGCGAGATCCGCGCGATTTTCATCGTTGGTGGCAAAGTCCGCCAGCGTGTAGCACGCCCGGGCAAACTGCCAGCCGGCGGGGGAAACATTGGTGGCGGTTTGCCAGCGGGTCTGGGTCGCCTGGTAATCGGCGGTGGCCCGCTGGAAGAACACCGGGTTGGCCAGCGGTGCGGCCCCGGCGGTTGCCTGAAGCCATAAAACGGTGAAAAGCAGGGTGAGTCCAGTCTTTGACCGGATGCCGCGCGCCTGTTTGGTAAACATCATGCCCACTCGTCCTCGGAATAATTGATTGCCATTATGGAACAGTTGTTTATATTATCCAAGTGCGATTACTTGCAAAGTTTCTGGCGATGGTGCTGGTGGTCGGTTGCGCGTTTCTCGGTTCGGGCTGCTCCGGTATTAACGGGGGCACCTCGGTTTCGCCGGCCACCTTTTTTCTGCCGGGCCTTTTGCGGGCGGATCCGGCCCCGGCGGGCCGCAAGTTGCCGGTGGCGGCTCCGCAGCCCGTTGTAATCGTAGCTCAAGTCCGATAATAAACTATGCGTTTCCCACTCGCGCTGACGGTTAAAATCGCCAGCCACATTGTTAAACATAAAGTTCGCAAGACTCCGAAATTTGCGATGGTGCTCCAGCTTGAACCGCTGCACACCTGCAACCTGACCTGCACGGGCTGCGGGCGGATTCGGGAATACTCCACCAACCTCAAGGACATGGTGCCGCTCGAAAAATGTCTTGCCGTGGCGGTGGAATGCGACGCGCCGATGGTTTCCATTTGCGGCGGCGAACCGCTGATTTATCCCAAGATCGAGGAATTGGTCGCCGGTCTGCGCGAGCAGGGCCGCGTCATTTACATTTGCACCAACGGCGTGTTCATGCGCAAAAAAATGCGCGATTATCTCGCCGCCATTTACACCCCCGCCGAGGAGCCCAAACTGGCCCGGTTGCTGGCGGACAAACTGATCACGGAGAAGGAAGCCGAGGCCATTCGCAACGCCAATGAGGCCGCCCGTGCCAAAGTCGTGATTCGTCCTTCCAAGTGGATGTACTGGAACGTGCACGTGGACGGTTTGGAATTTACCCACGACCTGATCGTGGAGCGCGAGGGCGTTTTCAAAGAATGCGTCGAAGCCATCAAAATGGCCAAGGTTCTGGGCTACCAGGTCGCCACCAACACCACGGTTTACAAGGAAACCGACGTTCAGGAACTTGAAGAAATGTTCAAGTATTTGAGCTCGCTCGAAGTGGATGGTCATACCATTTCCCCTGGTTACGAGTACGATGCCGCCAAGAAGGACATGGTCAAGCGCCTGGGCAAGCAGCCCGAGGATTTCTTCCTCACGCGCAAAATGACCCGGCAAAAGTTCGCCCGTATTCAGGAATGGGGCGAAAAATTCACGATCTTCGGCACCCCGGTTTACCAGGAATTCCTCGCCGGCAAGCGCGAACTGACCTGCACAGCCTGGGCGATTCCCACCTATAACGTCAAGGGTTGGAAAGCTCCCTGTTACCTCATGACCGACGGTCATTATGATGGTTACCAGGAGATGCTGACCAAGGTTCAGTGGGACAAGTACGGCGTCGTGGACGGGGTGGCGCGCGACCCGCGTTGCGAAAACTGCATGGTCCATTGCGGCTACGATCCCAGCGGCGCGCTCGGCACCAATTATAAAAGCGGTGATAATTGGAAGAACTTTGCCTACAATTTCGGGGCCAAACCGAAGCCTTATCCGGCGTCCAGCGAACTGGTCAAGCTCGCTTTCAATGGCATGAGCATCGGCAAGGGCCATCTGGCCGAGGCCAAGGCCGCCATCAATTCTCCCCGGGCGGCCATGAACGGCGCGCAAGCAGCCTTCTCCCGCAAGCCTGAGGCCGAGGAGCATCACCATGAGGCGCATGTCGGCACCTCTTGCGGCACCACCGACACCTCCGAGCGGGATGCCTTGCTCGCGAAGATTAAAGAAACGAAGCAGTCCTAGGCAGCCGCCGTTTGCTTAAATGGGCAAGTGGAATAAATTGCGCGAGAAGATATTGCTCGGCGAATCCGACGCCAACATTGCCTTTGATGAACTTTGCCACCTGTTTCGGCGGTTTGGTTTTGCCGAACGAATCAGTGGCAGCCACCACATTTTCAGCCAGGCTGGGGTGGAGGAGATCATCAACCTCCAGCCGAGGGGCGGGATGGCAAAAAGTTATCAAGTTGCGCAGGTTCGCGGCCTGATATTAAAATACCGGTTGGGAGATGCCTTGAATGAATGAGTACAAATACGAGATGATTATTTACTGGAGCCAGCAAGATCAGGCCTTCCTGGTGGAAGTGCCCGAATTGCCTGGTTGCATGGCCGATGGGGCGACCCATGAGGAAGCGCTGAAAAACACCAGTGAAGTCATCCGACAGTGGATTGAAACCGCCAAAGACCTTGGCCGCGAAATACCCCAGCCGCGCGGGCGGCTGGCTTACGCTTGAATTGCGTCATAAATACCCCCAAATTTTAACTAAATGAGCAAAACACTATTCCTTTCCCCTCCCAGTTTTGACGGTTTTGATGGTGGCGCGGGCGCCCGTTATCAGGCCCGGCGCGAAGTCACCAGTTACTGGTATCCCACCTGGCTGGCCCAGCCCGCCGCGCTGGTGCCGGACTCCAAATTGCTGGATTGCGCGCCGCATGGCGTCGGCATGGAGGAAACCCTCCGCATCGCGAAGGATTTCCAGCATGTCATCATCAACACGTCCACGCCGTCGTTGAAGAACGACTGCAAGGTGGCCGAGGCCATCAAAGCCCAGAAGCCGGACACCAAGATCGGTTTCGTGGGCGCCCACACCATGGTGCTGCCCACCGAAACCCTCAAGGCCTCCCCGGCCATTGACTGGGTCGGCCGCAAGGAATTTGACTTCACCTGCAAGGAAGTCGCCGAGGACCGCGATCTCGCCACCATTAACGGCCTGTCCTACAAGGACAAGGACGGCAAGATCAAGCACAACCCCGAGCGCGAAATGATTCAGGACATGGACTCCCTCCCGTGGGTGGCCGATGTTTACAAACGCGACCTCGAGATTGAGAAATATTTCATCGGTTACCTGATGCACCCGTACGTGTCCATGTACACCGGTCGCGGCTGCCCGGCGCAGTGCTCATTCTGTCTCTGGCCCCAGACCATTGGCGGTCACAAGTACCGCGTGCGGTCGCCCCAGAATGTCGCGGACGAAATGGCGTACATGAAGAAAATCTTCCCCCAAGCGAAGGAGTTTTTCTTTGATGACGACACCTTCACCGCGAACCTGCCCCGCGCCCGCGAGATCGCCAAAAAACTCGGACCGCTCGGCGTTCCCTGGAGCTGCAACAGCCGCGCCAACCTCGATTACGACACCATTTCCTCCTTCAAGGACAACGGCCTCCGCCTGTTCCTCGTGGGCTACGAAAGCGGCAACGACGACATTCTCTCCCGCATCAAAAAGGGCGTGACCATGGATGAAATGCGCCGCTTCACCAAGGCCTGCCATCAGGCCGGCGTGGTGATTCACGGCACCTTCATTCTGGGTCTGCCGGTGGAAACGGAGCAGTCCATCCAGAACACCATCAACTTCGCCAAGGAACTGGACGTCTTCTCCCTGCAAGTCTCGCTCGCCGCGCCCTATCCGGGCACGGAGCTTTACGAAATGGCCCGCCAAAACGGCTGGTTCAGCAAGAAGGACAAGGGCGACATCCTGCATGGCGATGGTTTCCAGCAGAGCGCCTTGGAATATCCCGGCCTGAGCAAGGACAAGATCTTCGAGGAAGTGGATCGTTTTTACCGCACCTATTATCTGCGTCCGAAACCCATCCTGCGCATCATCAAGACGATGCTTGAGGACAAAAACGTGCTCGTGCGGCGCTGTCGCGAGGGCTACGAATTCTTCACCAGCCTCAGCCAGCGCAAGCATGACTTGGCTGCCTCCAAGGCCGCCAACGCCGCCGCCCTCGCCACGGCCTGAGCGAAATCACTCAAAAGTAAACCGGCGGCAGTTCACTCTGCCGCCGGTTTTTCATTTACTTCAGCCAGCCGGGAACTGGCTTCGCCAGGAACGTCCGGCGTCCGTTTTGATAAACGGCCACCAGCCGGAAAGGGGTGTGCAAAACATCGTTATCGTAGACCAGCACGCAGGGTAACACGCGAAGCGCCTCCTGAAGATTCCGCCTGGTGCGGGGAAAACGGGCGATGAGTTTGTCCGTCGGCACATCATGGCCCCCCTGGCTGACGCGCATGGCCACCCGCTCATCGGAACGGCGGGCATCCGCGATTCCAATAAAGCAAACCACCACCGCATAACCCGCCTGCGCGGCGGCCAGTAAAAAAGCCAGCTTTTCACCCACCGGATCAGAAAACACGGTTTCAAAAACAAAACTCTCCCGTTGCGCGACCAGCTCCTGGCGGAGTTTCGCGGCGATCTCCGCCGCCGGATAGGCCGCCAATTCAAGCTCGCGCGCCAGCACGTCCGCGTTGAGAAAGCGCAGCCCGCAATCACGCAAGTGCGATTCGTAAAAGGTGGTTTTCCCCGCGCCATTGGGCCCGGCCACGGCCACGATAATGGGCCGCTGGTCCAGCCAGGGCAGCGGCGGGGCGAGCGGTTGGGACGGTTTCTCCACGGGCGGTTGCTGCAGCCGAAGCTGGCTATTTACGAGCGGAGGGCTTCACCGGCTCAAACTGCCGGTTGACAAACCGGCCCGTGGTGCGCCGGCCATCCGCCTCAATGCGCACCAGCCAGCCGGGCTGGTCCGGCGCCGCCTCGTAATGGGGGAAGGGCCGGGAATTCAAATAGTCGGCCACCCGCCGCCGGCCGGCGGGGGAATCCACCGTTTGCAAGGCGCTGGCCAGCGGCCGGACCGCGCCGGATTGGCTGAGGGCCAGGGCCTGATCGCCACGCAATACCGGCTCCAGCGCCCGGCCCAGGCGCGCCCAAAATTCAATCTGGCCGGCAATCGACCGCTCCAGCGCCGCGCCGGCCACGCGGGCATCCAGCAGCAGCGCGTCCGAGACCTTCACGGGTTGACTCATGTATCATGGGTAGCATATTGCTACCGGGTTGTCAATGTCTTGGCGGTCGTTGCTGGTTCGCCACCCGGGCGAACGTGTCGCCCTTACTGGGGATAATCTCCTTGAAAATGTGATTGCTCGTAACGCGCCGCTCCCGAATCCTAAAACGACCAGTTCACAATCGGAAAGCCCGTCGCCAGTTTGTCGGGGAATTCATCAAACCACCCGTTGTTTTGGGCGATGTTCACCAGGCCGATTTGCACCCCCGAGAGCATGTCGGCGTAATTCACCAGCCCGATCTGAAACCCGTGGATGTCCTCCCCCACGTTGACGGCGCCGGTTTGCAGGCCCGTGAGGTCCATGTTGGAAATATTCACCACCCCCAACTGCCAGCCGACAAACACGTCGTCGCAGATATTCACCGGGGCGATGGCCACCCCGGTGTACGATTCGGCATAATTTACGAACAGGGACCAGGAGAATCCCTGGCTGTGGCCATCGCTGCCGTTGACCATGCCCACGGCGAGGCCCTTCTGGGGGTTTTCCCCCCAAACGCAGATGGACAGGCCCCAGATTTCCGTATTCCACCCGTGCAGCGTGATGTCCGGCGTGAGGGAGGCCTGAAAGGCAAATTGCCCTTGGGCGCTGCCGGCCAGCAGGACTAGCGGAGCCAGATAGCGTAGCTTCAAGGGTGGGAGGGTGACCGACGGCCTTATTGAGAATCGCACAATAGGGTGACAAGAGTCGGGGTGTCGTGTACAGTTTCTACATGACTACGACACGCGATCATGTCCAACTGGAAAAGCGCCGCAAACGGGCGGCCGGATTGTTTGCCAAAGGTTGTTCTGCGCCG
>CAITTG010000110.1 GCA_903895255.1 uncultured Verrucomicrobia subdivision 3 bacterium
CGGCGCAGAACAACCTTTGGCAAACAATCCGGCCGCCCGTTTGCGGCGCTTTTCCAGTTGGACATGATCGCGTGTCGTAGTCATGTAGAAACTGTACACGACACCCCGACTCTTGTCACCCTATTGTGCGATTCTCAATAAAACACCCCGCGTCACCCGCACCCGCATGGCGCTGGCGCTGACGGTGGCCCTTGTCACCGACGTCCTGCAATTCGGTCTGGGCCCCCTGGGATGGGCCTTTATCGATCAAGGACTGGATACCGTGGCCATGGTGCTGACCACTTGGATTCTTGGCTTTCACCTGCTGTTGCTCCCCACCTTCGTGGTCAAGCTGGTTCCAATCGCCGACGAGCTCCCGACCTGGACCGCCTGTGTGATTGCGGTGATCACCCTGCGCAACCGTGATCAGGCCGTAGAAACAGCTCCAGGCAACAATCTCCAAACTCCAGAGAAGCCTCAGCCCTCCAGCTCACAAGAGTTACTGCGGTAAGACGGGCGGAGAGCAGCCAGGCATATTGGCGGAATAATTAATCCCATGATCGTAGTTTCCCCGAATAAGTGTCCTTTGGCGATATTGTCGGATCACCACCTCCCTGCCCTATCCACGCCAAAATCTTCCGGGCCGCAGGCTCCGCCGCCATGTTCAGCACATTATGATCGGAAAACCCAATCACCTGATAGTCGCGCAACGCCAGACACTGCCGCCGCAGCCAATGCCGCACCAGCGGCCAGGGCACTATTGGGTCCAGCCCACCGGTCAGCCCATAGACCGGCACTTGCGTCTGGCGGGCAATGTCCTGCGGATCATTATCGGCAATCAAATCCAGGCGGTGCCGGGCTGCCGCCAGGTCGAGTTCGGTCCGCCGGATCAGGAAAGCCTCCACGAGCGCGCGTTCCTCAGTACTGCCCAGCCGACTGCGCCGAACCAGATTACTGTAAAGTCGATAAGCGGGAACAAACCAGCGCAGCAGTGACCAGCGGCATAAGAGCTTCACGGGCCGCACCATCCAGCGCACGGGGTGCTTCACAAAACCGCCGGCCAGAATCACGCCTTGGACTTCAAAACGGCCCCGCGCTAGAAGGGTCCAGGTGATCTGGGAGCCAAAGGATTCTCCCAACAGCCAGCCCCGCCGGATCCCCTGCTCTACCAGCGCGTTTTCCACGGCTCGGGCATAGTCATCAAGGCTCCAGACCAAAGTGCGCGGATAGGTAAATGAAACGAATCGCACCCGCCCGCGCAGGCATTGGCTCAAGCAGGTGATTAAAGTCCAGTCGCCGTGCAAGCCGGGCAGATAAATCAACGTGGGCAGCGTGGCCGCCCCCTCCGTCCTGATTTCAAGGTGTTCCGGCATGCCTCAAGCCTGCAATTTGGGGAAAAATTCCCGGGCCGTCGCGCAGGTCAGCGCACTCAAGTCGTCCAGCGAACAACCCCGTACTTGCGCCACCGTTTCGGAAATTTCCCTCACAAAGGCCGGCTCGCCGCGCTGGCCGCGATACGGCACGGGGGCCAGGTAGGGACAATCCGTTTCCAACATGAAACGCCCGGCCGGAACGGCCGCCACGGCTTCGCGCACGTTCTGGGCGTTTTTAAAGGTGACAATCCCGGTGAAACTTACCAGGGCGCCCAACTCCAGCACCTGGCGCAGCCGGTCCAAACTCTCGCCGAAACAATGAAAAACCCCGTGCACCTGCGGCGCGCAGGAGCGGAGCTGCGCCAGGGTGTCATCAAAGGCCGCCCGCTGGTGAATCACGCAGTTGAGCTGGAATTCCCGGGCCACCTCCAGTTGCTGTTGAAAGATTTCCGACTGCCGCTGTTTATAGGCCGCGTCTTCTGCGGGCGAGCCCCCACTGGCCCCTGGGAGCCGGTAATAGTCCAGCCCGGTTTCGCCAATTGCCACCACTTTGGGATGCCGCGCCATTTCGCGCAGGGCCGGTCGCAGGTCCTCCGGGGCGTCCATGGCTTCGGTGGGATGCCAGCCCACCGCGGCATAGATGTCCGGAAACCGTTCGGCCAACCGGATGGCGCGCTGGCTGCTGGCCAGACTGGTGCCGATGGAAATGATTTTTGCAATGCCTGCCTGACGAGCCCGTTCCACCACGACCGCCAGGTCCGGTTCATATTCGGAATAATCCAAGTGGGCGTGGGTATCAAAAAAAATCGCCATGGGTGTTGTAAGGTTGGAAGGCGGCCCGCGCGTCCGGCATTAGTGCAATTCTCGGAGTGCTTGTTCAATGATCGTTTTGCCTGGGTAATCAGGGAACTCGGCCAGCAACTGACGGTAATTCTTACGCGCTTCCGCGAACCGGGTTTGGGCCAGCAGGGCTTTTCCCAAGGCGAGCTGGATACCGATTTTTTCCTGGCGTGAGGGCTTTAATGTTAAAGCTCGTTCGTAATAATCAATCGCCGCCGAAGGTTTGCCCAGGGCGGTGTTTAGCTCCGCGAGCTTCTGAGACAGCACGGCGCTGACGCTGGCGATGGGCAGTCCCTCAAGGGCGGCACTCAAGTTTGCCAGCGGGGCCCCATGGATTAAATCCAGATTCATCAGGCGCAGCAAAGCCCAGTCCAGCAGCGGGCTCTGGCGGGACTTCAATTCCCGGTAATAATCCAACGGCGGCTTGCCAAAGGGACAATACAATGGGTCGCCCACCACGGTGGTCTGCCACGAAAGGCCGGGCTGGGCCGACCAGGCAGCCTCACCAAACGTCCAGCCATGAGCAAACGCGCGGAGAAAAAAGGCAATGTCCGGAGTGAGGCTTAAATAGGGTTCGCTCACACAGCCCATGGTGCAGGTGGCCCCTTTGGCCAGCAACGGCCCGACCCAGTTGCTGGTGCGACTGCGGATGTCTGCGGCGCTGAAGGAGTGAAGGTGATAGGCAAAGGCACCCGGCATGAATTCAACTTGCGGGAGGGTGAAGGGGCCGGAGGCATTCCAGTCGTACCAGCCACAGTAAATGGCCACTTGACTGAGGGGAAAGCTGGCGGGAAAGGTCTCGGCGTTGGTGTCCAGAGTGGTGTCATAACCCAACTGCTCACAAATTTGCGCCGCCCCCATTACCAGTTCATCGCCATGGTAATAGACGCTGTTGGTGGGCAGTCCCCGGGCGTCACAATAGGCCCGCCCCCACAAGCCATCCCGCTCGGCCTGGATGGCCTTGTCCACCAGTCCGCGAGCAATTTCCGGGGAGGGACCATCCAGCCGGGCGACGAGCAAAATGCCGTTGGTGGGATCCATCAAGTCCCGATTGGTGGCGCCATAAACCCAGTTGGGCAAAGGCCCAGTAAGCATGATGGGCATGTGAACGAGGGGGAGCCAGGCCAGTTCCGAATCCACTGCGGCGGTATTCGAACGAAAGGCGCCGGGATAATTGGAGGAAACCGATTCATGGAGCGTGGGATCCTCAGGAACCCGTGCCGGCACCCCGTAACAGAGCACGAGATAGCGGATTTTGGAACGGACCACGACACGCTTGAACTGGCCGGAGGCGCCCTGGCTATTGGTCTCCGCGAACGTTCCCAACTGCCACCAACCGTTGGCGGCCATGGCGGCGGCCAAAGGCAGTTGCAGATTGGTGGTAAATTCACCGCGCGACATTTCCAATCCATTCGGCAGGGAAAACCCCAAAACCTGCTCCGGAGGCACTTGGCGGGCTTTGGCATAGTAATCCGCCACGCCTTTGGACTCGGGCATGGCGGAATTGTAAACCACCACCACCTCGCGACCATCCGCCCAGGCATGCTTGTGGAATGGAATGGCGAGCAGCATGGCCAGCAGCAAACGCCGGATGATTTTGTAAGTCAGCATAAAGCACTGGCCGCCGAAATGGGGCGGCCAAATCCCTTTATATGGCAACTTCCGGCCAAACGCCAGCAGACTCGGCGGATTTGCACTTGCCTTCAAAGTTTAAAATTGCTTACTATGCGCATCTGCGCTGGCACCCGGATAAAATCGATTGCAGCTGGCGCGCGGGAAGAGGCAGGTTTTTAGGTGGATGGGGTTGTAGCTCAGTTGGTAGAGCGTCTCGTTCGCAATGAGAAGGTCAGGGGTTCGATCCCCCTCAACTCCACCAAAATAAAATAGTTTCGATTAATGAGGTCATCACCATCCCCACTCAAAAACAAATGGGTTTTGATTACCGGCGCATCGAGCGGGTTCGGCGCGGCGGCGACGCTGGCATTTGGCCGGTTGGGAGCCCGTTTACTGTTGGGTGCGCGCCGGACCAGTTTGCTCGCCCAGGTCGCCGCCCAAGCGCGCCAGGTGGGTGCTCCCAAGGCGCTCTTTCATCCCCTCGATGTCACCCAAACCAAAAGTGTCAATGCTTTCACGGCCTGGGCGCGGGACATTATCCAAGGACCGCGAACGCCGGCCGGCCGTTTGCACGTATTGATCAACAACGCCGGCGGCGCCCAGGGGCTTGACACGGTGGCCGAGGGGAAGGATGCGGATTGGGAAACCATGCTCCAGACCAATGTGCTGGGGCTTTTACGCATGACCCGGGCCGCCCTGCCCTTGCTGGCCCGTGAGGCAGGCGCGAGCATAATCAATCTGGGTTCGTTGGCCGGCCGCACGGCCTATGAGGGCGGTTCCGCCTATTGCGCCGCCAAAGCCGGTGAGTTGCAGATCACTCGCACTTTGCGACTGGAATTGCTGGGCACGGGGATACGCGTCAGCACGGTGGACCCGGGCCTGGCGGAAACGGAATTCTCCCTGGTGCGCTTCAAGGGTGACGCGGCGCGGGCCAGAAAGGTATACGAAGGCATGGTGCCGTTGCAGGCGCAGGACGTGGCGGATACGCTGGTGTGGGTCGCCAGCCGGCCGGCCCATGTGAATATTGATGAAATTTTGATAAAACCGGTCGATCAGGCCTCGATGACAAAAATATACCGGCGGGCATTGATGGAAAAATCCCGAGGGTGAACGGTTAAATTGGTCAAAATCCGATAAAAAGGGCGGCGGGCAACTTAAACGCCGGGATGACGTTCGCGATTCATTTCCACTAGGGCTTGTTAACACTAATTGACATTGGCGGAATTTGCGGTATTCTCGCCGGGCAATGGAACTAACCGAGGGCCAGTTTCAACGCATTGCCGATTGCCTGCCGCGTCAACGTGGCAACGTCGGCATGACCAATTTGC
>CAITTG010000111.1 GCA_903895255.1 uncultured Verrucomicrobia subdivision 3 bacterium
GGGGGGAACCGTCCGCCGGGTGGCCGGGAGGGGTGTTCGTGCCCCCGAGACGGGCGCACTCCGGAGGCGCGGGGCGGGAGAAGAAAAATCGGTGGCCGACCCGCAGCACGTACCCAGGCTGAGGAGCATTCGGAAAAGAAGGATTTAACGCAAAGGCGCAAAGGCGCAGAGAAGCAAGGGATTTTTAACAGAAGTAACGGAGGTTACAATCGGGGCCATGATTGGGAGCTTTCTGGTTCATTCCTGGCTCCCATGGCTGCCGCACGTGCTGCGGGTCACGGACCCGCGCGCCGGGGATTTGGCGTCCGGTCCACCGCATCCCGGATAAACACTCCGGCTTCACCCAGGAATGGTGACTCGCGCGTGTCCGCCGGCTCGGTCGCGATTTGTGTTCGTGCCCCCGAGACGGGCGCACTCCGGAGGCGCGGGTGAGACGCGCCCGATATCTTTTTCCTTAGTTTCCATCGCCAGCCCTTACCCCGGCGGCGGCCCGGGTCTCTCCCTTTCTTGTTTTTGCCCCCAAAGCCCTTGAATGAACAAAACCTGCACACTAATTCGCAATATAGGGGGAGCCGCAAATTCCATAGAAGATAAAGTTGTCTTATGAAATTTGCGGGGCCATTCAGAATATTGATAGACGATGGACAAACGTTGTCCGCGCGGGTTCCTCTCCCCGTGGCGTCGGTCATCGCTGCCCGGCCCGGCAATTTCAACTGCCGCCCTCACTTCAACCCCGATCAAACCCATGAAATTATTTGTTGCTGGCCTCAGCTATAAAACCGCGCCGGTGGCGTTGCGCGAACAACTGGCGGTCTCCCCCGCCAAGCTCCGTTGTGTTGGCTGCCGGCTCAAAGTGAACGGCGGCCTGGCGGAAACCGTGGTGCTCTCCACCTGCAACCGGGTGGAAATTTACGGTCTGGCCCACAAGGTCAATGGCAACATCGCCCCCCTCTTCGACCAACTCGCGGCCCGGGCCGTGGGTGTGGAACCTTATTTGTACGTGCATGAGGGTGAGGCGGCGGCCCGGCATTTGTTCTCGGTGGCCAGCGGCATGGATTCCATGGTGCTCGGCGAGACGGAGATCACCGGCCAGGTCAAGCAGGCCTACCAGGCGGCGCAGGAAGCGCGGCTGACCGGCAAGGTGCTCAACCGCCTGTTCCAAAAAGCCCTGCAAACGGGCAAGGAAGTGCGCACCCACACCAACGTTGGCCGCGGGGCGGTCTCGGTGGGCAGTGTGGCGGTGGAATTGACGGAAAAGATTTTTAGCGGCGGCCTGGCCAACCAGACGGTGATGATCATTGGCGCGGGCAAAATGGGCGAGGCCTGCATCCGCCACCTGGCCAAGCGCGGGGCCAAGTCGGTGCTGGTTTCCAACCGCTCCTTTGACCGGGCGGAAAACCTGGCGGCGGAATTTGGCGGCCGGGCGATTCGGTTCGATGATTGCATCCCCACCATGGCCGAGGCGGACATCGTGGTCAGTTCCACGGGCTGTCCCCAGACCATTCTCCACCGGGCGGACCTTGAGGCCGTGATGGCGCGGCGCGCGGGCCGGCCGCTGGTGCTGGTGGATATCGCGGTGCCGCGGGACATTGATCCGGACGTGCAATCCGTGCCCAATGTTTATCTCTACAACATTGACGATCTGGAAGCCATCGTGCGGGAGAATGTCAAAACCCGGTCGCAGGAATTAACCCATTGCCAGTCCATCATTGAGGCCGAGGCCACGGCGGTGATGCAAAAATTGTTTCCGGCCCCCCGGGAAAGTTTTCGCGCGCGGGCGCTGCCGGAGCCGGATTGGAGTTTTGCCGGGGCGCACGTTTGTGCCGCTTAAAATGAAATTTGGATTACAACGTTGGTCAACCACAAATAACGAACCTATCATGAAAAAACAAAGTCCCTATAGAAAAATGTCGGCCTGCCTTGCGGCGGCGGCGCTGACGTGGCTCGGCAGCCTGTCGGCGGCGCAGGCGGCCACGGCGCCGGCGTTGACCGGTTTTCTCCACCTGCGACCACTGACGCACACGGAGATCAACACTTACAACACCAACGGCGCCCGCTGGCAGTTTTCCGGCGGACTTACCACCGTCGGTCTGGGCGAGCCGGCCTATCTGGAGGCGCTGGCCAACATTAATCTGAATCCGGCCAGCATCACCAATGTCACCTGGACCCTGGTGAGCCGGCCGGCTGGTTCCTCGGCGTTCATCGCCCCGGTTCCGTTTGGCACCAACGTGGGCATCTTCTATCAAGCCGACGCCGCGATTTACCAGATTGCCGGCCGGGCGATGCTGCGTCCGGACGTGGTGGGCAATTACGTGGTCAATCTGAACCTGGCCGCCGCCGGCAGTGGTTCGACCAACGTGAACATCAACATCACCGGCGCCACCTACCTGGGGGTCACCACCTGCGCAGCCTGTCACAGCGGATATTTCAACAACATTGCCAGCATCTATCCGACGTACACCAACACCCCGCACGCCTCGTTCTTTACGCTGGCCATTCAGGGCTTGGAAAGCAGCCACTACAATTCGAGTTGTATTGAATGCCATGTGGTGGGCTTCGACACCAATTCGCTGGCCGCCAACAACGGTGGTTTTAATGACGTGGCGAACTCGGTCGGCTGGACCTTCCCCGCCACCCTCACGACCACCAATTGGACGATGATGCCCTCCACGTTGCAGGATTTGAGCAACATTCAGTGCGAAAACTGCCACGGCCCCGGCAGCGAGCACGTTCGTTACACCGGCGGCCTGCCGGCGAACACCAACGCGATTGCCGTCAACTACGACGCGGGCGACTGCTCGCAATGTCATGATGATCTGAAAACGCATTACTACAGCGCCGAGTGGAATGTATCCAAGCATGCGAACATGACCCGGACGCCCTCCGGTTCGGCCAGCCGCATCGCCTGCGTGCGCTGCCATACGGCCGCTGGCTTCATTGGCTATGTGGCCAACCTGAATACCAACGTGCCCTACACGACCAATTACGCCTATTATCCGCTCACCTGCCAGGGCTGCCATGATCCGCATGACGCCTCGAATCCGCATCAATTGCGCACCGGCACCGTGGTGCCGCTGGCGGATGGCACGGTGGTCACGAACGCGGGCGTGGGTGGTTTCTGCTTTAACTGCCATACCAGCCGCAATGGTTCTTACACGAACAGCATCGTGAATTACCCGGCTTCGGCCGTGACGTGGAATGGTGGATCGAGCTTCGGCCCGCATGACAGTCCCCAAGCGGACATGCTGGAAGCGGTTAACGGCGTGACTTATGGCCAAACGATCGCCAGCGCGCCCCACGCCAACGTGGTTTCGAACACCTGCGTGGGCTGCCATATGCAGACCATTGCTGCCACGGATCCGGCGTTTACGCTGGCGGGCGGTCACACGACCAAGATGAGTTACCTGGTGGTTACCAACGGCGCGACGAACAAGGTCGTGGTCGCCTATGTCTGCACGCAATGTCACGGTGCGGTCACCAACTTCGACATCCCCGTGCCGGATTACGTCGGCTACGGCTACAGCCAGGGCATTCAGACCCAGGTGCAAATCCTCCTGAACCAACTCTCCACGCTGCTGCCGCCCTCGGGTTATCAAGCGAACCCCAACAACTACGTGGCGGATGGCAAAATCAAATCGCCCTCCACGCAAACCAACTGGCCGACGAAATTCCTGCAAGCCGCCTATAATTACCAATTCGTCAGCAACGACGGCAGTTTGGGTGTGCACAACGGACCTTTTGCGGTCGGTTTGCTCAAGGCCTCCATCGCCAATCTGACGGGCGTTTCGACACCCGGTGGCCTGCCGGATGCCTGGAACATCCATTACTTCGGCCCGAACTTCGCCACGAACGCGGCCTCCAATCCCAACGCCATCAACAACCCGGCGGGTCAGCCGAACTGGTTGATGTATGCGCTGGGCCTGAATCCGTTCAGCACGACGGGCGTGACGGTTAATGGCAGCGGCACGATCTACCTCAATGGCAATAACATCGTCAATGGCGCCACCAACACCGTGGCCATCTACACGGCGGCGGAAATCGCCTTCAACACCGTGGTCGGCACCACCTACCAGATCCAGGGCATCACGGCCCTGACCGGCGGCTGGCAGAACATCAGCACGAACATCATCGGCACCGGTACATCCGTGAGTTATGTGACGCCGACCCGCGGTAATGCGCAATGGTTCTTCCGCGTGGTGCACACCCCGTAAGCACTGGTTGACTACTGGTCAAAGCAGCCGACCCCTTCCCGCGCAAGCGGGGAGGGGGTTTTTGATGGGGGATTTGGAGCGCGAAACCCTGACTTTTCAGGCGGCTGTGATCCCGCGACGGATTCAAGCCATTGAAATGCGACGCAACTGCCGACTAACGTAAATGGGGAGGATGCACTGAAACCCCGGTTGGTCATAGGTGGTTGAGTCTGGCATTCCCGCCTGGGGCGCATCCAAACCCTGGCACGGAGGAGTGGCGGGTGAGCCGTGGGGATTAAGCTTGGACCTGACTGCCGGTCTGCGTTGCTGCCAACGAACCGAAGCTGAAAGTTATCGCGGCCCGACAGGCCGCAAGACCGGGGGACAAGCCGACCCAGCCCGCTGGGCTGGGCTGAGGAATGACGGCCCTTTGGGCCCAAGGCGGGAATGTCGGCGTTCGTTGCCAGACGGCACCGCGAAGGGAGGCCAAGTCGGTTCGTTGGCCGAAAAACGCAACTTTGAGTTGGGTGGGTTCTGCGTCCGGTACGAGCACACTCCAGTGAATTGCCTAGAGGAACATTTTAAAGCACCGGACGGGCATTTTTAGCAATTGGATCAAACCGCCCACGACGAGCTCCACCACCGGCCAAAGCCATTTGACGGTGGCCTCCAAGGCCAATTCGAGCAAAATGCGAATGTCCTGCAGAATATTACCAATTAAACTCGATTTCATGGCCTTCACTTTATTTGCACTCCAAGTACGTTGGTACTTTAATCAAATGTGGTGAAAATGTCAAGTAAATTAACGTTTTATTGTGGTGGGCCTTTGTAAATTAACCAAAATGGGGTAAATTACACCTAAGCGGATGAAGGAGTCTTTGCTACTAATTTACTTGGGAATATTCCGGCCGATGGAAAGAGAGCCTATTTGGCCTTCGGCGTAAACAACCGTCGGCAGATTCCCGCGAACCCGCCGAGGACTGCCATCACGATTTCCAAGAAGGGCCAGATGACTCCGACGGCCCACTCAAACGCCAACCCCAGCAGTACGCGAATGTCCTGGCCGATTTGCGACAGCAGGTTTGGTTTTGGTGGCACGGGCATATTATTTCTCGCTTGGCGTAAAATGAAGGCAAAAGAATATTGTATTCCAATGTAGTAGTCAATGTTCCCTTTCAGGCAGGTTTTGCCTGGTGTTAAATTGCGGTCCCATCGACAAGCAATGATTCCTTGCGAATGCGGCAACGGAAAAAAACCGGGCGAAAAATGTCCCGGGCGGTTTGCCGGGGGGAGTCATGAGGCATTGGCTCATCGGAAGAGCATTACACTCCGACCTTGCCGGGACGCCTCGCCGCAACGATGGGGGCTTTCGCCGCGCTTTAGTGGCCGGCGGCGGCGTTTTTCATTTGCTGGAACACGGCGAGGCGCGTTTGCAACTGGGCGGCAATCTGGCGGATTTTCTCTCCTTGCGCGGACTGCACCTGCGCCAGGTTTTTCTGGGCCGCTGCCAGTTCGTCGGCGGACCCGCTTGCCTGGGCCTGGGTGACCTGCTGCTGGGCGGCGGTCATGCGGGCTTCCATTTCGTTGCCGGCGTCGGCGATTTCCTTCATGAATTCAGCATGGAAAATCTGGCTGGCGGTTTCCACGGTGGTGGCATTGACATCGGGGATCAGGCGGTTGATGGCGGCGACCGTTTCCGTCGCGGGTTTGGCCACTTCGGGAGCGACGGGCGCGGGCGGCGCGGCCACGGCGACCCGCTGCAAGGCGCGGGCCAGGTCCGCCTCCAGGGCGGGTTCCCACTCGGGCAGGAGCCGGTCAAAGACTTCTTTATGGGGGCCGCTGGCGAGCGCCACGCCCAGATAACTGGCCTGGCCATTTTCGAGGTTAAATACCTTCAATCCGTCCGCACCGGCCGCCGTGGCATTGGTCTCAGCGGCGGCGTCAATGGTGGCCAATTGCAATTTACCGCCGCTCGCGGCCTGCATGGCTTCCAATAATTGCCTCACCCGGGTGGCAAAGGCCGGCAGGCTGGCATCGGTGGCGTCCGCCGGGAGCAGGGCGTAGTAATGAATGGTCACCGGCGCGGCCAGGCCGGCCAGCACTTTTTTGGTGGCGTCGGATAATTCAACGTTCGTGGGGGAACCGGCCGGCGCCTTGGCACTGCGATGAAACCAAAATCCAGCGAGGGCGGCGCCCAGGATAAAACCCAGAATAATTAATAACAGCGGGCTGCCACCCGGGTTGTTGTTGTTGGCGGGGCGGGGGGAGTCGGTTGATTTCATAGAATAGTTCTCGTTGCGCAGGCCATTTTGTGAGTTTGCCCCGGGGTGTCAATGGCAGAAGTGTCCGGTGAAACTTTAGCAATTCCTGTCTAGCAAGCGACAAAAAGGGGTGAGGTTGGCGGGCGCTGGCGCGGTAAATTGGTGGTGATGAAATTCCGGTCGGCCAGCAGGGCCGGTGAAAACGGGACCGGCAATAAATGATGCGGTGCGACTTTAAGCCCATGGTTGGTATGAATAATTTATCCGTCAAAATGCTGGTGCTCTTGGGGTTGGGCCTGTTCCTGGCCGCACGGCCCGCGCCGGCCCAGGGGGTGGCCCATCTCACCATCGCCCAACCGGGCGGAATGCCGGGGACGCCGGTGATGGAAGGAATTACCCGGGTGACCAATGGCGTGACGATCACGTGGGCCGGTCCCGCGGGTTACTATCAAGTGTTTCAGGCGAGCAACAGCCTCCGGGCCCCGTGGCTCGCGTTGGGACAGGCCACTAATGTGGCGTGCACCGCGACCATCACCAAATTATACAGCAATGCTTTTTTCCGCGTCGCCGGGCCGGCCCCCAACTACGCGGGGCAGAAACTCTGCCTGGCCTGCCATCTGGCGGTCTGCCAGTACGAGACGAACACCGCGCATGCCCGCGCGTTCGCCAGTCCGGCCTTTGCCGCGCTGGGCGGCCAGACCAACGCCTCCTGCCTGCCGTGTCACACGGTGGGGTACGGTCTGCCCACTGGGTTTGTGAGTGCGAAGGCCACGCCGTTGCTGGAAGGGGTGCAATGCGAGAACTGTCACGGTCCGGCGGCCAATCACGCCGGCAGCGAGGATAATCCCATCATCCGGCCGCGCGTGGATGTCGCCGCCACGGTGTGCGGGGGGTGTCACAATACAGGCAAAAGCTCCTATGCCAATCCACCGACCTACGCGGAGTGGTCGGGCAGCGCGCATGGCACGGTCGTGCCGGGGGCGTTGTCCGCCATGGCGTCGTCGCCCGCCAGCATTGATAATTGCGGGGCCTGCCATTCGGGTTCCGCGCGGCTCGCCCTCATTGGTGGCACCGATCCCGCCGTGTCCCTGACCAATGACTATAATGTTCCCATCACCTGCGCGGTTTGCCACAGCCCCCACGCCACAAATTCCGTGAGTCCGTTTCAACTGCTCAATCCGCTGGCCTCCACGAATGCCTTTCATCTGCTGGCCACCGACACCGCCAGTGTGGCGGCCTTCACCAACAAGTATAATGCCAGCACCAACATCAACCTGTGCGCCCAGTGTCATAATGACCGGGGCGCCGCCTGGCAGGACACCGCGCGCGCGCCGCATCACTCGGATCAGTACAATATGTTGATGGGTTCCGTAGGGGTGCTGCCTCCGGGCTATGACAATTTCAATCCGGGCGGCCACAGCGGTTTGCCGGCGTCGGGCGGTGCTTTTTACCTGACCAACCAGTGCTCGGCCTGTCATATGGCGGCCGAAACTTCCGTGACGGCCAATGCGCATAATCACTCGCTGGAGGTAAACTACAATGTTTGCTTGAACTGTCACGATGGCGAGGGCGCCCAGTCCTTCCTGACGCCCTATTTGTCCAATCAAGTTTCCACGGTGATCACGGTGCTGAACCGCTGGGCGGCCACACAGGCGCCGCCCACCCTGGTGAGCAATGGCCTGGTGGCCTGGGAATACACATCCCCGGGCGGGCTGACCTGGCAAACCAACGCGGCGGGATTTGTCACGAGCTGGTCGCTGACCGCGCCCGTCAATTTCACCGGACCGAACACCGCCGGCCAGGCCCTGGTGCCGGATTATGTCAAGCAGGCGCGGTTCGACCTGTATGTGTTTTTGAATGACGGCAGTCTGGGGGCGCATAACCCGATTTATGCCATCACCCTTTTGAATTACGCGCTGAGTCTGGCGGGCCAGTAAAGCGCCGGCCCGGGTTGGGACAAACGAGACAAACTATTTTCGCATGAGAACGCTAATTGATTTTCAATCGTGGTGGCCGCGTCAGCCGGGGGCCCGGCAAGGGTTGCTGGCCGCCGGGGCGGGGTTGTTGCTGCTCACCGTGATCTCCTGCGGCACCACGCGGGAGGCGGTGGTGTTGCCCGACGTGCCCGGTGCCAAATACATCGGTTCGGCGGAATGCGAGCAATGCCATGATGAATTATGCAAGAGTTTCAAAACGGCGGACCATGCGCGGCTGATTGCCAAGGGCAAGAACGGCAAGGATTACGGGTGTGAATCCTGCCATGGACCGGCCAGCTTACACGAGGATTCCGGCGGCGAAATCAAACCACCGTATAGCTTTACCTCCGGCCGGCCGCTGCCCACCAGCCTGGGGGCCCGCCTGCCGCTGGCTTCGGCCCGGGCCATTGAGACGGTCTGTTACAACTGCCATCTGGATGTGCGCGGCCAGTTCAACCTGCCGAACCATCATCCCGTGCCGGAAGGCGAGATTACCTGCATCCAATGCCATCCGCCGCACTCGGGCGTGGCCTTTGCCGGCGGCGGCACGCAGTTGATGTCCCAGAACGACAACTGCCTGACCTGCCATCCCACGCAGCAGGGGCCGTTTGTGTTTGAGCATGATGCTGTCCGCGATGGCTGCACCTCGTGCCATTCGCCGCATGGCAGCGTCAACGCGAAGATGCTCCTCGAACGGAATTCCAACCTGTGCCTCAAATGCCACTTCCAACAACCCGCCCCGGGGGGCAGCGGCATTCTGATTGGCGGGATTGATCACACGACCAAATTGAGCCAGGGCGCTTGCTGGAGCGCGGGTTGCCACGAGGCCGTCCACGGCTCCCGGGTCAGTCCCACTTTGAGATATTAACGAACGCCCACGACGCCGATGAAAAAACCATCTCGCAAATTGCAACATTTGGCGGCCCTGCGCCGGCAGGCCCGGCTGGGCCGGTATTGGGTGGGACTTACCTTGCTGGCCGCGGGGGCGTCCGTCCATGCCGGCGACAGCACGAATTCGGTGCCCAAGGTGGTGCCGCTCACCCCGGAGCAGCAGTACGAAGGCGGTGAAGATGAATACAAAAACTGGGTGGAGGTCGGGGGCGGCGACATGTTCAACACCGGCAACAAGGCGCAGGCCCAGCAGATCATGGGGCTGGACTCGGGCGGTTTTGGCGGCATCACGGACGCGCATTTGGAGCGGCAACTGAACAAGAAAACCCTCTTGACCGTGGACGGTCGTTATGTTCCCGAGGATCATAACTACAAACTGGGTGTCGGCGTGGCCAACGATGATCTGGGCTTCATCCGGTTTAGTTACGAAAATTTCCGCCTGTATGATTCGGGCAATGGCGGTTATTCCCCGGTGGATGGCATTGCCTATCCGAACACCGCCAACGCCAACGCGCTGGATCGCGGCACCATCAGCGTGGAGGCGCTCTACAACAAGGAGGGCAAACCAAAGGTGGACGTCAAATATACGCACACCACCCGCGACGGCGACGAGGGCTCGACCATCTGGGGCATTCCGCCGCAACCCACGACCACCAATTTCCGGCAGTTTCCCACCACGGAATCCATCAATGACCGCTCCGATGCCGTGTCGCTGGATGTTTCAAAACAAATCAAGCAAACCACCGTCGGGGCGGGCGGGCGGTTTGAGACGGGGTCGCTCGACAACTCCTACTATATCTCCTCCTATCCCTCGCTGGTGAACCCCACGCAGAACCAGAAGATCACCGACCAGCAGGGCACCTCCTACGACATGGAGAGCGTGCACGCCTTCTCGGAGACCTGGCTGAAGGAGAACCTGTTTCTTTCGTCCGGTTTCATGTTTGAAAACCTGGACAACACCTTTTCCGGCAGCCGAATTTATGGGGACGATTTTGACGTGGCGTATTCGCCCCTGTACCCTGCCAATTATTACGGGTACAACAACCTGACCGGCAGCTCGCACGAGAACGAATACATCGTTAATCTCAATTTTCTGTCGCTGCCCACCAAGAACAACAATTTCACCATCGCGCCTTCCTTGCGGGTGCAAAAAGAGGAATGGAATGCCAATTCCACCGAAGTGGCCACCGGCGGCACGCTGCCGGCCGATGGCTCGGCCTTTGACAACGGGAGCGATTATAACACCATCGACGTGCGGGAGCGGCTGGAGGTGCGCTACACCGGCGTGACCAACTGGGTGTATTCCGCCACCGCCGACCTGACCGAAGGGCAGGGGACCTTGAACGAAAATGGCGGGGTCACCCAACTGCTGCCCGGCGCGCCGGACGGCCAGGGGCCGCAACCCGTGCAGTTCAGCACGGATGACAAGCGCTTCTTCCAAAAATACGCGCTCAACGCCCGGTGGTATCCCACCCGCAAGATCGCCGTGGATTTTGGCGGCTATTACAAAAACAACCGGTACTATTACGACAACACCTACGATAACACGCCGAATAATGCCGGACCGTATAATTCCCTGTATCCCGGCTTCCTGATTTACCAGGGGTTTCAGACTTGGGACGGGAACACGCGGCTGACCTTGCGTCCGCTCAACAACGTCATGCTGGTTAGCCGTTATGAATACCAGTACTCCTTTATCGACACGAGTCCGGACGGCGCCAGCGGGCTGGACCAGGTGCAGTCCTCGACGATGAACACCCAGATTATCGGCCAGAACGCGAGCTGGACCCCGCTGCGCTGGTTGTGCCTGCAGGGCGGGGCCAATTACGTCCTGAGCGAAACCAAGACGCCGTATTCCGACAACCCGGAGTCCGCCGCCACGCAGACCATTCTCAACTCCCAGAATAATTACTGGACGGTCAATGCCAACGCCGGGTTCATTCTGGACGACAAAACCGACCTGAACCTTGGTTATTACTATTACCGGGCCGCCGACGGCCAGAACAGCCTGGTCAACGGCTTGCCCCTGGGCACGGATGCGCTGCAGGACAGTGTGACCGCGACCTTAAGCCGGCGGATTACCAAGCACCTGCGCTGGAACGTCAAATACGCCTACACGCACTACGATGATTTTGCGTCGGCCGGCGCCTACAGCTTCAACGCGCAAATGATTTATACGAGCATCCAGTACCGGTTTTGAGGCGGGGTTATCCCTTCAGTTTACGCTCCAGAATTTCCCCCGCCAGCGCTGGGTTGGCTTTGCCCTTCGAAAGTTTCATGACGTACCCTTTCAGGGCGTTCAGCGCGGCGGCTTTGCCAGCACGGTAGTCGGCAACCGGACCCGGGCTGGCGGCGATGGCTTCGTCGCAGAGCTTTTCAATGGCCCCCGTGTCACTGACTTGGGCGAGGCCTTTTTCCTGCACGATGGCGGCGGGGGTCTTGCCAGTGGCAAACATTTCGGCGAAGACCTGTTGAGCGGCGGCGTTGCTAATCGTTTTGGCCTCCACGAGTCCCACCAGTTCCAGCAGGGCGGCAGGCGGAAATTTCAGGTCGGCCAGGGTGGTGAGTTGCAGATCGGCGGGTTCAATGCCCAGCTCGGATTGCTCGGTCTTTTCGCGCTCGTTGAGCTCGGTCAATTTGGCGCGCAGGTTGTTGATCACCCAGTTGGCGACGGCCTTGGGGTTGCTCGATTGTTTGGCCAGCGGCTCGAAATAGTTGCCCAGGGCCACGTCATTTTTAAACGTTTCCGCGTCCGGCGCGGGCAGACTGTATTCGCGGATGAAGCGCTGTTTGCGGGCCAACGGCAGTTCCACCACGAGTTTGCGCACTTCCGCCAGCCATTCATCGGTGGGGGCCAGGGGCATCATGTCCGGCTCCGGGAAGTATCGGTAATCGTGCGCGTGCTCCTTCGTGCGCATTTCCTCGGTGATACCGGTGGTATCGTCCCAGCGGCGGGTGGACTGGATGAGCTTGCCACCGGCCTTGACGACCGCAATCTGCCGGGGGATTTCGTATTCCAGCGCGCGCCGCACGCCGGAGAAGCTGTTCATGTTTTTGATCTCGATCTTGGCGCCCAGTTCCTGGGTCCCCACGGGCCGCACGGACACGTTCACGTCGCAGCGCACCATGCCCTTTTCCATGTCGCAATCGCTCACGCCGCCATAGAGGAGGATGTCCTTGAGGGCGTTGAGGTATTCGTAGGCCATGTCGGCGCTGGTGATGTCCGGCTCGGAGACGATTTCCATGAGCGGCACGCCGGCGCGGTTGAAGTCCACGCCGCTGTTGCGGTCGAAGTGGAAGCTTTTGCCCACGTCCTCTTCGAGGTGGGCGCGGGTGATCCGCACGCGGGCGAGGCCACCTTGGAACTCGAATTCCACGAATCCGTTGGCCGTGGTGGGTTTGTCATATTGGGTGAGCTGGTAATTCTTCGGCGCGTCCGGATAAAAATAATTCTTCCGGTCGAACTTGGCGAACCGGGGGATTTCGCAATTCAACAAATAGCCGGTGAGGGTGGTTTTGCGCAGGGCCTCCTCGTTGGGCACGGGCAGCACGCCGGGCAGTCCCAGGCAGACGGGGCACACCTGGGTGTTCGGCGCGGCGCCGTAGGCATTGGCGCAGCCGCACCACATTTTGGATTTCGTGTTAAGCTGGACGTGTGTTTCCAGGCCGATGACTGCTTCGTATTCCATGATAAAAATGTATTAGGCGATCGGGGCGGGTTTTTCGCGATGCCAGGGCGTGCTTTGCTCGTAGGCATGGGCGAGTTTCAGGAGGGTGGCCTCGCCGAAGGGCTGGCCGAGCAGTTGCAAGCCAATGGGCAGTTTGGGGGACCGGGTGAACCCGCAGGGCAGGCTGATGCCGCTGATGCCGGCCAGGTTGCACGAAATGGTGAAAATGTCCGACAAATACATTTGCAACGGATCGCCGGATTTTTCACCAATTTTGAAGGCCGCCGTGGGGGCGGTCGGGGTAATGATGGCGTCCACCTGTTTGAAAGCGTTCAGGAAATCATTCCGGATGAGCGTGCGGACTTTTTGCGCGCGCAGGTAATAGGCATCGTAATAACCGCTGCTCAGCACATAGGTGCCGAGAATGATGCGCCGCTTGACCTCCGCGCCAAAACCCGCGCCGCGCGTGCGCGTGTACAATTCGATGGGGTCCGCGCCGTCCACGCGCTGGCCATAGCGGATGCCATCGAAGCGCGCGAGGTTGGCCGAGGCTTCGGCGGTGGCCACAATGTAATAGGTGGCGACGGCGTAGTCAGTGTGAGGCAGGGAAATATCCACAATTTCCGCGCCCAGGGCGGCGTATTGCTTCACGGCGGCGTCCACGGCGGCTTTGACCTCCGGGTCCAGCCCGCCAATTAAATATTCCTTGGGCAGGCCGAGTTTCAGGCCTCGGATCTGGCCATCCAGCGCCGCCACGTAATCCGGCACCGGTTCCGCCACGCTGGTGGAATCCTTGGGATCGTGCCCGCTGATGACGCCGAGCAACCGGGCCGCATCTTCAATGTTTTTCGTGAACGGCCCAATTTGGTCCAGCGACGAGGCGAACGCGGTCAGACCATAACGAGAAACCCGGCCGTAAGTCGGTTTCAGCCCCACACAACCGCACAGAGCGGCCGGTTGGCGGATGGAACCGCCGGTATCCGTGCCCAGGGTGGCGATCGCCTCATCGGCCGCCACCGCTGCGGCCGAGCCGCCGGAGGAACCGCCCGGAATGCGGCTGGGGTCCCACGGATTGCGGGTAATGCCAAAGGCGGAAGTCTCGGTGGAGCTGCCCATGGCGAATTCATCCATGTTCAACCGGCCAAACACCACCGCCCCGGCGGCTTTCATTTTTTCGATGACCGTGGCGTCATACGGCGAAATGAACTTGCCCAGAATCTTGGACCCGCAATTGAGCGGATGGCCTTTCACCGCCAGCACGTCCTTGATCGCAATGGGAATGCCGAGCAGCGGTTTTTGAGCGAAAGTGACGCCCGCAGCCAGTTCGTGGTCAGCCGCATCCGCCTGAGCCAGGGCGTCGGCGGGGTCATGGCTAATGAAGGCATGCACGGTGCCATCCACGCGGGCAATCTGATCCAGACAGGCTTGGGTGAGCTCGCGGGCGGAAATGTCGCGGCGGGCGAGCCGGCTGGTGAGCTCGGAAATCGTGAGTTGGTTGAGCATGGCGGATTATTCGACGATTTTGGGGACCAGAAAAAGTCCATTGGCCTTGGCGGGCGCATTGCTCATGGCCGCCTCATGGGCCAGCGAGGGGCGGACGACATCGGGGCGGAGCACATTCACCATCGGCACCGCATGGGCGGTGGGTTCGACACCGGTGACATCGAGTTCCTTCAATTTCTCGATATAACCCAGAATGCCCGCCAGGTGGGCGGACATTTTTACTTCTTCATCAGGGGTGAGCCCGATTCGCGCGAGGTGCGCGACATATTTGACATCAATATCAGTGGCAGCCATGCAGGGAGATTAAAGTCAGGCGGCGGGAGTTCAAAGTGCAAAATGGCGGCTTCGTCCACCGGGAGGTGGAAACTGCATGCACCGGAAAACCTGGCCAACCCAAAAACGTGGTTTAAACCACCAGCCGGTTGGGGTCCGCGTGGGTGCCGGAGTACAAGGTGAACGAGCCGGTGCGGGTGATCTTGAGGTTCAGGAGCTGGCCCTGATCCCGGTCGCTTCCCTCGAACAACACGATCTTATTGCAACGGGTACGGCCAGTCAGGCGGGCGGCGTTTTTCTTGCTGGGGCCTTCCACGAGAATCTCGACGGTCTGGCCAATGTACGCGTCGTATTTTTCCCGGCCAATGCCATTGATGACGTCCAGCAATGCCGCATTGCGGGCCTCGCGCACGGCTTGCGGCACCTGGTCGGGCATTAGGGCCGCGGGGGTGTCGCGCCGCTCGGAATATTTGAAGATGTAAGCGTTGTCAAAGCGCACCTGGCGGCACAGGTCCAGGGTTTGCTCAAAATCCTCGTCCGTTTCGCCCGGAAAACCGACGATAATGTCCGTGGTAATGCCGATGTTGGGCCGGGCGGCGCGCAATTTTTCAATGATCGTGGCAAACCGTTCGCGGGTATAACCCCGGTGCATCAGCTTGAGGATGCGGTCGCTACCGCTCTGGAGCGGCAGGTGGGCACTCTCGCAGAGCTTGGGCAGGCGAGCATAGGCGGCGATGAGGTCATCGCCATAACCCTTGGGATGGGGTGAGGTAAACCGGATGCGCTCCAAGCCCTCGATTTCATGGACTGCCTCAATTAATTGGACAAAACCCGACAAGCCGTCCCGCACCGGGATTTCGCGTTTGCCATAACTGGTGACGATCTGGCCCAGCAGGGTGATTTCGCGCACCCCTTCCGCGACCAACTGGCGGCACTCCGCCACGATGTCGGGGATGGTGCGGCTGCGTTCGCCGCCCCGGGTGTAGGGCACGATGCAGAAGGTGCAGTATTGATTGCATCCCTGCATGATGCTCACAAAGGCGCTGACCGACTTTTTGGCGCTGCCATTGAGAATGTGCTCGCGAATGGTGGCCTCGCTGCCGGTTTCCTCGGCGACATCCACAATTTTCTGGCGTGTGCCGGCCAGCAGTTCGCCCACATAATCCGCCGCGCGATGAAACTTCTGCGTGCCCAGCACCAGGTCCACGTCCGGGAGCTGGTCAATCAATTCCTGACCCCGGCTCTGGGCCATGCAGCCCATAAAACCCAGGACCACGCCCGGGCGTGCCCGACGGGTTTCCGCCACGATGTTTTGCATCTTGCCGATGGCCTTTTGCTCGGCAAAGTCCCGCACGCTGCACGTGTTCAGGAGAATGACATCCGCCATGGTTTCGGCGGGGGCCAGGGTGTAGCCCTTGGCCACGAGCTGGGCGGCGACGGTTTCACTGTCGCGCTCGTTCATCTGGCAACCGTAAGTTTTGATATAGACGCTGGGCATGACGTTGCAAATGGCATTGTAGGAAGCCCGGGCCGGGATGGAAAGCGGAATGAGGAGATGAAAAGCCAAATAACGTCCGGCTCCCGCCTGCGCAAACCCGGCCCAATCCTGCGCAACTCGTCTGTTGCAGTGGCGGGCGAACCTTGTATGTTAAGGGGACTTGAGTGACCAGTGCCCGACGCCGGAGCCGGTTCGCCTTATGGAATCAGAAAATTTGAGAGTGCTGTTGATCGGCAATGACGAGCGCTGCGCGTTCGCCGTGGCGGAGTGGTTGCGGGTCACGACCCAGTCCAGCGAGCTCCAGACCGCGACCAACATTGATGCCGGGCTGGCCCGGCTGCGCGAGGGAAATTTCCACGTAATCCTGTTTGAAGTGCCGGCGGTGAGCTTGGCCTGGCTGTTTCAATTGACCTCGCTGGTCACCCAGGCGGTGCGGGTGCCGGTGATTGTGCTGGGACCGGCCAATGATAAGGTGTTTTCCTCCGAGGTGGTCCGCAACGGGGCGCAGGATTACCTCGTAAAGGAGGACTTGAATTTGTTCATGCTGGAACACGCCGTCCAGTGCGCCATCGAGCGGCAGGAGGAGCGCATTGCCCTGATTGATGAGCGGGAAAATTATTACAGCGTTTTCGACCATTTGATCGAGGGGATTTTTCGCACCACCCCGGACGGGCATTACCTCCTGGCCAATGTGGCGCTGGCGCGCATTTATGGTTATGAAACCCCGCTCGAATTGATGGCCAGCATCAAGGACATTGCCAGCCGGCTTTATGTGGAGCCGGGCCGGCGGGAGGAATTTGTCCGCCTCATGCAGTTGCACGACACCCTGAGTGGGTTTGAATCCCGGATTTACCGCAAGGACGGCACGATCATCTGGATCGCGGAAAACTGCCGGGCGGTGCGGGATGGCAAGGGGCGCCTGATGTATTACGAGGGCACCGTGGAGGACATCAGCGAACGCAAACGGTCCGAGGAGCAAATCCGCCGGGCCACCAGTGAATTGTCCCGGAGTCGTGAGGAACTGCGGGGCAAAAACCTGGTCATGGAGGAAAACCTCCGCACGGCCCGGGAAATCCAGCTCGCGATGCTGCCGCAATCCTATCCGGGGTTTCCCGCCGGGATTGATGCCGCCAACAGTGCGTTTCAGTTTGTCCACCGCTACCAACCGGCCGAGGCCGTCAGCGGAGACTTTTTCAGTATCTCTGCGTTATCCGACGAGGAGGTGGGGGTGTTCATTTGCGACGTCACCGGCCATGGCGTGCGGGCGGCCCTGGTGACGGCCATGATCCGGGCGCTGTCGGAGGAACTTAAACCTTTGGCGCGGGATCCCGGGTCTTACCTGCGGAAATTGAACTCGGATTTGTGCAGTATCCTCAAAAGCACCGGCTCCCCGATGCTGACCACGGCGTTTTACCTGGTGGCCAACTGCCAGACCGGCACCCTGCGCTACTCCAACGCCGGGCATCCCAAGCCTTTGATCGTCAATGCCACCGCCAACCGGGTGCAGCCGCTGGTCAATGACTGCGGCCACAGCCAGCCCGCTTTGGGGTTGTTTGACGACCCGCCCTATCTGACCAGCGAGACCATTATTGTCCCTGGGGATTTCCTCATGCTCTTCACCGACGGGCTCTACGAGGTCCAGGGGCAGAACGAGGAATTGTACTCGCAACAACGCCTGGTGGTGGATGTGAAGAGTCTCATCGCGCTGCCGGGCGGGCAATTGTTTGATGAATTGGTCGAGCGCATCCGCAACTTTTCCCTCGACCACGGCTTCGATGACGATGTCTGCCTGGTGGGCGTGGAATACGCGCGGAAGACCATGCGGTTTAAGTGCTGAATCTTTCAGCGCGGTATATTACCCGCGGTTTTTATTGGGAAATAATTCGCTCAGTATTTTATGAAAAATTTTCCAAAGGATTTGTTTTCCATCGGAAGTTTTCTCATTGTTTTTTTCATTGCGCTTTCGGTCTCCTTGCTAATCCCTGCAACACCTCATGTGGGACGGGTGGCCATGCGGAATAAAGCCAAGATCGAAATAAGCGCGCTCGAACAGGCGATCAAAAGCTACCACGAAGTATATGGTCGCATACCGGTTTCGGCTTCGGTTCTTCAGACTGCTAATTCAGGGAGTTTTACCTATGGTGCCGTCATCCCCAATCCCAAGTCGCCCAGCCCCATCGGCACATTAATGCGCGGACAAGTTGTATTAAATTCCGAGCTAATCGCCGTGCTCATGGATTTAACCAATTACCCGGGCAATCCCGGTCAGTCCACGATCAATACGAATCACTGTCTTAACCATCAACACACCAAGTTTCTGAATGCCAATTTCGTTGCTGAGACCTCATCCGGAGGCGTGGGGCCGGATTTGGTTTATCGTGATCCTTGGGGAACCCCCTACTTCATCACCGTCAATTTAGGTGACACCAACCAGTGTCAGGATGAGTTTTATTTCCGACCAGGGTTGCCTGCGATAGCGCAAGTGATGGTCTGGTCGGCTGGTCCGGATATGAAAATCAATACCAGTGCCCCGCGGGGTGAGGCGGAGAATAAGGACAATATCGTAAGTTGGCGGTAACGGTTAGTGTCTGGAATTGAAATCAAAAAGCCCGTGAACTCGCGTTCACGGGCTTTGAAACCTATCGATTGCGTCGGATAACTTACTCCGTCACGAACCGGATGCTGCGGGATTTTTCCGACCGCTTGCGCTGGTTTTCGTCCAGCACTTTTTTGCGCAGGCGCAAGTTCTTCGGCGTCGCTTCCACGTACTCATCCGTGTCGATGTATTCCAGCGCGCGTTCGAGGCTCAGTTTGAGCGGCGCGTTCAATTGAATGCCCTTGCCATCGCCCTGGGAGCGCATGTTGGTCAGGCGCTTTTCCTTCACGGGGTTAACCGGGATGTCGTTTTCGCGCGAGTTTTCGCCCACAATCATGCCCACGTACACCTGGTCGCCGGGCTCAATCATCAAGCGGCCGCGTTCCTGCACCATGTTCAGGGCGTACGAGGTGGCTTCGCCGGAATCCATCGAAACTAGGGAGCCGTTTTTGCGGGCGGCGATTTCGCCGCGGTCCTCGCCGTATTCATGGAACAAGTGGCTCATCACCCCCATGCCCTTGGTGGAGTTTACGAGGTCGGTTTCAAAGCCGATCAGGCCGCGCATGGGGACCAGGGCTTCGACGGAAACCTGGTTGCCCACGTGGTTCATGTTGGTGATCTGCGCCTTGCGGCCGGCCAGATTCTCCATGATGGTGCCAAGGTTTTCGCTGGGCACTTCCACAAACAATTTTTCGATCGGTTCGAGCGGATTGCCGTTCTCGTCCTTTTTCCAGAGCACTTCCGGGCGGGACACGAGCACCTCGTGGCCTTCGCGGCGCATTTGTTCCACGAGAATGGCGATTTGCATTTCGCCGCGCCCGCTGACCGCGAAGATTTTCGGGTCCGAGGTTTGGGCGACGCGGAGGGCCACGTTGGTGCGGGTTTCCTTCACCAGCCGGTCCCAGATGTGGCGGGCGGTGACGAGCTTGCCATCCTGGCCGGCCAGGGGACTGTCGTTCACGGCGAATTCCATTTGAATGGTCGGCGGATCAATCGGGATGTAGGGCAGTGAGTCGCGCAATTCGGAATCGCAAATGCTCTCGCCGATGAAGACGTCTTCAAAACCGCAGAGACCGACGATGTCGCCGGCGTGGGCTTCCTGCACTTCAATGCGCTTCATGCCCTCGAAGTGGTAGATCGCCGTGATCTTGTTTTTGGTGGTCTTGCCGCTGCCATGGCGGCAAATGGCGGGATCCCCAAGCTTGACCTTGCCTTCATGGATTTTGCCGAAGGCGATACGCCCGAGATACTCACTGTAGTCCAGGTTGGCCACCAGCAATTGGAAGCCTTCACCCGCCTTGGCGCGCGGCGGCGGAATGTGTTTCACAATCGCGTCGAACAGGGGTTCCATCGTGCCGCTGACGTGCTCCAGCTCCGTTTTGGCATAGCCCATTTTGGCCGAGCAATAAATGAACGGGAAATCCAGCTGCTCATCCGTGGCGTTGAGTGACATGAACAGCTCAAACACCTGGTCCAGCACCTTTTTCGGATTGGCATTCTCGCGGTCGATCTTGTTGATGACCACAATCGGCTTGGCCCCGGCTTCCAGCGCCTTGCGCAGCACGAAGCGGGTCTGGGCCTGCGGGCCTTCCGCGGAATCCACCACGAGCAGCACGCCATCGATCATGTTCATGATGCGCTCCACCTCGCCGCCGAAATCAGCGTGTCCGGGGGTGTCCACAATGTTGATGTGGTAATTCTTGTATTTGAAGGCGGCGTTTTTGGCGCGGATGGTGATGCCCTTCTCGCGTTCCAAATCCATCGAATCCATCAGGCGTTCGACCTGGGTTTCGTGCTGGTTGGCACGGAAGGTGCCGGATTGCTTGAGCAGACAGTCCACGAGGGTGGTCTTGCCATGGTCGACGTGGGCGATGATCGCGATATTTCTTATGTGCTGCATGGTGTCTAGGTTCTCTAAAATAGTCGCTCATCTTGCCAGTTCCCTGCCAAAGGTCAAGTCACGGCTGGTTAAATTTTTGCGACGATTGGGCGGCGGCGATGCCTCCCGGCGGGCGGACGTTTTGCGCTCCTAATGCGTGGCACTCACCGGTTGGTAATGAAACCAGTCAAAATCCGCCTCGCCACCGCTCAGCAGCATGCCGTCGGTGTTAAAGGCGAACAAGCCGGGGCGCGCGCCTTTCCACCAACTGAACACGATTTTAACGGGCGACCCCAGCGGCGTGAAGGTGGTTCCGTCCAGGCTGTAGGCATAGCTGGCGGTCTCATCCGGGGCGATGGTCACCCGCAATTGGATCAAATCCTGGGTCAATTCATCCCCCATGCTCTCAGAGTTGGCCGTATGGAGGGTAATGAGCTTGCGGCCATCCACCTGCCGGATGCCAATCCAACTCGCCTGATTGCAGAGCATGCACAGGCCGGCGGATTCGCGGTCCACCATTCGATGCGTGTCGAGCAGGGTGGTGGCGGTGAACGCGGGATCGGCGGCGATTTGAGTGAGGGTGTTGCGTGCGGTGAGCAGATCGGTCGCCGTATGGGCGGTTAAGCGCAAAAAGCCCGCGCGGTCGGTGAGCGACCAGGCGTTGTCCACCGGGTTGTGATTCCATTCCCACTGCAATCCCAGGGTGGCGGAGTTGAACTCATCACTGGTTTGCGGGATCATAATGGGACCGGGGGCGACATCCGGCTTGGCATGGGTAAGCACCGGCTGGCCCACGGGACCGGCAATGCCCTGGCCAATCACCGCGTCGCGCGCGGGCGTGGCCGGCTTCCACCACCCGGTCACGGGGTCGGGATTGGGCTCGCCCATCACCGGCCAGTCATCCACCCACGTGACCGGTTCCAAATGAATAATCCGGCCCAGGGCGCCCCGGGATTGGAAATGCAGAAACCAGCTTTGGCCCGACGGGGTTTCCACATAGCCACCCTGATGAGGGCCATTGATCGCCGTGGTCCCGCGACTGAGGACAATTTTGAAATCGTAGGGCCCATAAATATTGGTGGAACGCAACACCGCCTGCGTGCCGCCGCTCACCCCGCCGCAGGGGGCAAAGATATAATACCAGCCGTGGCGCTTGTAGAGCTTGGGACCTTCCAGGGTGTGCAAATTGCGGCTGTCCCGGGCAATGAGTTTGCCGGCATCCAGCACCGATTTCCCGTCCGAACTCAGCTTGTGCAAGTACAGCGGCCCGGCCCCCAGGACGGAATGGATTAAGTACGCGCTCCCATCATCATCCCAAAAAGGGCAGGGATCCTCCAATCGCGCCTTGGGCAGGACGCAGGTGATCGGGTCCCATGGACCTTCGGGCTTGACGGCGGAGGTCATAAATATCCCCTCATCCGGCGTGGGGAAATAAACGTAAAACCGGCCGTCATGATAGCGAATCGCGGGCGCCCAGCAGCCCCGGCCATACCGGTTGGTATCGCCAAGATTATAGGCGGGATCTATGTCCAGACGCGGAAACACATGGCCGATGATGGTCCAATTGACCAGATCCGTGGATTTGAGCACCGGAATCCCCGGCATGAAGGCGAAGCTGGAGGCAACCAAATAGAAATCCCCGCCCACGCGAATGACATCCGGGTCCGAATAGTCCGCGAACAGGACCGGATTTTGATAGGAGCCGTTGCCGAGGTCGGACTGCCAGGCTGGCAGCCGGACCGGCAGCAGCGCAAACAAGAGAACGAGGGCAAACGCGAGCATGGTTTTCATTAAGTGGTCAATTTGGTTAAAGTGGGCGGTAAAATCAAAACTATTTGCAGGGTATGCGCGGTGTGGACGGGCGCACCCTCCGGGCTCGTTGCTCCATCCGCCAAAAAATCGCCTAAAATGCCCGATTTCCATCGGTTTTGCTACTTCGGCCGGAAGCTGTCAACACCTATTAGTAGTGCCCTGCTAAAAATTATGCACCATATGATGTATTTTTGCTTTACAGCCCCCGCAATCTTTGGTTGGCTCATGGCTAGATCATGTATCTCAAGAATTTAACGGTTTTTGGCTTCAAATCCTTCGCGGATAAGACCTCGCTGAACTTCCAGCCGGGTGTCACGGCGATTGTCGGCCCGAACGGCTGCGGCAAGTCCAATGTGTCTGATTCCATCCGCTGGGTGCTGGGCGAACAATCCGCCAAGGCGCTGCGTGGTGGCGAGATGGCGGACGTGATCTTCAATGGCACCGATTCCCGCAAGCCCATGGCGATGGCCGAGGTTTCCCTCACGCTGGGCGGCGTGGATGCCGAGCATTTGCAAGCCGCCGGGGTGGAAGTGGCATATGACGAGGTCACGGTGACCCGCCGCATCTACCGGGATGGCGGCAGTGAATACTTCATCAACCGCACCTCCTGCCGGCTCCGGGACATTCAGCAGCTCTTCATGGGCACGGGCGTCGGTCGTTCCAGCTATAGTATTCTGGCCCAGGGGCATATTACCCAGATCCTCTCCAGCAAACCCGAGGACCGCCGCTTGATTTTTGAGGAAGCAGCGGGGATCACCAAATTCAAGAGCCAGAAGAAGGAATCGCTCCGCAAACTCGAAGCCACGGACCAGAACCTCCTGCGGGTGGAAGACCTTATCCGCGAGGTGAAACGCCAGATTGGCTCCCTCCAGCGTCAGGCCGGCAAGGCGCGGCGCTACAAACAACTCGCCCTCGATCTGGAGCATTTGGAAACCCAACTGGCGCGCCATCAATATGATGTGCTCCAGGTGGCGATCGCTGAGAAACAGGCCCAGGCGGAGCAGTTACGCGTGGAAATTGAGACGACCACCAGCGATGTGCAGAAGGGCGAGGATGAAATCGCCCAGTTGCGCACCCGCCTCACTGAGTTGGAGCATGAGGTCGCCGCCTTGCAACAAAAGGGTTTGGAACTCAAGTCCGGCATCGACCGCCACGCCAGCCGCATTCATTTCAACGAGGAACGCCTCCGCGAACTCGAATCGCAAAATGGCAAAGCACTGGCCGACATCGCCCAGGCCGAGGAGCGCCGCGCCGCCGCTGCCGCCGATTTTGCTTCCGTGACCGAAGGCCTCGCCTCCTCCGAAGCCGCCCTCGCCGGCCACCGGGAAGCGTTGGAAGCCAAGTTGGAATCCGTCCGCCTCGTGGACGGCCAGTTGCGCCAGCGCCAGGAGGAATTGCGCCAGGCCCAGTCCGGGGCCTTCGCCGCCGCCCAGACCCTGAGCCGCGTGCGCAACGAACTGAACACGCTGGACCTGCAAAAGCAGGGCAACACCGTGCGTTTGGAGAAGCTCGCCTCGGAAAATGTGCAGTTGGAAGAGGAACGCGCGCGGCTGGAAGTCCGGCTGCTCGAATTCACCGCCACCGTCGAGGAGGAGAAGTTGCTCGCGCAAACCAAGCGCGGTTCCGTGGAGGAACGCCAGACCCGTCTGCGCCAGTTGCAAACCGAGTTGCAACAATCCTCGCAGGAGCAGGACAAGCTCCTGCAACGCCAGGCGGAAAAACGTTCGCGCCTGAATGTGCTGGAGCAGTTGGAAGGTTCCCATGAAGGCTTCAGTCCGGGCACCCAAGCGGCCTTGCGCCAGTCCAAGTCCGTCATCGGCTCGCTCGTGGACCACATCCGTGTGCCCGACCAGTACGTGGTCGCGATTGAAAACGCCCTCGGTCACAATTTGCAACTGGTGCTCACCGAGCAACCCGCCGCCGCGCAGGAAATTCTCGCGGGACTGACCGCCAACAAATCCGGCCGCGCCAGCATCGCCGCCCTGACCCTCGGCCTGCCCGAGGAATTGCCCGCCATTCTCCCGGCCGCGTCCGTCGTTGCGGCTCCGGTCCTGACCCCGGAGGGCGAAGCCTCCGCTGCCGCGCCGACTGAACCTGTCGCACCCGCCACTCCCATCGTTCATGCCTTGAGCATTGTGCAGGCGGATGGCTCCGTGGAAAAACTGCTGCGCGCCCTCTTGGGTCGCACCTACATCGCGGCCGACCTCGCCACCGCCACCGCCCAGATTCAGAACGGCCACGCGGGCTGCGATTTCGTCACGCTCACCGGGGATTTGCTCAGCCGCCACGGCGTCTATACCGGCGGTTCCCTCAACGGCGCGGGCAACAGCAAGGCTCCGTCCTCCATCCTCGGCCGGAAAAACCAGATCAGCGAATTGCAAGCTGAACTGGCGGTCATCCAGGAGCAGGTCGCCGAGGCCAGCCGCCGGCGCGGCGCGTTGCTCAGCGAGCAGACGGAATTGCAGGCCAGCTTGCAGCAGGCCCAGACCGAACTGCGCCAGCAGGAAGTCGCCATCGCCACCCGCGAAGGCGAGTTCAAGGCGCTCAACACCTCCCAACGCCTGCTGCTCCAGAAAATTGACACCGTTGGTTTCGAGGTGCAAAACCTCACCGACCAGTTGGAGGAGGGTCTCCAAAAACGCGGCGCGCTCGGCGTCCAGCTCGAGGAATTGGAAGCCCGCGAACGCTCCGGCCAGGAACGCGTGGCCACGCTCACCACCGAGCTCGAAGCTCTGCGCACTGAACGCGACACCGCCAACGCCGCGCTTACGGAAAACAAAGTCTCGCTCGCCGCTCAAGAGCAATTGTTGGCCTCCTACCGCCAGCAGCGCATCACCTTGGAACGGCGCATCCAGGAACTCGGCCAGTTGGTGGACCAGCGCCGTCATGACATGGCGTCCGTGCTCAGCCGCAAGGAGCAGGCGGAACTGGAAATCCAGGAATCCCGCGGCCAGGCCGAACGCCTCGAGCATGAGCGCGAACTGGTCAGCCAGCAGACGGCCGAATTAATGGGCCGGCAGCAGGCCCAGCAGGCGGAAATCACCCAGCGCGAAGAACAATTGCGCGCCCAGCGCCGGCGTTTGACCGACATCCAGGCCCAGCGCGGCGGCATAGAAATTGAGCTGGCCCAGAAGGCCATGTCCGTGCAAAACCTCTGCGAGAAGATCCAGCAAAAGTATCACGTGGCGCTCGAAAACGTGCGCAGCGAGTGCATCACCATCACCGTGGCCGATGAGGGCCCGGCCAAGGTGGAGACGCTCACCCCCGAGCAAATGGCCGAGGCCGGCGCCGCCACCGACTGGACCGCCGTCGCGGAGCAGGTGGAATCTCTCTCCAAAAAGATTGAGGACATCGGCCCCGTCAACCTCGTGGCCATCGAGGAATACGAGGAAACCGAGCAGCGCCATCAGTTCCTCACCCAGCAGTTCGACGACCTGGTTAATGCCAAGACCCAGTTGCTGGAAATCATCAACCGCATCAACACCCAGACGCGGACGATGTTCCTCGAGACCTTCGAGAAAATCCGCGACAATTTCCGCGCGATGTTCGTGGACGTCTTCGGCGGCGGCAAGGCCGACCTCGTGCTCGCCGACGCCAGTGACGTCCTGGAAAGCGGCATCGACATCGTGGCCCGCCCGCCCGGCAAGCAGTTGCAGGGCATCTCGCTGCTCTCCGGCGGCGAGCAGACGATGGTGGCCGTGTCGCTGCTGTTCTCCATCTACCAGGTCAAGCCCAGCCCGTTCTGCGTGCTGGATGAATTGGACGCCCCGCTCGACGAATCGAATATCAATCGTTTCGTCAAGGTGCTGCAACGCTTCCTCAACCACTCGCAATTCGTCATCATCACGCACAACAAGCGCACCATCGGCATGGCCGACGTGCTCTACGGCGTGACCATGGAGGAGCACGGCGTGAGCAAGATCGTCAGCGTGAAATTCCACAAGGCTGAGGAGCAGTTGCCCATGACCACCACGGCGACTTCCAATGCGAAGGCCCTGGAATCCCCGGCGCCAGCGGAAAAGCCGGCGGAACCCCGGCCGGAAGTTGCAGCGGAAACTGTCGCCGCCGGCGAGCCCGCACCGGAAACTCCCGCGAGCTAGTACAGGCCAGTTGCTGGCGGCATGCAGCGTCATTTACCTCCCGTTTGCTGTCCAACTCCATGGACTGCGCCGGCAGAGCGTTAGCGGCGACGGCGCTTTTCGCACGACTACCTGCAACGTCAGGCTCGTAATAGCCTTGCTCTGGCGGAAAACCGCCTGGGTTTGCCTTTAAGATTTGCCTGTTGCCGTCCACAAAAACACCCACAGTTGACATCCAACCCAATATTCCGTAATCAAAAGCCCATCATGACATTCCCTCGTCCCGCTCAATGGTCCTTTGGCGCCGCCACGTTGCTGCTGCTCCTGCTCGGCACCGCCCCGCTGCCCGCCGCGCCCCAATACGAACCCAAACCCGCCGACCCCTATTTCGACAAGTTCAATCCCATCAAGGCCCCGGAGCCCGGACCGCTGTTGTTGCAGCCCAACGACCGGCTGGTGATCATCGGCGATTCCATCACTGAACAGCGCCGGTATTCGCGGCTCATTGAGGATTACGTCACCGCTTGCGTGCCGGAGTTGCACATCACCGTCCGCCAGCTCGGCTGGAGCGGCGAGACCGCCGAGGGCTTTCGCAAGCGCATGGCCTCCGACTGCCTGCGGTTTCATCCCACCATCGCCACCATCAACTACGGCATGAACGATTCCAAATACCGCCCCTTTGACCTCGCCAACGGCGAATGGTACCGCGAAAACTACGCCGCGATTGTGGATGCCCTGAAAGCCAGCGGCGCCCGCGTCGTGGTCGGCTCCCCCGGCTGCGTCGGCAAAATGGCCACCTGGACCCATTCCAAGAGCACCACGAAGGACGAGCATAATCTGAACCTCTGCACGCTCCGCGACATTGATGTGGAACTGGCCGCGTCGGAGCAGGCGCCCTTCGCCGACGTCTTCTGGAACCTCTACAAAGCCGGCTTCACCGCCCAAAAATACGCCACCCCCGATCATCCCTACGAACTTTGCGGCCACGACGGCGTGCATCCCAACTGGTCCGGCCACCTGGTGATGGCCTACAGCTACCTCCGCGCCATGGGCCTGGACCCCAATGTGGGCACCCTTCGCGTGGACCTGGCGGCGAACACCGCCACGGCCACCAGCGGCCATGACATCAGCAGCTTTGCAGACGGCACGGTGACCGTGGTCAGCCACAAATATCCGTTCTGCGCCGACGGCGATCCCACGAGCGACCAGACCCTCCGCTCCGGTGCCACGCTGGTGCCCTTCTTCCATGACCTCAGCCAGTTCAACCTGGTCGTCACCCATGCGCCCGGCACCAACTACCAGGTCATCTGGAGCGGCGGCACGAACAGCTACACCCACACCTACACCGCCATGCAACTCGCCGCCGGCGTGAATCTGGCGGAGGATTACGTGACCAATCCCTTCTCGGAGGCCTTCGCGAAAGTGGATGCCGCCGTGGCGAAAAAGCAGTTGTTCGAGACCAAGCAAATCAAAAACATCTTCCACGGTCCCGCCGGCAAGGCGGACATCAACCAAGCCGTGGCCGATACCGAGGCCGAGCGCGCTCCCCTCGAGGCGGCGGTCCTTGGCGCCGTGGTGCCCGTTACCCACACCATCCGCCTGGTGCCGGTGGACTGAGTGGTTCGGTGCCGGTGGCGGGGTGGCGGGGGACTAATTCGCCTCATCCAACCCCATACCCCGGAATGTGCCCGTCTCAGGCGCAGAACCCACCTAATTAATCCTTGGTTTTTAAAGCCAGCGAACGACCTCGGCCGGCAGTCGCGGAGCGACTTTTCGATGGTAGCCGTGCGGCTTCACCCCACGGAATAATCGTCTAATCGAGGATTTGCGTCGCGTCGCGACGCCTGATCTTTCAGACACCTTGATCTTGTAGGAAATGACGTGAGGAGTTTCTAAACGAATCCCCGCTCAATCCGGATACCCCGTCGGGTGCTTCACATGCCAGTCCCAAGCGGTTTTCACAATATCCTCCAGCTTGGGAAACTGCGGCTTCCAGCCCAGCTCGTTGATCGCCTTGGCGGCCGAGGCCACCAACCGGGGCGGATCGCCCGGACGGCGCGGTTTTTCCACCGTCGGGATTTTCTTGCCCGTGATCTTTTCGCACGCCTCAATCACCTGCCGCACCGAGTAACCATCGCCGTTGCCGAGGTTGTAAAAGCCCGACTTGCCCGGTTGCAGGCCCAAAATGTGCGCCTGCGCCAGATCGCGAATATGAATGTAATCCCGGATGCAGGTGCCATCCGGCGTGGGATAATCCGTCCCATAAATCTCGCAATGCGGTTTCTGGCCCAGGGCCACCATCAGCACGTTGGGAATAATGTGCGTCTCAATGCGGTGATGCTCCCCATACTGCGCGCTCGCCCCGGCCGCGTTGAAATAACGAAAGGCGATGAAATCCAGCTTGTAAATCTCGTGATACCAGATCAACACCTTTTCAAACATGAGTTTGGCCTCGCCATAGGGATTGATCGGCCGCTGCGGCAAATCCTCCGTCATCGGCACCCGGTCCGGCGGACCATACGTGGCACAGGTGGAGCTAAACACAAACTTCTTCACCCCGCATTCCACCGCGGCATCCGCCAGCTTGAGGGCGTTCACCAGGTTGTTGTGGAAATACTTCTTGGGATTGGTCATGGACTCGCCCACCAGCGCGTTCGCCGCGAAATGCAGGATGGCATCCGGCCCGGTGGTTTTGACCGCGTTCAGAATATTGCCCTCCTCCTCGGGCTTGGCGAAAATAAATGTGGCCCGCGGATCCACCGCCGAGCGATGCCCCTCCGTGAGATTGTCATAAACTGTGACCGAATGCCCTGCGTTGAGCAGTTCCTCCGTGCAGACGGAACCAATGTACCCCGCACCTCCAGTTACAAATACGTTCATAAATTTAATATGCCGGGAAGACCGCGCCGTGAAAAGTTCAAAAAACGGGACACGCCTTTTGGGCGCGAGTCGGCACTGGCGCCCAGCGTCGCCATTAACCCTCCACCTCGGCCTGTCCCTGGTCATCTGCCGCTAGTGGAACTTCCTCAAACCACTCCCTCCATGCTTGAACCGTGGCTTTTAAAAAATAAATAATTTTTGGACCCTGGACAGCGGATGTCCAGGGTCCCCCGCTAAACTTGCCTCCGATGATAGTGGCCATGCCATCATTTCGCCGCCGCCCGGTCAAAAACCTGCCGGATCATCACCCGCTGGCCCCATGCGGTTCCCGGACTCTGGAAAACGACCGTTTGCCTTTTTCCAGCCTTTTTAAAGGCAATTCTCGACTATTCCAGCGTATGCGGTGAACAATTTTTCAAACTCCCGGTCCAAATCTTGAAGTTTCGCGAAGTATCCCGTGCCCCGCCCGCCCGAAAAACCGCCAAATCACGACCAGGCTGCTGCGAATTCCACACGCGGGGCTTGAGCCGGACGGGGTTCCGCATTAAATTCACCCGACATGAGCAACACTTTAGACGAACAAGTCCAGGCGGCATTTTCCTGGATCAAGGCTTTGCGCAGCGAGATCGGCCAGGTCATCGTGGGTCAGGAACAATTGGTGGACCGCCTGCTGGTCGGCCTTCTCGCCAATGGCCACGTTTTGCTCGAAGGCGTTCCCGGCCTGGCCAAAACCATGTCCGTCCGCTCGCTCGCCGCCGCCATTGATGCCACCTTCCATCGCATCCAGTTCACCCCCGACCTCCTCCCGGCGGACATTGTCGGCACCCTGATTTACAGCCCGCAGGACGGCAAGTACCACGCCACCCGCGGTCCCGTCTTCGCCAATCTGCTGCTCGCCGATGAAATCAACCGCGCCCCCGCCAAGGTGCAGTCCGCCCTGCTCGAAGCCATGCAGGAACGCCAGGTCACCTTGGGCGGCGAAACCCTCAAACTGCCCTCGCCGTTTCTCGTGCTGGCCACCGAAAACCCCATTGACCAGGAAGGCACCTATCCGCTCCCCGAGGCGCAGGTGGACCGGTTCATGTTCAAGGTGCTGCTGGATTACCCGTCCTTCGCCGAGGAACGCAAAATTCTCGACCGCATGGCCTTCACCACCTCGGAAATCCACATCAAACCGGTCGTGACCCTGGAGGAAATCCTGCGCACCCGCAAAATCGTAGATCAAATCCATGTGGACGACAAAGTGCGTGATTACATCGTGCATGTGGTCTTCGCCACCCGCCAGCCCGAGCAATACAAACTTCAGCTCAAACACTTCATCCAGTACGGCGCCTCGCCGCGCGCCACAATCTATCTTACCCTCGCCGCCAAGGCGTGGGCCTTGCTGCAAGGCCGCTCCTACGTCACGCCCGAGGATGTGAAGAGCATCGGTCCGGATGTGCTGCGCCACCGTATCATCCTCACCTACGAGGCCGAAGCCCAGGCGGTGACAACCGACAGCATCATTCAAAAGATTTTCCACGCCGTGGTGGTACCGTAAGCCGCCGCCCGCCGCATCCGTTTTCTCCAACCCATGACCCTCAGTGAAATCCTGGCCTCGGTCCGACGCGTGGAAGCGCGCACGAACCGGCTCGTGAATGACATGATGGTCGGGGCCTACCTCAGCCGGTTCAAAGGGCGGGGGATGGACTTCGAGGAATTGCGCGAATACATGCCCGGCGATGACGTCCGCAGTATTGACTGGAACGTCACCAACCGCATGGGCCGGCCCTTCGTCAAGCGCTACCGCGAGGAACGAGAGCTATGTGTCCTGCTCGCGGTGGATGTTTCCGCCTCGTCCGCCTTCGGTTCCCTGCGGCGGACCAAGCGGGAATTCGCGGTGGAAATCGCCGCGACCCTAGCCGTCTCCGCCGCCCGGAGCAGTGACAAGGTGGCGTTGCTGCTCTTCTCCGATCAGGTCGAATTGTACATTCCTCCCCGCAAGGGCCGCCGCCATATTCTGCGCATTGTCCGCGAAATGCTGACCTTCGAGCCGAAGCACCCGGGCACGGATATTCCGGCGGCGATGACCTTTCTCAATCACGTGCTCCGCCGCCGGGCCATTGTGTTTTTGCTGACGGATTTTCTCCATAGTTTCGGCGCCCCGGCCCTGCGCCGGCAGCCGGTGCGGGATGTGATTCAGGAACTGGGCCTGACCAACGCGCATCACGATCTGGTGTGTCTGCATCTCCATGATCCCCGCGAGCGCGAGCTGCCCGGCGCCGGTTTGCTGACCGTGGAGGATGCCGAGACCGGCGAACTGCTGGAGCTCGATTCCGGCCGGGCTTCCGTGCGGGCCAAATTCGCCAGCGCCAACGAGCAACGCCTGGGGGAATTGGACCGCGCCTTCAATCGCGCGGGGGTGGACACGCTCAGCTTCAGCACCGCGGACGATTTCGCACCGGTCTTGCAACACTTTTTTGAGACCCGCCGGGGCAGGAGGCGCGGATGACCCGGCGGCATCACCTGCGGATGTTTCGGCGGTTGGGAACCACCGCCATTTTGCTCGCGGCCCGGGTCCAGGCCCAGGACGATACGAACGAAATCCCGCAAATCAAACCGCCGCATGCGGCCTTGCCCCCCACCTATTGGGAGCTTCACGGCACCATCATCATGATGGCCGGAGTTGTTTTTCTCGCGCTCGTGGGTTTCGTGATCTGGGCGCTGACGCGACCCAGGCCACCCGTGGTGATTCCGCCCGCGGTTGCAGCCCGCGAAGCTCTCGCCGCCCTGCCGGCCCTGGCGTCCGAGGGCGAGCGGTTAAGCCGGGTTTCGCAAATCGTGCGCCATTACGTCCAGCAGGCGTTTGACCTGCCCCGGGTCGAGCTAAACACCACGGAATTCTGCCAGGTGGTGGCGGCGCATCCTGCCCTTGGACCGGAGTTGGCGGCGGCGCTGGCGGCATTTTTGCAGGACAGCGACCGGCGTAAATTTTCACCCGCGCCCGCCCCGGCCAATGCCGTAGATGCCGTAAATGCCGTCACCCGCGCGCTGGGGTTGATCGAACAAGGCGAGACCCGCCGCGAGCATCTGCGCGTGCAGACGGTCGCGGCCAACCGGAAACCCGCGGCATGAGCGGCAATTTCCAATTCCAATATCCCTGGCTGCTGGCTCTGCTGGCCCTGTTGCCGCTGTATGCCATCCTGTGCGGTCGGGCCGGCCGGCCGGCGGCCTTGCGGTTTTCCAGCGCCGATGTCGCCCGCGCGGCGGGAGCCGTCGCGCGCTCGGCCCCCGGCCGCTGGTTGCTCTTTCTGCGGTTGCTCATCGTCGCCCTGGGCATCATTGCCCTGGCCGGGCCACGCTTCGCCGATGAGCACACGGAGTCCAGCACCACCGGGGTGGACATCATGCTCTGCCTGGATTTATCCTGGTCCATGGAGGCGCAGGACATGGCCGGCCCGGGCGAACGCCTCTCCCGCTTTGACATTGCCCGGGAGACCCTCGAGGATTTTATCGGCCGGCGGCCCAACGACCGGTTGGGGTTGATCGCCTTTTCTGCGGTGCCCTACGTGGTCAGTCCGCTCACCCTCAATCATGAATGGCTCATTCAAAATCTGGACCGCCTCTACGTGGGCTTGATTCGCGACCTGGGCACGGCCATCGGCGATGCCGCTGCTGCGGCCGCCAAACGGTTGAGCACCGTCAAAAATGCCAAGAGCCGCATCATCATTCTGTTGACCGACGGCGACAACAACGCCGGCTCCATTGATCCCGTCCCCGCCGCGCAACTGGCGGCCGCTTTGGGTGCCAAGGTCTATACCATTGGTATTGGCATTGAGAAACCGTGCTGGCTGCCCCAGTTTAATCCCGCCAACGGCAAGCTTGTCCTCGACGCGCAGGGCGATCTCATTCCCGCGATGATGCTGCAACCGGCCAACTACACCGTGCTGGGCAAAATGTCCGCCCTCTCTCATGCCAAATTTTACCGGGCCACCAACCGGGCCGAGTTGCACAGCATTTACGCGGACATTGACCGGCTGGAAAAAACCGAGGTGAAACTCCGGCGTTATTCGATTTATACGCCCTTGTTTCAATGGCCCTTATTGGCCGCCCTGGTGCTGCTGGCCTTGGAACAAATTCTGCTCCACACCCGTTTTCGTCGCGTGCCATGATGACCTTCACCCATCTGCATTTTGCCGAACCCCGCTGGCTGTGGCTGGCAGTGTTCGGCCCGTTGCTGTTGCTGCTGTTGCAACGGTACTCGGCGCGCGCCCGGCAGGCGCAACTGGCGCGGGTGGCCTCAGCCCATTTTCTTGGCGAATTGACCCGTTCGCACAGTCCCGTGCGCCGCGTGGTGAAGGAGATCATCCTCCTGTTCGTGGTGGCGGCCATGGGGCTGGCGCTGGCGCGCCCCCAGTGGGGCGAGCATCCGCTGGTCGAGCAGCAACTGGCGGGTGAGGACATCATGTTTGTGCTGGATTGCTCCAAAAGCATGTGGTCCACCGACGTGGCCCCCAACCGCTTTGAGCGCGCCCGCCTGGCATTGCTGGATTTTGTCCGTCATCGGTGCGGCGGCCGGGTCGGGTTGGTGGCGTTCAGCGGAGGCGCTTTTCTCCAGTGCCCGCTGACCTTTGACTACGGCGTGTTTGCCGATGCGCTCATGGATGTGGATGACCAGACCATTTCCGTCCCGGGCACGGACATTGGCCTGGCCTTGGCCGAGTCGGTCAAGACCATGGACCAGAATAGCCGCCACAAGGTCGTGGTTTTACTGACCGATGGCGAGGATCTGGAACGCGGCGGGGTGGACACCGCCGTGAAACTCGCCAAGGCCGGCGTGGTGATTTATACCATTGGCGTGGGCACACCCGCCGGGTCGGAAATCCCGGTGGTCAACGCCCAGGGGCAGGGCGAGCTGGTCCGCGACAAGGACGGCGCGGTGGTGCGCAGCCGCCTCGATGAAACGACGCTGCGGGACATTGCGCGGGCGACGGGGGGGAATTATTTTCCTCTCGGGCCGCTCGGCGAAGGGCTGGCCCGGGTGCGGATCGCTGTCAACGAGATGACCGCCCGCTCCGATGCCGCGCATGCCAATAAACTGGGCGTGGACCGGTTCCATTTCCCCCTCGCGCTGGCATTAACCGGGCTCGTGGTGGAATCGCTGCTGACCACCCGGCGGCGAAAGGCTAAATTGTGACCATGTTGAAACCGTTTAACCATGACTGTCACAGGGCGGCGTTAGGCTGGATCGCCTGGCTCTGCGTTCTGGGCGCCGCGGCGTTGCGGGCGGAAACCTCCGCCCCGCTGCCCGCCGGCGATTCCCCCCGGGATTGGTACAACGCCGGCACCGCCCAATTACACGCCGGGAAACTGCCCGAGGCCGAGGAATTGTTGCAAAACTCCGTGGCCAGTCAGGTGGCGGCGCTGCAGCCCCTGGCCTTGTATAATCTGGGCTGTGTGCGGGTGGCCCAGGGGGTGGATTTGTTAAAAAAGAGCAAGGATGCCACCGGGCGTTCTGACCCGGCGCATGTGGCCACCCTCACCCAACTGGCTGGCGAGGCCAGCCGGCGGATTGACGAGGCCATGGCGAGCGAGAACGAACAGAAAATGGTGGCGGCTTATTTGCTGGGCGGCGGCGTTCGCCGGGAGATCAACGCCGCCACCAAGGCGGTCCGCCAGGCCCTGGAATCCAAAAAGGATATTCTGGCCAAGTGGCAGCGGGCGGCGGCGGATTTTCGCAGCGCGGCAGAATTGCAGGCGGTCGACACCAACGCCACCTATAACGCCGCCGCCACCGAGCGGGCCATTGCCGCGCTGATTGACAAGCTGAACCAATTGCAGCAAGCCGGCCTGAAGATGAATGGGGCGGGCAAACAACTCGGGGAAAAAATGAAGCAATTGCGCGGCACGATGCCGATGCCGAACATGCCGCCGGGTGTGCCGGGCGATGATGATGACCAGGAACTGCCGGGCTTGCAACCCGGCGAGCAGGAGGGCGCGGGCAAATCCGGCGAGGAAATGAAAATCTCGCCTGAGCAGGCGGAACAATTGCTGGCTGGCTTCAAATTAAGTGGGGAGCATCGATTGCCGCTGGGTGATGACGGTACGGCCAAACCCAAGGATCGCAAGGGCAAAGACTGGTGAAAGGTTCACTCACATGTGGCATGTCTGGTTCATGGCTCGGCGGCCGCGCGGGGTCGCTGGTGCGGATGATGGTCGTTGCTGGACTGCTCGGGCCGGTCGGGCTCGTCGGGTCAGTGCGTGCCCAAAGCTTTGATAAAATGACCGGGGACCAGTTGATGTCCCTCATGCTTTCGGCGCCCCGCCTCGCCACCGATCAACCGGTTGACCCGGCCGCCACCTTTGATCCACCGGTCATCAGTGCCGGGACGAAGGCGATGTACCGGGTGACCCTGCACACGCTGGACGAGGCCATCACCCGCTGGCCCGACACCCTGCCGGCCCCGCCCCCTTTGGACATGGTCCGGGGGGCGCAGGGCATGATGTTCATCATGGGTGCCGGCAAAATGCAACCGTTGACGGTCGTCAACTACCATGTCACCGCCGCGACACCCGGGAATTATGTGATGCCGGCGTACACCATTGAAATTTACGGCCGGCCCGTCACCATCCCGGAGGCCCGCCTCCAGGTGGTGGCCGGCGATCCCGGCCTGCCGCCCCTGCGCGAGCTGTTGCTGGCCCCCGAGCAAACCAATGTCTATGTGGGACAATCCGTCCGCCTGCGCGTGCTCAGTCCCGCCGGGCCCAACCGTTCCGTGCAAATGCTGTCGCAAGTGCAATTGAATGGCGATGGCTTTATCACCGGCAAGGGGGATGTCCGGCAACAGATTACCATGGCGCAACTGCCCGGCGGCGGCCAGAGCATGGCTTTTATTTATGACACCCGGTTGACGCCCTTTGCCCAAGGACCGTTGAAAATTTCCGCGCAGGCCTTCACCGCCGGCAACCAGTTTGGCGGCCAGATCGTCATTCAGGGCGGGGTGACCATTCCGGGCGGGGCACCCCAATTTGATCTGTTGGAGGCGGACCCTGTGACCCTTAACGTGCAACCCCTGCCGGTCGCGGGACGGTTGCCGGGCTTCCAGGGGGCGGTGGGCAGTTTCCTGCGCGACACTCCGCAACTTTCCGCGACCAACGTGACGGCCGGTACCCCCGTGAAGCTTTCCGTAACCTATCGCGGCGGCTTGGAAATTGCCCATCTCTCCATGCCTCCGGCACCCGACACCCCGGCGTGGCAGGGATTTCCGACCGGCAATCCAATCTTTGCCGGCAACAGTGTGACCTTTACCTACACGTTGATTCCCCAAACCGACCAGACGGCGGCGACGCCGGAAATTCCTTTCAGTTATTTCGATCCGGATATTGGCCAGTATCAGGATCTTTCCATTCCAGCCATGCCCATCAAGGTCTTGCCGGGGCCGGCGATGGGCACTAACGACTGCCTTCCGATGCTGCCAGCTGACTCTGCTCCGGAGAAAGTGCGGCACCTGAGCGCCTTGGCCACGACCCCAGGGGTGGCGGCGAGTTCGCTGGTACCGTTACAAGCGCGCGGGTGGTTTGTCCTTGTGGAACTGGGGCCCGTTCTGGGCTTGCTTGGCCTGTGGCTGGCGAGCCGCCGCCGGCAATTTTGGGAGCAGCACCCCGACCTGCGCCGTCGGCGCGAGGCCCGGCGGGCCTTGATGCGGGAACGCCAGACATTGCAGCACGCCGCCCTAGCTGGGGACGCACGAGCCTTCGTCAGCAGCGGGATTCAGTCGCTCCGCCTGGCGTGCGCGCCCCACTTTCCAGCAGAACCTCGCGCGTTGGTCTGCGGGGATGTGCTCCAAGTGCTGCCGCCGCAGGAACGCGACGGTGAGCGGGGCCAGATCGTGCGCCGGCTGTTTCAGGCCATTGATGCGCTTGAGTTTGCCGATACTCCGGCCCGGTTCACCGGTCTTTTGGAATTGCAACCGCAACTGGACCAGTTGCTGACGGAATTGGAGGCAAGATTATGAGCCGCCGACTAATCCTCTTGTCAATGTTGCTGCTGCTTTGGGGTGCGCACCTGCGGGCGGATAACTATGCCGCTGCGGAGCAATCCTTTCAGGCGGGAGTAAAAGCTTATGGCTCCGGGGATTTTTCCGGGGCAGCCCGGGACTTTCAAGAGTCTGCCGGGAAGCAGCCAGCCGCCGGCACCTATCAAAACCTAGGCAACGCCGAGTGGCAGTTGGGCAGGATGGGACCGGCGATTTTGGCCTGGGAACGGGCGTTGTGGCTGTCCCCCGGAGCTACCGAGGCCAGGGATAATCTCGAATTTGCCCGCACGACGGGCCAGTTGGAGGCACCGGAGCTGGCTTGGTATGAGGTGGTCTCAACCTGGATCCCCTCGGGTTGGTGGGCGGTGCTCACCGCTTTCAGCTTGTGGCTGGTGGCGGATCTGCTGGCCCTCCCCGGAATTTTCCAGCGTCGCCGCACCGGCTGGCAGCAATCGCTGGCCGCCCTTGGGTTGACGCTGTTCCTGTTGACTTTGCCCGCCCATTACGGCTGGCACACCCGTTCCCGAATCGGCATTGTTTTGGAGGCCAACACCCCTTTGCGTCTCACCCCTACCGAACAGGCCCAAGAAGTCACCCGGGTCGGAGCCGGGGAGCCCGGCCGTTGCGAGCGGACATTGGGTGATTATTGCTACATTCGCTTCCGCAACGCGGCCGGGTGGCTCACACGGGAGGAATTTGCCCTCGTGGCCCAATAAGTTACCAGGCCACGTGCTCCAGGTAGCTCAGATGTTGGGGCAGTTGTTCCAGCACGGATTTTGACTCGTCCTCGATAAAGTACCATTGCACTCCCACCTCCCGGGCGGTTTTGAGCACGGCCGGCCAGTCGGTCTGGCCGGTGCCCAGGACCACATCGTTTTCCGGACTAGTGCCGCCGGAAAGGTTGCTTTCAATGCCTTTCTTCGGATCTTTCAGGTGCATGAGCTTCCAGCGCGGTCCATATTTGGAAAGTAGTTTAACCGGATCCTGACCAGGAAACACCACCCACATCACATCCATTTCAAAGCTTACATAGCGGGGATTGGTCTCGTGCATAAGCAGATCGAACAGCGTCCCGTCGGCAAACGGCTGAAATTCATAACCATGGGTGTGGTAATAAAACTGGATGCCATGGCTGGTTAGCACGGCACCCGCATGGTTGAACACGGCGGCGGCTTCCCGGCAGGTCTTTTCATCAAAGTTTCCAGTGTGCGGGATCCACGGGCAGCCGGCATATTGCATGCCCAAAGCTTTGGCCTCGGCGGCCACCGCTTCAGGATCGTTTTTAAACCGGTCATAGCTAAAATGACCAGCAATGGCATGCAGCCCCCGGGCAGTCAGTAATTGGTTGAATTGTTCTGGTGACAAACCATGGGTCCCCGCAAGTTCCACGTTTTCGAAGCCAAATTTTTTGACCCGGTCAAGGGTGCCGGGCACGTTCTGTTTGAAACTTTCGCGCAGGCTGTACAGCTGCAATCCCAGTGGGCCTTTAAACGATCCGGCTAGCTTGCCGCCAATATCCTGACCAACTGCCGAAATGGCAGCCAGCCCCAATACCAGGGTTAAACGGAGCAAAATGGTCATGGTTAATAAAATAGCTGCTTTTCGTGGTTCGTCAAAAGAACAAATGATCTAGCCTCACGAAAACCAAACGAGGCGGAGAAAAGGAAAAACCGCGCCAGTCCTGAGACTTGGCGCGGTTGAAAGGGTATAATGCAGAATCAGGCGATACGGCGACGCAGATGAACCAAGACCGCTCCCACACCCATGCCTAACAAGGCTACTGAGCCGGGTTCGGGAACCGGCGGAATTGAAAAAGTGGCGCTATCACCAATCGAGCCGGTGGACGGAGGATTCTGATTGAAATTCAGGGTATAGCTGGCGGGATCATTGACAATTGTTCCACCATCGAACGAGCCACTGTTGTACGTTCCCAAGATATTATAAGTGATTGTGCCGGCAGCCTGAGAAACCACATAAATAGAAGTTGAGGCGAACGAACCAAAAACAGGATTGCTAAAGTTGAAGCTGTTAGCCGTCTGCGGAGAGAACGTAACGCTGCCAAACAATTGGCTGCCCAAACCGGCAAAAACTCCCGTGCCATCGGAATTATTAATAACTTCGCCCAGCGTATAACTGGTGGCTGTATTGATGTCGCCGGAAGGTGAGGCGGTCGTGGTGCCAATGTCAGAGAAAGAAATACTCCCAACCTGAGCTTGCGCCGAAATACCAAATCCCGACACCAATGTTACCAATGCAAATCGAATCAATTTCATATCTTTATTGTTTTACAATCCTGATTAAAACCGTTGCATTAAGATATTCAAGACAACTCATTTCAGTCAATAGGAATTTTCTGCCGAGGGCGTTTTTCCTGGTTTGGATTTTCCATTGATAAGCAATGGTTTGCACGATTTCCTTGCTCGTTTTGATGGGTTTGCGTGTTTTTTTCCAAAAAACTTGGGGGTTATTCCACCGGGCACGTGGCATTGTGCCGCATTGATAGCGGCAAATGCTTGGATGAAAAACTTTGATTTAAAGGTCCGAAATTTGGAGGCCGAAAAGTTCAAGCCGCTGGCGGCTGCGTTGGGAGGTTGAAAGCCCCGACATATATCGCGTCAAACTCGCATCGGTACTTCGAAATGAAAAGGCCCGGCGGTTAACCGCCGGCGCCTGATGACTGAAAGCTGATTACAACCGCGAGACGAGGAGTTCGCGTTGGAAGATCATTTCTTTCGGCAACCGCTCGTATAACTTAAAGAACAGTTCATCCTGGAGTAGCAGTTCGCGATACCACTCCTCCTTGTCAATTTTCTGCACTTCTTCAAATTCCTTTTCGCCGAAGCCTGCGAGGCCGGCGGTATTGAAGTCGTGGAATTTGGGCGCCCAGCCGACGGCGGTTTCGTTGGCCCCGGCTTTGCCGGCGCAGCGTTCGAAGATCCAGTTGAGCACCCGCATGTTATCACTATAGCCGGGCCAGAGGAATTTGCCGTCCTTGTCTTTGCGGAACCAGTTGACGGTGAAGATTAGCGGCGGATATTTGATCAGTTTCCGCATGTTCAGCCAGTGGCGGAAATACAGGCTCATGTTGTAGCCGCAGAAAGGCAGCATTGCCATGGGGTCGCGGCGGACCTGGCCGGCCACGCCGACGGCGGCAGCGGTGGTCTCCGAACCCATGGTGGCGCCAATATAAACTCCGTGGCTCCAGTTGAAGGCCTGGACGACCAGCGGCATGGTGGTCGCCCGGCGGCCGCCAAAAATTATTGCGCTGATGGGCACCCCGGCGGGGTCGTTCACGGCGGGATCCAGCGCCGGATTGTTATGGCTGGGGGCGGTGAAGCGGCTATTGGGATGGGCGGCTTTTTCCTTGGATGCGGGCGTCCACGGGTTGCCTTTCCAGTCCAGACACTCGGCCGGGGCGGGATCATCGTGGCCTTCCCACCAGACGGTCCCGTCGGGCTTGAGGGCGACGTTGGTGTAAATGGTGTCGCGGGCGATGGTGGTCATCGCGTTGGGGTTGGTCTTGCGATTGGTGCCGGGAGCCACGCCGAAGTAGCCATTTTCCGGGTTGATGGCATAGAGCCTGCCATCGGGCCCGGGTTTCATCCAGGCGATGTCGTCGCCAATGGTGGTTATTTTCCAGCCTGCAAATTGCGGCGGGGGGATGAGCATGGCGAAGTTGGTCTTGCCACAGGCACTTGGAAAGGCGGCGGCCACGTACATTTTTTCGCCCTGGGGAGATTCGACGCCCAGCAACAGCATGTGCTCGGCCATCCAGCCCTGGTCGCGGCCCAGATAGCTGCCGATGCGGAGAGCGAGGCATTTTTTGCCGAGCAACACGTTGCCCCCGTAGCCGGAACCCACGGAGATGATGGTGTTGTCCTGCGGGAAATGGACGATGAACCGGCGGTCGGGGTTGAGGTCCAGCATGGAGTGGACCCCGCGGTTGAAATCATCGCTGGCACCCAGTTGTTCCAGGGCAACTTTGCCGATGCGGGCCATGATGCGCATATTCAGGACTACATATATGGAATCGGTGATTTCCACCCCCACCTTTGTCATCGGTGAGCCGGGCGGGCCCATGAGGTAGGGAATGACAAACATGGTACGGCCAATCATGGCGCCAGCGAGCATGCCTTTCAGTTTGGCATACATTTCGGCGGGCGGCGCCCAATTGTTCGTGGGGCCGGCATCCTCGTGACTGTCCGTGCAGATGAAGGTGCATTGCTCCACCCGGGCGACGTCGTTGGGGTTGGAACGGTGATAATAACAGCCCGGGAGTTTTTCCTGATTTAATTTAACCAGCACACCCCGGGCAACTGCCTGATCGATCAGGTATTGTTTCTCCAATTCAGACCCGTCGCACCAGAAAATGGCGTCCGGCTTGGTGAGGGCGGCGGTTTCGACGACCCATTGGGATAAAGCGGCGTTGTTGGCATGATGACCGCCCAAACCCTTGGGGGTATTTTTCAACTCGGAGGCAATCTTACTCATGAGGTCATGTTAATCGGCGGTGGCGCGTTTACAAGCAATGGGGTTGAAAAAAGATAAACTTATTTTGCCAAATTTATAAAAAGTTAAAATCATCTTTACTGGCAATTATCAGGGGTATGCGCTCCTTGACGTGAGGGGATTTATTTGGTGGCTGAAAAAGTTTGGGCGGGGTTGGTCAGGCTTTGACGGGCACCCAAGCGGTGCCCGTCAAAATCAACCGGGCTGATCTGGCTGGCCAATGATCATTCCCGGACATGGCGGATCAAGGATTTGAAGACGCCCTGAATCATCAATTCCTGCGCCGGCAGGAGGTTGGGATACTTGGGGTTTTCGGCCTTCAAGTAGGGCTTGCCGGACTTGATCAGAAAGGTCTTGAGGGTGCTGGCCCCGTCAATGAGCGCGGCCACAATCTGGCCATGGCGCGGTTCCGGGCCGTGCTCAAGGATGACCAGATCGCCATCGAGAATGTGTTTGCCAATCATGGAATCGCCGCTAACGCGGAGGGCGAAGGCATTGCGACTGGGTTTGTAGCCAAGGGTGGCGACATCGACGGACACACAGCCCTCCGCATCCTGTTCGCGATCTTGCGGTGGCCCGGCGGGAATGGTGCCAAACAGGGGAATGTGTACCAGCGCATGGCGCAGCTTGGCCAGTGGGGTGATGATGCGCACGGAGCGGGCCTTGTTGGCGTCCGAGGTGATGAAGCCCTTGCGTTTCAAGGCCACCAGATGGTCTGCCGACGCCCGGGAACTGGCGAAGCCGAAGTGCGCGGCGATTTCCCGCAGAGTCGGGGTGGCCCCGGCAGTTTGTTGGACGGACTGGATGTAATCCAGCACCTGACGTTGTCGTTTGGTTAATTCGATCATAAGCTACTCCTACGAATAGCTTAAAGAGCCGGCGATGTCAATGGTCATTTTGCGGTCACTTTCAGTCGGCCTTGATGGTTGCGGGCGCGCCGCGGTGGCGAGCCCGAGGCGCCTCGCTTTTGGCTGATAAACGTAGGGTCGGGGCTTCGGTAACCACAAATATGAGTCAATGTATCGGCAGACGCCTCGTCCACCTCCCTGTCCCGGTAACATTTAATGTGAGTCAACTCGGTATGAATAAATTATTGGGTCCGTGATTGACACCGGCGTGGCCTCTTTTTAAGTTCTATCCGCAAAGACCCCGCGCTTTGCCCCGAATTTTTACGTTCGGGGATTTTTATTGTTAACCTCCGGCGCGGCTCTTTCGTGGAAAAATTATGGCAAATACGATTCTGATCGGCGCCCAGTGGGGCGACGAGGGCAAAGGCAAGATTATTGACGTGCTCACCGAGCAGGCGGATGTGGTGGTCCGCACGCAGGGTGGCAACAATGCCGGGCACACGGTTTTTCTGGGACCCAAAAAGTATGTCCTTCACCTCATCCCCTCCGGCATTCTGCGCAAGGACAAGCTGTGCGTGATCGGCAACGGCGTGGTCATTGATCCCGTGGGACTGGTGAGCGAGATCGAGGGCTTGAAAAAGCTCAAGGTCAAGGTCGGCAAAAACCTGGTGGTCAGCGAGACCGCCCACATCGTGCTGCCGTATCATCGGGAACTCGACGCCCAGCGCGAAGTGCTCAAGGGCAAAAACAAAATTGGCACGACCAAGCGCGGCATTGGTCCCGCTTATGGCGACAAGGCGGCCCGCGTGGGGCTCCGCATGATTGACCTCATCAATCCCGCCCGGTTCGAGGAAAAGCTCCGCTTTCGCATCAAGGAAAACAATGAAGTGCTCAAGGCGCTCGGGGCCAAGCCGCTTTCCTTCAAGAAAGTGCTGGCCGAATACCGGGCGGCGGGTGATTACCTGAAACCCTACGTGGCTAACACCGTTGTGCTGCTCCATCAGGCCACGCGGCGGGGTGAGGCCATTCTGTTTGAAGGCGCTCAAGGCACGTTTCTGGACATTGACCATGGCACTTATCCCTATGTGACTTCCTCCAATACGACTTCCGGCGGAGCCTGCACTGGTTCCGGCGTGGCTCCCAACCGGATGGACGAGGTCGTTGGCGTCATGAAAGCATACACCACCCGCGTGGGCGAGGGGCCCTTGCCCACGGAAAACGCCGAGATTTCCGACCTGTTGCACGGCATGGGGCGTGAATTTGGCGCCACCACCGGACGCGCCCGCCGCTGCGGTTGGTTTGATTCCGTGGCCACCCGCCATGCCACGATGGTCAATGGCATCGACAAGCTGGCCATCACAAACCTCGACGGCCTCGACACGGTGGCGACGATCAAGGTCTGTGTTGCGTACAAACATGGCAGGGAACGTTTGGATTTTGTGCCGAACGATGCCCAGTTGCTTGCCGAGTGCCAGCCTGTTTATGTGGAATTTGAAGGCTGGCTGACCCCCACCGACAAGGCAAAGTCCTGGCAGGACCTGCCCCCCAAAGCGCGGGCGTATGCGAAGGCCATCGCCGAACTTACCGGAGCTGAGTTGTTCATCGCGTCTGTGGGACCGGCCCGGGAGCAGACAATTTTTGTGTGAGCAGTCCGGCGATCCATCTGAGTCCAGAGGCACGCGCCTCCCTGCCGCAGCACGTGGCTGTCATCATGGATGGCAACGGGCGCTGGGCCAAGCAGCGTGGTTTTCCGCGGGTGGAGGGCCACCGGCAGGGGGCCGAGTCCGCGCGGGCGATCATACGCAATGCCGGCGAATTGGGCATCAAATACCTGACGCTCTATGCTTTCTCCGCCGAGAACTGGAACCGGCCCAAGGAGGAGGTGGACGCGTTGATGAAATACCTGGTCCATTACCTCAAGAACGAGGTGCCTGACCTCAACAAAAACAATGTTCGGCTTGAGGCCATCGGCCAAATCTGGCGATTGCCCGAGAACGTTCAGGAACAGCTCCGCAAATCCACGGCCGCGTTGGCCAAAAACAACGGCCTTACCCTCCTGCTGGCCCTGAGCTACGGCAGCCGCATTGAGATCGTGGACGCGGTGCGCCGCCTTGCGGAAAAAGTCAAAACCGGCCAGATTGAGCCTGCGGACATCACCGAAAAAATGGTGTCGGATCATCTCTGGACCCGGAACATTCCCGACCCAGACCTGATGATTCGGACCAGCGGCGAGATGCGGGTGAGCAATTTTCTTCTGTGGCAGATCTCTTATGCCGAGCTGGTCATCACCCCCACGCTTTGGCCGGACTTCCGCAAGCCGCAGCTTTACGCCGCCTTGGAGGAGTACGCCCGCCGCAACCGGCGGTTTGGCGGAGTTTGACCCGGCACCCCAGGCGGTAGTGACCAGTTGCGCAAGGGAGGGGAATACAACAGTAATTTGGAGCTTCAATTTGCCGCCCCTTTCAGCGACCATCCTGGCTGAGCATGACACGCCTTGATCAAGCCTTGGTGGAACACGGTCTGTGCGCGAGTCGCGAGCGCGCCAAGCGATCCATCCTCGCCGGGCAGGTGCGCATCAACGGCCAGACTGCTCACAAGGCCAGCGATTCGGTGCGCCCGGGCGATCACCTGGCGATTGATACCCCGGAAAAATTCGTGAGCCGGGGCGGACACAAACTGGAACATGCCTTGCAGCACTTTGGAATATTGGCCAAAGATTTGCTGGCCATAGACTTGGGTGCGTCCACTGGTGGGTTTACCGATTGTTTATTGCAGCACGGGGTGGCGCGGGTGCACGCGGTGGACGTGGGGCAGGGGCAACTGGCTTGGAAATTACGCACGGATCCCCGGGTGGTGGTCATGGAAAAGACCAATGCCCGCAACCTGACGCTGGCGCACATGCCGGCCGGATTCGTGCCGGCCGACCTGGCGGTGATTGACTGCTCGTTCATCTCCCTGAAAAAAATTTTGCCGCCCGCGATTGCTTTATTAAAAGCGGAAGGCAAAATCATGGCGCTGATCAAACCGCAGTTTGAGGCGGGGAAGTCCGAGGTGGACAAAGGTCGCGGGGTAATCACGGATGCCACCATCCACGAGCGGGTGCTGGCGGAGTTGGCTGCTTTTGTGGCGGATTTGCCCCACTGCCGATGGCGGGGTGTCACCGAATCGCCGCTGCTGGGACCGGCGGGCAACAAGGAATTTTTGGTGTTGATTGAAAAAACAAATTAAGAGCATCCGGCGGATTGGCCTCCTCGGCAACGCGGAAAAGGCGGCGTGCGCGGAGATTGTCCGCGAGGCGGTCCGGCTTGTCCGGCTGGCCGGCTTGGAGTATTGTTGCGAGGAGGAGACGGCACGTCTGGCCGGTCTGGGCGGGGCGACCTCGCCGAATGCCGGCACGCTGGCCCGGGCGGTGGATCTCCTGCTGGTGTTCGGCGGCGATGGCACCATTCTGCGCGCCGCCCGGGAGATTGCCGGCTGTGCGACCCCGATTCTGGGCGTCAACATCGGCGGTCTGGGTTTTCTCACGGCGGTCCCTTCGGATCACCTGGCGCAGGCGCTCAAACTGGTTTTGAACGGTGAGTATACCATTCAATCCCGAGCGCTCATCGAAGTGACCGGGGAGACCCGGGGCAAGAAAATCCAGCAGGCGGCGCTTAACGACATTGTGGTGAGTCGCGGCGCGGTGTCGCGGCTGATCAGCCTGGATGTCAGCGTGGATGGCGAGGCCATCACACGGTATCGCTGCGATGGCCTCATCATCAGTTCCCCGACTGGCTCCACGGCCTATTCGCTGGCGGCTGGCGGGGCCATCGTGCTGCCAACCGCCGAAGTGTTCACGCTGACACCCATTTGCCCGCATTCACTCTCCAATCGTTCCATCATCCTGCCGCTGTCCTCGCGCATCACTGTGAAAGCGATCACGCCCCTGCCAGCCACAATCTTGAGCGCGGATGGCCAGGTGGTCGAGGAATTGGACTCGGGCGACGCGGTGGTGATCCGCCGGAGCCGCCGGGCAATCCGGCTGGTGCAACTGCCGCACAGTTCATTTTTGGAGGCCTTGCGCCGCAAGCTGCACTGGCGGGGAACTTATTTGTAACATCATGGTGCGATTAAAAGATCTGGCCCAACTGGCCAATGTTTCGGTGATGACGGTGTCGAAGGCCCTGCGCGACGAGCCGGATGTTTCCAATGCCACCAAACAACGGGTGAAGCTGCTCGCCCAGCAGATGGGTTATGTGCCGGACTCAAGCGCGCAGGGGCTGCGCACGAAGACAACCAAACTCTTTGGCCTGGTAATCCCGGCGACGACCAACCCGATATACGCTCGGATAGTGTTCGCCATTGAGGAGCGCGCCCACGAGCTGGGCTATGACATTTTGCTGGCCCACACGCATAACAAGCCCGAGCGGGAGGAGGTTTGCCTGCGGCATCTCTTGTCCCGCCGGGTGGACGGCCTCTTTATTTCCCCCGTATATCGTTATGAGGCGGAGGCGCGCATTTACCAGGAAATCAAGGTGCGGGCCACCCCCGCCATCCTGCTGGGGCCGCCCGCGCCCTTTTGCCGGTCCTTTGCGAGCATTGAGATTGAGGAGTTGATAGCCAGCTACAATATGACGCAACACCTGCTCAAGTTGGGGCACCGGCGGATTGCGTATCTTACCGGGCCACCCGCCGCGCCCTGGGCGCACGAGCGGTTTGAGGGTTACCGGCGGGCCCTGCGCGAGGCGGGGATTGAGGTGGATGACAAGCTGGTATTCCAGGCGGGGAACACCATTGAGGAGGGGACCAAGGCCACCCTGCAATTTTTGAATGAGAACTGCCGGGCCACGGCGGTTCAGGCCGTCAGTGATCTCGTGGCCATCGGTTGCGCGGAAACCCTGATTTCACAAGGGATAAGGATTCCCGCGGACATTTCGCTGGTCGGTTTTGGCAACGTCCTGGCGGCGGAATATTTCCGCGTGCCGCTGACGACGGTGCGCCAGCCCAAATTCCGGCTGGGGGTGGCGGCAATGGATGCCATGATGTGTCTGCTGCGCGGCGAAAAAATCCAGCCCAAGCGTTTGACCGCGGAATTGATTGAACGGAAAAGCACGGCGCCCCCCGGTCTCAAGTAATTTAACTTCCATCCGCCGGCGGCGGCGGCTCAGGCGAAGGATTCAGGCAGTTCTGGCAAGTAGATGCGGAACACGCTGCCCTGGCCCACTTCGCTGGCCACGGAAATATGCCCGCCACTTTGTTTGATGAAGCCAAAGATCATGGCGAGGCCGAGGCCGGTGCCTTTGCCTTGCTCTTTGGTGGTGAAAAATGGTTCAAAAATATGTAAAATCGTTAAATTATCCATGCCGCAGCCGGTGTCGCCGACGGAAAGGCAGACGTAAGGGCCGGGTTTGACGTCGGCATTTTGGAGGCGGTCGGCCTCGGTCAGGACGGCGCGGTCGGTGGCGATGGCCAGTTCACCGCCGCGGGGCATGGCGTCCCGGGCATTGACGACGAGGTTCAGGAGGACCTGGTCGATCTGGCTGGGGTCGGCCTTGATTTTGCCCAGGTCGGGGGCGAGGGTGATGGTGAGGCGGATGTCCTCGCCGAGGAGGCGGCGGAACATGTTTTCACAGTCGCCCACGAGGGCGTTTAAATCCAGCACGTCGGGCTCGAGGACTTGCTTGCGGCTAAAGGCGAGCAATTTGCGGGTGAGGGCGGCGGCGCGGTCGCCGGCCTTGCGGATTTCGGTCAGGGCATCGCGGGAGGAGTCGTCCGGCGGGAGTTCATGGAGCAGGATTTCGCTGTAGCCGCAGATGACGGTCAGCAGATTGTTAAAATCATGGGCAATGCCGCCGGCGAGCCGGCCGATGGCCTCCATTTTCTGGGCCTGGCGGAACTGGTCCTCGAGGATCCGACGGCTGGTGATGTCATCGCGAGTGCCAAGCACCCCCACGACCTGGCCGGACTGGTCATGCAGGGGCAACTGGTTGACGAGGAGGTAAATAAGCCGGCCATCGGCTCGGTTCTCGGTAATTTCGGCATTTAACACCGGCTGGTCCGTGGCCATGACCTGCCGGTCCAGCTCGCGGTATTTTTCCGCGTCGGTGGCATTGGTGAGTTCGAGGTCGGTTTTGCCGATGACGGCGTTGGGATTGTCCAGGCCCAAATCCCGGGCCATGGCCAGATTGCAGCCGGCATAGACCAAATCGCGATTTTTCCAATAAACCTGCTGGGGAATGTTGTTCAAAACCGTGCGCAGCGTTTCCCGGGATTGGAAGAGTTCCTGCTCGGTGCGTTTGCGCTCGGTGATGTCCCGGCCGACGACGACCAGGCTCTGGCGGGTGCCGTCCGGATTGAAAATGGGGACTTTAATGATGTCAAAGCAATGGACCAGGCCGTCCTCCTGGGTAATAAATTCCTCGGAACGGGTGGGCTGGCGGTTCGCCCAGGCCACTTGGTCGGACTGGGCGCAACAGGTCAGTTCCTTTTGGCGGGCGGGGAGCAATGCGGCCAGTTCCAAGTCGGTTTTGCCCTGGTATTCCACTTGCGGGAGGGCGAACAGCCGCTCGGCGGCATGATTGATGAGCTGCCAGCGACCGGCGTCATCCTTGAGGAAAATCACGTCCGTGGTGGCTTCGATGACGATGCGCAGGCGGCGCTCGGTTTCGATGACGGTGGCGGCGGCGCGGCGGCGCTCGGTGACATCGAAAAAGCTCCAGACGCGGCCCACGGGCTGGCCGGCGATCACCTGGGGCTTGGAAAATCGTTCAAAGACGCGGCCATCGGTGAATTCCAGGAGGTCGGAGCTTTCCGCGAGGGGGTTCGCATACAGATCTTTCACTTTGGCCAGGAAGGCATCGGGGTCGCGGAGCTGGCCGAGCACGGTTTGCAGCAGGCGTTGATCCTGACCGGTGGCAAGGACGTCGCGGGGGATCTGCCAGAGTTTGACAAAGCGTTCGTTGTAGCTGGTGATTTTGCCATTGCGGTCCACCACCAGGATGCCGTCGGTGGTGGATTCGAGGGTGGCCTGCAACAAGGAGACATTTTGGATGGCCTCATTTTCGACGCGCTTGCGAGCGGTGATGTCCTGCACGGTGCCGACCAGGCGGAGGGGCTGGCCGGAGGATTTTTTGAGGAGCCGGCCCTGCAAATGGATGATGGTGCGGCCATCGTCGGGCCGGGTGAGGCCGTATTCCAAGTCGCAGGGTTCCCCGGTATCGAGGACGTTTTGAACGGCCTGGCGGACCCGGTCGCGGTCGGCCGGCAGGGCGAGCTCGGCGAAGCGGTCATGGGTGCCGGCCTCATGGCGGGGGGGCACTTGCAGGATCTCGGCCGCCTGCTCGGATAATTGCAACCGGCCGGATGGCAGTTCACAGGTCCAACTGCCGAGACGGGCAATGCGTTCAGCATCCATGAGCAAGCCGGTTTGGTTGAGCAGGCGCAGGTTGGTCTGATGCTGCCGGCGGTTGTAATTCAGGCTGGCTCCCAGCAGGAAGATGAGGGAAGCCCCGGCGGTGGCGATGAGGGCGAAGCGTTCAAAACACTCGCGCGTGAGGGTGAGGAGGCCGGGCAGGGCTTCGGGAATATAAACGCGCAGGCCTTCGCGCATGACCGGGCGGGAGAACATGAGTTGGGGTGGCTCCTCATGGTCAAACGATACCAAATTCGTCGCTGCGGCATCATGCCAGGGGGTGAGGGCGACGTTGGTAAACTGGAGGAGTTGGTAGCGCTGCTGCCGGGCGGTGTCCGACAGGAGCCGCACGGTGGCGTTGGGGAGTGTCTCCATGACCAGGCGGGGGTTGTTGGCGAGGATGATGACCCCATAACCATCGGTCAAAAAGGCGTTGGTCAGGTCCAGACAGTCGCTGAGGTGGTCCAGATTGAGTTTGATGGCGACTTCGCCGATAAAGCGGCCGTTTTGTTTGACCCGGGCGGCGAAGAACAAGCCGGGGGTGTGGACGCGGCGGCCCATGGCGTATTGTTGTCCCTGACCACGCTGCCGGGCCTGGCGGAAATACTCGCGATCACCATAATTGTCGCCAATGCCGGAATTGGTCTGGCCGTGGTCGCTGGAGGCCACGCAGAGGCCGTTGGTATCCATGACCCAGTCCAAATCGGGCCGGAGGGTTTGCTGCACGCGGTGGAGCAGGGTGTTTAAGTTGTCGAGGGCGGTATCGCATGGGGCATTGGTGGCGCTGGCAGCGGCGTTGGTGAGGGCGGAGTTTTCCCGGCAGTCCACGTCGCTGAGGGCGGCCTGAACGAGGGGTTCCTGGGCGAGCATGAGGGGGACGCCATGATAGAACTGCAGGGTTTTTTCGATGCGCCGGGAGAGGTCCAGGGCGGCGGTTTTGCCCTCGGCGGTTTTTTCGAGGATGAGGGCGTGGGTGCGCTGGTGGTATTGACGCCACTCCAGCCAGCCGGCGAAGAGAACCCATGCCAGCACAAGCAGCGCAACGATGGTGCGGCTCAATTTCATCGGTGTTCCCCAACCCGGGCGGCACCCGGCACCGACGCGCAATTCACTTTTTTTAAAATCATTGACGAGTTTAACCGCTGGACTCATGGCAGAATCCGGGTATTAGCCGCCCGGCAGCAAGGAAAAAATGGGGGGGGGTGGCCGCGCGTTTGGGGGACACGGGGGGGAGGCAGATGGCGGAATGATGAATGAAGAAAGCGGGCGGGGGCGCAAGGGGTGCATGAAGAAGTTTGAGCACCGGCACTGAACCAAAGGATTTAGCGCAAGACGCAAAGACGCGGAGGCGCGAAGAAATCAGGAATTTTTAACAGAAGGTAACGAAGGGGAGGGACTGCATTGGGGGGGTGATTCCTGCATCCCCCGGCGGGCGCTTGTGCTGCGGGTCATGGACCCGCGCGCCGGGGATTTGGCCGCGAAAAGGCGCCGAGAGCCTAAAATGGGGATTTAACGCAAAGGCGCAAAGCCGCGGAGGCGCGGAGTTGGGGAGGGGATTTCATGGCCACGAAAAGGCGCGAAAAATCGCAAAA
>CAITTG010000112.1 GCA_903895255.1 uncultured Verrucomicrobia subdivision 3 bacterium
GGCGGCGACGGACACCCCTGGCCAAGGCACCTAATATGGCGCGCGCAGAGTCGCAGAGAACGCAGAGTTGATGCCTGGCAATACCTTAAAACAGGCTCAAGGTTTATGTTAACGCTTATGGGTTGGCGACCGGGTGCCGGCGAGGCGAAATCTTCGATTGGCGGATACCAGACAGGGGTGCTGACACCCAGGTCAGACTTTTGCCAATCCCCAATTGGGTGTGGCCACCCAGCGGGTTTGCGTACAACGGTGGGAAAGGGATAAAAATGACGGCCACTTGGGACCAAACCGAGGTCCGGAGAAGGGGAGACCAACGGAAATTGGAGGGGAATCCAAGCGGGGAAATCCAGCCAAACAGGCCTAAAAGCAACCAGGTTAACGACATGCCCTTTGGGGAAGTGTTCCCGCAACCCAGGCCAAACCAGCGACGCCGTAAAAGCGGCGATTTCGATTTGACATGTTTCTGAATTACAGTTATTTATGAGAAATAATTTCCAACTTGAGCGAAAACGAACAACGAATCGAGCTTGAGAAGCCACCGCATGGATGGGCCGCCAAATGCGAATTACCAGAAAATCTTTAATTTGGCATATTAATTGCTTTAGACGTAAAATATGCACTTACTAAACGCCTGGAGAAAAGCCCCGCACACGCGACCGGCGGTGATTAGAAAGCATCCGGATTTTTTCATTATCGGCGCCCCGAAGTGTGGCACCACCGCCCTGACAGAATATCTCTCGCACCATCCAGACATTTTTATGGCCCGCAAGGAAATGCATCACTTCGGCCGTGACTTGCATTTTGGGAAGCAGATTTATCGTCGCAACCGGCAGGATTATTTGCAAGAGTTTGCCGGCTGGCAGGGTCAGTCCCGGGCGGGTGAGGCATCGGTTTGGTATTTATTTTCCGGGCAGGCGGCGGAGGAGATCAAAACGTTCAATCCCCGGGCCCGGATTATCATGATGCTGCGGGAACCCACGGAAATGCTTTATTCGCTGTACCACCAGTTCCGGCTGGATGGGAATGAGCATTTGCCGACATTTGCGGCGGCACTGGCGGCGGAGGATGACCGGTTGGCCGGACGGCAGATGACGCGAAACACTTATTTCCGGCAGGGCCTGATCTACCATGCGGTGGCGGCTTACACCGAGCAGGTAAAACGCTATATCAAACTGTTTGGCCGCAAGCAGGTGAAGGTGATCTTGTACGATGATTTTGCGGCGGACACGGCGGGGGTTTACCGCGAAGTATTGGAATTCCTCGGGGTGGATGCCAACCGGCCGCTGGAGGCTTTTCCTGTCATCAATGGCAGCCAGGAGGTGAAAAGTTCCTGGTTGCGATCCCTCATGAGTGATCCGCTGGTGCGCGGCACGGCCATTGCCACCAGGAGCTGGGTGCCCGCGGTGGTGTTCAAGAGCCTGATAAACATCGAATCGCAACTGATGCAAATCAACATTCGCCCGGTGAAAAGGCCAAAGCTGGACCCGGGCTTGCGCCGCCAGCTCCTGCGCGATTTCACCCCGGAGATCATCCAATTTGGCCAACTCATCGGTCGTGATCTATCGAACTGGCATGCGGGGGACGCCGCCCCCGCGCCGTTGCCGCCCCGGTATGCGCAAGTTGAAAAGCCGGCAGTGCGCCAGAACAGCCCCAGCCATCATTTGACGACATGTGCAAAGCAATAAACGAGGAAGCACCGGCGACGTCAGAGCGGGTGGCAAGCGGGGTCACTTTTAAGCCGGTCGGGGATGTCCCCGGCCCGGCTAGGCACCGAACCCAGCCTACCGGGAATGAGTGGCGATGAGCAGCCCCCTTCCGCCGGCGCGAAGGCTGAGTCGCGAGCTGCCCGTCATGCTGCTGCTGCTGATGGTGGTGCTTTTGCCGGTTTTTTACCGGGTTCTCCTGCCGGACCAGACGCTGTTTTCCAATGATGGACCCCTGGGCCGGTTGATTTCCGCCTGCCATCAATTGCCTGAGCGTTTTACCGGGACTTGGTCGGATTTGAACAGCATTGGCGCCAATGGCGGCGCGGTTCCGACGGGCATCAGCATTGGGCTACAGTACCTGCTGAAACCCATTTGGTTTTCGAAATTATACGCCTTGATCTCCCTGACCATTCTGGGAACCGGGGCGTGGTGTTTTTTCACGCAATTACGGCTGGCTCCGGCGGCCTGCATCCTGGGAGGCCTGGCAGCGGCGTTAAATTCCTGTTTCTTTTCGGTGGCCTGCTGGGGCGTGGCGGCCCAGGCGATTAATGCGGGCATGTTATTTTTTGCCATGGCGGCGCTGGCCGATCCGGCGGCCCCCCGGCGCTGGTGGCGCGTGGTGCTGGCGGGGCTGATCGTGGGCATGGGGGTGGTCGAGGGCGCCGATGTGGGAGCCATTTATAGTTTGTTCATCGCCGGGTTTATTTTTTACCAGGCCGGGCTGGAGGAAGGTTCCCCGGCCAAGCGCCTGACCGGGGGGCTGAGCCGGCTGATCGTGGTGGTGATCTTCGCGGTGTTTATCGCGGCCCAGGCCATTTCTTCGCTGGTAGGCAGTTCCATTGAAGGCATCGTGGGGACGGGGCAGGACGCGCAGACCAAGGCATCGCGCTGGGACTGGGCGACGCAATGGAGCCTGCCGGTGGAAGAGACGGCGGGCCTGGCGGTGCCCGGGTTGTTTGGCTACCGCATGGACACCACCAACGGGGGATGTTATTGGGGTCGGGTGGGGCAGGACCCGGCGGTGGAACGATTTCTGGCCAACGGGCGTCAGGGGACGGTTCCACGGGGGTTTGTGCGTTACTCGGGTGGGGGTTTTTACGCCGGGGTGCTGGTATTGCTGGTGGCCGCCTGGGCGGGGGCCCAATCCTTGCGAGGGAAACGCTCCATTTTCAAGGCCAGCGAGCGCCCCTGGCTTTGGTTCTGGCTGGCGACGGCCGGGGTTTCGCTCCTGCTGGCGTATGGCCGGTTTGCGCCCTTTTACCAATTGATCTATGCGCTACCGTACTTCTCCACCATTCGTAATCCCATCAAATTCATCAACTTGGTGAGTGTGGCCCTGATCATTCTTTTTGGATATGGCCTGGATGGCTGGTGGCGCCTTTACTGGCAACCGGAAACCGCAGGGGGCGGGGCGCGCGGGTCCACAGCCAAAGGGGTGGCCACCAATAATGGAAGGACGGCGGGCAGTGCCTTTGACCGGCTCTGGCTGAGGGGGCTGTGGGTGGGCGTTGGGCTGGGCGCGGCCGCCTGGTTAAAATATGCCACGGAGAGTCAAAAGCTGGCGGATTATTTGCGAACCGTGCAATTCAAAGCGGAATCGGTGGAGGCCATTGCCACCTTTAGTGTTCACCAAGCCGGCTGGGGGCTGGCGCTGCTAATCGTGGCCGCCGGTTTGACCTCGGCAATCATGACCGGCCGGTTGGCGGGCGGCCGGCGATGGTGGGGCGTGGGCTTGGTGGGTCTGTTTCTAGTGGTGGACCTGGGCCGGGCCAACCTGCCGTGGGTGGTATTTTGGAATTATGCCGAGAAATACGCCAGCAACCCGGTCATAGAATTGCTGCGCGACCGGCCTTATGAGCACCGGGTGGTGCTCCTGCCCGGCCAGCCGCCACCCAACCTGGGCACGCTGGCCCGCATCTACAAACTGGAATGGCTGCAACAGCAGTTTCCATTTTATAACATTCAAACCCTGGACGTGATTGAAATGCCGCGCGTGCCGGCTGATCTGGCAGCCTACGCAAAATCATTTAATGCCCTGCCCAACCCTTCGGGCATCGACAATGCCCGCCGCCTCTGGCAGGTGACCAACTGCCGTTACGTGCTGGCCGTGGCGACAGCCTTTGATGCGGCCAATCAGGCCGCCGATCCGGCCAACCCACCCTTTCGCTTGCGGCAACGGTTTGACATCGTGCCCAAGCCGGGCATGACCGACAGCCAGGCTCTGGAGAACTACACCACCAAGGTGGACGACAACGGCCCGTTTGCGGTGTTTGAATATACCCAGGCCCTGCCGCGCGCGAGCTTGTTTTCCCATTGGGTGATCACGACGAATAATGACGAGGTATTGGCGGATTTGGGTGATCCAAACTTTGATTTCAGTAAAACGGTGGTCGTTTCTGGCCACGTGCCGACACCGCCCGCGACGGCCACAAATCAAACGGCGGGCACCGTGGCATTTGCCAGTTACGCGCCGAGGCATATCGTCTTGAAGTGCGCAGCCACCACACCCGCAATGTTGTTGTTGAACGACCATTACGATCCGGACTGGCACGTGTTCGTGGATGGCCGGCCGGATACGACTTTACGCTGCAATTTCATCATGCGGGGGGTCTATCTCACGCCCGGGAACCACACGGTGGAATTCAAATTCCAGCCACCGTTTGGTCTGATGTACGTCAGTCTATCCGCGATTGGCCTGGGATTGATTGTCCTGGTCGTGGTGCTGCTGCCCAGCCGGACCGCTGAGAACGTGGAAGTTCCCGCGCCCGTTCCGGCGGCCAGTGTGGTCAGCGCGGTAAAAGCAAATAGTCCGGCCGCTCCCATGCTCCCACAGAATCCAATCCCGGCGAAGCAAACGCCCAGTCCGCGGATTCCCGCCGCGCCCACCAAACCGGCCACCGCTAAAAAGTCCAAAGCAACCACGCCCGGCGGAAGGCGGAAGTAAAAAATGGTTCAAACGCAAGATATACGAAGATGAGGAAAGCGGGGAAACCCTGCCAAACTGGCGCACCAACTGGACTAAGCCGGAGCCATGCAGTTGAAAAAGACTTCAACCGCAGATAAACGCAGATAAACGCAGATGGGGAAAGGCGGAAAACGAGAAAAATGGCGCACCAAATGGTTCTTGACCACTAGCGGGCCAAAACTTTGGCAACCTCAGCGTTTTTATCGGCGGTTATCCGCGTCCAGAATGCGGTGGAAATCAATGGTTCCAGTTTACTCCGTGATGATCGTATCCGCATGCTCGTAACCGGGCGCGCAGCAGCAGAGCAGGCGCAGGGTTTCGGGGCCGGTGTTCCACAACTTGTGGCGCAGGCCGGGCGGGATGGCGATGGCATCGCCCACGCGAACGGGCCGCACTTCCGATTCGATGCGAATCTCGCCCGAGCCGTGGGTGATGTAATAAATCTCCTCGGTTTGAGGATGATAATGCTCCTGGGTGGAGCCGCCAACCGGCAGCCGCGCCTCCGCCAGGCTCTGGTGGCGGATGACGGAGTTGCGCCAGGCCAGCAATTCGCGGATTTCCGACCCGTCCTTGGTGGTGAAGGACGGTACTGCGTCGAGGTTTTTAATGTCCATATGAGTGCTTTAAACTGGTTTGTCCCGTCTGAGCAAATGGGTTTGCCCCAAAACCACCCCGGCCACAATTAAAATCATGGCGAACCAGAAGGTGTGGGTCATGGGTTCCTTGAGGAAAACGAGCGCCCAAAGGGAGGTGCTCAAGGGAATTAAATTGGTGAACAACATCACCTGGCTGGCGGGCCAGTGCCGCAGCGCGCTGTTCCACAACGTATAGGGAATCACCGATCCGAACACGATGCAGAAACCCATGACACCCAGGGTGGCCGCGCTCAGGGGGATAACGTGGTGCCATAATTCCACCAGGCCCACGGGCAGCAGCCAGACCCCGGCCATCCACATGGTGTGGGCCGCCACCTCGGTGCCATTGAGTTGCGCACTCAAACGGCGGACCTGATGACTGTAGGCCGCCCAGAGAAAACTCGCGATGAGCCCCATGATTTCACCGTAGAAATTCAATGTACCGCCTTGGAGTGCGGGCCAGGACAGCACGACCACGCCGGACACGGCCAGACCGGCCGCCAATAAACGGCGCGCGAGTTCAACCGCACTCCCCTTGCGCCCCTCCGCCAAAACCATCCAGACCGGGGAGGCCCCGATATAGAGGGCGACATGGGAGGCCGAGGTAAGCCGCAAGGCCCAGTTGAAAGCGACGATATAAGCCGCGAGCGCGAGCCCGGCCCGAAGCCACAAGGCCCGGCGCAAAGCGGGGGTGAGCACTTGGAATTCGCCCAGCCAGGGGGTGAACCGGAGCAGGCCGAGCAGCAGGAGTCCGGCCGCCAAAAAGCGCTGGCTGCCGGCAAACACCGGCGGCCAAGTGGCCACCAGCCATTTAGTCCCCACGTTGTTGCCACCCCACAAAAAGACCACCAGCAGCAAACTGGCCGCAATGGCCCCATGACGGTTCGGTTTCGACACGCGGCGAGTAAGCCAACCTCCGCCCGCTTTGCCAATGAAATTATGGGGGAAATTCCGGGGATATCCAGCCGGTGAGATACCAAGGGCGGGCGTTGCGGGCGAGGCGCCGGCTCAGGGCATGACACTGATCATCCACCCGACACCGAAATGGTCGGTGAGCATGCCGAAACAGGGTGACCAGAACGTTTTGGTGAGGGGCAGTTCTGACCGACCACCGACGGCGAGCGCGTCAAAGACACGGTGCGCCTCGGTCGCGGACGGGACGGCCAGGGAAAGGGAAAAACCGGCGAAGTTGGGTTCGGTGCAGCAACCATCCGAGGCCATGAGGGTGGTGGCGCCGATGTGAAAGGTGGCGTGCATGACCTTGTTTTCAAAGCCTGCCGGCAGCCGCCCGGGTGGCAGGGGTTCCGGGCTTTCGTTATAGCGCATGACAAAGTCCACCTGCGCACCGAGGGTGGCGCGATAAAATTCAAGGGCTTCGTCGCAGCGGCCGTTAAAGAACAGATAGGGTTGGATGATGGTCGTTTTCATGGATGATGGTGGCGTGGGGACAAGGGTTACCGATATTTACGCAATTATATTTTCGCCAGGCAAGCCAGATGCGCGCCAAGGCGTTCCAAGGTTTGTTGGGCACCCTCAATGGCACCGAATTCCCGGACCACCAAGTCGCGGGCGCAGGGTGAGGGGAAGACCATGCGAATGGTGACTTTGGTTTTGCCGGCGGGGGCAGGATCGAAGGTCCAGGTTGAAACGAAGGTTATCGAGGGTCCGCCCTCGCGTTGGCCGCCGTTGGTGAACACGAGGCGGGCGGGAGTCACCACCTCCTGAAACACACATTCGTTGGGGTAGTTGGTGCCATCGGGACCATGCATGACATGCTTCCACACTCCGCCCGGGAGGACGTCCATCTGTTCAATAGAGGTGGTGAAACCGCGCGGACCCCACCAAAGAATGACCTGCTCCGGGTCGGTCATGGCCTCCCAGACCAGTTCGCGTGGGGCGTCGATTTCGCGGGAGATGACAATATCGCGGCCGCAGGTGCCTTGTTCGACGTACTCTTTGAGGCAGGTGCCGACCAGCTGGGTCCAGCCAGCAGTAAAATTTGCCCGGGCAAAATCCGGCACGGGCGGGAAGGTTTCCAGGCCGGTGTGCGTGAGACGCAAACGGGTGGTGGCGCCCTCGGCGAGGAGGTCAAAGCTGACGAGGGAATCCCCAGCGTGGCCCGCGTAGCGCCAGGTGTAAGCAAGTCGCTTTTGAGGGATTACTTCGGTGACCTGACATTGGTGGACGTATTTAACGCCGGCTTTCTCGGCACGGAACTCAAACACGAAACCCTCCTCTGGTTGGAATGACTTGATGTCAAAACTCCACTGGCTCAAAGCCTCCGGGGTGGACAGGGCCTGCCAGACGAGGGCCACGGGAGCCTGGATGACCCGCTCGACAACCAGTGGCTCAGTGCGCTGGTCCAGATGCGCGCCGAGGCGTTCAAGACTCATGGTCATGCCGGTCTCAAAGCCATTAATATAGCGGTTCGCACCCGGGGTGGCGTTGATGACCCGGGAATGCATCATGTGCTTGGTTTTACCGTCACGCTCCACGAGGGTAAGGGTGTGTAAAAGCTGGAACAAAAAATTACCCGCGCCGTCGAGTGCCCCGGTCATGGACACCAGCATTTCGGGTGGGACGACATCGCGAACCTCGCCGCCCATCGGGTATTCGGCGCCGTTGGGCCCGCGCATAATCACGAAGATTTTGCCACCGGGCCGGGCATCCCATTCGCAAACAGGCGCGGAGAAACCTTTGGGGCCCCACCATTGGGCCAGGTGATGGGGCTGGGTGCAGGCCTGCCATACGAGTTCGCGCGGCGCGGCATATTCCCGGGTGATGACAAATTCAAGGCCGACGCAGTCGTTGGAGTTCTTAGCTCGGTGCTGCTCCATCCAGCCGCCAAATTTTTCGAGCAAGGAGGTCCAGCCCTGGGTGTGTTCGGCGACATCCTCGGCGTCGGGCAGGTTTTCATGAGTGAGCGTGAGCCGGGTGGTTTGGCCCAGATCGGCAAACTCAACAGTCACAACGCTGTGCGGCATGGGGTAATGCTCCCATTGCCAGGTGAATTGCAAGCGCTGGTGGGGAACGATTTGCCGGTAATGACCGAAGGCAATATGGTCGCCCTTCTCCGAGGCCATATGGATGCGAAAGGCCCCGCCGAGGGTCAGGTCGGCCGCCACGTGGCGGCACTCGATATTTTGGGGACCAAACCAGTGCGCCATCAGGGCCGGATCGGTCCAGGCCTGGTAAACCAAGGCGGTGGGGGCATTAATGATGCGGGTGACGACCAGTCGCAAATCCGACTGGGAGAGCGTTGCGTTAATGGGGGTGGTCATGGGATTTATCTTTGGCTTGGAGTTGTTTTAGATATTCGTCCAACCGATCCAGGCTGCCCTCCCAGAAGCGGCGGTATTCCTCGATCCATTGTTTGGCCTCCTGCATGGGGGCGGCTTCGAGTTTCAAAGAATGCACCCGGCCATGACGCTTGCGGCGGACCAGGCCCGCTTTTTCCAAGATCCGGAGATGTTTGGAAACGGCCGGGAGGGACATGGAATGGGGCTTGGCCAGATCCGTCACGCAGCGGTCGCCGTGGGACAAGTGTTCGAGGAGACTGCGCCGGGTGGGGTCGGCCAGCGCGGCGAAAGTGCGGTCCAGTTGGTTGGAACTACATTTAACCATCTGGTTAAATATTAAACAGAATTAAACTATTGTGCAAGAAAAACTTTCCGGAAAATCACCCCAAAGACCAGGCGGTTTTGATGTCCTCATCCAGGCCGGTGGGAGCGGTCTGGTGGGCGAGTTTGTGCTCGGCGAGGATGCCGATCATGGCGGCGTTGTCGGTGCAGAGGCTGCGTTCGGCGAGGCGCAGGGTATAACCGCGCGCGGCGCAGGCGCGGGTGAGTTCGCGGCGGAGCGCGCTATTGCAGGTAACGCCGCCGGAGGCGGTAACGCAGCGCAGGCCCAGGCGTTTGGTGGCGCGGATGGTTTTGGTGACCAACACCTCGACGATGGCGGCTTGGACGCTGGCGCAGAGGTCGCAAATGGTTTGGGTTTGCTCGAGCAGCGCGGGGCGGTCGCGCACAAAATAGCGCACGGAGGTTTTCAGGCCGCTGAAGCTGAAATCGTCGTTGGTGTCTTGCAGGAGGGGCCGGGGGAACTCGTAGGCGAGCGGATTGCCGGATTGGGCGAGGCGGTCTATTTCGGGTCCGGCGGGATACGGCAGGCCCATAAGCTTCCCAGTTTTATCGAAGCATTCGCCGGCGGCGTCATCCAGCGTGGAACCAAGGACGCGGTGCTTTAATTCAGAGGCAACGTGGACCAACATGGTATGCCCACCACTAACGATGAGGGAAACGTTGGGTTGAAAGGCGGCGAAATCCGCAACGGGCGGGGAGCCGGCGATCCAAGGGGAGTACAAATGCGCCTCGTGATGGTTGATGCCAACGAGGGGTTTTTGCAGCACAAAGGCGAGGGCTTGAGCCGCTTTAAAGCCCACCAGCAAGGCCAGCGGCAGGCCGGGGCCCTGGGTGGCGGCGATGGCATCGAGTTGGTCCACGGTGACGCCGGCCTCCCGCAGCGCGGTTTGCACGACGGGCATCAGGTTCCGCAGATGTTCGCGGGCGGCCAGTTCCGGAACGACGCCGCCGTATTCGGCGTGCAGGTCGATCTGAGAAGAAACCGCATTCGACAGAATCCGGTGGTCGCGGATGACGGCGGCGCTGGTTTCGTCGCAGGAAGTTTCGAGGGCGAGGAGGGTCATTGCCAGGTGCGAGACGGATGATGAACGGTATGAGGGTGCGCCGCCCTCCCACCCCGGCCCTGCCCGGCAGGAGGAGGGGGAATGGCCGGCCAGTGGTTTGGCTGGCGACCGGAACAGGAATATCGAACCGTGGTTGGGCCAAAGCGGCAGAGGACTGCACGCACTCCAAGACGCTTCGCGCGGACGGTGGATCGCCAGCGCAGGGAACCCAGCCATCTTGCGAACGGCTGCCGGCTGCCAGCCGGCGATACAGCCAATTGCCAATCGGCGCCACCTTTTTGGAGATGGATGCGCTCGCGGGTCAGGCTGGAAGCCCGTACCACCTTGAGGAAGGACCGGGGCTGGGTCATTGGGCGGCCACTTTTGTTCCGCCGGCGCGGGCGGTGTAGAGCAAAATGCCCTGGAGCAGTTCGCGGGCGCGCTCCAACTGGTCATCGGTGGCATGGAGCACGCGTTCCCGGGTCTTGTCATCCACCGATTCCGGACCGCCGGGGGAGCTGCGCAGAATCAGGTCCGCCTCGTCCACGTCCGACATGGGCACATAGATATTCGGGGTAATGCCATGCTCGTGGATGACTTTGTGACTGGGGGTGTAGTACTTGGCGACGGTCAATTTGAGCGCGGAGCCGTCATCCAGCGGGAAGATGGTTTGCACGGAACCTTTGCCAAAGGTTTTCACGCCGAGGATGATGGCACGATGCAGGTCCTGCAGGCAGCCAGTGACGATCTCGGCCGCACTTGCACTGCTGCCATTGACGAGCACCACCACCGGAATGCCGGGAATTTCATCGCCGCGGCCATCGGCCACGTAGCGCTCCACGCTTTCGCGGCCCTCAGTGGAGACCACCAACTGACCACGCGGGAGGAATTTCTGGCAGACTTCGACCGCCTGGTCCAGCAGCCCACCGGGATTCCAGCGCAAATCGAGAATGAGTGCCTTCATTCCCTGCCCTTTGAGCTGGTCGAGGGCGCCTTGCAATTCGTCGCCGGTATTTTCGCCAAACTGGGTGATGCGGATGTAACCAATCTTGTCCGGCCCCAAGGGGAATTGCTTCCGGCCATCAAAGTCCTTGACCATCCCCATCTTGATAATGGCACGAGTGAGGGTGATATCCCTTTGCCGGCCGGTGGAAGGGCGCGCCACGGTGATGGTCACTTGAGTGCCGGGCTCGCCACGCAATTGTTTGACAACATCAGGCAAGGCCACGTTTACGGCGCTTTTACCGTTAATTTTCACAATCCGGTCACCCGAAACAATGCCGGCGCGGGACGCCGGGGAATCCTCCATGGGCACGCTGACGGTGACATAATTACTGCTCAGGGCGACCACCAGCCCCAGTCCGCCGAACTGGCCCTGGGTGTCATCCTGCAATTCCTTGTAATTATCCACATCCATGAAATCGCTGTGCGGATCCAGGGAGCCGATCATGCCCTTGAGGGAGGAGTAGACGAGGTCATGGTAGGTGATGTCCTTGCCATCCACGTATTCCTTGCGCACTTTTTCCAACACGTCCGCATACAATTGCAGGTTGGCGAAGGCGGTGTCCCGGTCATCCGCCGAGCGCTCCGCATGGAGATAGATGGAGGCGCCGATGGTGTCGGTCAGCAGCAGCACCGCCAGCAAGGAACCAAAGAAAAAGCGTCGTTTCATAAAAACAATGAGGCACTATAACCCAACTGGCAGCAGGGAGGCAATGAAGGGCAAATCGCCGGGCACGGTGACTTTGGGGTTGGGGGTGGTGCAGGGCACCAGGCGCACGGGCTGGCCGATCAATTCGCAGGCAGCGGTGTCATCGGTGAGTTTGAGGCCCTGGTCCCGGGCAGCTTGAAGGGCGCGGCGGATAACGGGGGCCCGAAAGGTTTGCGGGGTTTGGACGGCCCACAGTTTGGAGCGATCCACCGTCCGGGAGATGGTCTGGCCGTCACTGGTTTCCTTAAGCGTGTCGGTCACGGGCTGGGCGGCGACGGCGGCACCGGTTTCCCGCGCGGCAAGGATGGTGGCGGCGATCAAAGCCTCGCTGGTGCAGGGCCGCGCGGCATCCTGAATGGCAACCATTTCACAAGCGGGCGGAAGAGCGGCCACGCCGTTCCAAACGGAGTCCTGACGTTCCGCACCGCCGATGACGAAACGATGAGGCTTGGTAAAGTGGTGCCGGCGGGCGAGTTCGACAAAGTGGGTTTGCATGCCGTCGCGCACGACGAGGATGATTTCATCGATGCAGGCGGCGTCATTGAATTTCTGCCAGGTGTGCGCGACGACGGGCCGGCCGGAAACCTCGAGAAAGAGTTTGTCCACGTTCGGTCCCATGCGGGTGCCCCGGCCGGCGGCGACGAGAATGGCGCAGTTCATGTGAGGGGAGATTGCCAACCCGCAGGGGTGGATGCAAGTGCGAGGGAGGTGGAGGAGGGGAAAAAATCAAATCACAAACCGGATGGGCGGGCCACCGCAGGAAGGGAGGAATCGCCCATGGGGGGACCCGACCGGGCTAAATTTTACAGGGCAATAATTCAGACCCAAGCCTCCGGACCTGAATTTAGCCACGGCCTTAAAGCCCTGGAAGGGGATGGGAACACGGGGGCCCAGAGGGGCGCGCCACGAAGGAGGATCAGCCGAGGCGCCAGACGATGCGCGCTTTGTTGAGATCGTACTGGGACATTTCCATTTTGACGCGGTCGCCCACGGTGAGGCGCACAAAGCGCTTCCGCATCTTGCCGGATATGGTGGCCAGCACTTGATGCTTGTTATCCAGTTCGACCCGGAACATGGTCCCGGCCAAAACGGTTAAAATCCGACCTTCAATTTCGATATGTTCTTCCATTTAAAAAATTGTGCGCTTAAAAGCACGGGGCGACGTTGTGAATAACGTCGCCCCGGCAAAGCAAATAACGATTAATAGCGATCACGACCGCCACCACCGCCGCCGCCACCGTATTCGCGACGACCGCCGCCGCCACCGCCACCACCGCCGCCGTAATCACGACGCGGGCCGCGATCACCGCCGCCGCCACGAGGACGTTCCTCTTTCGGCCGGGCGATATTGACGGTCAGGGCGCGATCCGCGAGGGTAGCGCCATTCATGGCCTCAATGGCCTTCTGGGCTTCGTCCGGGGTGGACATGGTGACAAATGCGAACCCCCGGGAACGGCCGCTCATGCGGTCCATCATGAGGTTGGCTTCCACTACCGTGCCGAAAGCACCAAAGGCCTCGTGCAGGTCGTTTTCAGTTGTGTTGAAGGAAAGATTTCCCACAAACAGTTTCGTGCTCATTTGATGATTGCTGTGCTTCCGGCCTGACCTTTTTTCCAGACTGTTCCCGACCATCGGGTCTCAAATCATCACTGAACCATGTTCACCTGAAGATTTACCAAGCCTTGAAACGGACAAGGGATTCAACAGACGATGAAAAGGTAAGCTCTCCGGGGCGTTCTGACAAGTTAATTTTGAACACGCGGCGGCCCGGGATTGTCAACCAACCCAAATTCATCACCAAGCACCGGCCCGGGAAGGGGTTGAACCCCGGCTGGGCAGGGGCAACAGCCCCACTGCAAGAAACTGTCGCGCGGCAAGCAAAGGCGAACAGTGTGCGAGCAAACCCGGACGGGTGTGCGAGCAAAGGCGAACACCGCCTGCCCTGCGGGCTTGGAGGAGGCTGGAGCGTAGCGACAGCCGACGGAAAGCCCGCAGGGCAGGCGGAACGGGGTCGCTGGCCAAGATCTTTTGTGCCACACTGCCGGGGATGAAAAACATTATCGGCAGTTGCCCCATCGGCTCGGTGTCCCGTTAATCCGCGAGGTGCTAGCCACCTTTCGCAGGGCAGAACTTTCCGCCGCCGCCGCCGCCGAAAAACTCGGGCTGGGCCGCACCCGGTTCTACGAACTCTACGCCGACTATCTGCGCGCCGCTGCCAGCAGCGAACACTGGCAGCCGGGAGCTTCCGGTGGCGATCATGCGGCGGACTGGCCGACGGGGGTTGAAGCGCTGTTGCGCAAACTGCTGGCCACCAAGCCACCGGCGCCTTACCGCCTGGCCGCCTCGGAAGTGCTCCGCCGCCTGGACTTGACCTTGGATCCGGCTACCGTCCGGCGCTGGGCGCTGGCACAGGGCCTGGCGCACCCGCTGCCCAAGCCCCGCCCGCCCGCCTCCACGCGCCGCTGGCAGTGTCTCAAGACCGGCGCGCTGTGGCAGTTGGACGCCACCCCGCACCGGTGGTTCCCCGGGGACAAACGCCATTATCCATTGCTCGATCTGTTGGATGACTGCTCCCGGGTCTGCACCGGGGCCACGATCTATCACGCGGAAGATCTCCTGGCCTACCTCGACTTCCTTCCCGCCGCCTTTGTCGAACACGGCCTGCCGCTCGAACTTTACGTCGACTGCCACAGCATGTTTTTTCCCCACCGCCCGGACGCCCTGACCCAACTCGGCGCAGCCCTCCACTTTTATGGCATCACCCTCCGGTTCGCCCGCACCCCGCAAGCCAAGGGCAAAATTGAACGGCAACACCAATACTGGCAGGGCCGGTTGCCAGCGCTCTTCGCCGCCGAAGCCATCACCACGCCACTCGCCGCCAATGCCCTGCTCACCACCCTCCGGCACCATCGCAATGCCAAGGAAATCCACCGGGAAATCGGCCGCACCCCGGATGCCGCCGCCCGCCGCGCCAGACAGAAAAAGCAAAACGTCTTGCGCCCGGCGCCCCGCTGCCCTTGGTGGGCTTACGTTTGGAGCGTCCGCACCCCCATCACCGTCGGCCCCGATGGTCGCGTCCCGGCAGGCGTGGAACGCTTGCGGATCGCCCGCCCAGCGGGCACCAAAATCATCCACTGCCAGCACCCCAATGGCAATATCACCTTCCTCGCCCACCAGCCCAACCCCCAAGAAAAACCCGTCATCCTCCTCGCCGTCCGCGCCCAATAAATCTGTCCGCCTTTGCTCGCACACTTTTGTTCGCCTTTGAAATCCTCGCGGCA
>CAITTG010000113.1 GCA_903895255.1 uncultured Verrucomicrobia subdivision 3 bacterium
CCGGATGATTGGTGCCATTCAAGCTAACGCAGGAGCGGGACCAAGGGGCTTATCCCATTTTAATTTAGAATGGCTGAATGCGGGCAGCGGGCGGTTGAGGGTGGTCGCCGCAATCGGCTCCTTCTGGTCAGGGCGATTTTATGGAATTCGACTCAGGGATTGACCAACTGGAAAAACACACAGCCATTGAAATTGTTCACCGGCAGGCTCATCTGATTGGTGTTTGTGGAGCCGGGCACGGTCACCCAATTGGTGCCCAGGCCATTGAGCAGGGTGTTGGTCTGCGTCACCAGTCGCCAGCCCGTATGGTCGCCCGGCCAGCCCAACGTGATCTGCCCGGGTGGGAGGGAATAATTTAAGTGCGGTGCGGTCGCTGCCGTGGGGCGGGCACTGACGGTGGCCGAAACGGCACTGGCCCCAAACGCATTCGTGGCCGCGAGGTTGTAGTAATACAGCCAGCCGTTGGTCAGTCCGCTGTTGGTGAGCGAGAGGCTGGTGACGTTGGTGCCGACAAGCTTGTAAGGGCCGACATTGTTGGTTGATTGGTAGACATAATAACCGGTCGCCCCGGGCGCGGCCGACCAGGTCAGCGCCACCCGGGCATCCCCCGCGCGGGCGGTGAGCCCGGGCGGCGGCATGGGGGTGGGCAATTCAAAATCCAGATAATCGTACATCACATAGCTCACCGTGGCGCTGACCGCCCGGCGTTGCACCAGGGTGATGGTGTTGGTGCCGGCCACCAGATTGCCCACGGGAATGCTGATGTGATCGATGCCATATTTGTCGTGGATGCCCTGGCGGATGAGGGAGTCTGCCGCGACGCCGGTGGGAAAAGGAATATTGGGGTAAAAGTCTTTGAACTCGGTGGTCAGACCGGGGTTGTTCACATACATGGCGATGGCGGCGCTGTAGGCGCCCGCCCAGGCGATGGTCAGGGTGGCATTGCCGCTGGCAGGCAGTTTGGGCACGTTGAACTGAATGTTCCAGTTCATGTTGTTGGCCACGCCATTGGTGAAATAGGCGGTTTGCGCGTAGTTCCAATCATTGGTCGGATTGCTGGAGCCAATGGTGTAGGTCATCGGGTTGGGAAATTCACTGGCGAAGCCCAGCCACAGCCCCGGGATGGCGTAATCATCACCATGCCGGAACTTGTCCGCCGTGCGGTCCGGATAGCCGATTTCCCAGAGCACGTTGGAGCCTGGATGCGGCACATTCCAGGTGAGGGTGCCCAGGTTGGTCACGGTCCCGGGGGCGAAGGTGAAGGGGCCGGTTTGGTATTGGCCCACGGACCCGTTGGTGCCGGCGCAGTAGGCGTATAATTCATAGATGGCATTGGAGCCATAGGGCGTAAACGTGGTCACGGGCGGCAGGGTGAACGTGCCGTCCGCCGCGCATTGGGTCCAGAACTGGTAACCGTCCGATTGCCATTGCCAGTCGTTGGGGTCCACTTCGAGCCCGGCATCGGGCGCGGCCAGACCGATCCACGCGCCCGCGGCATTGGCCGCCGGGCGGAGCGAGTCATTAATGACGAGTTTGCCCGCTATGCTGGCGCGCTGATTTCGGGCTTGGTACGCGCTGTTGGTCAACCACGCATAGGGCCAAGCCGACTGTTCCGCCAGGGCCTGCTGCTGCGCATCCGCCCAGCACGCGGCGCCGTTTGAACCGGTGTTCACGTAAAACAGCCAGGGACCGTAAAGCTTGGTGAACGCGGCATTGCTGCTGACGTTGAGGCCGGTGTTGCCGTAATGCGCCATGAGTGGTTCGAAGCCGATGATGCCGCCGATGCCGCCGGAATACTCGCAGGCGGGCGGGCCGTTCTGCTGGTATTCATGGCCGCCCGCGACATACCAGATGCCCATTTTATTGGTGTCGCTGGCCATGCCGAACGCGCTGAGCTTGGCGAAGTCAAACGTGAAGGAATATTTTCCATTTGTGGAGCCGGCAAACACGCCCGTGGTGTATTCCGTCACTTCCTTGGGGATGTTGATGTTGGTCACGGCAATCTGATGGTAATTGTCCCAGAAGCTCGGTTGCAGGCCGTTCCGTTTCTGATAGACGCCGCCCAGATTCAGACCATAACGCACCCCGTTGTCCACGTAGGAATCCTCAAAGAAGAAGTTGGTGGCGTCATGCGCCGTCGGCCAGAGAACCTGGATGAAACTGATGCTCAAATTCGTGGCATAGGCGACGTAATTGGTCGGATGCCGGACGATGAGATACGCGTAGAGCCCGGTATTGCCCTTGCCCAGCGAGTAGTGCAATTCCACATCCGCGATCACCTGGTCTTTGTTCGCCTGGCTGAAAGGGCGGAAATAGCAGATGTCGATGTTGGTCGCGCCGGTCACAGTGTTGGAATAGACACAATCACCATTGCCGTCTGGGTACCAGTAATAATAAATGGCGGTGTGATTGCTGAAATTGGCGCCGGACTGGCTGACCGTTTCCGTGCCATTGGCCGCTGGCGTGCCGGGGGTGCCGGGCTTGAGATACTTCATCGAATCCACACTGCCATTCGCCGAAAGGTCGACGTGCAGGATGCCATTGTCGAGGTAATGATCCGTGGCGGAGCCAAAGCTCTCGGTACCGGTCGTCACGGCCTTGGTCACCAAAGTGGTGAAGCCGCCGGCGTTGTTGGCCGTCGCGGGGCAGGGCGGGGATAAAAGTCCGCTTAAACAAAAAATGAGCCAGCCGGTTGGGGTCAACCGTGGCAGGCGCGCGAGGGCATGGGCGATAAGCCGCCATGGGCGGGCAAAACGTTTCATTTAATAATTCACGGCTGGGTTTTAAGCCAGCAACAGTTTGAGTCGGTGTTATAATTTCACGCTTGTCACATGGATTTGCAAGTCGATTGAGATGGCGAATTCAAGACATGAGTCAATTCGCCCGCCGAATAGCCGGCGGTTTTAACTTGTAAGCCAGCCGTTTTATCGGTAGGGTGGATATCGTCGTAATCTGCCCCAAGGGCAGTGCGCGCTGTTCGATCGCAATTTCTGAATATGAATGCACAACCTTTGACTCCCGAGGGGGAAAGAATCGCCGGCGACCTCGCCCGGCGCCACGGCTTCAGCGTCGACGCCGTCACGCAAATGATGTTTGCCGTGCTGAACGGGAACGGGTCGATGGCCCAATTTTCCCATCCGGAGTTTGGCGGCTCGGGCCAGTGGATGCGGGGGGGCATGCTGATGTTGGGGGACATGTTTAATTATGGTCTGAAAAACCGGGTGGATTCCCTGTGCAACGACATCTCCGGGATACTCGCCAGCCAGCCCGGACTGCTAAGCAGTGGCAGTTTTCAATCGCAGAGCCAGGGCGGGAACGCCTGGCAGACGCAAGCCAGCGGCGTGCCGCACGGACAATCCACGCTTTTCCAGCCTGATCCGGCCTCGAATTGGTGGCCGCAGGATCTGGGCGCGCCCAATGCCACCGGGTCCCAGAATTCGGTGCGGTATGCTTATTTTGGCGGGCCCCGGCGGCTCGCCGTGCAGACGGGCTCGGAGGTGTGGGTTTACGACACGCTCGACAACCAGATTGGCGGTTTTTCCCAGCAGCAGGGTTCGGGCGGTTCGATCGTGTTCACGAGCCAGTATGGCACGGTGAATCTCAGCACCCTGCCGGTGGTTTCGCAAAATGGCCAGCCGTTCCGGCCGGCGCCGGCACCCGCGCCGGCACCTTTCAGCGGCTCAGGCGCGCCCGTGGGCAGCAGCCAGTCAAACGATGTCTTCGCCACGCTGGAGCGGCTGGGTGCGTTGAAGGCGCAGGGGGTGCTTACCGACGCGGAGTTTAATGCGAAGAAAGCGGAATTGCTGAGCCGGATTTGAATCTTGGAAGCAAATTAACGCCGGCCACGGCGTTTGCCGGCTTTGCTGTAACTGACTTTTTTGGCGGCGGGTTCCTCCTTGCCGCCGGCCATTCCCCGTTTTAATTCATTAATCTGGTCTCGGAGCAGGGCGGCTTTTTCAAACTCGAGCGCCTCGGCGGCGGTGAGCATCTCCGCTTCCAACTCCCGGATGGTCTCGGTGACGTCAAAGTTGCCGCCGGCGTCGTTGATCACGGCCACAGCTTTGTCGTCGAAGGCGTGGGCGTTGGTGGAGAGGCTCTCCTCCATGGCGCGGATGACACTGCGTGGCGTGATGCCGTGCTTCGTGTTGTACTCGATCTGCCGTTTGCGGCGATATTCGCTGACGGCCAGGAATTTTTTGATGCTTTGGGTCATCACATCCGCATACAAGATGACCTCGCCATTAAGATGGCGCGCGGCGCGGCCGGCGGTCTGGATGAGGCTGGTCTCGCTGCGCAGGAAGCCTTCCTTGTCCGCATCCAGAATGGCCACGAGGGAGACTTCCGGCAGGTCGAGACCTTCGCGGAGGAGATTGATGCCCACGAGGACGTCGAACTCGCCCCGGCGCAGGGCGCGAAGAATTTCCACCCGCTCAATGGCGTCGATGTCGCTGTGCAGATAGCGGACATTAATCCCTATCTCGCGCAGATAATCGGTCAGTTCCTCCGCGGTGCGCTTGGTGAGCGTGGTCACCAGCACGCGTTCTTTCAGAGTGGTGCGTTTGCGGGCCTCTTCCAGCAGGTCATCAATCTGGCCTTTCAGCGGCTTGATGGTGATGACCGGGTCAATGAGCCCGGTGGGCCGCACCACAAGTTCAGCAACGTGGCCCTGGGACCAGGTCATCTCGCGTGGAGCGGGCGTGGCGCTCACGTAGATCGTCTGGTTTTGGGTGGTTTGAAACTCGAGGAAATTCATCGGTCGGTTGTCCAGCGCGCTGGGCAGGCGGAAACCGTGGTCCACCAGCACCGTCTTACGGGACCGATCGCCTTCGTACATGCCGCCAATCTGCGGCACGGTGACGTGCGATTCATCAATGATCAGCAAATAATCCTGTGGGAAAAAGTCGAACAAAGTGTTGGGCTGCGAGCCGGGCGGCCGGCCGCTGATGTGCCGGGAATAGTTTTCGATGCCCGAGCAGAACCCCATTTCCTCCATCATTTCCAAGTCGTATTCCGTGCGCATTTTGATGCGCTGCGCCTCCAGCAGTTTGCCCTTGGATTCGAACCATACAATTCGCTGGCGCAGTTCCTCGCGGATGTTTTGCACGGCCGCCTTGAGCTTGTCGTTGGTGGTTACGAATTGCTTCGCGGGGAACACCGTGACGGCGTTCATCCCCTCCAGTTTCGCCCCCGTCAGCGGTTCAAAGCGGGTGATCCGCTCGATTTCCTCGCCGAAAAACTCCACTCGCAGCCCGTCCTCGCGCCCGGAGGGCCGGATTTCCACCGTGTCGCCGCGCACGCGAAAGTTGCCGCGCTCGAAAGCAATGTCATTGCGGGTGTATTGCAGATCCACCAGCCGGCTGAGCAACTGTTCGCGGGTCAGCGCGCCGCCGACGGTCACCGGCAGGATCATGGCCGCGTAATCCTCGCGGCTGCCGATGCCATAAATGCAGGACACGCTGGCCACCACGATCACATCGCGCCGGGAGAACAGCGAACTCATCGTGGAAAGCCGCAGCCGCTCAATCTCGGCGTTGATGCTGGAATCCTTCTCGATGAAGGTGTCCGTGCGGGGAATGTAGGCCTCGGGCTGGTAGTAATCGAAGTAGCTGACGAAATACTCCACGGCGTTGTTCGGGAAAAAGCTTTTGAACTCGGCGTACAACTGCGCGGCCAGCGTTTTGTTATGGGAAATGACCAGGACCGGCCGGTCGAATTGTTTGATGACATTCGCCACGGTGAACGTCTTGCCCGAACCGGTGACGCCCAGCAGGGTCTGGTGGCGCACCCCATCGCGCACGCCCTGGGTCAGCTTGGCAATGGCCTGGGGCTGATCCCCGGCGGGTTCGTAAGACGAGACGAGTTCAAACATCGCCCACAAAGTAGTGTCAGAAGCGGGGGGCGTCAATTGAGAGGGGGTTGGTCCTGGGTTGGTCAAACCTCCGGTTCGCCGCGCGCTCCATGCCAAATTCGCAGGATTTCAACCGTCCTCTCCTTCGGGCGAAATCGATAAATGATCCGGTACGGATTGACGACGATTTCTCGCAAGGTGGAACGAAAATAATTGGGAACCACGCGGCCAAGCTCGGGAAATTGCTCCAACGACTTTACCCGATTGAAGACCTGGTCACCTAACTTTAGCGCGGCGGAGGGGTTTTCGGCATCAATGAAGCTCGCGATATCCCGCAAGTCCTGCCGGGCGTGCAAGGTCCATACTATTTTGAAATCCACGAAGCAAACTCTTGTTTGACCTGTTCATGCGGAACCACCTCGCCACGATCGGCCTGGTCTTCGCCCTCTCGCAGAGCGGCCAGGAACTCAATCTCCGCGCCAATGTCCCGGAGCTTTGCATCCGCTGGCAGTCGATTTAGTAAGTCCATGACAATTTGCTTGTCACTCATGAAATTAATTTACCAGAAACGAGACCTTCTGCAAGCTGGACATCTAAAAACGCAAGCAAATGCAATCATTAAGCCTTAGTTTCCCGCCACCGCCTCGGCCTCACGCATCTGCTTCTCCGTCTTCAACCGCAACTGCCCGCACGCGGCGTCAATGTCGTGGCCCTTTTCCCGGCGCAAGGTGGCGATGGCCTTTTCTTTTTCCAAGGCGGCGAGGAAAGCATCTTGAGCGGTTTCATCCGGACGTTCCCAGGGCAGCCCTTCCACTTTGTTGTAGGGAATCAAATTTACCTTCGCGAACAGCTTTTTGGTGAGGGCGGCCAGGGGTTTGGCTTGATCGATCGAATCATTGACCCCGGCAATGAGGATGTATTCGAAGGTGATCATCCGGCCCTTGATGGACTGGTAATCCTCGCAGGCGGCGACGAGTTCGCGCAAGGGATACTTGCGATTCACCGGCATGATGCGGTCGCGCACGGCATCGGTGGCGCCGTGGAGGGAAATGGCCAGCCGGAACTGCAGCGGCTCCTGGGCCAGGCGGCGGATTTGCGGGACCAGGCCGCTGGTGGAAATGGTGATTTTGCGCGCGCCAATGCCGCCGCCCCAGGGAGCGTTCAGAATGCGCAAGCCCGTGAGCAGATTGTCGTAATTCGCCAGCGGTTCGCCCATGCCCATGATCACGAGGTTGTCCACGAGGCGGGTGCTGGTTTTGGGCGTGCTTTCCGCTTTTGGCTGTTTGGCATGCCAGCGTTCCACGGAGAACACTTGCTCGATGATTTCACTGGCACTGAGGTTGCGCTTCCAGCCATCCAGGCCGCTGGCGCAGAACTTGCAACCGTAGGCGCAGCCCACCTGAGTGGAAACGCAGAGGGTGTGACGGTCGCTGGCTTCGCCGTACAGTGCGGGGTTGGCGGGGATCAGCACGCTCTCCACCATGGAGCCATCGGCCAGTTTCCAGAGAAATTTCTGCGTGGTATCGGCCGAACCCTGTTTGCTTACCAGTTCATGGGTATGCAGGGAATAATTCTGGCGCAGGGAGTTGCGCAGGGCCTTGGGCAGGTTGGTCATTTCGTCCCAACTCGCGGCCCGCCGGGCGTAGAGCCATTCGAGCAACTGGTCAACGCGGTAGGCGGGCTGCTGCCAGCCGGCAAACTGCGTGGTCAATTCTTCGCGGGTCAGGGTTTTGATGTCGGTTACCACCTCTTTACTCTAGCGCGCGGCAGGGGATAAACCAAGCGGGTAGTGGGGATAATTTACAGCCCCGGGCTGCTCTGCATGATGCCGCCGTCGGCGAAGACGGTGGTGGCGGTCATGTAGCTGGCGCCATCCCCGGCAAGAAAGGCCACGAGACTGGCGATTTCCTCGGGCCGGGCCATGCGGCCCAGGGGAATGGCGTTGTTCAATTTTTGCAGCAAGGTGGGGTCCGCGATGGTGGAGCTGTTGATGGGCGTGGCCACCGCGCCGGGGCCGACACCCACTACCAGAATGCCTTGCGGGGCAAGCTCCACCCCGGCGGTGCGGGTGAGCATGCGCATGCCTCCCTTGGAGAGGCAGTAGGCGGTGTTGCCGGGCATCGGCCAGTCCTCATGCACGGAGGTGATGTTGATGATACGCCCGCCGCCGCCCTGTTTGATCATTTGTTTGGCGGCGATTTGGGTGCCGAAGAACGCGCTCTTGAGATTGATGCTGAGCACCTTCTCATATTGCGCCTCGGTGGTGTCGAGGATGGACGTGCGCGTTTCCACGCCGGCATTGTTAACCATGATGTCCACGCGGCCAAATTCCTCCACGGCAGTGTCGATCAAAGTCTGCAATTCCGCCACCTGGCTGACATCCGCTTTCACGCCAATGGCGCAATCGCCCAGCGCCCGGACTTGCTGGGCCAGCGCTTCGGTCGCCTCCGGATGGACCACGTAGTCAATCACGATGTTCGCGCCCTGGCGGGCCAGTTCGAGGACAATGGCCATGCCAATGCCGCTGTTGCCGCCGGTTACAATCGCCACTTTGCCTTTGAGACTCATAGTTAAGTTCCTTGATTAATGTTCCAAATAAACTGGTTTAAGTTTTAACGGTCGCCACGGATTTTTCAAGCAACGATTTGGTTTCCGATCGCGCCACGAGCCACGCCAGCCCGCTCATCACCAGCGCCACCCCCGTGGTGCCGGCATAAATGGTCTTGAGGCTCAGGCCCGCCGCGTTTTGCAGCGGTCCGACACCAAACGCCGCGAATCCGTAACCCAGTTGGTAGCAGGCGATCAGGGCCCCGGCCACCGAGGTGCCCATGCTGGTGAGTTCCTTCTGCGCAAAACTGATGGTGAGCGGCAACAAAGCGGAACAACCCAGTCCGGCCAGCCCAAAGGTGAGCAAACCCAGCACGGGCGCGGTTTTGGGCACACTGGCGCTGGCCATAAACGCGAGTGTAACCACCAGCGGCAGCCCGCGACAAACCCACGGCTCGGGCACCCAGCGTCCCAGGAAGGCGAAGAGGACGCGGCCGGCGGTGACCGTGGCCCAAAAAATCGTCAGCGCCAGCGCGGCCAGCGTGGTTTGGGAATCGAAAGTCTGGCTCATATAAAGGCCCGCCCAGTTTCCGTTCATGGTCTCACCCACGCCGTAGAGCAGGGCGAAGGCCGCAAACAACCAAAACCGCGCCGGTAGTTTGCTTTTGCCCCTGGTCTGGCTGGCGGTGGTGCCCGACGGCTCAATATTGAGCGGTTGGGCCAGGCTAAACCAAAACAAACCCAGCAACAACAGCCCAACCATTACCGGGAGCCCCCACCACACGCCCAGTCCCGTGAATAGCGCGATAAAAACCGGCGCCAGCGCGGTCCCCAGCCCCAGCAGGGCGTTGAGCGCCAGCACGGCTTTATCCACCGTTTCCGGGAAGAAGGCGGCGGCAAACGTGTTCAGTGCGGGCACGGTGAAGCCAAACCCAATTCCCATGGCCGTGGTGGCGACCAGCAAAATCCCGTACGTCAGCGCATGCTCATGCATGACGAACCGGCTGGCCACCAGCAGCGCCATGGCCAGCCAGTTGGCGGCCAGTCCCACCAGGTACAGCCGTTTGGCTCCCAGCCGGGCGGACAACCCCGCCCCGGCCAGCGAAGCCACCACCGCCAGGATGGCTTGCGGCACAAACATGCCGCCGTATTCCGTGCTCGACAACCCGTAAGCCTGCGGGCTGGTAAACACCGTGCCCGCCGCCGGGAACGTGACCAAGGCCACGCCCTGAATGACGCCGGCCGTGTACACCGTGATGATTTCGCTGCGTTGGGCCATGGCTATCGGCTTTAATTATTTCAGGCGTTTAAGGAGGTGGTCGCCCACGCGCAGGGCGTTCGCCATGGCCGTCAGCGAGGGGTTCACCGCGCCGATGCTCGGGAAAAAGCTCGTGTCCACCACGTACAGATTGTCGAGCTCATGCGCCTTGCAATTCACGTCCAGCACCGAGGTTTTCGGATCCGTGCCAAACCGGCAGGTGCCGGACTGGTGACCGACTCCGGCGATGGGAATGTGCTTGCCCAGATACAAGTTGTTCGGAATGAGGTGCGGGTGGAGGTCCAGATGTTCCAGCATGCCTTGCAGTTTTTTGCGCAGGCGGTTGATGGGCTCCTGGTTGGTGAATTCGTAATGCAATTGAATCTGCCCTTGCGCGTTTAAAGTGACCCGGTTCTGCGGCAGCGGCAGGTCCTCGCCTGTCAGCCAGAAATCCACCGCGTGGCGCGCCATTTGATCCAGGGTAAATCCCGGGGCGAACTTGGGGGCGTCGTCGTGAAACATCGGGCCCTTGGACTTGCCGATCATCTGGATGTTGCCCAGTGGAAATTCGTAGTCCGGCGCGCCAAAATAAAAATCGTTCACCGAGAGGGTTTTCTGAAAGACCGTGGAATTCTCCCGGCGCGAGAGGGCCACCAGCGCGATGGCATTGTGAAACATGTAATTCCGGCCCACCAGATCCGAGCCATTGGCCAGCCCGCGCGGGTGCTGGGCATTGGCGGATTGCAAGAGCAGCCCGGCTGAGTTGGCCGCGCCGCAGGCGACCACGACGATATCGGCCGTGTACTGCTCCTCCTGGCCGGCGCGGTCCACGATCACCCGCGCGACCGCGCGGCCGCTGGCATTGGTTTCCAGCCGCCGCACCCGGGCGTTGGTGAGCAGGGTCACATTCGGATACGCCAGGGCCGGGCGCACGGCGATCACCTCCGCATCCGCCTTGGCGTGCACCAGGCAGGGGAACCCGTCGCAGGTGTCGCACCGGATGCACGGGCTGTTCGGCGGATTGCCCTCGTTGAGTAAAATGCCAGTGGGGGCAAAGGCCGGATGGTAACCCGCCGCTTTGAAGCCATCCACCAGCTCCTGGATGCGCGGTTCATGACTGACGGGCGGGAAGGGGTAGGGCGCGCTGGCGGGCGGATCCGTGGGGTCATCCCCGCGCTGTCCGTGGACGTTATACAACCGTTCCGCCTGCGTGTAATAAGGTTCCAGGTCTTCGTAACGGATGGGCCAGTCCGGCGTGAGTCCGTCCGCGGTGCGATGGGCGGAAAAATCCTCCCGGCGCAGCCGGAACAGGGCGGCCCCGTACATTTTGGTGGCGCCACCCACGAAGTAATGCGACCCCGGCTGAAACGGCCGCTGATGCTGGTCGTACCAGGTGTCCTTGGACACATAACGATTTTTCACGAATACCTCCGTCGCCTCCCAGTTTTGCTTTTCGCGCGGCAGATAATCACCGCGCTCCAGAATCAGAATGCGTTTGCCGGAGGGTGCCAGTTTGAGCGCCAGGGTCCCGCCACCCGCGCCGCTGCCAATAATGATAATGTCAAAGTTACTCATGGTTTTTTGGGTAAATTTATCCGGTGGGGCACGACCCCGGCTGGTCGGCGGCGCGGCGGGGACGGAGCAGTTTGGCAATCAGCCCGGTCCACCCGGTTTGATGCGCGGCCCCCAGCCCGCAGCCCGTGTCGCCATGGAAATATTCGTAAAACAGCACGCAATCCTTGAAATGCGGATCGCTGGCCTGTTTCGGATGGGCCTTCGAGGCCGGCCGCTGCCCGTCCGCGCCCGGCAGAAACAGGCTGGCCAGCCGGCGGGTGAGTTCATCCGCCACTTCCCGGATCGTGAGAAATTTCCCCGATCCGGTCGGGCACTCCACTTTGAAGTCGTCCCCGTAATAGTGGTGAAATTTTTGCAGGGATTCGATCAGCAAATAATTCAGCGGCATCCAGACCGGGCCCCGCCAGTTGGAATTCCCGCCAAACATGCCATTCTGGGACTCGGCCGGCCAGTAACCCACCTCATACGTCTGGCCGCCCGTGGTAAAATGAAAGGGCTGGGTTTCGTGACGTTTGGATAACGAACGCAGACCCTGGCCCGAAAGAAACTGCGTTTCATCCAGCATGCGGCTCAGCAGTGCCTTCATGCGATGACCCCGCAGCAGGGAGAGCAGTTTCCGATCGCCCTTGCCACAAACCTGCCAGTTCGAAATCAGGCCCGCGAGTTCCGGACGGTACTTTAAATACCATTCCATTCGGGCGGCGAACTCCGGCAGTTTTTTCAGCAGTTCCGGCTCCAGCACCTCCACGACCAGCAGCGGCAGCAGCCCGACCAGCGACTGAATCTTCACCGGCAGGCTCGTGCCGTCGGGCAGGATGATGTGGTCGTAATAAAACTGGTCGGCCTCGTCCCACAACTTCAGGGAATCCTCGCTCACGCCATTGATGGCGGCGGCGATGGCTAGAAAATGCTCAAAAAACTTGGTGGCGATGTCCTCGTACACCCGGTCGTGGCTGGCCGCCAATTCCAGGGCGATGCGGAGCATGTTCAGGCAGTACATGGCCATCCAACTGGTCCCATCCGCCTGGTTGATGTAACCGCCCGTGGGCAGGGGTTTGCTGCGGTCAAAAAGACCAATGTTGTCCAGCCCCAGAAAACCGCCCTGGAAAATATTGCGGTCCTGCTCGTCTTTGCGGTTGACCCACCAGGTGAAATTGATCAACAACTTTTGGAAGACGCGTTCCAGAAACTGCCAGTCGCCCCCAAACGCGGGATCGGTTTCCTGGCGCTGCCGGCGGTCGATCTGAAACACCCGGAACGCCGCCCAGGCGTGCACGGGCGGGTTCACGTCACCAAACGCCCATTCATACGCGGGCAACTGGCCGTTGGGATGCATGTACCACTCCCGCAGCAGCAGGATGAGCTGGTCCTTGGCAAAGGCCGCGTCCACCTCGGCCAGCGCGATGCAATGAAAGGCCAGGTCCCATGCCGCATACCACGGATATTCCCACTTGTCGGGCATGGAAATGATTTCCGCGTTGTTCAGGTGCTTCCAGCCGCTGTTCCGCCCGTGCTTGCGCTCCGGTGGCGGTGGCGGCTGGGTGGCATCCCCCTGCAACCAGCGCGTGACGTTGTAATGAAAGAATTGCTTGCTCCAGATCATGCCGGCAAAGGCCTGGCGCTGCACCCGCCGCTCCTCGGGTCCGGCCAGCGTCTGCTGGATCACGGCATAAAACTCGTCCGCCTCCCGGCGGCGCTGCCCGAGCACGGCTTCAAAATCACTCCAGGGCTGACGGGCGGCCGGCGCCTCCGGCTGGGTCAACCGCAGGCGGATGGCGGCCTGGCCTCCCGCCGGCACGTGCAGTTCATGGTAGGCCCCGGCTTTGCTGCCCGTCTGTTGCGGATTGACGGCCTCCTGCCGGCCGTGGATCACGTATTCATGAAAGGCGTCTTTGCAATACCCCGGCTGGTCCGGCTGGCCATAGAGTCGCCGGGCGTTCGTTTCATTGTCACAAAAGAGCAGCGCCGGGTTCCCTTCACAGTGGAGTTGGTAATTTCCGGCCTTGGAGTGTTCAATTTTGATGCCGCCCGCGGCTGCTGACAGCCGGGGTTTCACCGGCTTGACGTTCCAGGACCAGGTGTTGCGGCAGCATACCTGCGGCAGCACCACCAGCCGGGCGGCTTCCGGTCCGCGATTAAAAATCGTGACCTGCATGAGTATATCCTCCGGCCCGGCCTTGGCATATTCCACCACCACATCGAAATAACGGTCCTCGTCGAATAATCCCGTGTCCAGCAATTCAAACTCCGGATGCGTGGGACCGCGCTGCCGGTTCTCCTCCAGCAGCTGCGCGTACGGAAATTCGCCCTGCGGATACTTGTACAGCATCTTCAGGTAGGAATGACTGGGGGTGGCGTCCAGGTAATAATACAACTCCTTCACATCCTCGCCGTGATTCCCCTCGCTATTGGTCAGGCCAAACAGCCGTTCTTTTAAAATCGGATCCCGCCCGTTCCACAACGCCAGCGATAGGCAGATGTGCTGCCAGTCATCGCTGAGTCCCGCCAGGCCATCCTCGCCCCAGCGGTAGGCCCGGCTGCGGGCGTGGTCATGCGGAAAATAATCCCAGGCCGTGCCGCCCGGACTGTAATCCTCCCTTACCGTGCCCCATTGCCGTTCCGAAAGATACGGCCCCCAGCGGCGCCAGTCCTGGTGACCCGCCTGGTCCTCGGCCATCCGCTGCTGTTCTGCCGTTGGTGAATTCATGGTTGCTCTCCACTAACCGACATCCGCCATATTTTTTGGTCTGCTGGGACGCTGCCGTCCAGACCGGCCACGTCTTGTTTATACCTGCTTGCTTTAACATAAGATATTAATTTATTACAAAAAACGTCCGGCAACGGAACGTCTGGTGAGGCGGGGGGGGTGCCCCAGCCCCGGGAGGGTTAATCATTGCAAAAATCCACCGGGGCTGGCGACTCGAAAGCGGAGCGGTGCCGCGACGGCCGAAATTTGCTCAGGGAAAGCTGATCCGCAGAATCGCAAAATTGGGCCCGTGATTTTCCGGACCGCTGATGGGCGGGGGAGCCACCACGGGCGGCGGCATCAAGATGGCCGGCTTGGGCAGTTCAGGGGCGGACAAGGCGGGATTGAACAAAGCCCAAGTCTGCGATGGCTCGATAAAATCCACCACCAAACCGCTCGCCAGCGTCCGTGAACCCAGATCGTAATGGGGCGCGGACGGCTTTTCCAAAATCAGGGCGGGGATCGCATTGGTCGTGCCCCCTGGTTGCACCAGGGCGGAATTATCCTGCGCCTGCACCATTCCTGCCGCCAGCCAGCCGGCCAGCAGCCATAAAAAGCTTCTGTGTGCAGCATTCATATAATCAACATTGGCCTCGTTTGTGGGATTGTCAAATTGTCCGGGAATAAACCACCGGACAACGGCTCCCACATGTGTTATGATGAAACAAATTTTAAGCGGTTGCACGGCTTTTTTACTCGCCCTTACCCTCGTGGGTTGCGGGGCGGGCCGGGCGAGCCAGACGGATTCCAACACCATTCAAACCATTGCCATGAGTAATTTCAAACCGATTCCCCCGGAAGAGCGCAAAGCCAAACTCACCCCCATGCAATATGAGGTCACGCAGCACGCCGCGACCGAGCCGCCGTTTCACAACGAATTCTGGGACAACAAAAAGCCCGGCATTTATGTGGATGTCGTCTCCGGCAAGCCCCTCTTCAGCTCGCTGGATAAATTCGACTCCGGCTGCGGCTGGCCCAGCTTTACCAAGCCCGTCAATCCCTCGGAGGTCGTTGAGAAAAGCGACAACACCTTTGGCATGGAACGCACCGAAGTGCGCTCCGCTTCCGCCGACTCCCATTTGGGCCACGTGTTCGATGACGGTCCCGGGCCCACACACCTGCGCTATTGCATCAATTCCGCGTCCCTGCGCTTCGTCCCCGTGGACCAAATGGCCGCGGCCGGTTACGGCAGTCTGCTCGCCCCCTTCGTGAAGGCTGGCTTGATCAAGCCCTCCGCCGAACGGGAGACCGCCATTGTGTCCGGCGGCTGTTTTTGGGGCATGCAGGAAATCATCCGCAAACTCCCCGGCGTCATCACCTCCACCGTGGGCTATACCGGCGGCAATGTCCCGAATCCCACCTATGAGCTGGTCTGCACCCACACCACCGGCCACGCCGAGGCCGTGGAAGTCGTCTTCGACCCCACCATCATGAGCTATGAGCAATTCCTGGGCTTCTTCTTCCGGATGCATGATCCGACGACTCTGAACCGCCAGGAAAACGACATCGGCGACCAATACCGCTCCGCGATCTTCTACACCAGCGAAGCCCAGCGCGTCACCGCCGAAAAAGTGAAGGCCGAAGTCGATAAATCCGGCAAGTGGAAAGCCCCCATTGTGACCGAAATCACCAAGGCCACCACGTTTTATCCGGCCGAGGAATACCATCAGGATTACCTGCAAAAGAATCCCGGCGGCTACATGTGCCACTATCTGCGGCCCTGAGCCGAAATGGCGCGCGGCCGTCCCGGCCGCGCGAACTTTAAAAAGTCGACAACCTTTGGGTGTTTCCCGGCTCTAACTTTGTCCAAAACGGATTATAATCCAGTAAAAATTATATGAAAAACTCCACCCGACCTTCGCCCAAGCCCGCCCGCGCGGCCTGGCTGGCGGCCTTGCTGCTCGCCCCCATGGTTGCCGTCGCCGCCCCGGTCACCTTCACCAGCTCCGCCCGCCAAACCTCGTTGGTCGAACTCTACACCTCCGAAGGCTGCAGCAGTTGTCCCCCGGCGGAAAAATGGTTGAGCGGCCTCAAGGACAACCCCGGCCTCTGGCGCGATTTTGTGCCCGTCGCCTTTCATGTGGATTACTGGAATTACCTCGGCTGGCGCGATCCCTGGTCGCGGGAGCAGTACTCCGACCGCCAGCAGGAATATGCCCGCGTCTGGGGCGCCGCCAATGTTTACACCCCGGAATTTGTGCTCAACGGCCAGGAATGGCAGCGCCACTTCTGGAACGCCAGCGTCCCGCCCGGTGCCGTGCCCGACGCCGGCATTCTCCAGGTCACCTCGTCCGACGGCCACCAATGGCAGGTCACCTACACCGCGCCCGCGGACGCCGCTCCGGGCGTGCAGGTTTACGGACTGCACACCGCCTTGCTCGTCTGCGAAGTGGCCTCGGACGTCAAAGCCGGGGAAAATTCCGGCCGCCGCCTGAACCATGACTTCGCCGCCGTGACGCTCACGGAGCAACCCTTGGTCAGCAAAACCAATGTATTTGCCGCCACCTTCCGCCTGGATGAAAAAGCCCGCCCCGCGACCGGCCGCCTGGCCCTCGCCGCCTGGGTCGTGCCCAACGGCCAGACCGCGCCCGTGCAAGCCGTCGGCGGCTGGCTGCCCTGAGCCCGTTCCCCGGAGTGCGCCCGTCTCGGGAGCCAGTCTTCCCGCGTAGCGGTGAACCGGCGTTCACCGCAATTATGAAAAAGCCATGCGACAGGGCCAGCCTCCGAATATGCCAACCCTATCCGCCTGCCGTCCAAACCATCCACCCTGATCTTGTAGGAACCGACGTGAGGAGTTTCTGCTTAAATCCCCGCCCGGTCCTTTTGAAAATCTGAAATTTCCAATTTGAAATCGCCGCCCCTTTACCTCCTTTTCGTCCCGGCGAGACCTCGCAATTTGCCCGCCCGCCGTTTCCGCACGATCAACCCCACCGCCACCACCACACACGCCCACCCAAACCGGTCCCCATACTGGTGGTAATACGTCGGCACCCGTTTCTCGCCGGGCGCCAGCAACGGGATCTCCACCGTCGTGCTCCCCGGACCATACACCGTGCCCTCGGCATCGTGAAATATATCCTGCAGATGCCCGTGCGCGTCGATCCAGCAGGTCAGCCCGGTGTTCGCGCAACGGAGCAGGGGCAGGCCGTTCTCCACGGCGCGGAAGGCCGCCGCCGCCGCTTGCTGCCATTGCTCCGAACCGCAACGGTTAAGGCTACTCATAAATATAGACTAAGAAGATGGGCTGTCAAATGGAAATTGGCAGGAGCCGCTACCCGCGGAAGATGTCGAAGGGTTCGATTTTTAACACTTTGCGAATTCCAATGTAGCTGGAGATGCCGGCGATCAGCAGGACCATCCCAAAGGCCAGCCCGAGATTTCCGAAGGTGATCATGGCGGCGTAATTGGGCAGCCGGGAGCGGGCGAGCTCGATCATCAGGGTGACCATGCCAACGCCCAGGCCGTAGCCGATCAGGGCGGTGAAGAAAGCCATGAACAGGATCATGTAAACCAGTTCACGCCCCTTGGCACCAATGGCTTTCAGCGCGCCGAATTTTTCCAGGTTTTCGAGAATGAAGGTGTAAAAGGTCTGGCCTGAAATGGAGAGTCCCACGATAAAGGCAATAATGGTCATCAGCAGGATGTTGGTGCCGATGCCGGTCTGATAGGTATAGTAATTCGCGATTTTCTGGTTGAATTCATCCTTGGTCAGGGCGAGATAGCCGAGTTTGGCGACCTGCTGCTTGATGGCCGCGATGGCGGCCAGGTTTTTGGGCTGCACCAGCACGTAAGACAGCGTGAAACGGGTCGAGGGAATGTATTCGATGGCGCGGTGGTAGGTGGTGTAGAGGGTGGGCGTGCCATTCAACCCATTGGAGGCCACGCGGGCAATCCCAACGATCTTGCCACGGTGGTCGTTGAGCTCAAAGGTGGTGCCGATCCTGGGGTTGCCGAGCTTCGAGAATTCCGCGTCGTCCACCACGAAAAAAGTGTTGTCGGCGTAAATGTCCTGAATATTGCCTTGCTCCAATTCGGGCCGGCCAAACAGGCTTTCATCGTCCATGCCGACCACATTCACGCTTTGCCAGATGCCGTTGGTGAGTTTGACCAGCGCGCCGCCCATGAAGAGCGGCACCGCGTAGCTGACCCCGTCCAGGCTGCGGGCGGCGTCCAGGACGTAATCCGGCATCGGAATGGGACTGGTGGCGGTGTTGACGGCCGGGTCCATGATCCACATGGCCGCGCCGATATTGGTGACCGGGGAAAACGCGCGGTTGAGAATGCCGGCGAACATGGCGGTCATTTCCATCATCAGGAACACGGCGAACGTGATGCCGATCAGCAGGGCAAAGAATTTGCCGCGATCGTTCACCAGGAGTTTGAAACCGATCCGCAAAATACCGGTGTGTTTCACTCGACACCGCCTTTCGCCACCGGCAGCGGGGCGTTCCACCAGCCCCCGCCCAGGGCGGTGAACAAGGCGACGGTGTCCTGATGGCGCAACGCCACCGCCTGAAGCCAGCCGATGGTGGCGGTGTGAAATTGGATATCCGCCACCAGCAAATCCACGTAATTGACCAGACCCGATTGGTAATTGGCTTGCAACAATGCGAGGTTTTCGGCGGCGGCCTGGCGGGCATCGGTCTGCGCCTGCAACGCTTCGGCATCGTGCTCCAGCGCGTTTAGAGAATCCGCAACCTGGGCGAAGGCACCCAGCACAGTGGCACGATAGCTGGCGGCAGATTGCTGGTAAACATCGATGGCGGCCTTCCGGCCGTACCACAGGCTGGTGCCTTGAAACACGGGAATGGTGGCGGAGGGTCCGATGCTCCAGAACTGGCCGCTGGCCGCCGCCAGGGCCGAAATATTGCCAAAACTGGAACCGGCGGTGCCGTAGGTGCCGCTGAGGTTAATGCTGGGAAACATGGCGGCGGTGGCGACGCCGATTTTGGCGCTGGCCGAATGCATTTGGGCCTCCGCCGCAAGGATGTCGGGACGTTGATGAACCAGCGCGGAAGGCAGGCTGACCGGCAAATCGGCGGGCAGGGTGAGATTGGTCAGCTCCAGATCGGGCAGGATCACCCGGGAGGGCAGGACCCCTTCCAGCGTGGCCAGCAAATGTTCGGTCTGGCTGACACTCTGCCGCAGGGGAGCCAGCAGCGCCTGATTGGCGGCGATCAAACTACGCTGGCTTAACACGCTGGCATAGGCCACGGTACCAGCGCGAAACTGCAGTTCGGTGAGTTGCAATTGTTCCTGCTCCATGACGATCAATTGTTCGGTGGCTTTAATTTCCGCCGCATAAGCGGCACGGGCAATGCAGGTGTTCACCACGTTGGCGGTGAGGGTCAGACAGGCGGCCTGGCTTTCGTAGCGCTGGTAATCGGCCAGCGCGTGCAAACTTTCCACCGTGCGGCGCGAACCGCCAAACACGTCGAGCGAGTAACTAACGGTGCCACTCGCGGTCACCAGGTTGAAAGTACGCCCGGAGGTCGCGGAGCCGGACTGAATGGCGGAGACCTTTTGCCGCGTGCCAGATACAGTGGCCTCCATTTGCGGATAGAACACACCATAACCCGCGCGCAGGTTGTCCTGACTCTGATGGAGGCTGGACTCGGCGGCCTGGAGGGTCGGGTTGTTGGTCACGGCCTGCCAGACCACCGCGTCCAGTTGCGGGGAACCAAAGAGCCGCCACCAGTCGGAGGGCAGGGGGGCCCCGGCTATGAACTGTTGCGCCTGGCCATTCGCCCTGATGGTGGCGGATGGTTGAGGTTCGCGCGTGTAACGGTCCGTGTCCGGCGGGGCGGGACGGACGAAGTCCGGGCCGACGGCGCAGCCGGCCAAAAGGAATGAGATGGCCACGATTATGATTGATATGGCCACATTCAGAAACGCAAATCCACATGAGCACACATTGGAACTGCTCGCGCTGACATGCTCGCCGGACAGGCTGGAAGCCTCTCCCACCTTGAGCATGCCGCCCGCCACATTCAGTTCACGGTTCCGATGCTCAATTGAGATTTTGCGCTGGATAGATGTTCGAAAAATATTCATCGCCTTTTCCCTATTTTTGTCCGATGAAGACATCCACCATCTGGCCGGGATAGACCGGGGCGTCCTTTTTTTCGAACCGGAAAATCACCGGCAGCACGCGCAGGTCCACCTGTTCCTGTTTCGCATTGGACAGTTCGATTTTGGGGGAGACATAGGGTTGCACCCGCACAAATTCCAGCGGCACCTTGATATCGGTTCCGATGATCTGCATTTGCGCCTGAATGTGAAAGGCCGCCGGGATCCGGGAGACGAGAATCTCGTCAACATAGCATCGCACCTGCATATACGCTTGCGGCCCACTCATGACCATGACCGGGTCGAAGAGTTCGGTATAAGTGTCATAGTCACCCTGGGGCGACACGTAGCCACCCACGGCCGCGTTGACCGCCAGCACGACCCCATCCACCGGCGCTTTGATGGAATAATATTTTAACAACGCGTTCCCGGCATTGTAAGCCTGCTGGAGCGCTTCATATTGCCGCTGCTGGCTGGCGATGTCGTAACTCCAGGCACCGGCCTTGGTGAGGTCGTACTGCTTGCGGGCCACGTCCAGGGCGGCGACCGCTTGCGCGACAGTGTCGCGGGCCAGGTCCAGCACGTTCTGGCTGATGGATTTCGGATTCAGGTCGTAGGAAGCCTGGTCCTTGTCGTATTCGTCACGGTCCACTTTGAGACTGGTTTCCGCCAGGGCCACCTGCGCGGTGGCGATCGTCAGCGTCTCCGGGCGCGGCTCGGCTTTGAGTTCGTTGAGCAGGGTCAGGGCGGCGGCGGCGGATAATTTGAGCTGCGCGGTGGTGGCGCGCTGCACGGAATCATCAAGGTCAAACAACGGGGCGCCGGCTTTGACCGACTGGCCTTCCTGCACCAACACCCGGGTGACCGGCCCGGAAACCTCAGGGAAGATGTTAATATTGGCACCGCTCGCCTGGTCGCTTTCAATCATGCCATTGGCATAGATGGCCGACTCATAAGGATTGCTGACCGGGGTGAACACGGGCGGCTGGGCCTTGCGTGACTGGCCAAAGAAATAAGCCGCCACCAGACCGGCCACGATGCCAATCAAGGCCAGGGTGAAAATAATTTTATTGCCGAAGACCGTTTTGGGGGCGGTCGCTTTGGCTTCGGGTTTCGACTCATCCGGCTTGGTGTCGTGGGTCATCGCCAGGGCCTTGGGATCGGCCTTGGATTTGCCGGTGACGGGTTTGGCTTCGGGTGCAACCGCAGTTTTGGCATCCGCCTTGGCTTCGGCCGGTTTCGCCTCGGGCGGTTTGGCTTCCGGTTTGGTTTCGTCGGGATTCATTCGGTTCCACTTTCCTCGTCATGGGCGGTGAGGTGGCCGTCTTCCATGTGGAGGATCCGGTCAGCGTATTCGTTGATGCGCGCATCATGGGTGACGATCAGGATGCAGCGGTTTTTATTCAGAATTTTTTCCTTCACAAAGGCAATGATCATCCGGCCGGTGTCGCCATCTAGGGAGGCGGTTGGTTCATCGAGTATCAAAATCTCCGGCTGGCTGATGATGGCGCGGGCAATGGCGACGCGCTGCTGCTCGCCACCCGAGAGCTTCACGGGCAGGATGCCGCCCTTGCCTTTCAGACCGACGATGACCAGATATTCATTGGCCTCGACCACCGACTGGTTCCAATCGTGCTGCTTCAAAATCAGCGGGATGGCCACGTTTTCCGCCGTGGTCAGGCGCGGAAACAAATGGTAATCCTGAAATACGAATCCAATGGTATTCAGCCGAAAGTCCGCCAGCTGGTCATTCGTCAGCGTCCAGATGTCCGCCCCCTTGACCATGACGGTGCCGGCGTTGGGACGCAAAATGCCGGAAAGCATGCTGAGCATGGTGGTCTTGCCGCTGCCAGAAGGTCCGACGATGAAGAGCATCTCGCCAAAGTGAGCGACCAGGTTGACCTCGTTCACCGCTATCACCCGGGTCTCGCCCTCGCCGAACCATTTGGTGAGACCGGTGGCGACGATGGCTTCGTTATCCGCAGGCTGGCCGGGGTCCGGATTCATATGCCCGGGTGGCCAGGCTGCTCAACCGCAATCCCCCTGCGGCCTTGATCCGAATCTTTCAACCAGTGGCCGGCCATGAACTTTATTTGCCTGGGGATATCCATCCGACTTAAGTTAATCCGTCGGCCACCCCGGGGGCCATGGGGTGTTCACCCCAACGGTTGGTTCCCTAAAAATCAACCAGTGCGCGAAGCAGGTCACCGGTCTTGCTTTCGTCCGGCAAGGGCTGCGAAGCCGGAGGCGAGAGCAAACAATTCCCTGGCCGATGCCTATGCCGCCGCGCTGGCCAAAACCCAGGACGCCACCCTGGTCACCGGTGATTTGGAATTCCAAACCCTCGCCCGGGAAATCAAAATCAAATGGCTGAAATAGTATTACGCCTTCAGGGTGTCTGCCTGGCGCATTCTGATGCGCCCTTCCTGAAGGGACGGTGGAAATGGGGCATGACAATTCAATCGCCACGGATTATCTTCCAAGGCATGAGAACCGCGGAAATTCTCGAAGAACTGCCCAGGCTTTCAAAACAGGATCGGGAAGTAATCCGTCTCAAACTCGCCGACTTGGATGGCGATGGCTGGGACGATGCCGATGACCCGTTGAGTGACGCCGACAAAGCCCTCATTAAAGCGCGCTTTGAAGCGTACGAGCGGGATCCCTCCAGCGCCATTCCCTGGGAACAGTGTGACGAAGTCATAAAGCGGAGACTGGGTGAGTGAGCTTGTTGATGCAGTCCTTGATGAATTAATCTGCTGGACACGACCTTTAAACCGTGGAAAATTGACCCTGTAATGACGAGCAAAAAGGCTGCCAAATCACAAAACTTCATCTATCCTGCCACCACGACTGGATCGGAAGCGGCCAAACGCCTGCGCACGGAAACCAACAAGCTGTCTGAACAACAGCGCGACGATCTTTTCAAACGGGGGATGCAAATCATTTATGGGGGCACCGGGACAAAAAAAGCGCTTGGCGCTCGACACTAATTTGCTGTTCGACTTGGCCGGCGAAAAGAATTTTGCCCACACTTTCCGGGAAGTTTATCAGGAACGGGGCTACAGCTTGATGGTGCCTCCGACCGCTATTCAGGAACTGACTTTTTACGCTTTGGACAAGCAATGTGCTGAATCCCCGCAGGCGCGGAAAGCGCTTGGAGAAATTCGTGCCTGGAACCTCTCTCCCTTTGACTTGAAATCAGTGGGACATGGTATCACCGAACAATTTGCCAATCGATTGCTGCGGCTTGGATTATTGCCGGAGGGCGAGTTCAACGACGGATTAATTCTGGCGGAAACCGCGCTGGCAGGGATCCCGGTGTTGGTCACCAGTGACGCGGATTTATTGGACGTGGATGCCATCAGGCTGATGGTGCAGTTTGAAGCCGCCGACTTGCCACTGGTTCAGATTTGCCATCCCAAGCTGCTGCTCAAGGCAATGGCATCCAACCGGTGAACCATTTACACTGGTTTGCTGCCGTTTCTTCATTCATCATTCTGTTTTGTGCCCTCAGTCCTGAAGGGACTGCGGAACCTCCCAATGCGAATTTGATGATTGGCTATGATATGTAAAAATAAAAAAACGACCCCTTCATGGAATATGACATTGCCATAATGGGTGACCCTTTCCATGAAAAACTATTCGCCGGTTAATGCAGGCCCTACCAATTTTAAGGAAAAGGCTAAATATCGCTTAAAAATTGGGTTTGGGTATGGTTCAACAGGTCGGAAATTGCAATTGAACTCGACTACGCGAAATTTCCTGCCCTTTTTGGGATGATTAGCAATCGCTGTAATTTCATCGGCTCTCATGATTAGTTTGCGAAGTATTTCCAGACGCTCCTTGATATTACGGCCAACCAATTTCGGGTTTTTCTTCAATTGAGAAATTGTGCCAACATTTCCATCAATTACGAAAAGCCACGACTGCAATGTGAGAAACAGACTTTTCTTGTCCTCCAAATAAGCGGATGACATGTCAAAAGAAATAGTGGTCCGTCCGATATTCCACAATTCCTTCCGTTCCTTTCCACCACGATTAAAGCTTTGGCCCTCGTCCTGGAACCGCTCCCGGTAGTCAGGCTTTTGGACATTCGCCTGCCGCTTGCCTTTTTCATAATCGAATTTTCTAGTAAGTCCAATTGGCATAATCGAAAAAATTTGGCGGGTGGTAATTGCTAACCAATTTTAGACCGATTAAATTCTGCTTCTTCTTCGGGAGTTACATCTTTCGATATTTCCCTGGCGTGAATCGTAGAAAGACTGCCATCTGATGATTCGACATCGTAAATTTGCGTCTCGTCGCTAAATCCAATATACTTTAATACTTCGCGAGTCTTAACGTTTCTAATGTGTGTTACTCCAACCCTTTGCCTTCCGCCAAATTTCGAAAAAACATCATTTTTCATTTTAATTTTTAATTCATCACTGGTTTCCTTACCAAATAAATTTTCCGTCCGCGAGAAAATTATCAAGCTAAACCGCGTAGGTTCAAATTGCTATTATTCCTTTTTTGCTTACGATCCGTTGGTAAGTGTCAAGCGTTAATGTTTCTACTTTTCCGGACAGTAATTATAGGAATATCCGCCGGCAAATTAATTTTTGCCCGCCCGCCGTTTCCGCACGATCAACCCCACCGCCACCACCACACACGCCCACCCAAACCGGTCACCATACTGGTGATAATATGTCGGCACCCGCTTCTCCCCCGGCGCCAGCAACGGAATCTCCACCGTCGTGCTCCCTGGTCCATACACCGTGCCCTCGGCATCGTGAAATATATCCTGCAGATGCCCGTGCGCGTCGATCCAGCAGGTCAGCCCGGTGTTCGCGCAGCGGAGCAGGGGCAGACCATTCTCCACGGCGCGGAAGGACGCCGCCGCCGCTTGCTGCCATTGCGCCGAACCCGACCCGAACCAGCCATCGTTGGTGATGTTGACCAGAAAATCCGTGTCGTCGTCGGCGTATTCGCGCACGAAATCCGGGAAGATGTCCTCGAAGCAAATCAACACGGCGGTTTTCACCTTCAGGTTCGGCAGTTCAAACGGCACCGCGCGCTCGCCGGGGGTGAAGCCGCCGGTGATCGGCGTGAACCATTTGATGAACGGCAGCCATTTCACCAGGGGGATGAATTCGCCAAAGGCCACCAGCTTGCGCTTGTGATACACATTGGCCAGTTGCCCGTAGGGACTCACGAGGAAGCTGCTGTTGAAATAATCCGCGTCCGCCGAATTGGTGTCGCCCTGGCGGGACGGCTCGGCGTCGTCGCTGCCCAGAATGATCCAGGCATGATTCGTTCGCGCCAAATCCGTGACGCTGCGCAGCGTGTCCTCATCATACCGCACCATCTTGGTCATCGCCGCCTCGGGCCAGATGAGCAGGTCCGTGTCATTGGTCAGGGCTTGCCGCGACAGGTTAAGCACTTTCTCCAGCAACGCGGCGTCATCCCCATCATCCCAAATCAGCGTCTGCGGAATGCTCGGCTGCACCATCGTCACCCGCAGATACGGCAGCTTGGTGCTGATGCTCACCGTGGTGCCTTTGGCCGCCTCCGGCCGCAGATGCACCAGCCCCGCCGCAAAGAGAATGGCCACCGTCAGCAGCGGCAGGACAATTTCCATCTGCCAGGCGAAGCGCGTGGCCGGACGGCTCAGAATCAGCCGCACCGCCGAATACAGGGACAGTGACGTCCACACCACCAGAAACGAGACGCCATAAACCCCCGTGACCGTGGCGATCTGAATCAGCGGGGTCATGGTATATTGCGAGACCCCCAGCAGATTCCAAGGCAGCCCGCCAAACAACCGCGCGCGGAGCATTTCCAGAGCCACCCAGGCGGCCGAGCCGGTCAGCGCCCAGAGCGTGCGGCGGCTCCAGGTGTCGCGCGTTACCGGCGGCGATTCGTCATACGCTACCAGCCACACCCAGCATGCCGGGTACAGCGCCAGATAAGCGCTCAACGCCAGCCAGCCGAGCAGCGGGAATCCCGTCACCGGAATCAGCAGCAGCCACGCAAAGGAAACCAGCGCCCAAAAGAGTCCGGCCACATAACCCACCCGCGCGGACTCCCACCCGGATTTGCCCCGCGCCGCCAATAAAATCAGTCCTGGCCCCACCCAGGCCAGGCCCGCAATCCCCGGTTTCGGGAACGCCAGCGCCAGCACCGTGCCCGCCCCCGCCGCCGCCAGATAACCGCTCTTGATCAACAATTCCCCCCAGAAACGCCGGGCATTCTCCAGCGCGGCAAAATGGTCGCAGAACGTCGGTCCCAGCGTGGTGCATTGCCCGGCTTGCTTGAGGACGGTGGAACTGGCATTCACCACCACGGCCTGCCGCGACCCGCGCCAGACTGCGTAATCCGCCGTGGAATTCCCGGCATAATCAAACCCCTTCACCCCGAATTTTTCCGTGAGCAACCGCACTTTGTTGCCGCTGCGCAAATTGGTTTTGCCATCGCTGCCCAGCACGTCGTCAAACAACCCCACATGCGCCGCCACCGGGCGGGCCATCGCGATGTCGGACGCCGTGGCCAGCACGAGCTTGCGTCCGGCAGCTTTTTGCACCCGCAGCCACGCGAGAAACTCCGCATGATAGGGCAGGGTGGCGGGATCGATGGTCACCCGGCGCGCCAGTTCCTGCTTGAGCCGTGCCCGGCCGCGCGCCCACCACCACAGCACGGGAAATAGCATGAGCGGATTCCGCCGCAACAACCGCGCGAGGTGCTCCCACATCAGGTCCGTCCGGATGAGCGTGCCATCCAGGTCCACACACAAGGGCACGGCGGTTTCCGGCGGCTGATTGATTGACGGCGGCATGGCGGTTGTTTAATTTCCGTTCCCGATGATGTTGCTTACCTTCCCCCGACGTGGCGCGAATGTTTTTGGCGCGACTTTCCTGCTCGTCATGGTTTGGAAGTTTATACTGCTCGTGGGCACCGCGCAACCCATCCCGGCCAACGACGCCTTTGTCTACGACGGCGCGGTCGTGAATTACCTCCTGCACGGCCACTATTGTAATCCTTCCGTGGTATTGGCCTTTCCTTATGCTGGTTCCCACACCTTTTGCATCTATCCGCCTTTTTACCAGGCGGTGCTGTTTCTGTGGATGTCCATTTTCGGCACCGGCGTGCTGTCCCCCATGTGGTTTCACTTTGTCTTGTTTGGACTGTACGGTCTTACCTTGCTCGCCAGCCTCCGCCGTTTGCAAACCCCCGCCTGGGCCGCGAACGTGGCGTGTCTGTTTCTGCTTGGGATCACCTTCGATGACCGGCCCGATGGCCTGGCCCAATTACTCGGCATGCTGGCCATCTACGGCTGGGTGCGCTGGCTGGCCGCGCCCCGGGCCACGGTTGCCCCCTGGGCCTGGCTGGCCGCAGTGGCGGTGGTATTGACTTGCTGCACCAATCCCGAGCTGGGCGGCCTGTATTTTGGCTGGGTCTGGCTGCTGATGCTCGGGGCGGTGCTGCTCCGGCAGGCGCGTTTCCCGCTATTGCCCATGGCCTGCATGACCGTGGCCCCGGTAGCGTTGCTGGCGTACGTTAAATATGGCCGGCCCGATTTGTGGGCCGGGTTCATGGAACATGCCGGCCAGACGCCGTCGCTCACCAACTGGCGTTTGCCCTCGGCGGCGGATTTGCTGAAAACCGCGCGCACCATGCCGGCAATTATTCTAATTGCGGGCCTGAGTCTTTGGCACTGGCGGAATTGGTCCCGGCCCGCGCCCGGGTCCAGTGGTGGCTCGACAGATGCCCGGCCGGTCATTTTATTGGTCACCGGCTTTTTGATCACCGCCGGCCTGGTGGCGGGGGGCTTGTTCCGCTTCACGGCCAACTGGGTGCTGTTTCTCCTCCACATCCAACCGCTGCTGGTGGGCGTTTTTCTCACCCTGGAACGTCGATCCCCCGCGCCGCCGCCCCGGTGGCTCGCCCCGGCCCTGGCCTTGACGGTCCTGATTGTCTCGGTGCGGGCGATCGGCCTGAGCACTTGGGGCGTGGCCTGTGCGCTCGACCGCAGCGAGGGTGCGGCCCGGCAAATCGTGGATGCCGAGCTGGACCGCCTGCCCTCGGGCACCACGGTGGTCATGTCCACCGCGTATCTTTACGATGCCCAGAAGCATGCCAGCCTGCACTTTATCCATGAGGACTGGACCCACCGCGCCGACGCTCCAGCCGGCAACCTCAATGGCGATACCGTGGGCGTGATCAAGCTCAAGCCCGCCGCCCTGATTCTCACGCAGTTTGACTTCTACCGGCACTATCACATTCCCCTGGCGGAATTGAACTCAATGCCTGCGGTGGTGACCCTCACCACCACCAACTACGCCCGGGTCCCCTCGCCGGATTCATTCCCCCACTTTCAGCAAGTGCTCCAGCACGTATCCTGGGCCCCGGTCATCATCCAGTTTACTTGGAAATAACCGGTACCTGTTCCCCCGGAGCGCGGGTCCGTGACCCGCAGCGCTTCACCTTGCCGGTTCGCGTCAAAATTAGCCTGGCACCACGCCAATCCGGGTGAATGTAGCCCTCACCCGAATACCAGTGTTTTTTTCCAAACCACCCCCTTCGGCCTCCCGTCGCGGAGCGACTTCCCGATGGAAGCCGTGTGGCTTCAGCCCACGGAATGATCATCCAAACGGTGTCTGGCGCCACGTCGCGACGCTTGATCTCCACCCTCTGCCCGCAACCCTTGTTTCGCTGGCACCAGTGTTGCCCCAACCCCGGAGCGCGCCCGTCCCCGGGCCCAGCAACGTAACCATCCCTGCCCATGTAGAACTGTATCCCTTGCCGCCCGCCTTGCTTGCCGGTTTTTTGCCTTGGGCCACCTCACCCTGAAGCTGCTCGGCTTGCCTGACGGCCCGACAATCCGGCCCTTGCTCAGCCCGGAAGGCGACCGAAAATAGCCCAGCCATTCATGGTTGGGTTTCCGCGTCGGCGACCTTCAAGTCCCGTCAGGGACGGCAGAAACCATTTCCCCACCGTGACGAATGCAGCCCTCCCTGGCTGAGGCCCAACGGGCCGTCATTCCTCAGCCCAGCCCACCGGGCTGGGTGGGCTTGCCCCCCCGGGGTCTTGCGGCCTATCAGGCCGCGATATCAGCCCACACCACCAAACCAAGACCCGGTTTGACCCTTGTTTCGCTGGCACCAGTGTTGCCCCAACCCCGTGGCGCGCCCGTCCCCGGGCGCAGCGCCGACTAGCAGTCGGCTTTGGCCCTGCGAACCGGTAAATCGCTCCAGAATACCGGACCTTGTCCCATGAAGAGAAAGTTTAAGCCAGTCATCGACCGCCCGGCGCTGGCAGGATGGCCCCCCTTCGACTTTATGTTCAATCCCCCCGCTTGACATCCCCGCCTCGCCGCTCTATACTCATCGCGCGAGTGGTTAATCCCGGTGGCGGGAAAGCTTCCGGCTGCACCCTTCGGCCCAAGCCCGTCGGCGCCCCCGTTCTTTGACATGAACCGCTCCTAACTACGGGCCGTCCCCTGCGGACCCCGTTCAAGGTTTATTCAAGGCAATTCAAGCCTATTCAAGGTCATTCAAGGTCATTCAAGGTTAAAAAAATTTCGCCTGAGAACCCCAGCCCTTGGCAAAAAACGACGGATTACGGTGACTTGCGGTAAATTGCACTAAAAATTAAAAAAAATTAACGTCCGGGGGGAAGGGGGTGTCCGCCAACCCGGTAACATTGCCAGCCCTGCATGCATCCCCGAGGATCGCCGTCCGCCACCCGCATCCGGTGTTTAGCCCCGCCAGGGACACCCTTTGGTTTACCCCGGATCAAACTGGCCAGCCCGCCATCTATCGCTTAACCTTTAATAAAATAACTTATCCAAGAACATGAATCGATTTTTAGGTCTTAGTGCATGGAGTTTTGGGATGGCCGGGGCATTGCTGCTGGGAAGTTGCGCGGCGCGGGGAGGCGTGGTGGACCCGCGAGGTCCGGTGGATTATCCCGGCATGAAGGTAGTCGTGAATGCGGCGGGAGTTCAGGCTCCGGGCTATGTTTTTACCAATGGCTGCGCTAAGCCCACCCCGTGGCAGGCCCGATGGATTGGGCTGGCAGGCGATTCCCGGGCCCCGGTGGAACTGTTTCGCCGCGAAGTGGTGCTGACGGAGGCACCCACGAAGGTGGCGGCCTGGCTCACGGCCGATATGAAATACCGGTTGTACATCAATGGCCGGTTGGTGGCGCGCGGGCCGGTGGACATGGGGCGGGATTATCAGGGCGGCAGCACGGAACGCTGGTTCTACGATTACCGCGACTTGACGCCCTATTTTACCCCGGGCACCAACGTCGTGGCGGCCGAGGTGTTTGGTCAATGGCCGGCAGGAATGGTGGTGAGCCGCGGTCAGCGTGGATTTCTGTTTGAGGCGGAAGTCACGCTGGCAGATCAACCGGCCATGGTCGTCAAATCCGATGCAAGCTGGCGGGCGCTCCCGGCGGCGCAATTTCCAAATGTTACGATTTACGATGCCACCCAGGAACCGCCTGGCTGGCGAATGGCTGGTTTCAACGACGCCGAATGGCAGCCGGCCCGGGAATTAAACTCGGTCTGGCCGCGACTCGTTCCCAGTGAGCTTCCGCCTTTGATGGAGGCGCGTTATCCGGTGCGGCGACTGTCTGGTCTGACCGGTCATACCGTAACTACCAACAGTAGTTTCACGGTGGAGTTTGACCGGGTCTTGAGTGCGTACCCGACCTTGGAAGTGCGCGGCGGGCGGGGGGCCAGGGTGACCATCAAGGCGCATCAATCCGCGACGATGATCCTGGACGGGGGTGACGATGCTTGCGAATTCCCTTTCATGACCGAGATCGCCCCGTCATTTACGGTGACTTTCACCAACGTGACCAGCCCGGTCGAGATTCTGGATGTGGGCGCGAACTTCACCTCCCAGCCGCTGGCCTATGAAGGGTCCTTTGCCTGTAGTGACGAATATCTGAACCGGTTGTGGGAGGTGTCACGCTGGGCGGTGCAGATTTGTTTGCAGACGCACCATTTGGATTCCCCGAATCATCAGGAGCCGATCTGCGACCCGGGTGATTATGTCATTGAGTCCATGGTGAATCATTATGCTTTTGGCCAGCCGTGGCTGGCGCGGCAGGATTTGCGCAAGTTCGCGTGGTTGCTGGAAAACGAGCATTACCATAATTTCCATACGAGTTACTCGCTCGCCTGGTTGCAAATGTTGCTGGACTATTATGACTATACGGGCGACCAGTCGCTGGTGGTGGAATTGTCACCGTATGTCCAGGCGCTGCTGGACACGTACACCGGCTGGCGCGGCACCAATGGCATCATCTCCCAGGCGCCCAACTACATGTTCATGGACTGGGTGAGCATTGGCGGGTTTCCATGTCATCATCCGCCCGCCGTGATCGGCCAGGGCTACCTCACCGCCCTTTATTATCATGGATTGGAAATGGCCGCGCGGGTGGCGGCCATAACCGGGGATCAAGCCCGGGTGGCGCACTATGACCAGCTCCGCCACGAAGTGCTCGCGGCGTTCAACCGCGAGCTTTGGGTGCCTGACCGGGGGCTTTACCGCGACGGCAAGCCGTTCCAAACCACCGTAAAGCCCGGCCAGTGGTTGCCGGCGGACAAGGATATCGAGACGTTCAGTCCCCATGTGAATCTGCTCGCCGTCCTGTTCGACCTGGCACCCCATGAAAACCAGTCCGGCATAGTGGCAAAGGTGCTGGCGGAGAAACCCTTGAATACGCAGCCCTGGTTTATGCACTGGGTCCTTGCCGCGGTGGATCATGCCGGACTGTTCGACCAGTATGCCACCGAACAACTACACCGCTGGCAAATTGTGCCGGAAACCCAGTCCTTCCGTGAAATGTGGCACCAGGGAGATTTGAGCCACGGCTGGTGCTCCACGCCCCTGGTCCAATTATCCGCGCGCGTGCTGGGTGTGACCCCGGCCACCCCGGGTTTTAAAGTCATCGCCATCCGGCCGGAATTGGGTGATTTGCGCTGGGCCAAAGGGGTGGTGCCCACGCCGCAAGGGAAGGTTTCGGTTGACTGGGCATTGAACGATGGTCAGTGGCAAATGCACATCCTCGTGCCGCCCGGCAGCGAGGCGGAGGTGACGTTGCCAGTGGCGCGTTTTGCGGATGCCCGTCCCACGCTGGATGGCAGCCCGGTGGCACCAGTGATGCGCGTGGCTTCCGGCGCTCATGAGTTCAAAATAACCGGAAAATTAAAAGCCGTGCCAACTCAATAATGGCGAATGTCCAATGTGGCCCAGCTTTTGGCGTGGAGCAACTGCCGGCTACTGCCGACCGACTCCATGCATCGTGGGCGGGCAGGCATGCCGCCTTTAACGTTATTCCTTGAGTGGTTTTGCGGATTGGGCGGCTGGCGGATTTGATTTTCCAGCTTTTCGCGTACGTGGTGCGAATGGCCATTATTTCCTTCGCAACCGCTCACATTTTTTTAAAAGCCGCAACTTGAAATAATTTTAAAATAGTTTAACCTAATTTTTGTTGGGGCGTCTAGATTTGTGGATGCAAGATTTCGCTGTTCGTTTAGGGTTGGCAGAGAGGTTTTGCTCGTGACGCGGTCCGGACAGCGACCCCCAAGTTGGCCCGTCACACTTCTGAGCGCCTGGGTGAAGGCGTATAAACCTTGTCACCACGGAGGCCGGACGCAAGTCCGGCCTCTTGAATTTTTGGATGCAGCCGGGTTGGCGGGTAAAAGTTCAAAACTTGACCTTGCTTACGGTGGCAAATAAAACTAATCTGCTCGTCTTTCGGTGGCGGGGTAGCCAAGTGGTAAGGCAGGGCTCTGCAAAAGCCTCATCCGTCGGTTCGATTCCGACCCTCGCCTCCAGCTCTTGATGCGTGTGCATCAAGTACTTGGGAGGATGTGCGAGGCGACTGCCAGCGGAAGTTTCAGCAAGTGCGAAGACTGAACTTAAGACCGTCAACGCACCGCCTGCACTCGCTCACAGCGCCGTATTATGCTTGATTCATGCGCAAAACACGGCAAATGTGTGACTTAAGCGACGCTTGGCGCACCCGATTTCAGCCGCCCACAGGAGCTTTGCTTAACCGTGTCCTCGTGGAGGAATTTTTAGCTTCAGACACGGCTCGGAGTTTGGCGCAAATTATTTGTGCAGGTAAGGACAAATCGCGCCCCTTTGCGCGAACAATTCCTACCTGCTGTTCAACCGCCTGAGGCTGAGGGGATACGGATTTAACGCCGGGGCGCAAAGACGCAAAGGCTCAGCGGGGATGTGGTGGCCGCAAAAAGGCGCAAAGCGGCGCAAAAGTGGAAAGCAGGGCGTTTTCGCCGCAAGGAGCACAGAGCGCGCAAAAATGGGGCTGGATTTTTACAGCAGGCAAGGGGCATAACCTGGGTTTGGAGGGGTTTGGCATCGGGGTTAATCCCGATTTTTCAGATCCGGTGTGATCGTGTGCCCCGCGCCTATTTTTTAACCCTTTCGGTCGAAAATCGCGGTGCCCAATCCCGCATCCTCATGCAGCACGCTTTTGAGGGTAAACCCTTGGGAGCCTAGATAGGCTTTCAGTTCATCCAAGCTAACCCGCCATTTGTGCCATTCCAAGATAATCGCCTGCACCCGTCCCATAAACGCGGATTCGTTGCGGAAAAAATCCATTTCCGAACCTTCGATGTCAATTTTAAGCAATTCACAGGGTATGTTGCCAAAGGACTTCACCCAGTTTTCTTCAACTTTTACACAAGGTACTTCAATCTTGGTCCAGGTGCTTTGGTCAGCCTCAGTCCCTTCGACTGGTGCAGTCGTTGAGCAAACATTAGAAGTGTGGACGTAAAAGGTTGCCTTTTCAGTCTTCGCATCAGCACCGACAATGCCTTCCAGCACCTTAATGTTTTTCATTTTGTTTGCCTCTACGTGCCAGCGGGCATCCTCCACAGCGTCCAGATTGGCATCCACCATTATGCCCTTAAGGTTGGTGGATTTCATGCGATCAGCTAGCCACACTGTAAAATACCCCACATTGCAACCAAGATCTGCGAAAGTGGCTACTTTTTCGGGCAGACCGGAAGTCGAATAAAGCAAACCACGGTCGAACATTTCGGCAGACAGCCCCAAACTTTCTACACGACGCGCTCGATAACGAATGCCACTTCCGGGCAAGATTTTTACGACTGGGAACCAGTGCAGCCATTGATTTACCAGCAAATGTAAGCGTAATGTTTTAACGGTTTTTCGAATGGTCGATGAACCGGTCAATTTTAAAATCAGATTTCGCATTTTTTAATTCTGTGATTCAAGGGATGCATGTTGGGCCGAAAACGGCAAAAGTCAAGCTGGTTGACTTTTCGGTAGTGTCCTAATTTGAATTCCAATCCCCCGCCCCTATTGCATCAAAACATTGTGAATTTTCACAAATTTATTGCGTATTGGGGGCGGGTGTGCGATGAGTTAAAATTAGAGCACGAGCCATGGTTAATCATCTAGCAACTGCGACCCGAGCAGCATTGAGTGAAAATATTCAATGTAGCCACGCTCATACCACCAAGCTGTCAGCAAAAACGATACTGCGCTTTGCGGAGAACATGCGGGCGCGGAAAAAACAGGGGTTTCATGATTTGGCGGCAGCATGGTATGTGATTCTGCGAATCGAAGGGCAGCAATCACTCTGTTCAAAAAGTGAAGCCTATGCTCGATTGAAGGCAATTCTAATGGCCTCCCTTTCAGCCATGCAGCAATGGCTGCATCAATATCTTTCTCGAATGGCTCACCCAGCCGCCGAAACAGCTTCAATTGTCGCTGGTAAGCATCGCGGGCCGACTCTTTTTCTGCTGGCTCAATGCGGTATATTACCCGGCGATCCAGAATATCAAAAGGCGTTAGCTCCCTTAGCTCCTGAGCAATTTGACGCCAATCAGTTGGTCGAGAACTGTCGTTCATATATTAAATCAAAAGGAAAGTGAATAAATTATGGCAAATGATCTAGCAAAGGAAAAGAAGATCATGGCCGTTTCGCTGCTGGCCGAAGGGAGCAGCATCCGCGCCATTGAGCGTGTGACCGGCGTCCATCGGGACACCATCATGCGCTTGGGTGTTCGTATTGGTGAGGGCTGCGCCAAGATCCACGATGCCAAAATGCGGCACCTGAACTGCAAACAAATCCAAGTGGACGAGATTTGGGGTTTCATTGGGGCCAAGCGCAAGAATGCTGGCGAGTGTGGACGTTACGGGGACGTGTGGACGTTCATCGCCTTGGATGCCGAGTCCAAGCTGATACCCAGCTACATTGTCGGCAAGCGCGACAGCTACCACGCTGGCGCTTTCATGGAGGATTTGGCGGCCCGGGTGTCAAACCGCCTGCAAGTCAGCACCGATGCGCTGGCGGCCTATCCTGACGCCGTTGAAAAAGCGTTTGGGTCTGAGGTTGATTATGGGCAGGTCGTAAAAACCTACTCAGTCACCAACCTCAACAAAGACGCCGCCAGTAGGTACAGCCCGGCGGAAGTCGTGAAGGTGGATAAAACGGTGGTTTACGGGATGCCTGACGTGTCGCTCATCACCACGTCGCACATTGAGAAGCAGAACCACACGCTGCGGATGCACTGCCGACGGTTAACCCGGCTCACCAATGCGTTCAGTAAAAAGATTGAGAACTTTGAGGCTGCGGTGTCCCTCAATTTCGCGTATTACAACTTTGTGAAGCGGCATGGCGCAATCCGCATGACTCCGGCCCAAGCGGCAGGGGTGGAGAGCAGTGCGTGGACGGTGGCTGATCTGGTCGAACAGTGTGGCGAATAATGAATACATAGAGCGGTTGCAAATGGTGATCTCCCAGTTGCACAAGTGCGACTCACGGCACCTTGAATCGGTGCCGGTGCATGAAGTGTATGAGGGTAAAACCATCTGGCATGGCGTTGTGGAAGTGTTTGAAGCCATCAAACACCCCAAGGCCAGCCGTTGCTATGCTTGGTCGCACCAGGAAGGTCCAGGGGATACGGGAGAGCGGTTCGTGGCGGTGCTTGGATTGGCTCCAGTGGATTCACCCCAAGCAGCAGTGAAGGTAGCCATTGTCAGCGAGGTCCGGTCAAAAAAGACTGGACGCGGCGGCAAGCGTGTGCGATAGATTTCTCAGTTGGTGGAGCTAGAGGGAGTTGAACCCTCGGCGGCTAGGATGTAGAGCCCCGCGCCGTCACCAGACCAGCCCCACCTGTTTTGCCCTGCGGCTGGCGTGACGCCCTTCGATCAAAAGTTTGTCACGCCAGCCGTTTTTCTTTCTGCGCTCACAGGTTCGGCGTCACTGCGGCGCTGTTAATCTTCTTACCATGCAATGAGATTACCATGCTGGGATTTAAAAAACGGCGTGCGGAACACAGGGAAACTGATACGAACCTGCACTTTTGTGGATGCGAAGTGTTACTTTTTAAAATGCGAACCTGCATATTTTGCTTTGCGAGACTGCACTTTTTTAGGTGCGAAATAGCATTTTCGCCCCGTTTAATGGCTTACAAGGGCTTTTTTAGCTTTTCTTTGCGCCAACGGCTGGCGTTTGCCTCTTTACGCTGTCGGATGCGGTTCTGCACCCGCCACTCCGCAATAGCTGGAAGCACTCTGAAATACCATTTCTCATCCGTGATCCCATCACTGTTTAACTTTGCAATAAAATCAACGGTTCTTTTCTCCGCAGCGGCATCTTTCTCAGATTGAGACGCATAACCGCCATTGAAATAAACATAAGCCGCAGAGTCCTCAGAAACCAACTTTCTATATAAATGCAGTCTGTCGGCGTGGAGGCGACCGCCAAAAGCCCGGCGCAAAAACTCCCTGAATTTCATCGGAAATTTTGGCGGCTGCGGGGTCTTGCCGAAGCCAAGCGCCTTATCAATCTTAGCCTGGGCCTTCATCGTGGCCTTCCACTGCTTCCGCTCTGCGGGAGGGAGCGACTTGGGCGGTTTTGGATTCATTTAATTTCCCCACGGCAAAAGCCTTCGGTCGCGGGGTTGCGGTTGAACGAAGGCGTTAACCATCTAGCACAAATGAAAAAGAAAAAAACAACCAGTCCAAAAAAAGCAAAAAAACTGCAATTCAAAGAGTTTCTAAAAGCGTTTTCAAACTCGCTAACTCGGCAGACTGCTGATCTAGCTCAGATTCGAGACGCGCTAGAAGGTCTTTTATTTCCTGCTTTGAAGCGGGGTCCATTGAAGCGTTTGCCAAAAATGCGCGCACTAAAAGGTTCTGGATCTCCTGCATCCCGTAAACCTTCTTCCCGAGCTTGAGCAGGAATTGAGCAAACAGCTTGTCATTCTCATTCATAAAAGTGCTTTCGTTACACTGATTCCAGTGTGCGCACACCTTTAACCAGAGCGAAAGCCCAAAAAACCGCGTTTCAAATTAGGACACTACCGACTTTTCGCGGCTATCCAAATGTGCATTTTTGGAATTTACGGATTGTGGCAAAAATCACCATCGGCCTATTGCCACCCAATGGATTGCTGCAATCGCTGGAGGTCGACATTATTGGGAGTAGTAAGACCATCATAGGCATTTGCTGTACGCGAGTCCCTCCAATGCCAGTGTTCGACATGGCCGTCAGCAAAGCTTAAATTACATCCGTTTGAATGATTTGCGCTGGGCACATCCCACCATCGATCGCCTGTTATCAAAATTCCCATAAAACCGTCGTTTATTACCTCGGGATTCTCATCGAGCACAACAATGGTGGCTGAAGCGGCTAAGTTCTTTAACTGATTTTCTTTATACATTGATGGATACCCTGAAATTCCGTTGCCAGCCTCCTGGTCAACCCTTTGGCCCCACATGTAGCTTGCTATTTGGACCTGCATGCTGTAACTGCGGACATTTGCTGAGAGATCGCTAGGGCATTTAAATACCGCTGTGTTTTTAAAATATGGATAAAGGAGACTTAATGTGATCAGATTTGAGTTGGTCGCCTGGTCTGGATATCCCATGTTTCCCTGCATCCAGCTGGGGTAACTTGTCCCTTGATTCTCATTTGGGGCGAATAATCCATTGTTATCACCATTATATAGTGTCCAGCTCAGTATGATCTGCTTGAGATTGCCCAAACAACGGATAGAGTTTGCGCGCTCTTTAGCCTTGCTTAAGGCAGGCAAAAGCATCGCCGCCAGAATCGCAATAATCGCGACAACCACGAGTAGTTCAATGAGTGTAAATCCCTGCGACTTATTTTTTGCAGTCATTGTATGTTAATGGTTAAACTCACAAAACGCTTTAAACAAATTAATACTCCGGGATCAACTGGTAAAAATATTTGTTGGCGAACGGAGAGGAAGCATCCACACTAGTATCAACCCATATTTGCTGCTGCTGGAACAAAGTTACATTAGCCATGTTCTTCCAGTTATTAGTATTCGTCAAATCTGCTGAGCGTTGAATCAGGTAACTGTCTCCGGGTGCACCGGTGATCCTCAGAGTGGGGGAAAAGCCAAGCGTTACCAAGGCTGGATCCAAAGCCACTTGTTCAGCTACATTTGTGACACTGCCAAACGGGCTGGTAACAATCACGCTGTAAAAGCCGTTGTTCGTGAATTGAATGCTAGGGAAAGTCAGGCCCGGGCTGTTGGCCCCCGGTATCGGGGACCCATTAAAATACCACTGGTAGCTTAGCGTGCCGTTTCCAATGGCTCCCACCGATAGGGTGGCGCTTTGCCCCCAAATCGGGGTGGCTCCGACAAAGGGAACTGCCAGGCTTGGGGCCATGTTCAGGGTGGCTATGCTGCTGGTGGTGGAACTGATGACATTACTCACTAAAACCTGATAATTACCTGTATTGGCCAGGGTGATCTTATTGATGGTGAGGCTGTTGGAGTTGGCCCCAATAAGGTTGGTGCCGTTCAAAGACCATTGGTAATAATTGATGGCCGGATAACCAACGGCGCCAACATTGAAAGTTGCGCTCGACTCATAGGCCGACACAATATTCGTAGGCTGGTTGGTGATCGCCGCCAATTCAAACAAACTGGCAACTTGGCTGTTCACTCGGGAATGGTTTCCTGAAACCACCACGTAATAATTCCCAAAATTTGATTGTTGAACCCCAGATATGGTCAGGGAATTGTTTGTCGCATTGGCGATGGAACTGTTGTCAAAAAACCATTGATAAGTAAGAGGGACTTCATTGGTTGATGCCACCTGAAACACTACTGTGTCGCCCAGGTTGTTGGTGGTGCTTTGTGGTTGTGAGGTTATGCCTAGCAGGCTGTTGAAAAACCAAGATATAATTGAATAAAGCCGCAGCTAAGCTGTCTGATTAGCATGCGTGGAAAACCACAAGCTCAGCCGGATTTTTTGACCGTCGTCAATCTCAACGCCGCCGTGCCGGCGCACCATCCCTTGCGGGCCATTAAACGCCATGTGGACACGGTTTTGCAAAAGCTTTCGCCCCTGTTTGATGACCTTTACGCGGACGAGGGCCGGGGCAGCATTCCGCCAGAGCAACTGCTCAAGGCCCGGGTGCTGACCGCCCTGTACAGTGTGCGCAGTGAGCGGTTGTTCTGCGAACAGCTTGGTTACAACCTGCTTTGGCTGTGGTTTTTGGACCGGGAATACAGCGAAGGCAGCTTCAACCACAGC
>CAITTG010000114.1 GCA_903895255.1 uncultured Verrucomicrobia subdivision 3 bacterium
CCATTTGTTTGGACTGCCAGTGTCGAGGCCATGCTCGCAAAAATTGCCAAATGCCGTCGCCGACTCGAAGAATTACAACCCGGCTCAACCAAAATGAAAGGCCGCCAATAAGTACAGTTATTTGTGGGACACTACACTAGCATTGGAATGCGCTGTTGAAGCTGTAGCCTAATTGCCCATTGCATTTGAAATTTTGTGGGTGTCGTTGGGGTGGGGAGCACCGGAGCGACGGGAGGATGTCGGGCGAAACCAGCCAACCTTCCCATGGGCATTTTGTCGTTTCGCGGTTCCCGCCTCCAGACTTGCGCCGTCGCGGGGCTTTTGGCCATTATTGAAATCATGCGTTTGTTAACCACTTTGATTTTTGCCCTGGTCCTTTCGTGCCGGATGTATGCCCGAGAAAGCACCCTCTTGGATTCCGGCTGGCGCTACGTGCAGGGCGATCCCGCCGGGGTGTCCGGCCAGGCCCTCTCGCCGGCTGACCCCAATTGGATGGATGCTGCTTGGACTGCGGTCACGATCCCGCATTGCTGGGGGGTGGCGGAGGCCATGGCGGGCAAGGAATATTATCGCGGCCCCGGCTGGTATCGCCGCGACCTGAATATCGGCGCGCCGGAGGCCGGCAAGCGTTATTTCCTGCGTTTTGAAGCCGCCAGCACGGTGTCCCAAGCCTATCTCAACGGCCAGTTGCTGGGCGAACATCGCGGCGGTTTCGGCGCGTTCTGTTACGACATCACCACCAACCTCTCCCCCACCGGCACCAACCTCCTCGCCGTGCGGGTCAGCAACGCCCCCGAACCCGATGTGGCCCCCTTGAGCGGCGACTTTTCCGTTTACGGCGGGCTTTACCGGCCGGTGCATTTGATCGTGACCGGCGACCAGCATTTTGCCCTCACGGATCACGGTTCCTTCGGCGTGGCCTGGCTGCAATCCGCCGTGTCCGACACCCAGGCGGACCTCGATGTCACCGCGCAAATTTCCAATGCCCAGAAGCGCACCAATCATCTGACCGTGGTGGCGAAGCTGCTGAGCGCTGATGGGCAGCCCGTGGCCAGTGCCACCCAGGAGTTGGTAGCCGCCCGCAATGTCACCGCGCCTTATTTCCTGCACCTCACGGTGGCGAACCCGCACTTGTGGAACGGTCGCAAGGACCCCTACCTCTATCAAGCGGTGGTGGAATTGCACCAGGGCGATGCCTTGGTGGATGCCGTGACCAATGAAATCGGCCTGCGCTATTATCACGTGGACCCGGACAAGGGCTTTTTCCTGAACGGCCAGCCCTACGCGTTGCACGGCGTGGACAAGCATCAGGAACGCCTGGGCAAGGGTTTCGCCGTTTCCCACGAGGATTTGGACGAGGACATGGCCATCGTCAAGGAACTTGGCGTCACCGTCATTCGCTGCGCGCACTACGAGCACCCGGATTACTGGTACACGCTCTGCGACCGCGCCGGCATTCTCGCCTGGGCGGAAATTCCCCAGGTGGACAAGATCAGCACCTCCGTGGAATTTGAAAACACCTCGCGCGGCCAGCTCCTGGACTTGATCCGCCAGAACATCAATCACCCGTCCATCTTCGTCTGGAGCTTGTTCAACGAAATCCGCGACGGCACGGCTGATCCGCACCGGCTGCTGCAAAATCTCAAGGCTGTGGCGCGCGGTGAGGACCCCACGCGTCCGATCATCGCCGCCACCTGCACCGAGGGTTATCCCCAAATGAATCGCATTCCCGATCTGCTCGGCTGGAACATCTATCCGGGCTGGTACGCCGGCTGGGGCTCCAAGGAGGATTTCACGCCCACCCTGGAAAAGGACCGTTACACCAGCCGGTCCGGCGGCTTTGCCGTGAGCGAATACGGCGCGGGCGCGAATATCGCGCAACATGAGGAAAACCCCAAGCAGCCGAAAACCGGCGGTCAGTGGCATCCCGAGGAATGGCAGGCGACCGTTCACGAGGTCGCCTGGGCCCAGTTGAAATCCAAGCCTTACGTCTGGGCCACCTTTGCCTGGGTCATGTTTGACTTCGCCGTCAGCACCCGCCACGAGGGCGGCATCCCCGGACGGAATGACAAGGGCCTGGTGACCGGGGATCGCAAGACGCGCAAAGACGCCTTTTACTTTTACAAGGCCAATTGGTCGGACGACCCCTTTGTGTACATCACCAGCCGCCGGTTCACGGAACGGACCAATGCGGTGACCCATGTGAAAATTTATTCCAACGCCCCTGAGGTCGAAGCACTGCTCAACGGCGCGTCGCTCGGCAAAAAGAGCGAGGCCACGAATGGCGTGTTCGTCTGGGACCAGGTCGAGCTAAAATCCGGCGAGAATCAGGTGGAAGCCCGTGCCGAACATGCCGGGACCAACCTGACGGATCAGTGCGCCTGGACCTTGAAGCCGGGCGGGACACCGTAAAAATCCGGAAATTTTCCTTGGATTTTGATGGGTTTTATAATATCTACTGAGTTAGTAGTTATTCGATCCCGCCGGTTCCCCCGCCATGGGGAATTGGGGCAATCAACATGATTTTTTCGCGCCAACGCACTGTGCTGCCGGGCTTCAAACTGACGCTCGGCTTCACGCTTTTTTATTTGAGCCTGATCGTGCTCATCCCGCTCTCGGCCATCTTTTTCAAGACCAGCACCCTGACGTGGGCGCAATTCCACGAGGTGGCCACGTCGCCGGTGGCGCTGGCCTCGTACCGGCTGACCTTCGGCGCGTCCTTTTGCGCGGCACTGGTGAACGGCGTGTTTGGCCTGATTGTGGCCTGGGTGCTGGTGCGGTATCAGTTTTTTGGGAAACGGCTGCTGGATGCGCTGGTGGATTTGCCGTTTGCGCTGCCCACGGCGGTGGCGGGCATTACTCTGGCCCGTCTGTATGCGGACAATGGCTGGATCGGTCATATTCTCAAAAGTGTGGGCATCAAGGCTGCCAACTCCCAACTGGGCATTTTCATTGCGCTCACCTTCATCGGGCTGCCGTTCATCGTGCGCACCATCCAGCCGGTGCTGGAAGATTTGGACACCGAGGTCGAGGAGGCCGCCGCCAGCCTGGGGGCGACCCGCTGGCAGATTTTTTGGCGCGTGATCTTTCCGATGCTGACGCCCGCGTTGCTGACCGGCATCGCCCTGGCCTTTGCCCGGGCGCTGGGGGAATATGGCTCGGTTATTTTCATTGCGGGAAACATTCCCATGAAAACCGTCATCACCCCGGTGCTGATCATGGGCGAGCTGGACGTGTTCAGCTATGCCAAAGCCACGGCCCTGGCGGTGGTCTTGCTGGTCATTTCCTTTTTCCTGCTGCTGTTGATTAACCTCCTGCAATGGTGGAGCAGCCGCCATCACGCTCATCTCTGATTTGCCCCGGCACCATGAGCACCACGACCACCCAAACCACCACGGCCACCGCGCCGGTCGCCACGCCGCGCCGCGCCACGATGGAGCCGCCGTGGGTGCGCCGCCTGTTGATTGGCATTACGATCGGATTTTTGGGGCTGTTCCTGATACTGCCTTTGCTCTCCGTGTTTATCCAGGCGTTCGCCAAGGGCCTGGCATTTTATTTCCAAGCCCTGACTGATCCCATCGCGCTGAGTTCCATCAAACTCACCCTCATTACCGTTGCTTTTGCCGTGCCCCTGAACTGCGTGTTTGGGGTGGCGGCGGCGTGGGCGATTGCCAAGTTCAACTTTCCCGGCAAAACTTTGCTGATCACCCTGATTGATCTGCCGTTTTCCATCTCGCCGGTCGTGGCCGGTTTGATCTACGTGCTGGTCTTCGGCGCGCAGGGCTGGCTGGGACAGTATGAAAATGCCGATCACCCGTGGTTCCCCTGGCTGCAAAACTGGCTGAACGATCACGACTTCAAAATCATCTACGCCACCCCGGGCATTGTGCTGGCCACGATTTTTGTCACGTTCCCCTTTGTGGCCCGCGAATTGATTCCGCTGATGCAGGCGCAGGGCCGCACCGAGGAGGAAGCCGCCCGCGTGCTGGGGGCCAGCGGCTCGCAGACGTTTTGGCATGTGACCATCCCCAACATCAAATGGGGCCTGCTCTACGGCGTGATCTTGTGCAACGCGCGGGCGATGGGCGAGTTTGGCGCGGTCTCGGTGGTAAGCGGCCACATCCGGGGCCAGACGAACACCATCCCGCTGCACATTGAATCGCTCTACGACGAGTATAATTTCACCGCCGCCTTCGCCGTGGCCTCCCTGCTGGCGCTGCTGGCGCTCGTCACGCTGGTGCTCAAAACCTGGGCGGAACACAAAAAGAATGCCGCGCTCCAGCTGGCGGCTGAATAATATCGCATGAGTGTCGAAGTCAAACATGTCACCAAAAAGTTCGGCGGTTTCACCGCGCTGAACGATGTCAGCCTCCGGGTGGAGTCCGGCGAACTGGTCGCGCTGCTGGGCCCCTCCGGCTCCGGCAAAACCACCCTGCTGCGCATCATCGCCGGCCTGGAGTTCCCCGATCCCGGCGCCGCGCAAATTTTGTATTACGGCGAGGATGTGACGATGATTCCCGCCAGCCAGCGCAAGGCCGGGTTTGCGTTCCAGCACTATGCGTTGTTCCGGCACATGACCGTGTTTGAGAACATCGCCTTCGGCCTGCGGGTCCGGCCGGCCGCCACCCGTCCGCCCGCCGCCGAAATCCGCGCCCGCGTGGAGAAGCTGCTCAAGCTCATCCAGCTCGAGCCCATGGCCGGTCGTTTTCCCTCCCAGCTCTCCGGCGGCCAGCGCCAGCGCGTGGCCCTCGCCCGCGCCCTGGCCGTGGAACCCAAGGTCCTTCTGCTGGACGAACCGTTTGGCGCGCTGGACGCCAAGGTGCGCAAGGAACTGCGCCGCTGGCTGCGCCAGTTGCACGACGAAATTCACATCACCACTCTCTTTGTCACCCACGACCAGGAGGAGGCGCTGGAAGTTTCCGACCGTGTGGCCATCCTGCGCGATGGCCGCGTGGAACAAATCGGCACCCCCGAGGAAATATACGATCATCCGGCCTCCCCCTTCGTGTACGATTTTCTGGGGAACGTGAACCTGTTCCACGGCCGCGCGCAGGACGGCACCGTGACGATTGGGGACACGGAATTTGTGGTCGGCGAGCAGAAAGAAGCCCCCGCCGCCCCGGCGGTGGCCTTCGTGCGCCCGCACGACATCCGGGTGATGCGCGATCCCGCCGGCCCGGCCAGCCTCCCGGCGAAAGTCATCCGCAGCAACGCCGCCGGCCCTGTGGCCAGCCTCGAACTGGTCCGCCTGGACAGTGCCGAGCCGTTTACGGTGCAGTTGAGCAAGGAAGAGTACCAGCAACTGCAACCCAAGCCCGGCGAGCAGCTCTTCGTACAATTGCGCAATGTGAAAGTGTTTTCGGACGACTATTCGATTTGAAGCGGGAGGAAGATGGGGTGGCCGACGGGATTCGAAAACGGAAACGAAAAACCGTATATCGGCCAAAAAAGCCTTTGTAATCAATGTTTATAGGGGTGTCGTGAGGGTCTAACTTTTTAACGATTTGGCAGGTTTTGACACCTTTTGCCGCCAACTGTGTAGGCATTTGTAGGCAAATTGAGCTGTTTAACTGCCCTTGTGATGTGTGGTGGCGGGATTTTTATCCCGTCGTATCAATTCTCGTTGCCGCGTTGCCTACTGCCGGTCGGTCGGGCGGCGGAGGCAGCATGGCGGCGATGGTCTCAAGGGCGTTGCCTTCCAGCCGGTTGTTTACGTAGATAAACGTCCGCTTGCCTCCCGGCGAGTCTTTGGTGGAGGACCTGCCCCGGGCAATGAGCGCCCGGCCGGCAAAGCGGGCTTCGTAATTGGTCTCCTGGACTCGATCGTAGGGCGCGAAAGCCTTCACGGCTTCCTCGTATTTCCGGCCGGGCCTCAAGAGGAACCGCGCGGCGGTCAGGCGGTGGTTGGTTTGGCTGCCGGGGATCCCCATTTGGTCGCCGACCGAGGGCATGGCTTCCCATGAGTTGTAAACGTGGGCGACGCCATGGCGGGCCAGGCAGGCGAAATAGTCGGACTGGAGCCAAGTCTGGTTGCGCATCTCGACGGCGTAGGGCCAGCCGGCCGGGATGGCTGCCAGAAAGCGGTCGAGGTCCGCCACAAAGTCGCGACCATGCTTGTAGTCGGTTGGGTAGAAACGGGAAAACTCGAACATGAGCAGCCCGATCTGGGACCGGAACGGCTCACACGGGCGCAAAAATGCCTGGGTGAACAGGGTAGCATCGAGGAAATGTTCGTTCGGCTTGCCGGCGCGGACGCCAAACCGCGGCAGGTTGGAAAAATGTTTGATGGTGACGTAGTCGGTCACCTTCAAGGCAAATTGAAAATCCGGGGGCACTTGGGCGACGAGCCCCCCTAAATATTTCGCGTCCGGGAATTTGTAATAAGCGGCGTCGACGCAGACGGTTTTGAAAACCTCGGCATATTCCCTGAGGCAATCCCTTTCAAAGCGACTCTCGGCGAATTTCCCCCGGTAAACGTACCGGGATTCGTCATAAAGCATCCCCCGCCAGCCGGGGTATTTCCAGGAGGATGTCCCGATAAAGACCCCCTCAGCGGCCAGCACGGCAGCCTGCTGTCTGATTTGGTCACGGTCGAAGGACACGAGGCAAAATTAGCCCGGAATTGGCCGGCTGGCCATCGGGATTTAGCAGGTGGGGCGTCCGTGCTGGCAACCGACGACAAGCACTCACTGAGCCTTGGATATGCGCGAAAGCGCGGTTGAAGAAGCGGAGCACTGGCTAAAGCACCAGCGCGGCGGAGCCACCTCCATAGCCTTTTTCTGGGCTGACAACTCAAAACCCAACACCGAATCCTTTGCGCCTTCGCGCACTGGGCCACTTTGAACCTGAAACGGTTGTGAAAAAGTTCACAAACCAATTGACTCTGTCACCAGTACTGGTTACAATAAAAATAACGTAATTAAACCTATGGACTCGATTTACTCAAACGGCCTGGCGCTGGAATACCAAAGAGATTACGGGACCGCCTACAGGGATTTGAACGTCTCTGATCTCGTGAATAATCCCCATGCTAATGGCGTATGCCGCGTCTTTGGTTTGTGCCTCCCGGAACAGGGCACTGGCGTCCTCCTCACTGATTTTAGTCCTCTCGGTAATTATGGCTCCAATCCTTTTTTGGTCGCTCAGGATTGACTGAAGTTGTTCTCTTAAATTTTTTTCCTCTAGGCGCACGCGGCTGGCAATATCAAATCCTACCCCGTGAAACATGAACGTGCTTTGAGGAGTGGCATATCGTTTTGAGCCAGCTAAGAATATGGCGTTTCCGATTGAATCCACATTGCCAACATTGTGTGTGATTAATTCCACTGGTAGCCCCCGCAAAATGTTATAAACATTCATTCCGTTCATTACACTCCCACCCGGAGTTGAAATCAGTAGGTGTATAGTTTTAACACGCTGGTTAACCAAATTTGCCATAACAGAAATTAAACTTTCGGTGGTATTTGGGTTTATTTCAGCCGAAAACGACACGTAATAGGTATCTGGAACTTGCATCACCATTCCCGGTGGAAATAAAATTGGCTGCTGCCCGGGAGGTCTTGGCTGGGGTACGGGTTGCGGAATTGGAGGGGTTTGATTGTCACTCATATGGTTGGTTTTTTTAAGTTTTTACTTTAATTGTATCTGCGACTGCTTCCATGCTCCAAAAATGGTCGGTCGTCTCAACCCGACCGTGGAGCGCAAGCTGCCTTCCTCAATAAGGCAAGTAGGCACCTTCGCCTTATGAATAATATTTAGTGTCTTCATGAAACAAATATAAATTTATATCGTTGACTAAATTTAGCCTTGATGATAATTTATGTCAACATCCTAATTGAATATAAATTTATGAACGCACCAAAATATGTAAATCCGTTTAGACCAGGGGCGGGTCACATGCCACCCTATTTGGCTGGCAGGGATAGCGAAATCAAAGAATTTCTAAAGCTCTTAGACCAAGAGATAATCCTTTCTAACTTGGTTCTGACAGGGCTGCGCGGTGTCGGAAAAACCGTTTTGTTGGATACATTTAAACCAATGGCCTTTAACAAAAAATGGCTTTGGGTTGGAACCGATCTTTCTGAATCTGCAAGTGTAAGCGAAGAGATCATAGCACAGCGGTTGTTGGCCGATCTTTCGGTGGTAACAGCGGGCATTGGCGTGAAGAGAGCAGCTCCATCGGTTGGATTTGCGACTCTCCAGTCATTTGAGGAAAAAACCTTAAATTTTCAAACATTAACCGAAATCTACAAATCCATTCCGGGTCTGGTGTCGGATAAAATTAAAGGGGTTCTTCAACTTGCGTGGACCTGTGTGCAAGCGCACGGAGTTAAAGGTATTGTTTTTGCCTATGACGAGGCGCAAACGATGTCGGATCATTCTGAAAAAGATCAATATCCGCTGTCACTTCTGCTGGATGTATTTCAATCTATTCAAAAGAAAAACATTCCATTTATGCTTGTTTTGGTTGGGCTTCCTACTTTATTTCCAAAACTGGTTGAGGCGCGCACTTTTGCGGAACGGATGTTTGATGTTGTCATGCTTCACAAGTTAAAACCAGAAGACTGCAGGGAGGCCATTTCAAAACCTATAAAAAGCTGCCAATCCTCCATTGTTTTCGATGATAACTCCATAACGTTGATTTGCGAAACATCTGGAGGATACCCATACTTTATCCAATTTATCTGCAAAGAAACGTTTGATATTTGGGTTCAACAAATGACCGTGGAAGGGGCAACAAAACCAATTCCGGTAAGAGAAATCACGCAAAAATTGGATAAGGATTTCTTTGCAGGGCGATGGGCAAGGGCAACCGACAGACAAAGGGAACTCCTTTCAATCATAGCCACGCTGGAAAACGCTGATGGAGAATTTACGGTTCAAGAAATTGTGATTGCGGCCAAAGCCATGGCTAACCCATTTGGTGCGAGCCAGGTTAATCAAATGCTTTCAGCATTGAGTGATTCTGGTTTGATTTATAAAAACCGGCATGGAAAATATGCATTTGCCGTACCGCTACTTGGCAGCTTCATCCTCAGGCAAGCGGCGGAAATAACAATGCCATTATTCACATAACAATATTTCCCTTTCGAATATTGAAGGGCGTACAGTAGCAGTTATGGCGATCCAACTTCATCCTTCTTGGCGAAGGTTGAAAAGTGAGAACTGAAACTATTCTTGAGCCTTGTAAAAACGTGCCGGGAAATTCGTCGCGCCCAAATCCAAATACTGCACCGCGCCAGTGGTGGGGGAATTTGTGAAAATAGGCAGCCAACCTACAAGGTCCGTTGAGGCATAAACGATCAATGAATTTGTCGTCAGGATTCCGCTCACTTGTAATTGAAATCCGTTGGTGGTCATAAATAGGTTTGAGGTGCCGGCATTAATTGCCAACCGCTGGACGAAGAGCGACGCACTGGCGGAAGCATGGCCATAATTATTGGTAACTTGAACCGTATAAGTGCCGGCATTGGTGGGCTGCACGCTCGACATGCTCAAAAAGGCGTTGGTTTTATTGACGAGGTTGGTGCCGTTGAATTGCCACTGCCAGGCCAGTGGCGGGGTGCCAGTGGCGGTCGCCGACAGAGTGACGCTGCCGTTTGCCCGGACATACTGCGCTGCAGCGGGCGCGCTGGTGATGGCCGGCGCAACCCCGCCCGGTACGAAACTCACCTGGTCCACATAACCCGTCCCTTGGGCGATAGGCGAGCTGTGGATGTATGTCCAGCTCAGTGTCTGGCTTCCCGAACCCAGATAAAAGGTGTTGGACTGCCAGCCGGAAGTGTACGGGATGTTCGTTCCCACGCCTGATTGGGTGGAGGAAAACACCAGCGAATTATTAAAGCCCGGCTGGGATAGAGACTGAAACAGCCACCAAAAGGTCAGCGTACCCGGCCCCGTCACCGTGGTTTGCAGCCCGGATTGCTGGTAAAAAGAGGGTAAACCGCTTTGCGCCGCCTCCACCCCGTCGTACGACACCGCCGCTTCGGGAAACCACGCTGCGCTCCCGGTGGTCGTCCATGTCAAGTTGGTGGTGTTCAAAGCGGTGGGCAAATCCAACGGGTAAACCGTCAGGAGCGCGACCGAACTGGTCACTGCTCCAAATCCATTGGTCACCACCAGCGCATACCCACCCTGATTGACCGGCTGCACATTGGTCAAGGCCAGCACATTACTCGTCGCCCCCGGCAAGTTGGTGCCATTGAACTGCCATTGCAAAATCACCGGCACAGGTCCGGGTGCTAGGTTGGCCACCAGCGTGGCATTGGATCCCGCATAAGTGGTTTGATTGGTGGGCTGAAGCGTGAACACCGGGGGGGTAGCCATCACCGTCAAGCTGGCGTTGGAAGTGGTGATTGCGCCAAAGTTATTCGAAGTGTTCAGGTTGTAATACCCGGCATTGGCCGGCTGCACATTGGTCAGTGTCAGCCAGGTGTTGGTGGCTCCCGCCAAGTTGGTGCCGTTGAACTGCCATTGGCATGTCAACGGATGCAGCCCCAGTACATTGGCGCTGAACTTCACCTGGTGACCCGCATAAACCGTTTGATTGGCCGGCTGCGTGGCAATCACCAGCGGTCCATCTTCCAGCAGTGCGCCACTAAAATATTCTCCCGCCGCCACCGCCACCACTTTGCTCAATCCGGGCGGCTGGTTGGTCTGGAGATCGTTATTCCATCCCCAAGTGAGCACCGTCCCGTCGCTGCGCAGCACCGCCGTGTGGTAGGCGCCGGCCGCGATGGCCACGGCATTGGTGAGCGTGGCTGGCATGGTCACCTCACCGTAAACGTTATTGCCCCAGCCCACGATCCGTCCACTGGCCTGCAACGCCAGGCAATGGTACTCACCTGCGGCAATTGCCACCACATTGGTCAATCCGGCCGGGACGTTCGTTTGGCCGTAATTATTCTGCCCCCATGCTGTGACCGTGCCGTCACTGCGCAATGCCAGACTGTGCCCCGCGCCAGCGGCAACCGCAACGGCATTGGTCAGGCTGGCTGGCACATTGGTCTGCCCATAGGTGTTGGAACCCCAGGCGGTGACCCGCCCGTTACTTTGCAAAAAAAGTTCATGCTGGTCGCCTTCCGCCACCGCCATGACATTGCTCAGGCCCGGCGGAACCGCGACACTGCCATAAGGATTGTAACCCCAGGCGAGGGCCGTCCCATCGCTGCGCGCGGCCAGGCACTGGCCAAACACCCCCGCAGCGAGGGACACAGCATTGCTTACCCCGACCGGGACGTTGCTCTGTCCATAATTATTATTGCCCCAAACCCCCACCGTGCCATCGCCCTTGGCCCCCAAGAGGTTTCCCCCGCCACCGTAAATCGCCACAATATTCGTTAATCCAGCCGGGACATTATTAGGGATGCCCCAGATCACCACTTGCGAGCGCGGCAGCGCCAGGGCGGCATTGGAGCTGGTGATCACACCATAGGCATTGCTCACGGCCACGCTGTAAATGCCCTCATTACCCCAGGGGGCCAGTGCCAAAGTGGCATTCGTCGCACCAGTGATATTGGTGCCATTAAACTGCCATTGGAACGAAACTGGCAGCGATCCGGTGACCGACACCCCAAAAACGGGCGATGCTCCCAGCGGAGCCACATAATTGGTAGGCTGGTTCAATATGATTGGAGGCGAGGTAACAACGGTCAAATTTGCGTTGGAGCTCGTCACCGTACCGATGAGGTTGGTAATTATGAGGCTGTAATTGCCGGAATTGTTGGTTTGGACATTGACCAGCGCCAGTGACCGATTGGTTGCCCCATCCAAATTTGTCCCATTGAATTGCCATTGATAATTCAACGGTGGCGGCCCCACGGCTCCCGCGTTAAAATTGACGGACGCTCCACTGTAAACCGTCTGGCTCAGCGGTTGCCAGGTCGCCACCGGATTTCCAGAGTTAACCAGGGCCAGGGCATGCTGGCTCCCCGCCGTGATGGCAATCACATTCGTCAGCTGAAGTGGCAACGTTGTTTCGCCAGAGATGTCGCTTCCCCACGCTCTCAAGACCCCATTGGCCTGCAAGGCAAGGCAAAATTCCTCCCCCGCCGCGATGGCCACGACGTTGTTTAAGCCTTGGGGGGTGTTCGTTTGACCCGCTCCATTAAACCCCCAAGACACAACCGTGCCATCGGCGCGCATTGCCATGCTATGATAGCTTCCGGCCGCAATGGCCACCACATTGCTCAATCCTATTGGCGCAACCGATTGACCATTTCCGTTGGCCCCCCAGCCGATGATCGTTCCGTCCGCCCGCAACGCCAGACTATGAAATCCGCCCGCAGCAATGGCCACAACATTGGTGATTCCGGTGGGCACCGTGGTCGCACCCCAGCCGACGACAGTGCCATCTTTCCTTAGTGCCAAACTTTGACTTGAGTCAGGATAGGTATCCGCGCCGTTGGCAGCAATGGCCACGATGTTGCTCAAACCCGCGGGAACATTGGTCTCTCCAACGGAGTTCCAACCCCAGGCGCAAACCGTGCCATCATTTCGGAGGGCGAGGCTATGATAGTATCCCGCCGCCACGGCTACCACCCCGCTTAAGCCGGCCGGCACATCCGATTCGCCGAACCGGTCACTTCCCCAAGCGATGACTGTACCTCCGCCATTAACAGCCAGACTATGAAATCCGCAGGCCGAGATTCCCGTCAGATTTGTCAGTCCGATGGGCGGGATTGCTTCACCTGCATACGCAGACGTGTCGTCATAATTGTCGCCCCAGCCAAATACGAGCGACGGCAGCACTGGTTGCAAACTGACATTAAGACTGTTGGTGGTACCGTAATTATTGCTCACCAACGCATCGTAAATACCCGCATCGGTTGCTTGCGCGTTTACAATATTAAGAGTGGCGTTCGTCGCGCCGGGGATGTTTGTCCCGTTTAACTGCCATTGAAAAGCCAAAGGCAACGAGCCAGTGGCGCTAATAGTGAAAACGGCGTTCGAACCGAACAACACGACTTGATTGGTGGGTTGGCTTACAATTATTGGAGGTGCCGTCACGACCCCTAAGCCGACTACGGCACTGGTCACGGACCCGTATGGGTTGGTCACCTTAACGCAGTAGGTTCCTGCATCGTTCGCTTGTGGGCTGGGTAGGAAAAGGGATTGATTGGTCGCACCCGCTATATTTACCCCGTCAAATTGCCATTGGTAGCTCAAAGGCTGTGTGCCAACCGCGCTGACCGAGAAACTAACTGCCGTGCCGCTGTAGTTTGTCTGCCCGGCTGGCTGGCCGACAATGACTGGCGGCCCCATAACAACCGCCAGACTTTGAGCGGCCCCGCCGGCGATGGCCACGACATTGCTTAATCCCACGGGCACGGTGGTTTCGTCCCCCCACACCACCACGGTTCCATCGCTTTTTAACGCCAGACTATGATAATCGCCTGCCGCGATGGCCACCACATTCGATAATCCTGCCGGAACCACGGACTGGCCATAACCGTTGTCACCCCATGCGGCAACGGTTCCATCCCGCTTCAGTGCCAAGCTATGATTAAAGCCTGCAGCGATCGCTATGACATTGTTTAAACCTGCGGGCACACTCGTCTGGCCAGAAGTATTGTTGCCCCAGGCCACGACTTGGCCGTTGCTTTGGAGCGCCAGGCTATGCAGCCCGCCTCCGGCGATGGCCACCACATTATTCAGCCCCGCAGGCACGTCTGTCTCGCCAAACCCGTCATAGCCCCAGCCAACCACGGTTCCATCCGCTTTCAGTGCCAGTGCATGTATATTTCCTGCAGAAATCGAAATAACGTTGGCCAAGCCGGGAGGAACATTGGTTTCGTTAGAGACGTTGTCACCCCAAGCGTTGACCGTCCCATTGGAAAAAAGCACCATGCTAAAACCGCCGCCCAGGGCAATCTCCATGACGTTGCTCAGGCCGGAGGGCAACGTTAGTTGGCCAAAGGGATTATTCCCCCAGGCGGCCACGGTTCCATCTTGTTTAAGGGCCAAACATGAATAACCTCCGGATGCCACCGCAACCACGTTCGTCAAGTTTTGCGGCACATCAGTCTGCCCGTCGGAATCGTCACCCCAGGCTGCCACCGACTCAAACCCGGCGCGGCTTTGGCATGCAGATGTCAGTAAAAATAAAACCGTGGCCCAAGCTGGTAACCGGGATTTCCCATTTGAGTTGATGTTCATGATTCAAATTGAGCTTTACCAGACGTTTTTGTGATTATCCTCTCGTCCCCTGGCATTTCAAGCCATTTTTCAGCACCCAGAGCAGGTTTTTCAGAGCCGAAACCGTGTTCGGCACGGACTTTTACACTCCAACACACTCCCTGAGTCGGAGGCGAAGACAATTCACCTGTGTTGACTGATGTTTTCATGCGCTTTTCATTCATCCACAGGCCGGAACTGGTTGGCGCAAACGGTCAATGGCGGTCAGAATGGTTCGGAACAACTCCCGCGGCACCGCCACTTCCGCCATCTGGAAGACCACCTGCCGCGAATGGCGCACCACCTTCGCCCCGATCTTGATCAGCTTCTCCCGCAACGTCGTCAACGTCCAGTGACGCACCGATTGCGGCAGCACCGATTGCCGCAGAAAGTTGCCCAGATTGTAGGCCAGCACGAACAGGTGCAGCCGCACCTGATTGTCCACAAAATCGTGACAGGACAGGCGGGTCCAATTGACGGCGTTCTTGCCTTCCTTGATCCACTGCTCCGCTGTGCCCCGCTGGTTGTAGAACCGCACCACCCTTTTGGCAGGCCGGGTTAGATTGGTTACGATAAATCCGACACGAGGAAACAGTTCGCCATTGTGCCATTCCACCTTCGCCACCACGCGCCGGGCACGATTCCAACTTTTGGCCTGATACAAAAAACCTGCATACCAAACCACAGGCACGCTTGAAGGACGCCCCACCGGTCGGGTCAGCAGCGGCTCAATGTCCCGCAACAACGCATCATTGGCTGGCAGGCGGATGGCATACTCAAATCCCTCGGCTTCCAAATACTCATATATCTCCGGGTTGGCAAAGGCGGCATCCGCTCGAAAATAGCGCCGCAGGTTCCGACCCTGATAGCGGGCCACCACCGGTTCCAGCACCGCCCGCCAATCCTTGGCGCTATGCACATTGCCATCTCGCAGCAGGGAATGCTCCACATCGCCAAACTGATTGAAGCAAAACAACGGATGGTAGCAGGTGCAGCCGAAATGTCCGTTGTAAGCAGTGCCTTCCTGCTCGCCGTAGGTCTCGCTCACGGAACTGTCCATGTCCAGGATTAGTTCCCGCATCGGCTGGCGTTCCCGCAGCCGGTCAATCCATTTGCCCGACAGTTTCGTCAATGCCTTAAGGTTGCGCGGTTGAGTCAACACCTCGGTCTCGAACCGTCCCATCTGGCTGGTGGAAGCCGCCGTGTGTTCCGTGGCCCGCCCGCCGACCACATGCCGCATCGTGGGATCAACCGAGAGCCGTTCCGCATCATTGGTGTCTTCGTAGCCTGCCAATCGGCTGAAGATGGACTGCCGCATTAGCGCCACTATCGAGTGTTGCGTGTTCTTTCCAGTCCGCCAATCGTTCAGCAACTCATCCCCCAAGTCGGTCAAACCCAGTGCCGCATCCAGTTCCCGATAGGCCAACAACCCGGCATCCGACGTGACCTTGGAACCGTGAAACTCCAGCTTCAAACGACTATCAAAAACCACCCGCAGAGCCTCCTTTTTGCCTGCACCCGCTGGTTTTTCCGTTTTTTGTTGTTTCAACATAGAGGAAAGCCTTTGTTTATGCGGCTTTACTGTAGGTCAATAACTTCAGCTTGTGAAGTTTATTTGGGAAATCCGGGGGTAAATATCTGAAAATAAAACACTCCATAAGCACTTTAGCAGGTTGTTGAAAAACGCATCCATTTGCTGAAACCTTTATTTTGGCATGGCGTCTAACCTAATATGCGTGGAAAACCACAAGCTCAGCCGGACTTTTTGACCGTCGTCAATCTCAACGCCGCCGTGCCGGCGAATCATCCCTTGCGGGCCATTAAACGCCATGTGGACACGGTTTTGCAAAAGCTTTCGCCCCTGTTTGACGACCTTTACGCGGACGAGGGCCGGGGCAGCATCCCGCCGGAGCAACTGCTCAAGGCCCGGGTGCTGACCGCCCTGTACAGTGTGCGCAGTGAGCGGTTGTTCTGCGAACAGCTTGGTTACAACCTGCTTTGGCTGTGGTTTTTGGACCGGGAATACAGCGAAGGCAGCTTCAACCACAGC
>CAITTG010000115.1 GCA_903895255.1 uncultured Verrucomicrobia subdivision 3 bacterium
CGTGAAGCCGCCGGCGAGCACCGGGGCAGCAGGGGTAAGAACGAGAGCGGGTGTGGTTTTAGTTGGTTTTTTCATAGGCAGAGGATTGTAACCCAGTAACGGACACTGGGCCTCTGCCTTCTCATTCTATCTGGTTAGGCCGCATGGTAAATTCTCTCATGAATGAGCTAAATAAGGTAACGTCAAAAAACCAAAGAGAAATAATGCCGCGATGAATCCGCACGTCGAAAGATAAGCTCGGCGTGGCCCTACCGAATGCTGGATCATCGCGCCGGGCACCAAAACTATAAAGCACAAAAAGTAGCCCGCCACCACAATGAAAACCAGGTCTCCACCATTGTCCATCCGATAACCGACGATGCCTCGCTTTAACGCAAGCATCAACCATCCGCCAGGCACGAACACCTTGAATGGCAATAAAAATAGTGCAAACCACTCACTGCCGGATGCTGGTATCATCTTCATGGTGCGAATGTGGCCTAACGTGGAAAGCTGAGCCAACGCCGACTCGCGACGTGAACCGTCCCGCAGAGCGGGACGGAACGGCCAGCGCCAACGGCGGTTGGCTCCGGGGACAGGTTAGGCCACATGGTCATATCTCAAATCAAGTATGGCGAGCCTCAACCTGCTGGCACTGCTCGCATCTTCCGTCAGCGTCTAACTCCATAATCGGAAACATTTCCTCAAACCGAACCTTCGGAACATCAACCGGCGTCTCTGGCTTCCGGCCATACGCGAGACAAGCTGAACACTGCACGATCCACTTCTGGCATCGCTTGTCGCGCAAAAACCAATCAAGTGTTCTGGTCTCGGTTTTCATAGACGTGCGAATGTGGCCTAACAGGGATTCGACCGCATATCGCGTTTAATCTGGTTCGCCATGGGGCGACGATATTTCGGACTTTCATGACTGTCAAGCATGGCTCATGCCTGGTTGCCGGTGAATATTGAGCCGGGAAAATCCGCCGGCGGAGGGGGCAAAGGGGCGGGCATTTCAAATTAGAAATTTCAGATTTCACAGGGGGCGGGGCGGGGATTTAATCAGAAACTCCTCACGTCGTTTCCTACGAGATCAGGGGAGACGGTTTGGATTTCTGATAACCATCGAGATTTGCAGGTCCATCCGTTGGGTAAACGCTTCCCCTCACCCCTACCCTCTCCCGCGGGGAGAGGGGGAATAATCGGCCGACTCACCACTATTCAATGATGCCAGTGATAAAATGGCGGACAGCCAAAGCGCCAGAGGGCGGCCGCACTCCAGGACGCTATCGCGCCGTACTGAGGCGGTCAGCATGACCAGACTGGCTTGCGGAGGGTTAATATCAAGCTTCGAAAGACGACGCCGGGGAGGGATGCGCACGTCTTTCGGCGGGCTGAAGCCTCACGGCTACCGTCGAAATTTCGCTCCGCGACGGGGAGGGCAAAGGGGCGCGCATTTCAAATTGGAAATTTCAGATTTCACACGGGGCGGGGCGGGATTTGATCAGAAACTACTCAGAGCCTGTCTGAAAATTGAAAAGGGTCCTGCGGCAAGGGATTTTGGCTGTGGACGAGGCGGCGAGGTCCGCGCATCCCCACGGCGGGCTGTCAGGGCCGAGCCAACGAAGTCCACGGGCAAAAGACCTGCCGCCCGGAGGGTTTTCGCGGCAAGGCTGGTCTGGCGGCGTTGCTCCTCGCTTACAGACCCATAAAGGGTATGCGCGCTCGTCGCGCCTTGCCAGACCAGCCTTGCCACGAAAACAGGACCCTTTTGAATTTTCAGACAGGCTCTTACATCGTTTCCTACGAGATCAGGGGGGACGGTTTGGAGAGTGTCCGGGCCAGGGACGCGACCGGACGTTGCTGCCAATGAACCATTCCAGATTTCTGATAACCATCGAGGTTTGCAGGTCCATCCGTTGGGGTAAACGCTTTCCCCTCACCCCTACCCTCTCCCTCGGGGAGAGGGGGAATAATCGGCCGACGCTCTGCTGTTCAATGATGCCAGTGATGGGATGGCGGACAGCCAAAGCGCCAGAGGGCGGGCGCACTCCAGGACGCTATCGCGCGGTACTGAGTTGGTTAGCGCGACCAGGCTGGCTGGCAGAGGGTTAATATCAAGCGTCGCGACGCGACGCCGGGGAGGGATGCGCACGTCTTTCGGCGGGCTGAAGCCACACGGCTACCTTCAAAAAGTCGCTCTGCGACGGGGAGGGCAAAGGGGCGGGCATTTCAAATTGGAAATTTCAGATTTCACAGGAGGCGGGGCGGGGATTTAATCAGAAACTCCTTACGTCGTTTCCTACGAGATCAGGGAAGACGGTTTGGTTAGCATATGGGCCCGTGGGGTGATGGGACGTTGCTGCGCCCGGGACGGGCGCACTCCAAAGACTCGCGCAACTGGCCCTCACGGGGGCGTTTTTAACCCGGCTGGCCGGATTCCAAGTCATACAACATGCGACAGAGGTGGTCCATTTCGCCCCGCTCCACCACTTGGGAGGGGGTTGAACCATCAAAGGCGGCATTGGGTGTTTTCAGCCAGGGCCCCACCTGCGCGGGCGGCATAAACCGCTTTAGCGCGTCCAAGAGACGATCCCTGCCTTCTTCATGCCTCATTCCGCCCTCTTCATTCTGCCTGGTGCCCTTACGCCGTGGCACCGAGCTGCAACCGCGCGTCCGTTTCCAGCATGGCCTTCAAATTGGCCCAGTGGGCCTCGTTCATGCCGTTGAAGGCGTTGAGGTAGAGCGCCACGGTTTCGGCGGGATATTTAGACAGCAGCAGTTCCACGGCGGCTTTCAACTGGTCGTCCGGCACGCTGGGCGGGAGGTTTTCCACCACGCCCTTGTCATGCGGCAGGCTAAGGGCGTTCAGGAAGTCCACGAGCATGGCGTTTTGCTTTTGCATGAGCCAGGCGCGGAGCAGGCTGGCGGAAATCATTTCGGAGCCGGGTTTGGCGAGACTGGCCATCATCAGGGCATGGCGCTGGAGCCGGGGCTGGCGTTCCAGAAAGACCGGGCGCAGCTTGCGGGCCTCGGCCACGGCGTTCATGGTGGCCTTGTAGGTGGGTTTGTCGGACTCAAAAATGTAGCCGAGAATCTCATTCGCCAGCGCGGGCGACATGAAGCCGAAAAGTTCGTGGGAGGTTAACATGTTGGTGAATTGATGTGCTTAAACGGTTACGACGGAAATTTTGTGTTTTTTGGCGAGCTGGGCGCAGGTCTCGGCTTCCAGCAGGAGGGTTTTGCCGGGTTCCAGGGCCAGCACATTGATGCCGGCCTCGGCGCACGTTTGCAGCGTCCGGGACCCCAGGCAGGGAATGTCAAAGCGCAGGTCGTGCTTTTCGCGCGCGACCTTCACGGCCACCGCGCCGCCGGATTTGCCGGCCAGTTCGCCGCCCCGGGCGAGGCACTTGTCGGTGCCCTCAAAGCCTTCCACGGCGAGGACGGTGCCCTTCTTGACCACGACGATCTGGCCGATTTCGAGGCGGGAGACTTCCTTGGCAATGCGATGGCCGAACGCGACGTCCTCGCGTTGTTCAGCGGACAATTTGGGACCCAGTTGAAAGCCGTCCGCCGGCATGAGGGGCTTCAGGTAGGGGGTGGCGTTGATGAGCGTCACGCCGTCCTTTTGCAATTCATCGGCGATGGCGCCAAATATGGTGTGGGCGTTCTTTTCCTTGAGCCGGAAGACCAAGGCCATGGCGCGTAAATCGGGTCGGAAATCAAACAGGTTTTTCGGGGCGATCTGGCCCACCATGACGCATTCCTTGACGCCCCGGTCGGTGAAGACGGAGATCATTTTGGCGAGCTGCCCGACGCGGAGCCAGACGATGTCATCCACCAACTTGGCCAGCGCGGGGTCGGTCTCATTTTCAAACGCGGCCACGACGAGGCGGCGCACGCCGGCGGCCCGCGCGAGCCGGGCAAATTCCAGCGGCAGCGTGCGGTTTCCGGCAATGATGCCGAGCGTGTCAGGTACGGTTTCCATTAAATATGGGCGGCCAGCATAGCAAAGGTTAGCCTAAAAGCCAGCCTGCGATTGAGGCGTTTGCTTCGCAAAGTTGGGGACCACTGCTTTGCCCCGGAGGGGCTTTGGATATTATCCGGGGGCAAGCTTGGCGCCGCCCCCCGTAATGAGCCGGAAATTGTCCGCGCCCCGGCGGGGCGCTGGGAAGGTGCTAGTCACTTTAGCCAAAAACCCACCATCAACATCCCTGTCCGTTCACGCGGCCACCAGGGTTTTCACTTCGAGCGCGAGCCGCTTGCCGAGCCGGGCTTGCTCCACTTCGAGATCAAAATGGGTTTGCAGGTTGAGCCAGAACTGCGGGGCCATGTTGAAATACCGTCCGAACCGCAGGGCGGTGTCGGCGGTGATGGCCCGCTGGCCTTTGACAATCTCATTGATGCGGCGCGGCGGCACGCCGATGTCTTTGGCCACGCGATACTGGCTCAAGCCCAGGGGTTTGAGGAAATCTTCCAGGAGAATTTCGCCCGGTGTGATATTGGCCAGCAGTTTGCTTTTCATGATGGTTTAGTGGTAGTCCACAATTTCCACGTCATAGGCGCCCGCATCCCAGCGGAAACAAATACGCCATTGATCGTTGATGCGAATGCTATGCTGGCCTGCCCTTCCGCCTTTCAAGGCTTCCAGCCGGTTGCCGGGCGGAACAGCCAGGTCCTAAAATCGAGTCACCGCGTGCAATTGCAACAGTTTGCGTCGCGCCGTTCGCTGAATGTCCGGCGGTAAATGCCGGGCCATCTGCGCATGAAAAATCTTTTCGGTTTCCGCGCAAGCGAAACTCGCAATCATTGCGCCAACCATAGTAACGCATGGCGTTATTAACGTCAAGCGTTAAGGCGGGCTCTTTTGTTAAAATCAGGACCGCGGCCTACTCCCCTTTCGCCCCGCCAAACCGGCCATATCGCAGCGCCAGCGTGGGCAGCACCAGCAGGTTCAGCAACGTGGAGGTTACCAACCCGCCCAAAATCACTAGGGCCATCGGACCTTCGATTTCGCGGCCGGCCTCGCCGCCGCCGAGGGCCAGCGGGAGCAGGCCCAGGCCAGTGACGAGCGCGGTCATCAGAATGGGCACCAATCGCTCGGTAGCCCCGCGCATGGCGGTGTCCAGGCCCCAGGTCATGCCTTCCTCATTCACCAGGTGTTCAAAATGCGAAATCATCATGATGGAATTGCGCATGGTAATGCCGAACAGAGTCACAAAACCCACCAGCGTGCCGAGGGAGAGGGACGGCGGGCGGTCGCCAAAATGACCGACGAGGAAAATGAGCAGCACCCCGCCCACCAGCGCAAACGGCAGGTTGGCAAGCACCAGAAACAGGTGGCTGGGTTTGCGGAAGACCATGCAGAGCAGCAGAATCACCCCCGCGCCGGCCAGCAGGGAATGGAGCCACAATTCGTTCTGGGCCTTGGCCTGTTCCTCGGCCGCGCCGCTGAACTCGGCATAGCAACCGGCGGGAAATTGAACCTGCGCCGCCACTTGCTTTTGCGCGTCGGCCACGAAGGAGCTCACGTCGCGGCCTTGCGGGTTGCAGGTGATGGTCTGGCGGCGGCGCGCGCCGTCATGAAGAATCGCATAGCGACCGGTGGTGGTGTAAACGTCGGCGAGTTGCGACAGGGGCAGGGTGACGCCCTGGTCATTGCTGACCAGCAACTGGCCGATGCTTTCCGGCTGCTGGCGGGCGGCCTGGTCGAGAATCACCGCGACTTCAAACACTTTGCTGCCCTCGTAGGTCTGGGCCACCAAGTCGCCTTCGTAAGCCGTCTGCACCGCTTCCAGCACCGGCACGGGGCGGAAACCAAATTGCGCCAGGCGCTCGGGACGCAATTTAATCATCACGCGCGGGGCGCCGGGAGGCGCGCCAATCTGCACATCCGCCGCGCCGGGCACCTGGTTCAGCACGTCGGCCACTTCCTGGCCTTTGCGGTCCAGCACGTCCAGATCATCGCCATAGACATTGACGACCACCTGCGCGGTTTCGCCGGCGATGGTTTCGCCCAGGCGGTCACCCAGAAAGGTCAGCACCTCGGTTTCGAGGCCGGGGAATTTCGCCAGGACCGCGCGGATGTCATCCTGCACCTTTTCCTCGTCAATGCCCGCAACGGGTTTTAATTCCACGTGCATTTCGCCGCGGTGCGGTCCCCAGGTGTCCTCGCCGCCCTCCGCGCGGCCGATCTGCTCGGAGACCGTCTGAATGGCGGGGATTTTCATTAATTCGGCGGTGATTTCGGTGCCGAGCCGGCGCATTTCCGCGAGCGAGGTCCCCGGGGCCATGGTGAGGCCGATCACAAAATGCCCCTCGCGGAAATCGGGCAGCAATTCGCCGCCAAAAAATTGCAGGGCGAACACGGCCAGCGCGAAGGAGAGCGCGGTGATGGCAATGATCGTCTTCGGCCAGCGCGCGATCCATTCTAGGACCTGGCGGTGGCGTTCCTTGAGCCAGCGCAGGTAAACCGGTTCCTCATGCAGGCTGGTGCGGGACAACAAAGCGTAGCACAGGGCGGGCGTGACGGTCAGCGCAGCTCCGAGCGAGGCCAGGATGGACAGAATGAAGGCCACGCCGAGCGGCGCGAAAAACCGGCCTTGCAGCCCGGTCATGGTCAGCACCGGCACAAACACCAGCGCCACGATGAAGGTGGCGTAAACCACGGCGGTCCGGACTTCGAGCGAGGCTTCCAGCACGACGGTGAACAAGGGCTTGGGCACCGGACGGCGGGTATTTTCCCGCAACCGCCGCAGAATATTTTCCACGTCAATGATCGCGTCATCCACCACCACACCAATCGCCACCGCCAGCCCGCCGAGGGTCATGGTGTTCAGCGTCACGCCAAAATGATCCAGCACGGCGATGGCCGCCAGCAGGCTGAGGGGAATCGTCATGAAGGAAATCAGCGCCGTGCGCAAATCCAGCAGGAACAGAAACAACACCACCGCCACCAGGACCGCGCCGAGCAGCAGGGACGATTTCATGTTCTTGATGGCATGCTCGATGAAGGTGGCGGGACGATGCAGCGCCGGCACGTAGTCAATGCCCTCGGCGGCAAAGACCGGGCGCATGGTGTCCAAGGCCTGCTCCACGGCCAGGGTGACATCCATGGTATTGGCGCCGTATTGACTGGCGGTGGTCACCAGGATGCCCGGCCGGCCGTTGATCAGGGCATCGCCAAATTTCGGCTCGGCCCCGGCGATTACCGTGGCCACATCCCGCAGGCACACGCTTTGGCCGTGGCGCTGGGTGACGGCGACATTGCCGAGCGCCTCGGCCGTGAGTGACTGTCCCTCAGTCTGCAATACCAGATGCTGGGCGGCGGTGTCCACGAATCCTGCCCCGCGCACGCCCGTGGCCTCCCGCGCGGCGGTGAGCACGTCGGAAATGGTCAGGCCCAGGGCTTGCAACCGTTCCGGATGCACCTGGATTTGCAACTGCCGCACCTCGCCGCCAAAGGTTTTCACCGCCGCCACCCCGGGCACGGACAACAGGCGCGGGCGCACGGTCCAATCGGCAAAGGTGCGAAGTTCCATCGGGGTGAGGTTGGTGGAAACCAGGCCGAACTTGAGCAAATCCATCGTGGAGGAGGTCAGCGGCTCCATGGCCGGGGCCTTCACCCCGGCGGGTAGATCGCCGGAAAGGTGCGCCAGCCGCTCCGCCAGCATCTGCCGCGCAATATGGATATCCGTGCCCTCTTTGAAAACCGCCGTGACCACCGAGAGGCCCTGGATGGATTCGGACCGGATGGAGTCCAGGTCCCCCGCCCCGTTCAGGGCGTTTTCCACCGGGCTGGTGACGAGCGTTTCCACCTGTTCCGGCGCGAGCCCGGGGGCCTCGGTCTGCACCGTCGCCTGGGGCTGGACAAATTCTGGAAACACATCCAGCTTCGCCCGGGAAGCCACCAGCCAGCCGTAAAAAATCAGCCCCAGCGCGAGCGTGATGACCACGCCGCGTTTGCGCAAAGAAAGATCGACGATTTGGCGCAGCATGGCTTAATCGCGCTCGCCCGTGTTAAACGCCCCGCTGCTCAGTTCGGTGGACAGCACCGTTTGCGCTCCGGTGCTCACCACCACATTCGTGGGGGAAAAACCGCCGGTCACAAACCAGCCGGTTTGAGTGAGCCGGTCGAGCGGCACTTCGCGACGGGTGAATGCCGTCGGCGCGGTCTGCACATAGACCCAGCCCAGCCCTTCATGCCGGAGCACGGCGGCAGCGGGGAGCACCACCCCGTTGAGCGCCTGGCCGGTCCGGTTCAAATGGCCCGTAACCGAGGCGCCCAGCGGCAGCGCGCGGTCTTTGACAAGAAACAGGAAAATCTGGCCCTCGGTTTGCGGGTCCACGCCCAGCCCGCCATCCAGTAATTCGGCGGGAATCAAATCGGCTTCATCCGGAAACACCGTCAGCGCCGTGGACACCGGCGGTTCCGTCAAATTCTCCCCGGCGGGCAGCGTGAGCCGGACGAGCGACAATTTCCGCCCAGCCAGTTGCCGGACGAGTTCCGCCAGATCCTTGCGCCCGGCGAGGACGGGGCCCCAATCGCCCGCCAGTTTGGCCCGGGCGGCGGCCAGCGCGAGCCGGTCATTTTGGGCGGCCAATTGGGCCGCCTCCAGCGCGCGCAGGGAGGCGTTGTTTTGATCCGCCAGCGTTTTCAACCGGGAGTATTCATGCTCGGAAGCCGCCGCATTGGCCTGGGCAGTGGCGAGTTCGGTGGCGGCGGCGATTAAAGGCGCGGGGTCCACCACCCGGCCATAACCCTGGACCACCGGCTGCCATTCAGCCGGGACCGGGTGGGCCAATTCCAGTTTAATCAGCTTTTGCGTGGCGTCGTCGATGGTCACCACCATTTCGCCATTGGCGTTGCGTTTGACCGGCGATTCGGCGGAGGCGGCGTCCGGGGTTTTCGCGGCGGGCTTGTCATCGGCATCGGCCCGGACCGGTTGGGGGCCAGGCAGGGCCAGCAGGCAGCCGGCGGCCAGGCCCAGCAAGGGAGTGGAAAAACGTTTCTTCATGGATGGGTTTCCGTCGCGGGAGAGGCGGCGGCGATTTGTTTAAAGGTTTCGGGGGTCAGGGCATCCAGCGGATATTGCAGGGCATCCTCCAGCGCACCCCGGGCCCGCTGCACCGCCGTGTCATTGTCCAGTTGCACCAACTGCGCATTGGCCAGTTCCAACTGGGCGCCCACGGCATCGAATTGGTCGGCCGCGCCGGCTTTGACCTGCGCTTCCATGGCGCCCGCCTGCTCCTGCTCGGTGGCCAGCAACCGCTCGCCGGAACCCGCCTGTGATTGCGCCAGCCGGTAGCCCGCCACCGCGCGGTCGATCTCGCCAATCACCTGCGATTGCAAGGCCAGAAACTTGGCGGCCGCCAGATGCCGTTTGGCCGCGGCGGAGGCGATCGGCCCCTGGTTTTGATTCAAGACCGGCAGATCCAGTGTAAGCCCCAGAAACCATTGGTTGTCACCCTGATTATATTGGTAACCCGGGCTCATGTGCACATCCGGATATTGCTTGGCGATTTCCAATTGCAGATCCGCCTGCGCGGCGGCGTAATCGGCCAGCGCCCCGCGAATGTCGGAGCGGGACGTGAGCGCGACGCGCCGGGCGCCCGGCTCGGTGAGGGCCGGAGGGAGGTTGGTGGCCAGGGAATAATCAATCTTCACCCCCGCCAGGGCCGGGGCGCTGAGGCCGAGAATGCCTGCGAGACGGACCCGGGCGTCATTCGCGCGCGTTTCCGCATCCAGCCGGTCCTGGCCGGTTTTTTGGAGGGCAATTTGGGCGGCCACCAGCTCGGTGCGGGCAACATCCCCGGCGGTCAGCCGCTGCTCCATCCGCAGCACGAGCTGGTCCTGCAATTGGTATGCCCGGTTGAGCAAGGCCCGCCGGCGCTCGGCCACCTGCTCATCCAGCAGGGCTTCACGGAGTTGGCTGCGCACCTGCCAGGCGGTGGTGACAATGTCCCACCGGGCGGACAAGGCCACTTGGCGGGCCTCCGCCATCCGTATGCCCCGCTTGCCCGCCGTTTCCAAGGGCCAGTCCAGGCTAAACATCGGCAGCCAGGGCGAGAGCGTGGTGGTGGTGGTGTCGTAACCCGGCGTGACGCTCAACGACGGATTCGGCCGGGCGGACGCCGTCTGGATATCGGCCGAGGCTACTTCCCACTGCGCCCGGGCGACCGCGAGCGAGGGGTTGTAATAGAAAGCCGCCACGGACAGCGTGGTCAAATTCCATTCCGGTAGCGGCCAGACCTTGACCGGCTGCCCGAGTGCCTGCTCGAGAAATTTCTTCAAACCGGCGTTCTCCAGCGAGCGCGCCTCCAGTTGCGCCGCCGTTTGCGCCGGCGCGAGCGGGCGCGGTTCAAAACGGGCACACCCTGTCAGCCCGGCCATGCCAATGATGATCCACCAATATTTCATGCCGATAAGTCGGTAATATGCGGGCGCATCCTTGGCCCGGTCAATTCTGCAATGATGAATTCGGTGTAATGTGATACCTGGTGCGGGGGAAAGACGATGGCACCCAGAGGTAGACCCCCAGTATTGAGCGGCCGGGGGGGGGGAATCCGCGACGTGACCCGGCCACCTGAATGAGCACCATCCGCCCTGGTTTTGTCCGGCGGTTCAGATTCAGCCAACAAAAACCGTCAGCGATTGATTTTGACGCAGGGCGTTTCCTAGCGTAGCGTTTCCCCTCTATTTTCACAGATTGTCATGATTGGATTGCTTAAGAAAATATTCGGGTCCAGGAACGAGCGTGAGGTCAAAAAGTTTTGGCCCGTCGTCCGGCGCATTAACGAGATTGAAGCCGACTTGCAAAAGCTCTCGGAGGATGAGCTGCGCGCCAAAACGGCCGCCTGGAAGGCCGAGCTATCCCAGATTACGGACAACGCCGAACTGGCCGCCCGCCTGAACGAAATTCTGCCGGAAGCCTTTGCCGTGGTCAAAAATGGCTGCCGCCGCCTCTGTGGGCGCGAAGTCACCGTGCGCAACCTGCCCCTGAAGTGGGAAATGGTGCCGTTTGACGTCCAGCTCATCGGCGGCATTGGCCTGCACAACGGGAAAATCGCGGAAATGGCCACCGGCGAAGGCAAAACCCTCGTGGGCACCCTGCCCGTCTATCTCAACGCCCTCACGGGCCGCGGGGTGCATGTGGTGACGGTGAATGATTACCTGGCGGCGCGCGATTCCGAGTGGATGGGGGCGGTGTACCGGTTTCTGGGCCTGACCGTAGGCTGCATCACCAACGACCAGCCGCCGAGCCTCCGCCGGCAGCAATACCAGTGCGACATCACTTACGGCACGAACTCGGAGTTCGGTTTTGATTATTTGCGCGACAACGGCATGGCCATGCGCAAGGAGGCCCAGGTGCAGCGCGGCCATTACTTCGCCATCGTGGACGAAGTGGACTCCATCTTGATTGATGAAGCCCGCACGCCGTTGATTATCAGCGGTCCGGCCATTCACACCTACGACGAGCAATACGCCCAGTGGAAACCGCTGGTGGCCGATCTCGTCAAAACGCAGGAACGCCTGTGCAACCGCTTCCTGAGCGAGGCCGAGGCGCTGATCAAGAAACTGCATCCCACGGACGGCTCGAATGTCCAAAACGAGGCGCAGCTTCAATTGGAGATCGGGATCCTGCTGTTCCGCGTGAAAATGGGCCAGCCGAAGTCCGAAGGTTTGATGAAGATTCTGGAGAATCCGGAATACCTCAGCCTGATGAACAAGGCGGAACTGGACCTGCACAAGGACCAGAAGAAGGTGGATTTGTACCGCGAGAAGGAAGAATTGCTCTTCGCGATTGATGAGAAGAGCCACGAGGCTGATTTGACCGAGAAAGGCCGCACGTTTATCAGTCCCCAGGACCCGGACGCGTTTGTGCTGCCGGACTTGAGCACGGCCCTGCACGATGTGGATGCGGGTCCGGAAACCGACGCGCGCAAACGCCTGGAGATGAAGGCCAAGCTGCAGTCGGATTTCGAGACCAAGGCGCAGAAGATGCATTCCATTTCCCAGCTCCTCAAGGCTTACAGCCTGTACGTGAAGGATGTGGAATACGTGGTGCAGGACAACAAGGTCATCATCGTGGACCAGCACACCGGGCGGCTGATGTCCGGCCGCCGCTGGAGCGACGGGCTGCACCAGGCCGTGGAAGCCAAGGAGGAGGTGCAGATCGAGCGCGAGACCCAGACGCTGGCGACGATCACAATCCAGAATTATTTCCGCCTCTACGTGAAGCTGGCTGGCATGACCGGCACCGCCGAAACCGAGGCGCAGGAGTTCTTCGACATTTACAAACTGGGGGTGCTGACCATTCCCACGAACAAGCCGAACATCCGCAAGGACACGCACGATTCCGTGTACAAGACCCGGCGCGAGAAATTCAATGCCGTGGTGGGCGAGATCAAAGCCCTGCATGCCCAAGGCCGGCCGGTGCTGGTGGGCACGATCAGCGTGGAAACCAGCGAAATGCTCTCCCGCCTCCTGAAGAAGGAAGGCTTGGTGCATTCCGTGCTGAATGCGAAATATCACCAGCAGGAAGCCGAAATCGTGATGCGGGCGGGCCAGAAGGGGGCGATTACCATCGCCACCAACATGGCCGGCCGTGGCACGGATATCAAACTGGGACCGGGCGTCTCGGAATCGGGCGGTCTGCACGTGCTCGGCACGGAACGCCATGAATCGCGCCGCATTGACCGCCAGTTGCGCGGCCGTTGCTCGCGCCAGGGCGATCCGGGGTCCTCGCACTTTTTCATCTCCCTCGAGGACGATTTGATGCGGTTGTTCGGGTCGGACCGCATTGTCAAATTGATGGAGAAGATGGGCCTGGAAGAAGGCCAGGAGCTGACGCATCCGCTCCTGAACCGCTCCATTCAACAAGCGCAAAAGCGCGTGGAGCAGCATCACTTCCAGCAGCGCAAACGCACGCTGGAATACGACGACGTGATGAACAAACATCGCTCGGTCGTGTATGAATTCCGCAATGAAATCATCAACTCCGAGGATGTCCGGGACCGGCTCATGGACATCATGGAGGAAGTGGTGGTGGAAAAAGTGCGCCAGTTTACGACGACTGGCGAGGAATTCGGCGACTGGAAAGTCCGTTCGCTGGCCGACTGGGTGAACCTGAACTTCCCCATGGGCCTGCCCGAGGAGGAAATCATCAAGGCCGCGCAGTCCGGCACGGAAAAGCCGCTGGCGGATTCGCTATTCGGCGAGCTGAGCCCGGCGCAGTTCGCGGTGGCGACGTTTTTGACGGACAGCATCCGCAAGGCTTACGACCTCAAGGTGAGCTTTGAGAATCCGGAGGCGCTCAAGGAAGTGGAGCGCTTCACGATTCTGAGCGCGATTGACAAGCTCTGGCAGGAGCATCTTTACGAGATGGACAGCCTGCGTTACAGCATCGGGCTGCGCGCGCATGGCCAGCGGGATCCCCTGCTGGAGTACAAGTCCGAGGCGTTCAAGATTTTCGACGAACTCATGGTGAACGTGAAGACGGAAATTTGTCACAACATTTTCCGGAGCGCGTCCTCAATGACGGCGTTTCAGAACTTCCTGCGCAATGTGCCGCAAACCACGACACACCAGCCGCAGGCGCCCTCGGCCTTCAGCGCGCCGCCACCCGGCCAGGCCAATCCGAGCGACATCGTCAGCCAGGCGGCCGAGGACGTGAACAAGCCGCGGCCAAAGCCGGTGCGGTCAGGTCCCAAAGTGGGCCGCAACGACCCCTGCCCTTGCGGCAGCGGGAAGAAGTATAAGAATTGCTGCGGAAAGTAGGCTTTAGCCCGTCAATCAAAGCCCCGGCCACTGATGGCCGGGGTGTTTTTGTTTCGGGGACGCCGGGGGTTGCTCAGGCCGGCACCAATTCAATTTTCAACTTGCGGCCCAGCACCTGCGCGGCCTTGCCGAGGGTGTTGAGGGTGACCGAGGAATTGGAGGCATCCAGCAACCGGTCCACCGCCGCCCGGCTGGTTTTCATGCGGGCCGCCATTTGCGTCTTGGTCAGCGCCTGGTCCTGTAATAGGCGCTCCAGTTGGATGGCCAATGCCTGTTTCAGGGCGCGCGCCTCCACTTCGGCCAACAGGCCCTGTTCGGCCAGAAAATCCCGCAGGTCCCCTCCGCGATGAATTTTTTTGCTCATATGTTTTGGAGATAAAGGTTTTTACGTTTGCCCGCCAGCGCGAGTTCCTCGGCCGGGGTCTTTTGCGATTTTTTTATAAAGCCATGCAACAGGACAATTTCCTGATCCACCATGGCAAAAAGCGTCCGGGCAATGCGCTTATCCAAGCGGGAGCGGACTTCCCAGATACCCCCGCCCAAATGATCCACCAGCGGCTTTCCGACCGGCCAGGCATACTGAACGGTCAGAATGTCCGCGCCAATGATCTTGCAGTCCGCTTTCGAAAGCCCCTTCAACCAATCCCGCACGGGCTGATTGCCGGAATCGGTTTGATAAAAAACCACGCTGAGCGGACGCTCCGCTTTCATGCGCCCCCAACGTACCATTTCTGGTACGCGCGTCAACCCATTAAAAATCAAGCCCGGACCCACGATCCAGGGATGAAACGAAAGAAGTCCGGGAATGGGCAACGGTTCCCAAAAGGGAAACCCCGCATCCCCGAACCGGCCCAGCCTTTTTATTACCTGTTTATACTCCCACGGCGGCCCGCCGCGCACCCGGCGGTTTTTGACGGCATCCGGCGGAGAAGAAGCCTTGTATTTGCAGGAAGCTATTAGAAACGGTCCGGCGGGTTAACTGGCAGTTCAAACACGAACTGGCTGGAACAAGTGAAGCATTTTAAATATACAGCAAATACAGAGGCTCGCTGTCACCTGTCCGCCACTACTCAACTAAAGCACCAAAAGTCTTTTCTGATTAATTAGACACGCACGCGCCTGGACCCCATTACCGGCCACCCTCACTCCACCTCCTTCAAGCTTCTTTCGCAGTCTCTTCGGCCGTCAACCGGCCAGGCGCGTGCGGTGTGTAATTCCCCGGGAACAACCCAACTTGCCCCCGAACCCAACCCTGGCTGAACGCGAACTTTAATCCCCACGATCAAACTCGCTTTCACCCAGGGCCACCACGCTAGTCAAACAACAACAACTAAATTAGAGAAAGCATAAGACGTGCCAACCCCTCCGACAGCATCAAAACTGCTAATTCCCCAATAAAAGGCCAATCCGCGCCAACGGGCAGTCAGAATGTGGAAAAAAACACTGTGCTTTTTTAGACAGCGTGCATGAAAAATGTGGATAAAAAACTGATTGCGTTTATTAACGGGGAAAATGAGGTGCGGGAAAGAAGACGGGAGCAGGAGAAAGGAGGAATTTATTGCGGGTTCGCAGGCTCGCAGGTCGAGCCACAGGCTCGACGCTACAACGACCGCACGATGAACTGCCGGCGCTAACCGCGAGGCGCAGTTAGGTTTTGTCCAATGGATGTTCCTCGTGCTGCCAGTGTTCCGACACGCGGCCGTCCCAGCAGGCGGGGTTCACCGGATATACGTCGGGATCAAAAATCACGTGATAAAAATGCCACACTAAAATGGCCAGGCACGCCAGCACGGCCTCGTAGTAATGAATCATCAGGGCCACATCCACCACCCAGCGCGGCAAAAATTCGGTCACATCCAGTTTGAGCCAGATCACCATGCCGGTGAAGCCCATGATCAAGGTGCCCCAGATGACGGCCCAATATTCCAGCTTCTCCGCGTAGCCGAACCGGCCGAGCCGGGGTTTATCCGCCCGCCAGCCGCCGAGGTAGCCGATCATCGCCTGGAGATCGCGCAGGTCTTGCCGGACCGGGAGCAAATCCCTGACCAACTGCCGCCCCGCGGGACTATGCAGAATATAAACCAAGTGCACCAGCCCCACCGCCAGCAGCAAAAGGCCACTGAAGCGATGGGTCCACCGCCGGAATGGTTCGCTGGAGCCCAGCAAATGGCCCACCCAGGAATCGGGATATTTTAAGGCAAAGCCCGTCAGGGCCAGCACGATGAAGCTGGCGGCCAGCAGGCCATGCTGCCAGCGCTGGGGCCGGTTCATGCGCAGGACCGTTCGCGAGCCGGGAGACAACCGCCGGGCCAGCTTGCGCCCAAACAACATCCCGTTGTGAACCAGCATGCCGCCGATGGTGCCAAAAATCAGCAGCAGGTAAACCTGCCGCACCCAGCCGTTGACGCGGCCGCCCAGGCCGTCCCCGCCGTTGGCGGTGGTGCCATCCACATGAATTTTGCCGAAACTGAAATTCTCATTGGCCCCCCGGTGGCATCGGCCGCAGGTTTCCACGAGATGAATGCGATTGATCGAGGAGTTGGTGTCCGAGGAGGGCAGGATGCGGTGATACCCGTGGCAACTCGCGCAATCCGCCGCGACCGTCGAACCATATTGGGCGGCGAGGCCGTGGTAGCTGTTAAAAAAGGTGGCCACCCGATCCGCCGGCAGATTGAACTTGGTATTGATCCGTTCCGAGGCATGGCATTTGGCGCAGACCGCGCCGGAAATCATCATCGGGGTGCTGGCTTTCAGGGAATGGATTTTGTGCTCGTCGTGGCAGTCGGTGCAGGTGGGCGCATCCCGGAATCCGGCTGCCGTAGCCCGGCCATGCACACTGGCCGCCACATCGGCCGCCTCCCGGTCATGACAGGCCCCGCAGGTGGCTCCCTGCCGCGTAAAATACAAGGGTGAATCCGGCGCGGTGGGCGCGGGCATGTCGTGGGTGCCATGACAATCCTCGCAGCCCGCCGCATCCGCCCGCCCAGCAGCCAGCGCCAGCCCGTGCACGCTCAAGGTGTAACTGGCGGAGGCCCGCGCATGGCAGCGGTCGCAGTCCACCGCCCGCGCCGGCACATTGTCATCTGGATGTTTCAACCCGACATCCGTGTGGCAGCTCACGCAGGCATTGGTGGCATGGACCGAAGCGGCCAGCCGGGCAACGTCCACGAAAAGTGATATTGTCCGGCCAGCGGTGTTGGTGGTGGTAAGGGTTTTGTCGGAATGACAGTCGAGGCAGTCGGAATTGGACAAAGGCTTGGCCGCCAGCGCCAGAGCGGGTAAGAGCAGCCAGAGCAGGACCAGGAAGCAGGCGGGCCACGCTGACTTGCGTCCCGGACGGAAAGCAACGGAGGCGATGGTGGGGATGAACATAAATACTTTCCTTAACGACGCGCCCAACCCGCAGGCCCGGCACCATGAACTGGCCGGGGAGTCGGGGGCGATCCCGTCAGCAGCACCCTTAATTCAGACACGACGCCCGGGGACAGGCGCGCTCCGAGGCGGAAATAAACCGGGTGGCCTGGACCCAAAAACCAAGCCACCCGGGACCCAACTGCAACCAAAATTATTTCTTAAAGGTCCGCATGTAGGCGACCAGGCCCTTGATGTCGTCATCCGAGAGATCCTCGGCGGGTTTCATCAGGTTTTTGCCATCGGCGTCCTTGAGCCCCTCCTTGATGGATTTGAAAGCCACGTCATCCTTCAAGTCGGCCTGCACCTTGGCATCGGTGTAATCCTTTGCGCCGAGCTTTTTGCCCATGCGCGTGTCGCCCGCGCCGTCGGCGCCGTGGCATTTGGCGCAGGTTTGTTCGTACTGGGCTTTGGCATCGCCCGCGCGGGCCGTGCCGGTGACGGCCAGGAGGCCCACGATGCCGGCGAGGAGTAATTTTTTCATAATTTAGCCTGTGGTTGTTATTTTCCGCAGTTGCAGCACCCGGCAGACCGGTTTGCCTGCACTGGATTTGTTATTAGCATGACTATATTATCAAACGTTTTATTTAGTCACTCCTAATATTGGTAATATCAGACACTGGCTTGGCGTGCGCGGGCGCAAGATGGGAAAATTCCAGAATTGAGGGCATTTGCCGGGTGGCCCGCCACCCGGGGTCAATGATTCGCCGCCTTTAAAAATGCCAGTTCGGCGACCGCGCTGTTGTATTCCTGCAACTCTTTCTGCCCCGTGGCCACGGCTTTTTGGAAATAATCGGTCGCGCCGAGGGTGTCCCCGGTTACGAGGCGCCTGGCCCCGACGTAGTAATAAGCTTCACACTGGCAGCCCGCCACCTTGCCCGGACCCTGCCGTTGCGCCGCCGCCAGCAAATCTCCCTCGCCCAGCTCATCCGCCAACAGCCGGCCCACCAGCACCGGCCAGGCTGGCGGACCGCCCGCGGGGAGACCATCCAGATAGGTGCGCAACTCGGTGGTCGCCTGGTCCGGCTGGCCGAGGCGTGCCCGGGCCAGCCAGATGCGAAAGCGGACATAAGTCAGCGCGGGGTCCAGTTCGATGGCCTTGCGAAAATCAGTCTCGGCGCTGACAAAATCATGCGCGTCAAACCGCACCATCCCCCGGTTCCGATAGGCGTAGGCAAAACCCGGGTTTGCCTGGATGGCCTGGTTGAAGTCGAGCACCGCGAGGTCCATTTTTCCCAGGGCCTGGCGCACGGCCCCGCGGTTGTAATAAGCAATGGCATCGGTTGGACCATAACTGATGGCCAGCGTGTCATCCGCCTCCGCCCCGGCGAGGTCGCCCAGGAGCGCTTTGACATACGCCCGGCCCAGATAGGCCTCGACATAATCGGGTTTGAGTTCCAACGCCTGGTTGTAATCCAGCAAGGCGAGGTCCGGCGCGCCCCGGCTCTTGCGCGCCAGCGCCCGGTTATTATACACCTCCGGCTGGTCCGGCTGCAGCGCCAGCGCGCGGGTGGCGTCCGCCTCCGCCCCGGCATAATCCCCGCCGGCCAGCCGCGCCGCCGCGCGGCCGGCCAGGGCCGCGGCGTCGCGCGGCTCGGCGGCGAGCACTTTGGCGTCATCCGCAATCGCCCCCGGCAGGTCGCCCCGGCGGCGGCGCGTTTCCGCCCGCCCCGCGTAAGCCGCCACCAAATCCGGCTGATTCAAAATAGCAAGGTCGTAATCCGCGAGGGCCCCCAGCAAATCGCCCTGGGCCCGGCGCACGTCGCCCAGCGCGCAATAAGCCGCGGCATTGTGGGGCTCGCGCTGGACGACGGCGTTGAAATCCGCCAGGGCGTCGGCCGGGCGGCCGAGTTGCAACTGCACCCGCCCCCGGGTGAAATACGCAGCCGGAAAATCCGACCGCAGGTCCAGCGCGCGATTCTCCTCCGCCAAGGCGCCGCTCAGGTTCCCCCGCGCCAGTTTCGCCAGGGCCCGTGCATGGCAGTCCTGCGCCGGGTCACCCCAGGCAGAAACCACCAGCGCCAAAAACCCGGCCGCACCCGCAATCCATGGAAGTACACGCTTCAACTTACCCGCCAAGATAAGCCGCCGGGCACCCCACAGCAACCCGATCGTTAAGCGCCCGCGCCCGAGCGCGCGACGGCATGTCCTCACGGTTTCGCCACTCGTCACTCCCCCAAGCCCGGGTTTTTATTACTGTTCGGAGTTGCCGCCTTCGCGGCTCCTTTTCGTTTCACCACCGCCTGCTTCAGCAAATACTCAATCTGCCCGTTGACGCTCCTCAATTCGTCCTGCGCCCAAGCCTCCAGCTCGGCCCAGAGCGCGGGATCCATCCGCAACAGGAAAGGTTTGCGCGTGGCCATTCGTTAATTGTACAGCGTGCCGGTGTTCACCACCGGATGCACCTCGGATTCGCTGCACAGCACCACCATGAGGTTGCTGACCATCGCGGCCTTGCGTTCGTCGTCCAGCTCCACCACTTGTTTGCTGGCGAGTTCCTTCAGGGCCATGTCCACCATGCTGACGGCCCCGTGCACAATCTTTTGCCGCGCGGAAATCACCGCCTCGGCCTGCTGCCGGCGGAGCATGACCTGCGCAATTTCCGGCGCGTAAGAGAGATTGGTCAACCGGGCTTCATCCACCACCACCCCGGCCTTGGCCAGCCGTTCCTGCAATTCCACCCGCAACGCCTGAGACACCTCCTCCACATTGCCCCGCAAGGTGGCTTCGTTTTCCGCCGCGTCGTCATAATTATACGCACTGGCGAGATGCCGCAGGGCGGTTTCGCTCTGCGTATGCACGTACTTCGCATAATCATCCACGTCAAACACCGCCTGGGCGGTGTCGCGCACCCGCCAGACCACGACCGCGGCAATCTCAATGGGATTACCCCGCTTGTCATTTACCTTGAGCTTTTCCACATTCAAGGTCCGCGCCCGCAGGGAGACCTTGTGCCGGTCGCCCGTGGCCCCCCGGTTGCCGTTGGAATAAAAAGGGTTGCCCCAGTGAAACCCGCTCTGCCGCACCGTGCCCCGGTACGCGCCGAACAGCAGCAGCACGCGCCCCTCATTGGGTTGCAACGTAAAATATCCCAGCATGCTGAGGACGCTCCCCAGCATACACAGTATGCCCAAAACCATCGCCGCCCAGTAAGGGTGGCCGTCCCCGGCATGCACGCTGTCGATGATCAACGTGATCCCGCCCAACAAACTGCCGAACGTGACGAGCAGCATCATCCAGCCATTGAAGACTTGCTTTTCCAATTCACAACTACCACCCAATTTTTCTGCGCTCATAGGATACCTTTCGTCCGGGTTAACTGATATTTATATGATATCATATCGTAATCACACAATTTGACAAGGGGAAAATGGTTGATATAAACATACAATTATTTTACTTACATTCTGTTTAACAAATCTTATCAATAGACGGTTTCCTTGAAGTTTGGAGTTTGAATGCTTCCCCGTACCACCCCACCAGCCGTGCGATCGGCAATCCAATTCTGAATGCTTTTTAATGCGGCATTCAGTACTTATTAATAAGGTTCGGGCATGCTAGGGTGATTGGCAGAAACAAATGCGCTTGCTCCTCATAGAAGATGAAAAGAAAGTCGCCAGCGTGGTCGCCCGCGGCCTCCGCGCGGAAAGCTTCAGCGTGGATGTGGCCCATGATGGGGACGCTGGCTGGGAAATGGCTTCCGGTGTGGATTATGACCTGATCATTCTCGATCTGATGCTGCCCGGGATGAGCGGCACGGAGTTGTTGCGGCGGCTGCGGCTGAGCAAACGCAACGCCGCCGTGCTGGTGCTCACCGCGCGCGATGCCACCGCCGACAAGGTGGCCAATTTCGAGGCCGGCGCGGATGATTACCTCACCAAACCCTTCGCCTTTGCGGAATTGGTCGTCCGGGTAAAATCCCTGTTGCGCCGGCCGCCCGCAAACCCCACGCATGTCCTCTGCGTGGCCGATTTGGAACTGGACCGCCTCACCCAGCAAGTTCGCCGGGCCGGCAAACGCATTGAGCTGACCTCCAAGGAATATGCCCTGCTGGAATATATGATGGCGCATGTCGGCCGCGTCCTCTCCCGCACGATGATCATCGAGCACGTGTGGGATGAAAGTTTTGAGGGGCTGACCAATATAGTGGATGTCTATGTCCGGCATTTGCGGGAAAAGGTGGATGAGGGCCATGCCCGCAAACTCATTCGCACGGTGCGCTATTCCGGCTACTGTCTCAGCGAGGAGGAGGGGGAGCCGGCATGAACCTGCGCTCCCTCCGCTTCCGGTTGGTCCTGTGGTACGCGCTCTGGCTGGGCACGGTCTTTCTGGGCACCGGCGCGCTGCTTTATTTCGCGGTGGGGCAGTATCTGGAGGGCAATCTGGCGCGCTCACAAATGTCGCGGGCCAACCGGGTGGCCGCCTTGGTGGGGCGATTGGGCGAGGTCTCCTCCAACCAGCTGAGGATGGAGATAACGGCGGATTTTGCCCCGGAGGCAAGCGGCCGATTTATCCGCGTCAGCCAGCCAACCGGGACGGTGCTTTACCAGTCGGGTGAGCCGGCGGATCAGAGTTTTGATCCCAGCCAAATCAGCCCGCCGGCCGGCCCCGGAGTGCGACGGGAAAAACTGGCCGGCGGCCCGGAAATGATGCTTGTCACGGTGGCGACGGCCGCCACCGGGGGAATGGGCTACCGGGTGGAGGCGGGGGAGGCTTTAACCCCGGCGCTGACGGAATTGCACCGGCTGCTGCTCTCCCTGGTCTTGGGGTTTGTGATGGTTACCATCGTTGCGCTGGCGGGCGGTTACGTCTTGGTCGGCCGGGCGTTGCAGCCGGTGACGGATATCACCCGGCGGGCGGAGGGGATTACCTCGCGCCATCTCAGCGAACGCCTGCCCGTGGCCCCGACGGGCGATGAATTCCAGCATTTGTGCGAGGCCTTGAACCGGATGATTGCCCGGCTGGACGAAGCCTTTCAGCACAACCGCCGTTTCCTGGCGGATGCCTCGCATGAATTGCGCACGCCGCTCACCATCTTGCGTGGCGAGATGGAGGCAGTGGTGCAGCGCCGGGAACTCGATCCCGCAGTGCAAGAAACCATGAACAATCTGCTGGAGGAGGTGCAACGGCTCGCCCGCATAGTGGAAAATCTGTTTGCCCTCTCCCGCCTGGAGGCCGGACTGGCCTCGCCCGTCGCCACGCGCTTTGACCTGGCCCGGCTCGCAAGCACCACGGCCGAACAAATGTGCCTGGTGGCCGAGGACAAAGGCGTTAAGATCACCTGCCAAACCCCGCAACCGGTGATGGTGGAGGGCGACCCGGGGCGCTTCAAACAGGTGATTGTGAACCTGCTCGACAACGCCATCAAATACACGCCCGCCGGCGGCGCGATCACCCTGGCCGTGCGGGAGCAGGATCACAAGGCCGTGTGTGAAGTCGCGGACAATGGCATTGGCATCCCGGCGGACGCCCTGCCCCGGGTGTTCGAGCGCTTCTTTCGCGTGGATGAAACCCGCAATCGCGAATCCGGCGGGGCGGGCATTGGTCTCGCCATCGTCAAAGCCATCTGCACGGCGCACAATGGCCACGTGGAGGTGAACAGCACGGCGGGCAGCGGGAGTTGCTTTCGTGTGTGCCTGCCGCTGTCCGCCCAAACTTAACCATTTTCCCTTGATCCATGAAACCAACCAAGCTTGACAATTTTATCGTGTTATTCGCCTTGGCCGCCATCTTGCTCGCGGTGGCCGGAGGCCTCGCGTGGCGACGCCGAGCTGGCGCCGAATCACCGCTCTCCGTCGCCGAAACGGCGCCGACGGTCGCGGTGGTCCGGGTGGCGCGGGCGGACCTGTTTCTAGAGGTCAGGATTCCGGCGGAATTCCGGGCCTATGAGCAGGTGGATTTGCATGCCAAAGTCTCTGGCTACGTGAAGGAGATGAAAGTGGATTTTGGCGACCGCGTAAAGGCCGGCCAGTTGCTGGCCACGCTGGAGATTCCGGAATTACAGGCGGATCTGAGCAATGCCCAGGCGGCAGAAAAGCGGGCCGTGGCGGATTACACGGACGCCCACCTGGCCTACACCCGCCTGCTGGCCGTGAATACCAGCCATCCCAATCTGGTGGCGCAACAGGACGTGGACGCCGCCGAAGCCAAAGACCTCGGGACCGAGGCCAGCGTGGCCGCCGCCCGGGCGGGGATCACCAAGTATCAGGCCTGGGTGGATTATTCGCAGATCACCGCTCCCTTTGATGGCGTCATTACCATGCGCTATGCGGACCCCGGCGCATTTATCGAGGCGGGCACCGCCGGCACGGCGGCCAAATCCCTGTTGCAAATCTCGGATAATTACCTGCTCCGGCTGGATTTCCCGGTGTCCGTGGCCTACGTCCAGGACATCCACGTGGGCGACACCGTGGCCGTGCGGGTGGAATCCCTGGGCGGTGAATCCTTCAACGGGGTCATCACCCGGTTTACGGACCAGGTCGATGAGGACACCCGGACGATGATGACGGAAATTCAGGTCACCAACCAAAGCCTGAGACTTCTGCCGGGCATGTACACGCAAGTGGTGTTGAAAGTGGGACGCCGTCCGCAGGTGCTGGCGGTTCCCACGCAGGCCGTGGTGAATGACAAGTCCCCCACGGTCCTGCTGGTGAACGCCAGCCAGGAGCTGGAGGAACGCCCGGTGAAGCTGGGCTTGGAAACACCGGACCAGTGCGAAATCCTCGAAGGGCTCCAAGCCGGGGACCTGGTGGTCATCGGCAACCACTCGGAAGTGAGGGCCGGCCAAAAGGTCGAGACCCAATTAATCACCCCAGCCAGCCTGAACGCCAGGTAATTAACTATTATGTCCCGCTTCGCCATCCGTCTGCCGTATCTGATCGTGGTCATTTGTTTGATCACCTGCGTGGTCGGCGTGACGAGCCTGTGCCGCATGCCGGTGGATTTGTTTCCGCCCATCAATATTCCGGTGGTGGTGGTGGCCACGTTTTACTCCGGCATGCCGCCCGAGCAGGTGGAGAATGACATCACCGGCCAGTTTGAACGCATGTTCACGCTCGCCTCGGGGGTGGACCACATGGAATCCCGGTCCCTCACGGGGGTTAGCCTGATCAAGGTGTATTTCCAGCCCGGCTCGAATCCGGATTCCGACGTGACTGGCATCGCGAATCTTGCCATGGCCAGTCTGCGTTACCTGCCCGCAGGCACCTTGCCGCCCATCGTCATGAAGTTCGATGCCTCCAGCCTGCCCGTCTGCCTGGTCACGCTCAAAGGGGAGGGCCTCAGCGAGGCACGACTGCGGGACCTCGGCCAGTTCACCACCCGCAATCAGATGGCCGGCATTCCGGGCGCTTCCGTGCCCCCGGCCTTCGGCGGCAAATACCGCCAGATCATGGTGTATGTGGACCCGCTGAAACTGGAGGCCCATGGCTTGAGCACCATGGATGTGGTGCGCACGCTCAACCAGGCCAACCTCATTCTGCCGGCCGGCGATGTGAAGATCGGCCCGTATGACTACAACGTTTATGTGAACAACCAGATCAACGCCATGCAAGATCTGGACCAGGTGCCCTTGAAGACGGTGGGCGGCGCCTCGGTGCTGGTGGCCGATGTGGGCAGGGCGCAGGACGCCTCGCAAATCCAGTACAACAAGGTGCGGGTCAATGGCCAGGCTTCGGTGTATATCCCCGTGCTCAAGGCTGGTGGCGATGCCAACACCATCGCGGTCGTCAATGGCGTCAAGCGCGTGGTGGCTCATCTCCTCGACGTGCCGAAACAACTGGTCACCCAGGTGGTGTTTGACCAGTCGGTGTTTGTGCGCACCGCGATTGAAACGCTCATTCATGAGGGGGCCATCGGGCTGGTTTTGACGGGGCTGATGATTCTGATTTTTCTCGGCAGTATGCGGGCGACGGTGGCGGTGTTTCTTTCCATTCCCATTTCCGCACTGGCCGCTTTTATCGCCTTGGGACTGGGCGGCAATTCGATCAACTCCATGATTTTGGGCGGGCTGGCGCTGGTGTTCTCCCGGCTGATCGACAACTCGGTCATCGTGCTCGAAAATATTTTCCGTCACATGGAAATGGGTGAGTCGCCCGTCGTGGCCGCCGAGCGGGGCGGCGCGGAAGTGCAACTAGCCGTGCTGGCCGCCACCCTGACGACGGTCATTGTCTTTTTCCCGGTCGCGTTTCTTTACGGGGTCAGCAAGTACTTGTTCACGGCGCTGGCCCTGGCGGTGGTGTGGGCGCTGTTTGCCTCCTACTTTGTGGCCATGACGGTGGTGCCGCTGTTTTGTGCGAAACTCATCAAACCCCACCATGGCGCGCCGCCCGAGCCCGAAAATTCCCAGGCCGGGCTGGCCGCTGAAACTCACGCGACGCCCACGGGCGAGGAAACCGCCGCTGAACGCCAGGGCGCACCCCGGAGCTGGGGCCGGCGGTTCAACGAGTGGTTCAACCACGGATTCAACCGGATGCTGGACCGCTACGAAGGCACCCTCAGTCTGGCTTTGGTACGCCCTCTGGCGACGGTCCTCGGCATCACCGGCGTTTTCCTGCTGAGCCTCGGGCTGTATCCCTTGATTGGCAAAGCCTACTTCCCGCGCACCGATCCCGGCCAGTTTGTCATCAGCGTCAAGGCGCCCTCCGGCACGCGCCTGGAATTGACCGACCAATATGTCGGCCGCGTGGAGGATATCGTTCGCTCCGTGGTCGCCACCAATGACCTGAAAATCATTGTGTCCAACATTGGCACCACGCCCGGTTTCAATTCCATCCTCAATCCCAATTCCTGCCCCAGCACCGCCATTGTGCAGGTAGGACTCAACGCGGGCCACAACCTCAGCAGCTTTGAATACATGAACCGGGTGCGCGCGCGCATTCATCGGGAACTGCCGGAGGTCGGGACTTACTTTCAAACCGGCGGCCTGGTGGATGCCATCATCAACCAGGGCGTGCCCGCGCCACTGGACATTCAGGTCAGCTCCTCGCAGATGGCCACCGCCCACGACGTGGCGGCGAGGATCGCCCAACAAGTTCGCGCCTTGCCCGGCGTGGCTGATGTCCTCGTGCCGCAGGATGTGGATTATCCGTCGTTGCAGGTCGACATCGACCGCGAACGCGCCAGCGAACTGGGGTTGAGCGCGCAGGACGTCATCGACAACCTCATCACCGCCCTCACTTCAAATGGGATGATCGCGCCGAGTTATTGGATTGATCCCGTGAGCGGGAATAATTATCTGCTGACGGTCCAGTATCCGGAGGGCTATCTCAAAAGCCTGGAGGATCTCGGCTCCATGCCCTTGCGCTCGCCGCATTTGAAGCGGCCCACGCGGCTGGATTCTGTCGTCCACATTTCCCACGTCCTCAAGCCCACCGAAGTGGATCATTACCAGATTCGCCGGACCGTGGACGTGTACGTTTCCCCGGCGGGCGAGGACCTCAGTCGGGTGGCCGCCGCCGTCCAAAACATTGTGGCTCAAACCCAGCTCCCGCCCAATACGGTGGTGAAGGTGCGCGGCTCGGTGCAGGACATGCACACGTCCTTTCAGAGCTTCGGCCTCGGGCTGATCCTCGCCACCGTGCTGGTGTACCTGATCCTGGTGGCGCAATTCAAATCGTTTCTGGATCCCCTGCTGATTTTGCTGGCCGTGCCCACGGGTTTGACCGGTGTCTTGCTCATGCTGTGGCTCAGCGGCACCACCCTGAATGTCATGTCCCTGATGGGCATCGTGATGATGGTGGGCATTGTCGTGTCGAACAGCATTTTGATTGTGGAATTCACCCGGCATTTGGTGGCGGAGGGACGCCCGGTGCGGGAGGCCGTTTCGCTGGCCTGCCGCGTGCGGCTGCGTCCGGTACTCATGACCTCGCTGGCCACCCTGATGGGGTTGGTGCCCATGGCCCTGAAGCTGGGCGAGGGCAGCGAAGCCTATGCGCCGCTTGCCCGGGCCATCATCGGCGGCCTGCTGGTGTCCGTGGTGCTGACCGTGTTCATCGTACCGTGCGCGTATTATCTGCTCTATCGGAAACGCGAGCCACAAATACCCAGCCTTTCGGCCACCCCGGTGGGAGATCCAACCGTATGAATCGAATCGTTCTCCTCGCCGGTTTGATCAGCATTTTGGACGTCGCTGGTTTGCGCGGCCAAGAAACCAATGCCCTCGCGGTGCTTTCCCTCGCCGAGGCCCGCCTGATGGCGCTGGAAAATCATCCCCGCGTCGTGGCCGCCCGTTACCAGGCGGGCGCGGCGGAGGAATCCGTCAAGGAAGCGCGTTCGGCCAGCCTGCCCTCAGCCACGCTCTACGGCACCGCGGCCGGGGAGGATTCCGCCACCGCATCCGGTCCCACCCGCATCCTGGCAGGCGGCATCAACAATCCCAGTGTTTATGACCGTTTGGCCGGGGGCGTGAGTGTCAGCCAGCTCATCACCGATTTTGGGCACACCGCTAATTTGCAGGCGGGTGCCCGGTTCGCGGCGCAAGCCGAGGAGGAAAAAACCGCCGACGTCGGCGAACAAGTCTGGTTGTCCGCATCTACCAGCTATTTTCGGGTGCTTGAGGCCCAGGCGGTCCTCTCCGTCGCCCGCGACACCGTGCATAGCCGCCAGCTTCTCCTGGAACAGGTCGCCAGCCTGGCCACCAACCAATTAAAATCCGAACTTGATGTCAGTTTTGCCCAGGTCGCCCTGCAGGAGGGCCAGTTACTACTGGAACGCGCCCAAAACGGGTTGGACGCGGCCCAGGCCACTCTGACCGACGCGTTGGGCCTGCCCGCGGCCCGCCACTATCAGCTCGTCGAACCTCCCCCGCCCGACCTGGCCAGCAATGACGTGGAGGGGTTGATTCAAACCGCCCTCGGCCAGCGCCCCGAATTATTAAGCCTGCGCGCCGAACGGGACGCCGCCCAACGGTTCGCCCTTTCCGAGCGGGATGCCCGCCGCCCCACCGTATCCGCCATTGGAGTGATGGGCAATTCCCCCCTCCACGATGACCATTTGAATGATAATTATGCCGCCGCTGCCCTTGACATCAGCCTGCCCCTCTATACCGGCGGCCTTTACACCGCCCGTGAGCACCGCGCTGAATTCCAAGCCAAAGCCGCCGATGAAGACTTGCGCAATGCCGAGAATGACGTAATCCGCGAAGTGCGCCTCGCTTGGTTGAATGTGAACAGCACCCGGCAGCTGGAGCAAACCACCGCGGAACTGGTCCGCCACGCCAGCGAGAGCTTTGACCTGGCCAACGCGCGTTACCAGGCCGGTTTGAGTTCCATGGTCGAGTTGAGCGAATCCCAGTTGAGCCTCATTTCCGCCCGGATTGCCCTGGCCAGCGCGCATTATGAATTGCTAGCCCAGCAGGCCGCGCTGGATTACCAAATGGGGGTGCGGCATTGACGTGTGTCGATCTGGTCATTCGTCGCTCTTTATTGCAAAAGAGTTATGCTGGCTCCGGTTGAAACCTTTATGATTATGACACCTCCCGCCCAGCCAGCCAATCCCCCGGTTGATCCGCGAATTTACCTCGCCGCCGAGCGCACGTTTCTCGCCTGGGTTCGCACCGGCATCGCCTTGATGGGATTCGGCTTCGTCGTCGCCCGCTTCGGCTTGTTTCTGCGGGAGCTGGCGCTCAGCGATCATGTGACGGCACCCCTGCGCGCCAACGGCCTGTCCCTGCCCGCCGGTGTGGCCATGATCGTGGCCGGCATCCTGGTCAATCTCGGGGCCGCCGTGCGCCACCATGGCTATGTCCGGGCGCTGGATGAGGGCCGCCTCCCGTCCGCCCACGGAACCGTCTTTCCCCTCTTGCTCGCCGGTTTTCTTGCCGCCATGGGGCTGGCCGTGGCTGCTTATCTGGCTTTCCTCTTGCATTGATGGCAAGGCGGCGTTCCCTCCGCCTCGGCGCCAAACCATAACCCCGCATACTGAAGTTTGAATATTCGCTGAATTTTGAAGTGGGGGGTTTGAAGTTTCACCCCCCCCACGCTTCCAGTTCCTGCGCCAGCCGTTCGAGCGGCAGTCCCACTACATTGCTGTAGGAACCGGAAATGTCCGACACGATCAACTCGCCATGCTCCTGGATGGCGTAGCCACCCGCCTTGTCCAGCGGATTAATGCGGTCCAGATAATGATCAATCTGGTCATGCGTGAGCGGTAGAAACGTCACGTTGGTACTGACGGCAAACATCCGTTCACGATGGCCGCGCAAATGGATCAAACTGACACCCGTCACCACTTGATGCGTCCGCCCCTCCAGCAGCGCCAGCATCGCATGCGCCCCGGCGCGGTCGGCGGGTTTGCCCAGAATCGTGCTGTCCAAAAACACCAGCGTGTCCGCGCCCAGCACCAGGGCATCGGGAATTTGCTTGGCCACCACCCGCGCCTTGCGGTGGGCGTTCAACTGGCAGATTTCCTGCGGCGACAAATGCTCGTGCGCCACTTCCGTGGCATTCCCGGGCAGGACCCGGAACGTCACCTTCAATTGCTGTAATAATTCCGACCGGCGGGGCGAAGCGGAGGCCAGGATGAGCGGCGGAATATTCACCTGGCCACTCTACGCGCCAGGAACAATTCTGTCGAGCGGCAGAAATTGAGGCGTGCGCCCGGGCCGCAAATGGATTATTTCCTTCCCATGCATAATGACCGGAACATCGTCAACCTCGCGCTCATCGGCTTCATGGGCACGGGCAAGACATCGGTCGGACGCCTCGTGGCCGAGCAGATGAACTTCGAGTTTCTGGACACGGACGAACTGATCCAGACCGCCACCGGCCGGACCATCGCCGATATTTTTGCCCAGGACGGCGAGCCCGCGTTCCGGACGCTCGAGCAACGCGTGGTGGCCGAACTGGCCGGGCGCCAGAAAACGTTGATCTCCACCGGCGGGGGCCTGCCCACCCACCTGCCCAATCTGACCAGCCTGAAGCAGCACGCCCTCGTGGTCTGCCTGTGGGCCTCGCCCGAAAAAATCTGGGAACGCGTCTGCCACCAGAGCCACCGTCCCCTGCTCCACAATCCCGATCCCCGCGCCAAAATCCGCGACCTCCTCGCCGTGCGCGAACCCTTTTACAAACAAGCCGACGTGCTCGTGAACACCGACCTGCGCACCATGCGCGAAGTGGCCCATCAAGTGGCCCATCAATACCGCTTCGCCCTGTCCCACCGTTGATGAAAGCCGCCATCCAACAGCGGGCGTTGGAACTGGGCTTTGATGACTGCCGCTTCACCACCGCCCAACCGCCCCCGCACTCGGCGGCCCTGACCACGTGGCTGGCCAGCGGACAGCACGGGGAAATGGCCTGGCTCGCGCGCAATGCGGAAAAGCGCCTTGACCCGCAACGCGTCTTGCCCGGAGCCGCCACCATCATCACCCTTGCCACCAGCTACGCCACGCCGAACTCCAGTGCCCCGGCCCCCACCGGCACCGGGGTGGTCGCCCGTTACGCGCGCCATGCGGACTACCATGATGTCCTCGGTCGGACCTTGAAGGAACTCAACGAGTTCATCATCCAACTCGGTGGTGGTGACACCCGCGCACTTTGGTATGTGGACACCGGCCCTTTGCTGGAGCGCGACCTGGCCGAGCGGGCCGGCCTGGGCTTCGCCGGCAAACACACCAACCTCATCAGCCGCCGCTTGGGCAACTGGTTTTTTCTCTCGGAAATTATCACCACCTTGGAGGTGCTGCCTGATCCGCCCGAGCGCAACCATTGCGGCAACTGCACCCGGTGCCTGACCGCCTGCCCGACGCAAGCCATCACCGCTCCTTTCCAACTCGATGCCCGCCGTTGTATCTCCTACCTCACCATTGAGTTGAAAGGCGCCATCCCCGAGGATCTGCGCCCCGCCATCGGCAACCGCATCTACGGCTGTGACGATTGCCTGGCCGCCTGCCCTTGGAACCGCTTCGCCCAAACCGGCCGCCTCATGCAAGCCCACGCCCGTGCCGACCTGGTCCAACCCGATTTGCTCGAACTCCTGCGCCTGGATGATGCCGGCTTCAAAACCCGGTTCGCCGGCACCCCCATCCTGCGGACCAAACGGCGCGGCCTGCTCCGCAATGTCTGCGTGGCCCTTGGCAATACCGGCACCCCGGCCGCCCTGCTGGAACTGACCCGTGCCGCCCAGGATCCCGAGCCCCTCATCGCCGAACATGCGGAGTGGGCCATGAGACAGATTCTGACCCGGAGCGGCAGAAAAAAGCCGTTGACATCGGATTCAAAAGATACTATAAATAGTATTATATGAGAGAGACAATATCCAAGTCGCCAGCCAAAACCTTCCCCAGTGGGGTGGTGGACTACTGTGTGCATGGCCCCAACCCCGGCCATCCGGCGGCGGAATTCGCCCCGGCCCGGCTCAATGATGCTCTCCGGGCCGGTCTGCCGATGCGGGAACTGGAGGATTTGCAGGCCAGCCTCGACCTGCCCATGGAAAAGCTTTTCCCCCTGCTGGGCATCTCCAAGGCCACGCTGCACCGGCGGAAAGCCGGCGGCCGTCTGGCCCCGGCGGAATCCGACCGGGTGGTGCGCTTCGCCCGGCTGATGGGCCGGGCCGTGACGGTGCTGGAATCGGAGGTCAATGCGCGTCAGTGGCTTTCCACTCCGCAATTTGGCTTGGGCGGCGCGGTGCCGCTGGAATATGCCGAGACCGAACTGGGCGCGCGCGAAGTGGAGGACCTGCTCGGTCGCCTGGAACAGGGAGTTTATTCCTGATGCCGGAGGCTTGGCGCATTATTAAGGCCCGGCACATGGGCACAGCGTTTTCCGGCCGGGGCGCGGCCGATTATGGCGGCCGCTGGAATTCGCGCGGGGTGGCCGTGGTTTACACCAGCCAGGCCAAATCCCTCGCCGTGCTGGAAAGCCTGGTGCACCTGAATCCCCCCGTGTCGTTTCAGTATGCGGCCTTCCGACTCGAGTTTCCAGAGGCCTGCGTGGAGCGATTTCCCCTGGCCCAACTCCCGGCGGACTGGCGGACCGAGCCGCCCCCGCCCGCCACCCAACAAATTGGGGATCAATGGGTGCGGGCGGCCCGGTCGGCCGTGCTGGCTCTGCCGAGCGTCATCATTCCGAGCGAGGCCAATTACCTGCTCAACCCGGCGCATCCGGATTTTGCGAGGATCATCATCGGCCCGCCCGAACCGTTTGCCTTTGATCCCCGTCTGGTTGCCCTCCGTTAGGTGCCCCGCTGGGAAGCCTCCGGGGCGCGGCCAAATCATTTGTAGGTGAACAAACCGGCGAAGGCCGCGCGCTTCTGCCAGACCAAAAACAGGGCCAGCACGGACAAAATAATCGCCAGTGGCAGGCCGGATGGGTCCAGAAAGATGTGGAAGAACAGGATGTTAATGATGACGGGGCCAACCAGTGTCAGACCGAGCGCCGTAAAACGGCCGCTCAGCAGGAGCACCCCGCCAGTGATCTCAAAGCATTTCACCGCGTAGAGGTAGTGGCTCAAAAACAACGCCTTCATGAAGTCTCCCGCCAGATCGCCCTTGGGCGGCGGCAGGGGAATAAAGTTGAAGAAGGCGTTGAGACCGAATACGACGAAGACCAGCCCCAGCAGGGTGCGGGCAATAATAGTGGCGATTTTCATGAGTTGGTTGGTTGGTTCAGGTTTTGGTTGGTTGGCTGTTAAAAGGTTGCGGGCGCAAAAGCCTTCGGGCCACTTAGGTTTTCAAAACGGACTTGGCGCGCAAGCGTGGCGCCACCCGCTCGCCCAGCAGACGGATGGACGAAAGCAATTTCTCCTGCGGCAACGCCGCGACATCCATCTGGAACGTAATCCGGCTCAGCCCGCCCAACGCCTCGCTCTGGGCCAGAATCTTCGCCGCCACTTCCTCGGGACCGCCCACCAGCAAAGCCCCCTGCGGTCCATTTACCGCGTCGAAGGAGGCGCGCGTAACCGGCGGCCAGCCGCGTTCCCGGCCGATTTTGGTAAAGCTGTGCGCATACCCCGGGAAGAAATCCGCCACCGCCTGCTGGCTGGTTTCGGCCACGTAGCCCAGCGCATGAACGCCCACCTTGAGTTGTTCCGGCGGATGCCCGGCCCGCCGCCCCGCCTCGCGGTACAAGTCCACCAGGGGCCGAAACCGATGCGTATATCCGCCGATGATGGCAATCATCAACGGCAACCCCAGCGTGCCCGCCCGGGCAAATGATTCCGGCGTGCCACCCACGCCCAGCCAGATGGGCAGCGGATTCTGCTGCGGCCGCGGATACACCCCCTGCCCCGTCAACGCCGGCCGATGCTGCCCGGACCAGGTCACGTGCTCATTGGCCCGGATATTGAGCAACAAATCCAGTTTTTCGGCAAAGAGCGAGTCATAATCCTCCAGCGCCAGCCCAAATAACGGGAAAGATTCAATGAAGGAACCGCGTCCCACCACCATTTCCGTGCGGCCTTGCGAGAGCAGGTCCAGCGTGGCGAACTGCTGGAACACCCGCACCGGATCCGCCGCGCTCAGCACCGTGACCGCGCTGGCCAGCCGGATGCGCTTGGTCCGCGCCGCCGCCGCCGCAAGAATAATGGCCGGGGCCGAATCCAGAAATTCCTTGCGATGATGCTCGCCCACGCCGAAGACATCCAGCCCCACCTGGTCCGCCAGTTCAATGCGCTCCACCAAATGCCGCAGGCTCTCGGTGTCACTGACACCCGTGGCCGTGCCATCCTTGCCGAAGGCCGTGGCAAAACTATCCACGCCCAACTGCATGGCTGCGGCGGCGGTGCTGCTCGGGTTCCGAACCGGTGTGCTGATGGTTGCCAATTCACTCATGCCCAGACGATGCCACACCCGCACACCACGTGCGAAATACCGTTTTGCGTGGCTGAGTATCGGTAAAAGGCATGGTTAACCTTTCAGCATGGTTTTCAAATACTTCCCCGTATGACTCTCCGCCGACGCCATGATGGCTTCCGGCGGGCCTTCGGCAATAATCCGTCCCCCCGCCCCGCCGCCCTCGGGCCCCAGATCGATGATCCAGTCGGCCGTCTTGATCACGTCCAGATTGTGCTCGATGATCAGCAGCGTGTTGCCTGTGGCGCGCAGTTTGAAAAGCACCTCCAGCAGCTTCGCCACGTCATGGAAATGCAGGCCGGTGGTGGGTTCGTCGAGGATATACAACGTCTTGCCCGTGGCCTTGCGCGCCAGTTCGGTGGCCAGTTTGACGCGCTGGGCCTCGCCGCCGCTCAGCGTGGTCGCCTGCTGGCCCAGGCGCAAATAGCCCAGGCCCACCTCGGCCAGCGTTTGCACCGGGTCATAAATCTTTGGCACGGCGCGGAAGAAAGTCACCGCCTCGTCCACCGTCATGTCCAGGACCTCGGCGATGTTCTTGCCCTTGTAAGTAATCTCCAGGGTCTCGCGGTTGTACCGCTTCCCATTGCAGGACTCGCAGGTCACATACACCGGCGGCAGGAAGTTCATCTCAATTTTCAGCAGGCCGTCGCCCTCGCATTTCTCGCAGCGACCGCCCTTCACGTTGAAGCTGAACCGCCCCGGCTCGTAGCCCCGGATTTTCGCGGCGGGCAGTTTGGCGAACAAGTCCCGGATGTGATTGAACATGCCGGTGTACGTGGCCGGATTGCTCCGCGGCGTGCGCCCGATGGGCGTTTGATCAATCACAATCACCTTGTCCAGCGCCTCATAACCGCGCAGCGCCTTGTGCGCCCCGGGCTTTTCCTTGGAGGCGTAAAATTTGCGGAAGAGCGCGCGCCGCAGAATGTCATCCACCAGCGTGCTCTTGCCCGAACCGCTCACCCCCGTGATGCAGGTAAACGTGCCCAGGGGAATCCGCACGTCCAGATTCTTGAGGTTGTTCTCCTTTGCGCCGATGACCTCCAGCCACTGGCTGTCCTCCGTGGGCGTGATGCGCTCCTTGGGCAGAGGAATCGTCAGTTCGCCCCGCAGATACTGGGCGGTCAACGACTTGGGACTTTTCAGAATTTCCGGCAGCGTGCCGGCCGCCACCAACTCCCCGCCATGCACTCCGGCGCCCGGCCCCAGGTCCAGGATGTAATCCGCCGCGCGGATGGTGTCTGCATCGTGCTCCACCACCAGCACTGTGTTGCCGAGGTCGCGCAACCCTTTGAGGGTCGCGAGCAGCCGGTCATTGTCGCGCTGATGCAGACCGATGCTCGGTTCATCCAGCACGTACAACACCCCCACCAGCGCCGCGCCGATCTGCGTGGCCAGCCGGATGCGCTGGGCCTCGCCGCCCGAGAGCGTGCTGCTCTCGCGATCCAGGGTGAG
>CAITTG010000116.1 GCA_903895255.1 uncultured Verrucomicrobia subdivision 3 bacterium
CCAGCACCAGACGGGTACGTAATGCTTTCGGGTGGACAGGATGATGCTGGTCCAGGCATTTGATTTCCCGAAGGACCGCATCCTCGACCAGCAATTCCAGACGAAATCCCTCGTCGAATTTGCGACCGTCCTACGCCACCGGCACCGGCCGGCGAACCCCTGGTCCGCGTTTGCTTAATTCATGAGCCAGGCTAAATTCATCAACGGTAGCCCGCAAACCAGGACCCAATTGCGGGTGGCTTTGCTAAGCGGCAGCCACGATTGGGGCGGTCACGTCCTTGCGTCGCATCGGCGGAAATTTTCGCGCCGAGTCGCGGAGGCCGCCGAGAAAACCAAACCTCATTTTAAAAATAAGTCAACCTGACGATTCCTTTGAATATTTAGGTTAATGCTTATGGGGCGGTGACCCGCAGCACGTTGCCCTTGCCGACCCAGGTCAAAATTAACCATCACCTCACCTTACCGGGCGTCTGCTTTCTCTGTGCCTCCGTGTCTCAGTGGTTTGCTTCCCCATCAAAACACCACCGGCACGCCCTCGGTCAAAATTTTCACCTTGGGCGTGATTTTTTCCTTGGCCGCAATTTCCAACAGCCAGCGCGGCGGCTCGTCCATTTCCTCAAAAGCCAGTTTAAACGTGCCGTAGTGCATCGGAATCAGCCATTTGGCACCCAGTTCCTTGAAGGCTTTCACCGCCTCATCCGGCCCCATGTGCACGCGCCGGAACGTCTCCGGATAGTAGGCCCCGATTGGCAGCAGGGCGATTTCCGGCGCCAGCCGTTTGCCAATCTCCTTAAAACCCTCAAAATATGCGCTATCCCCCGCGTGATAAATTTTCCGTCCCTGATGCTCCAGCACAAACCCGCCATAGCCCCGGTGCTCGTCATGCAGCGTGCGCGCCCCCCAATGTTTGCTCGGCGTGAAGGTCACCTTCCAGTCACCCTGCGAAAAACTTTCCCAATGATCCAGCTCGATAATTCGCGAAAAGCCCAGGTTGTGCGCCAGGTCGCCCACGCCACGCGGCATGATGCCGATCTTGGGGTGGGGCAGCCGCCGCAGCGTGGGTCGGTGAAAGTGATCAAAATGCGCGTGCGTGAGCAGCACCACATCCACCGGCGGCAGATCCTTGAGCTTCAGGCCCGCCCGCTTGATGCGCTTGAGCAAAAACAGCCAGTTGGCAAAATTGGGATCTATCAGCAGGTTTAAATCCGTGAATTGAATCAAAAATGAGGCGTGCCCGATCCAGGTGATCGCCACCTCGCCCGTTTTCAACTTCGGAAACACCGGCCGCCGCGACTGTCCCGTGCGCGGGGTCAGCAGCGCCTTGATCACCAGTTCACGGAAAAAAACGGCGGGCTTGAAATGCTTCGCCGGTGTCAAATCCTTGAACGAGCGCGGCAGCTTGCGCTTGGCAACGGGTTTGGTCGGCTTTGTCATGACAATGGGGGAAACTTACACCCCCGGCCCCGCGAATAAAACCTAAATTGCCACGTCCAATCAATGGTCGAGGAACCGTTGGTCCTCAGCGGACATTCAGTGCGCCGGGTTTTTTATTTCCATTTTGCTGGAATCGGGTATCAAGCTGGCATGGACACGCTCCACCACCAGTTCGAAACCCATTTGCGCCGCTCGCCCAAACTCGGCCGCGGCGTTTACATCGCGCGCGGGGCCATGGTGCTCGGCGACGTCACCCTCGGCGCTCACAGCAGCGTGTGGTACAACGCCGTGCTGCGCGGCGACATCAACCGCATCGTCGTCGGCCACCATTCCAACATCCAGGACAACGCCGTGCTGCACCTCGCGGATGATTACCCCTGCATCCTCGGCAATTGGGTGACCGTCGGCCACAGCGCCATCGTCCACGCCTGCAAAATTGGCGATCAAACCCTCGTCGGCATGGGGGCCGTTGTGTTGGATGGCGCGGTCGTGGGCCGCGAATGCCTCATCGGCGCCCGGGCCCTGGTGACCCAGGGGATGCGAATCCCCGCCGGCTCCCTGGTCCTCGGCATGCCCGCAAAAATCGTCCGCAAACTCTCCAAAGAGGAGCGCGCGCATTTAAAATGGTGGGGCGAAAAATACGTCGGCAACGCCGCCTACTGCTTGCAGCACGGCATCAACCTGGGCGCCCCGCTGTAAATATCCTTGCGTAAGCAATGGCCGGCTCCCCGCGGGTGACTTATGTGGAGTTCGGTTGGCGAGGGGCTGTGGCTGCAAAAGTTATAAACTTCCGAGCCGGGCAAGGTTCACATCTGGTCACGCGTTCCAGTGATAGTATCACCCTCTTGCCTGGCTCCGGGTCATGCCCCCTCGGCTCAAATTTCCATTTGACTCCCCCGGCTTTAGTGCTATCTTTATGTGTAGTTTAGTGCTTGTGCTCGAGACCTTGATGACGTTGCCATTCGGCCGCGCGTCCGCCTCCCCCTGGCCGGCGGCCGAAAGCGCTCTTTGACATACTATCAAACCAGGTTTCCCGTGCCTTGCCTCCCGCAATCCACTGACCGGCAAACAGTGAAAAATAGCCGAGAATCATATTAACCACTCAAAATCTTCAAGATTCCCGCAGTTCCCCTGAGGTCATTCGCCAACCATTCAAGGTCATTCAAGCCTATTCAAGGTGATTCAAGGTGATTTTTTTGCGGAATGGCCCCAATAGGGGATTGTTGGTGCGCCTGCTCTCCCGCTCCGCGCCCCGCGCCTCGCACCTCCGCCAGCAATAATAGTTGACTCAGAATACCCCGAACCTTCATCGTTACTGCACATCAACCGACAAAGATTACAAAAATATGGCGCGTCCTAAAATTCCCTGCAATCCTGCTTTCACACGCTTTGGCGCGCCTGCCCGCCGCCCTTGGCTCCCACTTTTCCTGAGCCTGGCAGGCTTGGCGCTCGCCGGTCAATCCGCCTCCGCCCAGGATTTTTCCAAAAACGATGCCAAAGTTGACGCGCTGCTCTCCCAAATGACCCTGGACGAAAAAATCGGCCAGATGGTGCAGGTGGATAGCAGTGCCCTCGCGAACCCGTCCGACGTGCAAACCTGTTTTCTCGGTTCGATTTTGAGTGGTGGTAATTCAGACCCCGCCAACAACCTGCCGCAAACCTGGCGGGATGCCGTCAATGGCCTCCAGTGTTGGGCGTTGAAAACCCGTTTGAAAATCCCGCTGCTCTACGGCATCGATGCCGTCCACGGCCACAACAACATCGATGGCGCAGTGATTTTTCCGCATCACATTGGCTTGGGTGCCACGCATGATCCCGCCCTGGTGCGCCAGGCCGAGCAAGTGACCGCGCAGGAAGTCGCCGGCACCGGCATCCGCTGGGCTTTTGCCCCCTGCATCGCTGTTGCCCAGGACGAACGTTGGGGCCGCACCTACGAGAGCTATGGTTCGGATACCGCCTTGGTTTCTGATTTGGGCGCCGCTTCCGTTCTTGGCCTGCAGGGCGACCAGCTTTCCCCGGACCCCAATTCTGTCCTGGCCTGCGCCAAGCATTACCTCGGCGATGGCGGCACGCAAAACGGCAAGGACCAGGGCAACGATGTCCTCGATGAGGCCACCCTGCGAAAACTCTACCTCCCGCCCTACGTCGCCGCCATCCGGGCCGGGGTCGGCTCCATCATGGTCTCCTACAGCAGCGTGAACGGAGTCAAAATGCACGGCAACCAGCATCTCCTCACCGAAGTCTTGAAAGGGGAACTGGGTTTCCAAGGCTTCCTCGTCTCCGACTGGGCCGCCATTGATCAAATTTCCCCCGATTATAAAGCCGATGTCGCCCTTTCCATCAATGCCGGCCTGGACATGATCATGATCCCCTATGGCCCCGGGCATGCGAATAATTATACGGAATTCATCGCCGACCTGAAAAGCCTCGTGGCCGACGGCATCGTGCCCGTTGCGCGCATTGACGACGCTGTCCGCCGGATCCTGCGCATCAAGGTGCAAATGGGCCTGCTCGAAAACCCGTGGACCGACCCGGCTTTGACCGCGCAAATCGGTTCGCCCGTCCATCGTCAGATTGCCCGCCAGTGCGTTCGTGAATCCCTCGTGATCCTGAAAAACGACGCGCACACACTGCCGCTGTCCAAGCACCTCAAACATCTCGTCGTGGTTGGCGCGGCGGCGGATAATCTCGGCCGCCAATGCGGTGGCTGGACCATTTCCTGGCAGGGCGGTTCCGGCACCGTGACGCATGGTGGCACCACCCTCCTGGCCGCCATCCGTCAGGCGTTGCCGGACGGCACGGAAGTCACCTGCTCGCCCAACGGCCAAAATCTGCCCAAGGCGGACGCCGTGATCGTCGTGATCGGCGAAAATCCCTACGCCGAAGGCATGGGCGACCGCACCAACCTTGATGTGACGGCGTCGGACGCTGCCCTGGTAAACGCCGCGCAAGCGACCGGCGCGCCCGTAATCACCCTGATTTACTCCGGCCGGCCGCTGGTGCTTGGCTCCGTCTTGCCGGCCAGCAACGCCATCGTTGCCGCTTGGCTGCCCGGCACCGAGGGTGGGGGCATGGCGGATATTTTGTTTGGCGATGCCTCCCCCACCGGCAAACTCCCCCGTCCCTGGCCGGTCGACAACACCCAATTATCCGCTCAATACCCGGCTGGAGCCCCATTGTTCCCATTGGGTTTCGGGCTCACCTACTAAGAGACAACCGCCGCCGTGGTTTCTTATGAAAGCCTCTTGGTCGGCGTGCTCGCGATTAGCCCTCATGTTCTTTGTGGGCCTGGTCCTTTGCCCGGCCGGTCGGTCCGCCAGTCTCCTCAGCAATCCCGGCTTTGAATTCGATGGTCCCGGCGGCACCCAAAATCTCCCCGGTTGGACGACCTATGGTGCCAATTACTACACTGAGTCAAGCACGGCCATCGCCCGCTCCGGCAGCAACTACTTCAAGGTCTATCAGGCCTTTAACAGTGCGGTAAATTATAATGGCATTTATCAGGATCACCTCTCCGGTCCAGGCGCGGCATATGCCGCGGATGGATGGGCTTACATGACCGGCACGGACTTGATCGCCGGACAAAACCTGGCCTGGATCGAAGTCACCTTTCGCGATGCCAGCGCCAATGTCCTGGCCCTGTACCGCTCAACTGTTATCGCCAGCAACAGCCTGGCCTTGGGCACATTCGTGGCCAATAAATGGGTGGATTTGGCGGTGACCAACCAATGTGACCCGAATAGTTATGTCATCACCAACACCACCACCCGCCTTCTGGCCCCCCCGGGCACCTGTTTCATTCGATATCAAATCGTCTTCGCCGGGGATCAGTTTAATTCCCATGGCTCGGTGTATTTCGATGATCTGAGCCTGTTGCAAACCTCAGGCAACCCTTACGGCACCTACAACATCGTCTGGAGCGACGAGTTCAACGGCACAAATATCAACCCCGGTCTTTGGACCTATGATATTGGCACCGGCAGTTCCGGCTGGGGTAACAGCGAATTGGAATATTACACCAGCCGCACCAACAACGCCCTCGAGGCTGGTGGTTGTCTGCATGTCACCGCCCAAAAGGAATCCTTCAGCGGCGCCAGCTACACCTCGGCACGCATCAAAAGCGAGGGCTTGTTTTCCCTTCTTTACGGTCGTCTCGAATGGCGCGCCCAACTGCCCGCCGGCACCGGCTTCTGGCCCGCCCTCTGGCTGCTCGGCACCAATATTACCAACATTAGCTGGCCCAAATGCGGTGAGATTGATGTCATGGAAAATAACGGGGGCAACCCGGGCACCGTCCAGGGCAGCCTGCATTCCGGCAGCGATGAAACCGCCATTTATAATTTCCTGCCCGGCGATTCCGTCACCAACTTCCACACCTACACCCTCGACTGGACCACCAACGCGATGCTCTACTATGTCGACGGCCACCTCTATCAAACCCAAACCAGCTGGTCGAGCTCGGCGGGTGTTTATCCGTTTCCCTTCAACCAGCCATTTTTCATCATCATGAATCTGGCCGTGGGTGGTAACTACCTCGGCAACCCCTCCACCACCGCCATTAATGCTGGTTCCACGTTCCCCAGTGCCATGCTGGTCGATTACGTGCGCCTCTACCGGCCCACGGGCCCGCTCAGCCTCTCGCTCACCCGCACCAACAACTCACTGCTGCTAACTTTGCCCACCAACATCGTCTGTCATTTACAAGGTCAGTTAATCACCAGCAAAGCGGGGCTCGGCACCAACTGGACGGACCTGCCACAATATACTAATTCTCTCCTGACCACGCCGGGCAACAGCAGTGCATTTTACCGGCTGGCCTCGCCTTGAGCAGCCTGGGCCACGATATTGCGGCTCGGCGGGGCTTTGACAAAGGTTGTCTCGCGCAGATAAATCGGCTCCAGCTTCTCCCCCGGGATAAAATCCGTCCGCTGCCGGGCCAGTTCCGTGAGTATCGCCGCGCTCGGAAAAAGGACGCGACCCGTCGGAATCCAACGCGTGATCTCCGGCCCAACCAGCAGCGCCCCGGCTGCGGCCCGCGCTTGGATATCCGCCAGCGGCACAATATGCAGCGCTTCCGTTTCCGTCCAGCCGGCCGCAGTCACGTCATACGTGGCCACATAAAATTCCGCGCGTTGCGCATCAATCACCACCGTGATGCGCCCGGAATGCTTTTTCGCGTGCGCCCCGGCGATGATGGCCTCCACACTGCTCACCCCGAGCAATTTCACGCCATTCGCCAGTTGCCACCCTTGCGCCAGCGCGATCGCCGCGCGAATACCCGTGTAAGAGCCCGGCCCCACGCCAACCACCAGTGTCTCCACCGACCCGCGCAGAGTCGCGCTGTCCGCCAACACTTTCTCGATCATCCCCAGCGCTGCCGTCTGCCGTCCACCCATCTCCTGCGCCTCCGCCAGCGTCGCCTCTTGGCGGAGGGCGACGCTGCGCTGCGGGGAGGAAAATTCAACGGCTAAAATCGGCATAAAATATTGAAATTCATTGAAAACAAGGCTTTAAAAAGCGTCAAAAATGATGGTGCGCGCGGTTTCGCTGGTGATGGCGATGGTCACGGTGACGAGGCGGACGGGACCGGCCGCCGGGGCGGCGAGCAGGGCGGGGGACAGGCGCTCGGCCCATTCGATCACCGCCACGCCGTCCGGTTGCAGAAATTCCTCCACGCCGGCCGATTGGATTTGCGCGGGGGTTTCCAGGCGGTAGAGGTCCAGGTGAAACAGCCGCAGGCGGCCGCCGCCGTATTCATTCACCAGCGTGAAGGTGGGCGAATGCACCCGGCCCGTCACGCCCAGGCCGCGGGCCAGGCCCTTCACCAGTTGGGTCTTGCCCGCGCCTAAATCGCCGGATAAGGCGAGCACGAGTCCGCTTTGGGCCGCGCGACCCCAGCGTTCGCCCAGCGCCTCGGTTTCGGCCGGACTATGCGAAATGTATGTAGCCATCGCCGTGAAAGAGTTGCGAGCCGTGCTGATCGTGCAGGCGGATACCCTCGCCCGCGACAATTTTGCCGATGCACGTCAGTTTGGTTTCGGGAAATTGCTGCTTCCAGCCATCCAGCAGCCGGATGGCGTCCCCGGGCGCAATGGTGAACAACAGCTCAAAATCCTCGCCGTCGGTCAGCGCCGCGAGCAGTCCCGTTTTGGCGGTGGAATTCGCCCGGGCCCGGGCTTTGGCCTCCCGGCTCACGGGGATGGAGGGTTTGCGGAGCACCGCGCCCACGCCCGCCGCCTGGAGCAGATGGCGCAAATCCCCCGCCAGCCCGTCACTCACATCAATCATGGCGTGAATGGCAAACTGCTCCACCAGCCAGCGGCCTTCCGCCAGGCGCGGCGTGAAATCCAAATGCCGGCCCGCGAGGGAGCCACCCAAGGTGCCACTTACGAAAATCGCGTCCCCCACTTGGGAACCGCTACGCAGCGGGATTTTGCCCGCCGTGGCCGACCCCAGCAGGGCGATGGAGAGCAGCAGCCCGCCGGGATTCGTGGTGGTCTCGCCGCCGACGATCGCCACGCCATACTCCCGGGCCAGGGCATTCATCCCGTTATAAACGGCGGCGACCAATTCCGGGTCAAATCCCGGGGGCAGCCCGAGGGTCACGAGCGCGGCAATTGGCGTGCCCGCCATGGCGGCCAGGTCGCTCAAGCCCCGCGCCAGCGCTTTGCGGCCGATTTTTTCCGGCGGCGTTTCCCGGGTAAAGTGAAAGCCCTCCACCACCGCATCCGTCTTGAGCAGGAACCGTTTGCCCGGCACCCCGAGGTCCAGCACCGCGCAATCGTCCCCCGGGCCGGTTTCCACGGCGGGATTACCCGGCAGCGACTGGGTCAGGCGCGCGATGAGTTGAAATTCATTCATGAGGCGGGGAGATGCAGGACTTTGGTCAGCCAGGGTTCGGCCAGGAGCAAGGCCAGATTCACCGCGTTAAAGAGCGCGTGGGCGCAGACCGGGGCCAGCAGGTTGCCGGTTTTTTCGTACAGCCACGTCAGGGCCAGGGCCAGGACGAACAGGGGAACGAAAATGGCGGCGTCCAGGTGAATGAACGCAAACAAGGCGCTCACGCCCAGCCAGGCCAGCCGGGGGAAGCCGAGTTGTTTCACAAAGGGAAACAGCATGCCCCGGAAAATAAACTCCTCCGCCACGGGGGCCAGTACCACGGCAAAGAGTGCGATGTATAAACGCCCGCCCAGGGTGTGGGCGTTTTCAAACAGTTGCACCGCCGCCTGGTCATCCGGCGGCCAGCCCAGCCGGGTGAGTGCCCAGCCGGCGGCCGATTGCAAGAACCACAGTACCGGCAGCAGGGCCGCGACCGTCAGAGCTGCCCGGCCCAGGGCCCGGGGCAGGTGGGGATCGTCCAGTCCGAAGGCCAGGCGCCAGGCCAGCTGGTGCTGCCATAAAAAAATGCCGATCAGCGCCCAGGCCGCCCCTTGAAAACTCAGGGTGGCCACCAGCACCGCGCCGAAGCCGCCGGGCAGCTTGAAGGCGGCCACGCCGGCTTTGTCCAGCAGGCTGATGATCGTGCCGCCCAGGAAAAAGCAGATCACGAGCGATCCACAAAACTGGATCACCGCCTCAACCCGCCATGGTTTGCCCGTCAACATGTCGCGTCCAATCTACCCCAAGGCCCGCCCGGGGAACATGAAAAAGACCGGCGGCAGGCGGGGACAAATTGACAGGCTTTAGGCTCTGGGCTCTGGGCTTTAGGCAAACCGCGGTAGAGGATGCCTGACCACAAAGAACGCAGAGAACGCAAAAATGGGGATTTAACGCAAAGACACAAAGGCGCGAAGGCGCAGAGCGGATTTACCAGATGGGAACCACGGAGCACCGAGACACCGAGAATGCCGGACAAACTAGATGGCTAGGCGGGGGAATTATAAATGAGCCTCCTCACGTCGGCTCCTACGAGATCAGGGCGGACGGTTTGGACGGCATCCAGCACCGGAGGGGTTTTCGGTCGTTGCTGCGCCCGGGGACGGGCGCACTCCGGGGGTAGCGGAAAAATCGCCGATTTAACGCAAAGGCGCTCCTGCCCGGACGGGGCAAGGTGCGAAGGCGCAGAGCCACAGAGAAAGCCGGGCAAACTAGATGGCTAGGCGGGGGAATTATAAATGAGCCTCCTCACGTCGGCTCCTACGAGATCAGGGCGGGCGGTTTGGTTGGCTTCCAGAACCAGAGGGGGTTTCGGTCGTTGCTGTGCCCGGTGATGGGCGCGCTCCGGGGGTAGCGGAAAAATCGCCGATTTAACGCAAAGGCGCTCCTGCCCGGACCGGACTTGGCGGATGGGGACCACTGAGGCACGGAGACACAGAGAAAGCCGGATAAACTGGGTGGAGACGGTGTCGGAGGGGATGTCGGGCGAGGGTGATCGGACGGCGGGTGGCTTATTCAATCATGGGAGGTCTGCGTTTGGAATATGCGGAAATCCGCGCGCCCCGTGCCAGAACCGGACAACCTCAATCCGCTGTCGGTCATTTTGAAGCCGGTAAATGACGCGGTACGAACGGCAAATCACCTCGCGCAAATTGGACGGTTGGAACTCCGGCACCACCCGTCCCATTTCGGGAAACGCCGCGACTGCTTCGGCGCGGATGATTAATAGATAACCCAGTCGCAACGCGGCGTCACCATTGCGCCGGGCCGCGTAACGGACGATCTCCTCCAAATCGGTCTGCGCCGACGGCGAAATGATTACCTTCCAGCCCATTGGGCGATTTTGGCTTTAACCGTTTCAATCGGCACCCCTTCGCCGCCATCCAGTTCAGCCAACGCCTGCTGGACGGCCTGACGGAACTCCAATTCGTGGATGGCGTCGTCAATGGTGGCGTTCGGCGGCAACTTTTCCGCCACCTCCAGAAGAATTTCTTTGGCACTCATTCTATTAACGAATAACCGATCATTTGGAAAAAAGCCAGCCCCGCCCGGTCAAAAACCGTGGGCCACGCGCCGCCCTCGTCGCCTTGCGCAAAAATCCACGGCGCAACCACTGGCGTTTCTATTGGATATTTCCGGCTAGGGCCATCCCGGAACAAGTCAACCGCCGGCGGGAGAACGGCGAGAGCGGGGGGACGATCCCTGCCTCAGGTTTTGCCGGGTGCGTTGGTCACGGTCTCGGGATGCAGTTTTTCATTCAAGTTGCGTTCCAGGCGTTTGCGCATGTCCGCCAGGCTGGCATTGGTGATCACATTCAGGTCCTCCCGGGCTTCGTCAAAGCGTCCGATGGTGATTTTGACACGCGCCAGATGGATGTAAACGCCCTCGCGCTCCACTTCGTTGTGTGTGAGGTTCAGGGCGTTGGTCCAGGCCACGAGGGCGTCGTTGGTGCGCAGGGGCCGGATGCCGTAAAAGCTCTGCGCATAGTCCGTGGCCAGCGGGAGGTTCGCGGGGTCCAGGCGCATGGCCTGGCGGTAGAGGGCCAGCGATTTGTCAAAGACCTGCGGTTCGGTGATGTTGTAAAAATTCGTGGCATCGTGCCGGAACAGGTACATCGTGGTGGCGAAATTTTGATAATACACGGGCTCGTTCGGGTTCAGTTCGATGGCCTTGGCGTAATACGCAAAGGCATTGGTCACCGGACTGTACTCGCCGTAATAATTGGCCAGGTTGTTCCACACGGCGGGATTGGTGGGGTCGAGACCCTTGGAGATTTCGTATTCCGCCGCCCCGGCATCCTCCTCGCCCAGGTCATTCAAAAAGGTGCCGTAGGCCAGGTGGCCGCGCGCGGACTTGGGGTATTTGAGTAGAAAATCTTTGTAGGCCTGGCGCACGAGGTCGAACCGGGCGCGAATCCGCTGGTTGAGTTCTTCCTTGGGAACTCCCGCGCCATTGGCGGCGAAAGCCTGGTTGTCCTTGATCCACTGGTCCACCTCGTCCGCCGCCTGGTCATCCGCGACCATGACCTGGTGCAGGGCCACCTCGGCGGGGTCGCTGGGGTCCACCACCGGCAGGGAAATGCCGGTGGCCGACTGCACTTCATTGCTGATGGCGACGACGGCGGAATTCGTCGCCAGCATGACGGACAAGACCGAGGTGTACAGGCTCACCCCGCCAACTTACCACCTTAGCCGGGGCAATGCAGTTGAAAAAGACTTTAACCGCGGATAAACGCAGATGAACGCAGATGGGGAAAGGCGGAAAAAGAAAAAATGGCGCACCAAATGGTTCTCCCTCAATAGCGGGCCAAACCCTTGGCAGGGCGACAGGCTGCGGGCAGATCAAGCGTCGCGACGCGACGCAAGGCCTCGTTTGGCCGATCATTCCATGGGCTGAAGCCTCACGGCTACCTTCAGAGTGTCGCTCCGCGACGGCGGGGAATGCTGACCATCAGTGGAAGGGGCGCACTGATTTAACGCAAAGGCGCAAAGCATTTTACTGGATGGGAAGCATGCCGCCACCGACTGGCGACAGCATCCGGCGTGCCGATGGTTGAGGGTGGTCGGACGGCGCGGCGCGGCCGAGACGGCCGCACTCCGGCGGAGGGCAAAAATTGCTGATTTAACGCAAAGGCGCAAGACGCAAAGCATTTTACCGGATGGGAGGCATGCGGCCACCGACTGGTGACGGCATCCGGTGTGCCGATGGTTGAGGGTGGTCGGACGGTGCGGCGCGGCCG
>CAITTG010000117.1 GCA_903895255.1 uncultured Verrucomicrobia subdivision 3 bacterium
CATCAGCACCGACGGCTGTTCGCCCCGATCAACCGAGCGGTCGAAATTCGGCGGGATGTTCACGACAAACAGCAATTCCCCATCCGCCAGCCCGCGTTCCGCCTCCGCCTCCGACGCCAGCGGCCTGATGTCGTAATATCCGGTGTTTTTCAAGGCCGCGACCAGAGTTCGCTCATATTTGGAGTGGTCGACCGCCAGCAACCCCGTAGGCAAATGCTTCGGATCAGCATTGATAGCATATCCAAACAAAAACAACTGCATCACTGGCAACGCAATGATCATCCGCATGGCATAAAACGAGCGCCAGACAAAAACCAACGCCACCACAAACAACGCCCCGCCAATGAGGCTCTTGAGCAACTGGCTGGGCATCGTCACGGCGATTTCCACCGCGAGCAAGCCGAACAGCGTGGTGAATTTGATCACCGGGTTCAGCGCCACCGAGGAGGTGTCCTTGAAGGGGTCGCCGACCGTGTCGCCCACGACGGTGGCCGCGTGCAATTCCGTGCCCTTCTGCCGTAATTCCACTTCCACAATTTTTTTGGCGTTGTCCCACGCCCCCCCGGCGTTCGCCATGAAGATGGCCTGGAACAGGCCGAAGAAGGCGATGGCAATCAGATAACCGATGAAGAAATAGGGATTGAAAAATGCCAGGGCGAGCGCCAGACAGAAAATGACGATAAAAATGTTCCACATCCCCTTTTGCGCGTACACCGTGCAAATCCGCACGACTTCCTTGCTGTCCTTTTCCGAGGCCGTCACGGCGTCGAGCTTGATATGTTCCTTGATGTAAACCACGGCGCGATAGGAACCCGTCACCACCGCCTGGCAGGAGGCGCCCGTGAACCAGTAAATCACCGACCCGCCCATCAGCAGGCCCAGGATGATTTCCGGCATCACCAGGCTCAGCTTGGCGACAATATTAAAGGAGGGATCCGCCGCCTTGCCGATGTTGTCCAGCAGGATGATAATGCCAAAGACCATGGTGGTCGCCCCCACGACGGCCGTGCCGATGAGCACCGGCTTGGCCGTGGCCTTAAACGTGTTGCCCACGCCGTCCCCTTTTTCCAGCAGGTACTTGGCGTTCTCAAAATCCGGCTCAAACCCGAAATTCTCCTCGATCTCCGTGCGGATGTTTTTGCGCGCCTCAATGCGGCTCAATTCATACACGGACTGCGCGTTGTCGGTGACCGGACCGTAGCTGTCCACCGCAATCGTCACCGGCCCCATGCCCAGAAACCCGAAGGCCACGAGGCCGAACGCAAAAATGGGCGCGGCGAATTTAAACTGCTCGGGCATCATTGCCACCACCGGCGAGCCTTGATAGGTCGCCAGCAGACAACTGACAAACATCAGCGCCAGGATCACCAGCCCGGTCCAGAAGGCGGAGAAATTGCCCGCCACAAACCCGGACAGGATGTTCAGCGAGGCCCCGCCGTGCTTGGAGCAATTGGTAATCTCCTTCACATGCTGGGAGTTCGTGCTCGTGAAAATTTTGGAAAATTCCGGAATCAACGCCCCGGCGGCCGTGCCGCAGGAAATGATCGCCGAAAGCACCCACCACAGGGACGGATTCAGCCCGGCCTGTTTGCCCAGCAAAAAGTAGCTGGCCACAAACGTCACCGCCATGGAAACCAGGGAGGTGATCCACACCAGGTGCGTGAGCGGCGCCTCAAAATCAAAATCTTGCAAGTGCCCATACTTCGCGCGGCAAATGCCATCGTTCAGAAAATACGACGCCAGCGAGGTGAGAATCATCAGCGCCCGCATGGTGAAAATCCAGATGATCAACGTCGCGCACAAGGTCGGATTCACCGCTAGTGACAGTGCCAGAAAGGCAATCAGTGCCACGCCCGTCACGCCGTAGGTCTCAAAGCCATCCGCGGTGGGCCCCACCGAGTCGCCCGCGTTGTCCCCCGTGCAATCCGCGATGACGCCGGGGTTCTTGGGGTCGTCCTCCGGCAGCTTGAACACGATCTTCATCAAGTCACTGCCAATGTCCGCGATCTTCGTAAAGATGCCGCCGCAAATCCGCAGCACCGCCGCCCCCAGCGATTCCCCGATCGCAAACCCAATGAAGCACGGCCCCACGAGGTTGCCGGGTAAAAACACCAGCATCGAAATCATGAAGAATAATTCCACGCACACCAGCAGCAGCCCCACACTCATGCCCGATTGCAGCGGGATGGACAACGTCCGCAGCGGATTGCCCTGCAAGGCTGAAAAGGCCGTGCGGCTGTTGGCCGTCGTGTTGATGCGAATGCCAAACCAGGCCACCCCGTAACTGCCCAGAATGCCCAGCACCGAAGCCCCCAAAATCACCGCCACGTCCACATTGGTCTTCTGCTCCAGGACCTTGAAATAAAAAAGAATGCAGGCCGCGATCAAACTCCACAGCACCACCAGAAATTTTCCCTGCTGCCAGAGGTACGTCTTGCACGTCTCCCAAATCGTCCGCGACACCCGGCTCATGCACTCGTGCACGGGTAACTTTTTGGTGCGCCAATACTGCGCCAGCCCGAACAGCGCCCCGATGCAACACACCGCAATTCCCAGATACATCAGCGTGATGCCGCTAATGCCCCCCAGGCCGTCGAACCGGACCTGGTCGAGCCCGGGAATTTTCAAATCCGCCTCACCCGCCGCGCGGGCCGTGGAAGTCAGGCCCACAACGGCGGCCGCGAGCAAACCAAGGGGGGATAATTTATGCACATTCATAATTTTTATTTAAAAATAGGCCACCTACGCCATAGTAAATCTGATACATAAAAAGCGCTGTTGCTGTCCGCTTCTTGGCAAACCCTTGACCTTTTTTGAAACCCTGACTCGCCTCCAACTCCGACTCCGCGCGGGGTGACGACCGCCGGGTCGTCACGATGTTCTCAAGAAAAACCGGCAGTGCCTGCCTCCGGTCGCGGCCTGGTGCCCCCTTTGAAATCTGAAATCTCCCATCCTTACCGGCTGATCCCGGTTGCACGCCCTGCGCCGGCAATGCGGTGGCGGCAATGGCCCTTTTCGTCCGCAGTTAACCGGGGGGATGCACCGGGCAAACCGACGCGGCACGATGGCTGAAGACCTTGCTAGCCAGGGCTCCAACGTCAATCCCGCCAAACTAAATGCCCGAATGAAAACAACCTTGGTTATCGACGATGCGCCGCCACAGCAACCCAGGCGTTCAGAAATTTCCCTTGCCAGTGGGAATGGTTGGCTATAAAATACAAACACCCGCATTGCAGCTCTCCAATGCGGGTGTTTGAAAATTTTCCGACACGTTTAATCCGCTCTTTGCGACTTATTTCTCAGCGATAATTCCACTGGAAACCGCGGCGAACCCCCATTTTATTTGCAAATGGCTTTTAGAAAGCCACTTGAGACTATTTTGACTTTTTTGGACCCTGGACAGCGGATGTCCTGGGTCCCCGGTTAAACTCGTGCCTGATGAATGGCCTCATGACCACATCCAGCGACCACCCGGTCACCCACCGGGCGCCGCACCACCGCCTCCACCAGCGGCCCCTTCCGGAAGCCTTCCGGGAAAATCTTCAAGTTTCGCGAACTTATTTCCCCGCACTTCTCATTGTTTTGCCCCCGGATTCGCGGTAAGGTGTCGCCTTGTATGTTGACCCTGTCTGAAATCAGCAAAGCGTATGGTGGCAAGGTGCTGTTTAATGAAGCCACCCTGCAGTTGAACCGCGAGGACCGCATCGGCCTGGTGGGCCCGAATGGCGCGGGGAAGTCCACGCTCTTCGGCATCATCCTCGGCGAGGAATCCGCCGACTCCGGCAAGGTCATGAAGGAGCGCAACGTCAAGTTCGGCTACCTCCCCCAGGAAAGCGCGCCCATCGGTGATGAAACCGTGCTCGAACTGGCCACCGCCATCTCCCCGGAATTTACCCAGCTCCGCAAACTCATCATGGCCTGGGATTCCGACCACCATGTGGACGTCTCGCACCTCGAGGAAATCCATGACGACGCCCACAACCGCTTCCACGAGCTCGGCGGCTATCTGCTCGATGCCAAGGCCAAGCAGATTCTCCACGGTCTCGGCTTCAAGGAAAGCGCCTTCGAGAAAAAGGCCCGCGAACTGAGCGGCGGCTGGGTCATGCGCGCGCACCTCGCGCGGTTGCTGGTGCTCGAACCGGACTTGCTGCTGTTGGATGAACCGACGAACCATCTGGACCTTGAGGCCCTGCTGTGGTTCCAAGATTACCTGAAATTCTACGCGGGCGGCATCATTGTCATTTCCCACGATCGCGAATTTCTCAACCACATCGTCAGCGGCATCGTTGAAATCCGCCAGGGCAAGCTGAACCGCTATCGCGGCAATTACGACGATTTTCTCGTGCAGCGCGAAGCCGCCGAAGTGCAGCTCCTCGCAGCCTACAAGAACCAGCAGAAGAAAATCGACCAGTTGCAGGAGTTCGCCGACCGCTTCCGCGCCAAGGCCAGCAAAGCTTCGCAGGCCCAGAGCAAACTCAAGCAAATCGATCGCATGGAAAAGATCGAGGCACCCACCAACGACGAAACCAAGATCGGTTTTTCCTTTCCCCAGCCCCAGCGCAGCGGCCAGAAGGTGATCACGCTCGAAAACATCCACCAAGCCTACGGCCCGAACGTGGTGTACAGCGGCATGGACTTCAAAGCCGAGCGCGGCCAGCGCATCGTGCTGGTGGGCCCCAACGGCGCGGGCAAGTCCACGCTCCTCAAGATCCTCGCCGGCGTGCTCGTGCCGCAGCAAGGCGTGCGCACCCTCGGCCACAACGTCAAGGCCGGCTACTATTCCCAGTACCGCGTGGAAATGCTGGACCCCCAGCGCAGTGTGCTGGAGGAGGGCCTGGACACGCCGTCGCGCGTCACCGAACAATTCGTCCGCACCCTGCTCGGCAGCTTTCTCTTCCGGGGCGATGACGTCTTCAAAAAAGTGGACGTCCTGAGCGGTGGTGAAAAAAGCCGGCTCGCGCTCGTCAAGCTGCTGCTGGATCCGCCGAACCTCCTGCTCATGGATGAGCCCACCACGCACTTGGACATGGCGAGCATTGATGCCCTGGTCTACGCGCTCAGCCAGTATGAGGGCACGCTCATCTTCATCAGCCATGATGTGTATTTCATCCGCGCCCTGGGCAACCTGGTGGTGCATGTGAACGCCGGCAAGCTGACCCATTACGCCGGCGATTATCAATACTATCTCGACAAGACCAAGGCCGTGTCCGCCCGCGCCGCGCTGACGGTCGGCGGCACAGGCATGGCCGGCTCGGCACCCAAGCCCGCTGCTTCCGCGCCGCGCCCGCAAATCGATCGCAAGGAGCAGAAGCGCCTTGAGGCCCAGCAACGCCAGGCCCGCTCCGGCGAGCGCAAGGCCGCCCAACAAAAGGTGCACGAGCTGGAAAAAGAGATTCAAAAACTGGAGGCCCGCCAGAAAGAGCTGACGGCGGAATTGGAAGATCCGGCGACCTACGAAAAACCCGGCCGCGCCGGCCAGCTCAACCGCGAACTCGCCGACAACCAGCACCGCTTGGAAGTCCTCACCCCCGAATGGGAGGCCGCCGAGGGCAAACTGGCGACCATGGAGTAGCGGGCGCAATTCTGGTTCCTGACTCCTGTCTCCGGAATTCGGCCCTGCCAAATTTGGAGCTTTTTTTTGGCCTGAATTTCGTGTTTCATGTTTATTTACAACCGTTATGGACGACACGAATTCATTGATCGAACAGCGCAAAGCAAAACTTAAAGGCCTGGCGGACAAGGGCATTTTTCCTTTTCGCAACAAGTTTACCCCGGCGGAAACCTGCGCCGCCGCACGCGGCAATTACACCGAGGGCCGTGAGGTTGCGCTGGCCGGCCGCATCACCGCGCACCGCGACATGGGCAAGTCCATGTTCATTGACATTCGTGACCAGAGCGGACGCATCCAGGTTTACGCCCAAAAAAATGTCATTGGCGACGACCAATTTCATATTTTTCAGCACCTGGACCTGGCGGATTTCATCGGCGTCACCGGCACGCTCTTCACGACCAAGACGGGCGAAATCTCGGTGAAGCTCGCCAGTTTTGTCATCCTCGCCAAAGCCCTGCGGCCGCCCCCGGCCAAATGGCACGGCCTGGAGGACACGGAAATCCGCTACCGCCAGCGTTATCTGGACCTCATCGGCAATCCCGAGGTAAAGGACGTCTTCCTCAAGCGCAGCGCCATCGTCCGCGAGATTCGCGATTTTCTCCATGCCAAGGGTTATGTGGAAGTGGAAACGCCCATGATGCAAGCCATTCCGGGCGGCGCGGCGGCCCAACCCTTCAAAACCCATCACAACGCGCTCGGCTGCGATTTCTACCTGCGCATCGCGCTCGAACTCTACCTCAAGCGCCTGCTCGTGGGCGGGGTGGACAAGGTGTTTGAGATCGGCCGCAATTTCCGCAACGAGGGTCTCTCGCGCAAGCACAACCCCGAGTTCACCATGCTCGAGGCCTACGAAGCGTTCGGCGATTACGCCACCATGATGGACCTGGTGCAGGGCATGATCTGTCACGTCTCCCAAAAGGTGTTGGGCACCCTGGTCATCGAGCACAATCAAGATGCCGCCGTCCGCGCCGCCATTGACCATGCCATCCATGATCTGGACGGTGTCAGCACCGCGCTCACGGGCACCTTGCTGAAAGTCGCCACGGGCGACACCGCCAGCCAGTTCGTGAAGGAAATGGCCAACGGTCGCGCCGCGCTGGTGGCCCTGTTGGAACAGGCCGGTAAAACACCCGCGAGCGAACTGGCCAAAGCCGCCATCAGCACCCTGCTGGTCGTCATCGGCACGGTGGGGGTGCACAAGATCCAGATTTCCGGCGAGCACAAGCCGATTGAGGATTCGCTGATTTCCGCCGCCTCGCGTTTCGACGCCGTGGTGCGCACACTGGAGCGCCTGTCCACGCCCAAAATCATTGACCTGACGCCGAACTGGAAGCGCGCGAAGTACAAAGACCTGATCCGCGAAAAAGCCGGCGCGGACTGGTTTGAGATCACGCCTGCCGAACGCCGCCAACGCGCGCACGACCTGGGCGCGGAGATTGGCAAGGAATACGAGGACTTTGAAGTCACCGGCGCGGTGTTTGAAAAGCTCATCGAACCCACGCTGATCCAGCCCACGTTCGTCACGCATTTGCCCAAGCAACTGGTGCCGCTGGCCAAGCTCTCGCCCGAGGACCCGGACTGTGTCGAGGTCTTCGAATGCTGCATCAACGGCCAGGAAATCTCGCCCGGTTACACCGAGCAGAACGACCCCATCGAACAGCGCGAACGCCTGGAGCATCAGGCCGGTGGCGAACAGCAGAAACTCGACGAGGACTTCCTCACGGCGCTGGAACACGGCATGCCCCCCGCCGGCGGCATCGGCATCGGCATCGACCGCCTGTGCATGATGTTGCTGGGCCAGGAAAGCATCCGGGACGTGATTTTGTTTCCGCAGTTGAAGCCGAAGTGAGCCGGGCATCCTTTTTCACGGAGGCAATTCCGGGAAAGGCAAGCCGAGCCCCGGTAAGATTGCCGCACTTGAAAACTGGCCATTTACTTTTGTGAACTTGGAAATGCTCAAAAGGATCACGGTGGAAGATGGCAAGTGCGGCGGCCGACCCTGCATTCGCGGCAAACGCATGCGCGTCACCGACATTTTGCAATTGTTGAGTGCTGGAGCTTCGTATGAGGAAATTTTGGAGGATTATTCCTTCCTGGAGCGCGAGGATATTCTGGCGGCAATTGAATATGCCGCCTGCCAGACCGACCATGTCATTCTCCAGACGACATGACCTTTCTGGTTTGAAAACCATTGCCATTTAGCGCCCGCCCGCGCAATTTGGCGGGCATGAATAAATGGGTGGTGCGCATCGGGCTGGCCAACCTGATCGTATTCGTAACGGTCTATAGTTTCCTCCTGTACCGGTCAAACATCCCGGTGGCGGTCAACGACGACGAATTGCGCCTGGAGCACGCCAGTATTCCCGCTGGTTCCAACGCCTTTGATGTTCTGCAGGCCGCCGCCCCTCATGTCTGGTGGCCGGATAAACAAAACTGGGCTCTCCTCAATCTCGCCCGCGATACCAATTGGGACGAAACCCTGGCCACGACACTGCTGAACAGCAATCGCGAGGCTTTGGCGGCGTGGGATGCCGCGGCGAAACTGCCAGATCTTCAGGTGCCGGAAGCCACCAATTTTGTCGTGCTACTTCCTTACCTGGCCGTCTGGAAAGACCTGGCGGAAATATCCGCGATCCGGGAAAATTTCCTGCTGCGCAACGGACACGAAAATGAGGCGTTTGATAACATGCTCAGCGACATCCAATTAAGCCACCGGATGCAAAACAGCCACGGCGTCCTGATTTGCTATCTTGTCAGCGTCGCGGTTGGCAAAATTGGCCTGGGCCAAATCACGCATTGGCTCGGCCGCACGCATTTCAGAGCGGATCAGTTGACGAATTACCTGCAGCAATTGTCTTTTGACCCAAATGATAACGCCGTCGCTTATGGCAATACCATAAAAGCAGAATATAAGTGTCTATCGGGAACTCTGGAGACCATGCGCGATGGCAAAAATAATGCAGCGATCACCGACTCGTTTTACAGCCGCTGGTGGCCCATCCTCCCCGTTTTTAATTTTAGCCAGACGCGAGCCCTTTACATCAATGGGTCAAAGCTTTTACTCAAGGCCGCCCCGCATTATTATAGTCAGGCCCAACTGCCGGACTTGCAGTCAAATCGTCCAAGTTTAATCTCCATGTTCCTGAGCGGAAATGCGGCAGGACAAATGATGTATTATATGACCATGCCCGCCGTGATACCTTCACTGGCCACAAAATCACAAGTGGAAGTCCAATCACAGGCCACCCGCGTTATCCTGGCCCTGCGCGCTTATGCATTGGTGCATGGGCGGCTGCCATCCGATTTGTCGGGCCTCGTGCCGGAATTTTTGGACAAAGTGCCAACCGATGATTTTGACGGCCAGCCGTTGCGCTATTCCGCCGAACGAAAAATCGTTTACTCCGTCGGTAAAAATCTGAAGGACGATGGCGGGGATGATAGTCGCGGCAATCCGTCCCATCCGCCTCTGGACCAGGTTTACCACTTTGATTTTTGAACTCTCCCAGCAGTGCTCAGGCAAGGGCGAGTCCCGAAGGGACGGTTAAATCCCGTTTGACGCCCACCGGATTAAGGCGTAAATATGACCTCATGAAATTATGCAATTTTATTGCGGGTCTGGCGGTTGCCGCCGCCCTGGTCACCGCCGCCTCGCTGCGGGCCGACGACTCCACCAATAGTCCGGCGTCCAAACCCATACCCTATCCGTTGAACACCTGTCCGGTTTCCGGCGACAAGCTGGGTGAAATGGGGCCGCCCTACGTGTTTGTCTATCAAGGCCAGGAGATCAAGTTCTGCTGCCCGGATTGCAAAAAGGATTTCCTCAAAGACCCGCAGAAATATCTGAACCAGATCAAGGCCGCCGCCGCCAAACAGGCGAAGTGAGCGTTGGCGGAAACTTCAAAATCCAAACTTCAGAGAATATTCCAAATTCCAGTCTCAAGGATCCGCCAGCACGCTGGTAAATGGCGGATTGAGGCTTGAAATATTCCTGAATTTTGGATTTTGAAGTTCGAATTTTTTCTACGGCTTTTCCCCCAGCTTCCGCTCCAAATCCGACACGCGCTTGATCAAATCCGGCAGTTGCATCATGGCGAGCATCATGCGCTTGGCCTGACGGTCCGGTTGAGCGGGCGCGCCCAGCCATTTTTCGCCGTCCGGAATATCTGTCATCACCCCGGCCTTGGCGCCGACGGTGACCTGGTTGCCGATGTTTAAATGACCGGCCAGGCCGGCCTGCCCGGCGAGGATTACATAATTGCCCAGCTTGCAACTCCCGGCGATGCCCACTTGGGAGATCAGGAGGCAATGCTCGCCAATGACCACGTTGTGGGCGATTTGCACGAGGTTGTCAATTTTCGTGCCCCGGCCGATGCGCGTGGCTCCCAGCGCCCCGCGATCCACGGTCACATTCGCGCCAATTTCCACGTCGTCGCCAATGATCACCTGGCCGATCTGCGGCACTTTGCGGTGAATGCCCTGGTCCTGCACATAACCATAACCATCCGAGCCGATGACGGTGCCCGCATGGACGCGCACGCGCTGCCCAAGCTCGGTGCGCGCATACAAAACGGCGTTGGGAAACAGCCGGGAATCAGCGCCAATGATCGAATCCTCGCCGACAAAATTTCCACTCTCCAGCACCACGTTGGCCCCGATGCGCACACGCTCGCCGATGGTGCAATGCGGTCCGATGTGGGCCGTGGGATCAATCTGCGCCGATGCCGCCACCACCGCGCCCGGATGAATGCCGGGAACCATGGTGCGTTCGGGAAAAAACAAGGCCAGCACTTTGGCAAAGGCCACCCGGGGATTTTTGACACGAATGACGGTTTTGCGGGCGGAAGTAAACCGGGCCTCGGCAATGATGGCCGTGGCGGCGGTTTGCTCAGCCTGCGCGAAAAAGGTTTCGTTCTCGGCAAAGGTCAAATCCCCGCTCTGCGCGCGGTCGGCCGTGGCAAATCCGGTCAAGCGGGCCGCCGGATCCCCCTGGACTTCCCCCTGAAGATGGTCGGCGACTTCTGATACGGTAAAAATCATGTCCGACCACTATAAACACGCGCCCGCCCAGTTCAACCCCAAGTTTTGGGGCGAAACATCCGCTGGGAGGCGGGACGAGTGGATGGTTCCGGTTTCAAACTGGTCACACCTCCGGCCGGATGAGCCCAACCCTTCCGCGTGGCCGGCCTTCGCAAACCCGCCGGAATTGTGGTAGCGTCTGACTGGCAGACCAGCAATAATCACGCAGATAACAACGCTCAACAGGATTTATTATGGCACAGGCAATCATGGACCCGGAGAAGGTGCGGCGGTTCGCCGAGGAACTGCAACGCTTCAACAGCGATTTGGAAAACCGCATGATCCAGTTGCAGGCGCGGCTCGGGGCGCTCGGGGATTCGTGGCAGGACCAGGAGCATGAAAAATTTTCCGAGGAGTTCAAGCAGGCCATGAAGGCGCTGAAACGGTTCGTGGACTTGTCCAAGGACCACACCCCCTACCTGTTGCGCAAAGCCCAGCGCATCGAGGACTATCTCAACCAGCGTTAAGCCATGGCCCAATCAGCCCAGGTTAGCTCGGTGGACGCGATCGAAACCTTTCGCGCCAGCCTGCTGATTTATCTGGGCAAGGCCAAACCCGCCCTGGAGCAGGTGAGCGCCGAGGTCTTGCGCACCCGCGTTTGGGTGCAAAGCACGCAGCGGTCCCACTGGGAGCACCAGCTCAAGTTGCGGCTGCGCAAACTGGAGGAGGCCCGGGGTGAATTGTTTAACGCCCGGCTCTCCCAGTTTCACGAATCCACCCTACTGCACACCATGGCGGTGCAAAAAGCCCAGCGCGCCGTGGAGGAGGCGGAGGCCAAGGTGGCCGTCTTGAAAAAATGGAGCCGCGAAATGGAAAGCCGCGCCGAGCCCCTGCTCAAACAGCTCGAACAAATTCATGGCTATCTCACCACCGAGCTGACCAAGGGCGCGGTGCAACTGGCCCAGATCGTCAAAACTCTGGATGCTTACACCGGCACCGTCCCGCTCGGTCAAGGCACTGCCGCCGCCGCCGCCGCGTCGTTGCCGGCGACGCCGGCGACGGAGGCAACTGACGCCCCGGGGAAAGACCCGGCCCCATGAATTTAAGCGGCAACAAAGCAGTGCTCAGCGGGGCCACCAAGGAACTGCTGCTGCGCTGGGACGAAACCAAAAATTACTGGCAGGACGCCAAAAGTCGCGAGTTCGAGGAAAGGTATTTGCAGGAACTCATGGCGCGGGTGGATCAAGCCACCGCCCTGATTGACAAATTGGAAGAGGTGCTTCAGAAAGTGCATAAAGATTGTGAATAATTCATCCGGCATCAACGACCTGCTCGCGGAACTCAACACGCTCAAAAGCGTGCTCGCCGACTTCGCCCGTCGTGAGGAGAAGCTGAACCAGGAATACCGCACCCGGTCCAATACGGAACTCGGCGCCCAGGAAAACCGGCTGCGCGCCCTCGAACAAACGCTCACGGATTACAGCACCCAGGCGGAGTTCGACGAGGCCCAAAAACTGCACCGCCATGCACTCCGTTGCCAGGCGCTGACCGCGCGGGTATATAACGCGCAAGCCCGGCTCAAACAACGCCTGGAGGCGGAATTCGAAGGGTTGGAAAGCCAGTTGGGTAATGCGGTCCGGGAACAAACCGCCTTTGCGGAAAAGCAGCGCGACCAGGAACTCACCCGCCAGCAGGCAGCCCATGCTGAATTTCAACAAAAGCTGACGGACAGCGCCACCCGGCTGGAACAATTGAAGGCCGGCGCCCGCAAAGCTTTTGGTGGATATGGCTCCTTTCGCCGGATGCTCCTGCCGGAAGTGTATCCCGACAGCGCGTGGCCCGCGCCCGATTTGCAGCGTGATGAGTCGGCGCTCCACGCCGAGGTGCAACGCCTGGAGGCCGCCATTCCCGGAAGCCTCCGCCAGTTTGGCCAGCAGCCCGCGCCCATGATTTTTCATTTTCTACCGCTGTGGCTCGTGATCCTGGCATTTCTCCTCATTTTGGCACTGGGCTTCTTCGCCCTGCCCCCCCGCCTGCCCGCCTTTGCCTGGGATACACTACCCCCGGCGGTCACAGCGGGCGGCCTGACCGTGCTCGGCGCGCTCCTGATTTTTTACTGGTGGGGCCGCAAATCCGCCCAACCCGCCGCCAAAACCATCGCCGGCCAATTCGCCGCCGCCCGGCAGTTGCTGGCCGCTGCGTGGGAAAAATCCGACCTCCACCGCCAGGCGGAACAGCAGCGGATCAGCCAAGAATGCGCCCAGGCCATTCACAGCCTCAACCAGTCCTGGAAAGACCAGGTCCGGGACTTGGCTTCCCAGCGCACCGCCCTGCCGCGCACGGTGGATGATAAAGCCGCCCGGGTGGCCCGGCGTTGCGAAGAGTTCCAGCGCACCGGTCGCGAGCGGATTAAGCGCGGATTTGCCGAGGACCTGGCCCGCTTGCGTGCTCAAACCACCGCGCAAGCCCGGCAGTTCACGGCCAGCCATCAAGCCATCATGGCGGACCTGAAACAAAAGCAGGAGGCGGGCTGGCAGATCTTGCTGGCCGACTGGCAGGCCACCGTCGAACCCCTGAAGCAGTCGCTTCAAGCGGTCAGCGCGCGGGCGGCGGAACAATTCCCCGCCTGGGATTCGCCGCGTTGGGAAACCTGGGAGCAGCCGGAGCGCTTTGCCAATCTGGCCCGGTTCGGCAGCTTGGAGGTGCATCTAGCCGCCTTCGCTGAGGCGTTACCGAAAGACCCCCGGCTGGCCTTGCCCCCCACCCTCACGCTGCCGCTCCTGTTATCCTATCCGCGTTACGGCTCCATTCTGTTTCAAACCGGCGCCACCGGCACGCCCGAGGCGATCGGCGCGATCAACAATCTGATCTTCCGCCTGTTGTCCACCACCCCGCCGGGCAAGTTGAGCTTCACCATCCTGGACCCCGTCGGCCTCGGCGAAAATTTCGCCGCGCTCATGCACCTGGCCGATTACGAGGAAAGCGCCATCAACAGCCGCATCTGGACCCAGACGGCGCAGTTCGAGGAAAAGCTCGCCGAGCTGAATGAGCACATGGAAAAAGTCATCCAGATGTATCTGCGCAATGACTATGCCACCATCGCCGAGTACAACGCCGAGGCCGGCACCATGGCGGAAAAATATCATTTCCTCGTCATCGCCTCCTTCCCGGTGAATTTCAGCGACACCGCCGCCCGCCGCCTCCGCAACATCGCCGCCAGTGGCGCGCGCTGCGGGGTCTACGTTTTCATCCAGTGGGACTCCCGCTCCCCGCTGCCGCAAGACATTCTGCTCGACGACCTGAAAAAAACCTGCGTCTGCCTTGCGCACGCCCCCGACGGTTTCAAGTTCACTCATCAGCCGGTCTTGGGCGTGGACATCCGGCTGGAAGCGCCGCCGTCCGCCGAATTCGCCACCCAGTTTCTCCACCGCTCCGGCCGCCAGAGCAAAAATTCCACCCGCGTGGAAGTGCCCTTCGAACAAGTCGCCCCCCCGGACGGCGCCCTCTGGCTGGAAAGCACCGTCGAGGAATTGCGCGTGCCCATCGGCCGCTCCGGAGCCACCAAACTCCAGTACCTGGCCATCGGCAAGGGCACCCGGCAGCACGCGCTCATCGCCGGTAAAACCGGTTCCGGCAAATCCACGCTCTTCCACGTCATGATCACCAACCTCGCGCTCTGGTGCAGCCCGGACGAGGTGGAGTTTTACCTCGTCGATTTCAAAAAAGGCGTGGAATTCAAGTGCTACGGCACCCGCCGCCTGCCGCATGCGCGGGTCGTGGCCATCGAGAGCGACCGCGCCTTCGGCCTGAGCGTGCTCCAGCGCGTGGATGAAGAACTGCGCCGGCGCGGGGATCTCTTCCGCCAGGTGGGCGCACAGGATCTCGCCGGTTACCATCGCGCCAGCGGGGGCGCGGTGCTGCCGCGCTCGCTGCTCCTCATTGACGAGTTCCAGGAATTTTTCGTGGAGGAGGACCGCATTTCCCAGGGCGCCGCCGTGTTGCTTGACCGCATCATCCGCCAGGGCCGCGCCTTCGGCATTCATGTGGTGCTGGGCTCCCAGACTCTTGGCGGCGCGTATACGCTGGCCCGCGCCACCATCGGCCAGATGGTCATTCGCATCGCCCTGCAGTGCAACGAGACCGACGCGTATCTCATCATGGACCAGGACAACCCCGCGCCGCGCCTCTTGTCCCGTCCCGGTGAGGGCATTTACAACGACACCGCCGGCTCCATCGAGGGCAACAGCCCCTTCCAGGCCGTGTGGCTGGACGACCAGGTCCGCGACAACTATCTCGCCCGCGTCCGCGCGCGCGCCGATGAAACCCCCGGCAAATATCCCGGCCCCATCGTGTTCGAAGGCAGTGCTCCGGCGGAAATTCGCGAGAACCTGCCCCTCGCGGCCCTCCTCCAGACCCCGCCCGCCAGCGCTCCCGACCAGGCCCGCGTCTGGCTCGGCGCGCCCAATTCCATCAAAGGCCCCACGGAGGCGGTGTTCAAACGGCAGAGTGGCAACAACCTCCTGCTGGTTGGCCAGAGCGAGGAACGCACGCTCAATCTCCTCGCCATCGCGCTCGCCACACTGGCCTTGGAATACCCGCGCGGCCAGGCGCGGTTCATCATTCTGGACAGCACGCCCCCGGGCTTCCCGCAACGCGATTATTTCGCGCAAGTCATCGCGGCCGTGCCGCACGAGGTTGTCCAGGTCAACAACGCCACTCTCACCGAAGTCATGGCGTCGCTCGCCACGGAACTAAAACAGCGCGGCACCGAGGCCGCCGGGAAGGGACCCGAAACCTACCTGCTCATCCAGGGCTTGCAGAATTTCAAACGGCTGCGGCCCGAGGATGAATTCAGTTTCGGCGGCGGCGACCCCGGCGCCCCACCCAATCCCGCCAACGTTTTGCTCGATCTCATCACCGAGGGACCCGCGCGCGGCTTCCATGTGCTGGCCGCCGTGGATACTTACAATAACGTCAACCGCTGCCTCGGCCGCAAAGCCCTCAGCGAATTTGAAATGCGCGTCCTCTTCCAAATGAGCGCCAGCGACTCCGCCAGCCTCATCGACAGCCCGGACGCCGGCAACCTTGGCTTCCACCGCGCCCTGCTGTATCTCGACCGCGAAGGCAGCACCGAAACCTTCCGTCCGTATGCCCAGCCCGGCAATGACTGGGTCGCGGAAGTGCAGCAGAAGTTGGTTCAAAAATGATGTAAATTGCCTTAAATGCGTCTTGGACTCCACCAGGAGGAAGTGTGGTTCCCAGATGGCTGAAGATGAAAACACTGTCTCAAATACAAATCGAGTTGATTGCCGGAAAATATGAATTCAGCCGGCATGCATTTCGACGTGTTGTGGAAAGGAATATCGGCGAGCTGGAAATTCGCGAGGCGGGAGCCAGGGCGGAGGAAATCGAAAACTACCCCCAAGACAAATATTCGCCTAGCGCCTTGCTGCTGGGGTTTACCCGTGCTGGACGGGCGCTGCATTTTCAAGTATCTTTAGCCGAGTCGGATAAAACCAAAATCATTACGATCTATGAACCCGACCCCAATGAGTGGATTAACCACCGAAAACGGAGATGACCATGTTTAAATGCCATGTCTGCGGACATCACGCCGCAAAATCCGAACTGGTCAGCGAAGTTTTCAATCTTGCGGGCCGGCGGGTGTTGGTGGAACGAATTCCCGCGCAAGTCTGCGAGCACTGCGGTGAAGCCACTTTCTCGCGGGAAACGACCGAAGCCATCCGCCAGATGCTTCACGGCGCGGGCCAACCTGTCAAAACCGTTCCCCTGGACGTCTTTGCGATGGCATAAGTTCTTTGTTTTTTCGGGACAGTCTGGCAACGACCGTGTGGTGGAAGTCCAGCCTTTCTCAGGAAAAGCCATCTAATCGCTAATGGATGCAGGTGCCGTTCTGGCACAACATCCACACCGCCATCACCCCGGCGCAAGCGCCCACGATGACGGCATCGCCCGTCACCGCCAGCGGCGTCAGCGCCACCCGGGTGACCGACCAGTGATCGTCCTGATAGAATGGCAGGTTATGCTGCTCGGGCGGCTGGTTTTGGCGAAAGAGCGTGAATGATTTCCCGTCCTTGCCCGCCAGGAAATAGTCATTGGTCGCAGCCTGACTGGCGATCGGCCGGAAGTCACCGAGCGGTCCGGGTTTGATAAAATGCGGAGCCTTGCCCCGCTGGATGCGGGCCTCCCCGGCCTGCATAAAATACGCCAGCCGGGTGACCTGAACATGGCTGTCGCTGAGGGCGTTGTATTCCACCAAAATATCCTTTTGGCCGGGCGCGTCGAACAAGGCCAGCTCCGGCTTCGGCGCCGGCTGGCAAAAAGAGATATTACCCTTGTCCCACAACCGGTACGTCAAACTGTTATCTTCGACCGCCTGGCAGCCGCCGCCCAATGCCGCCAGCAAGCCCAGCAGCGCCGCCCACCGCCACCCCCGCCGGCCATTCGCTTCCTCGTTTGGCCACTGCGCGGCCAACCGACTCGTGAAGCCGCCAAGGATTCGCCCGCTCCCCCAGCGCGGGGGCCGGGAGGCGGGGGAACCGGCGGAGCGGCCCGTTTGCGCCATGACGGACGGTGACGCATCGCCCGACCGCTCCGGCCCAACGCGGTTCGCTTGTATTTCCCGGCGCAAATTCATAAAGCGGCTTGTAACCTCCACTATCTTACCAGCCTCAGCTGCCTGCCTGAGCATTGATTAAATTGCCGGGAGCATCGTTTTTATCGATGCTTCGGCCACACTCGTCTATTTTTAACTTTAGCCTCCACCCTTCAGCCTTTAGCCTTCGTCATGGACTGGCCCTCACTGCTGCTCGCCGCGTTTGCGGTGACGTTTATCGGCGTCGCCAAGGCCGGCTTTGGCGGTGGCCTGGGCATGCTGGTCACCCCCCTGTGCGTGCTGGCCTTCGGGTCCAAGAACGCCATTGGCATCCTGCTGCCGCTGCTCTGCGCCGGCGATGCCTTTTCCCTTTATCATTACTGGGGCAAGTGGCGGGTGGAGAACTTGAAATTTCTCCTGCCCGGCGTCGTGATCGGCGTGGTCACGGGCGTGCAACTCGTCGGCCAATTTTCCCCGCGCCAGCTCAATATTGCCATTGGCGTGATCGCCGTCGGCTACGTGGGGTTTCAATTGGTGAAGGAACGCATCTTTCGCGCGCGGGGCGCGTTCACGCCCAATCACCGGATCGGCCTGCCCTGCGGCATCGGCATGGGGGTCACCTCCACGTTTGCCCACGGCGCGGGACCGGTCGCAGCCATGTTCCTGATCCCGCAACGCCTCCCCAAGGAAATCTTCGTGGGCACCACCGTGTTGGTGTTTGCCTGGGTGAACTGGATCAAGCTGCCCTTCTTCATCGTAGACCGTTCGCTGATCAACCTCCCGCTCTTTGCGCCGCAGGCCCTGATCACCCCCGCCACGCTCCTGACCAGCGCGAAATTTTTCCCACTGGTGCCCCTCGGCGTCTGGCTCGGCATCTGGCTCAACCGCCGGGTGTCCGAAGCCCTGTTCGTGAAAATCATTTACGCCATCCTGCTGGTCACCGGTCTGCAATTGATCGTCAACTTCGACCTCGCCGCGCCCTTCCGCTGACCCTCGGCATTTTTACAAAATGGTTCCGGCTCAGTCCCCCGCGGGTGTGAGGGAGATAACGTTGGTGAGGGTGCCCGGGGTGGCAAACGTTTCTCCGCTGCAATCCAATGGGTCGGCATCCCGCTCGGCGGCGGTAATGATCATTTCCGCCGCATTCGTCACCCCGCGCGCTTGATAGTTCGCGAAAACTTGGGCGGACATCATGTCAAAATAGGACAGCAATTGCCGCCCACCCGGCGTCTGGACCTGGACCGCGATGTCGGAGGCGGTGACGCCGCCCGGTTCCCCGCCAAATAAGCCAATCGGCTCACCATGGGTCACCGCCGCGCCAATGGGGAGCGCATTGGTCACGTTGACATGGAATAGTATGAAGGTGAACGCCGGGTAGTTGGTGGGCGTGATCCACACCTGCGTTCCGGATCCAGGGGTCGATTCCGCGAATTCATTGGCGATGGTGCCGGTCACGGGGGCAAAGATGCCGACCTGCGAACCGTCCACCGCCGGATCGATGATGAAATAATGCTTCATGCTTCGGCAATGTTCGAAATCATCCGAATAATCATGCCCCATCCCGGAACGGAAGCGCGAGATGGCGGTTATCCGGGACAGGTCGATGTAATCGGATTGCACCAGCAGCGGGATGCCCTGGGCATTCACGTCATAGGTCGCCGGCGTGGTGAGGAGATTGGTGGCGGCGACCACGCGGATGAAAAACTGCGTGAAGGAGTGCTGGAGGCTGCCGAGCGGCAACACCACGGAATTGGCGAGGTTCGTCGTCCAGATATTGATGTAGGGCGGCGGTGCCGCCTGCCAGGCCGCGGTTAAATCCGGCGTGTATTGGATGCTGCAAAAAATGTTGGTCTGGTCATTCGTCCAGGTTAGCGTGCCATCGGCGGTGAGGGAGACCACCCGCACTTGCAGTGCCGAAGCCGTGAATACGGCCATGGCGGCCAGGATCCCCGCCAGCCAGCGACGAAGGCAACAAGATGATTTCATGAGGTCAATAGCTTTCTACAGATCGTCCAGGCTGGGAATTCACCAGTGTTTGCCATTTCTGTCAACGGTGAAACCCAGTGGAGGCTGACGGCTCCAGCGGCAGCGGCCGTCCATTCGAAACAACCGCCAAGGGCAGGGTTTCACCCCATGGCAATGATCGCGCCGGGGGTGGATACTAGGGGGATGAAAAACAAGACACTGATCGTCACCTTCCTTTCCATCGCGGCGTTTGCCGTTGGCTGCAAGCAGTCTGACCAGGCGAGCACTTCACAACAACTGGACAAGGTGCAAACCGAAACCAAACAGGCCGCGCAGGACTTGAAGGATTACACCTATGCCCAAAAGGCGGAGTTTGTCAAAACCATGCAGACCCAGTTGGACGCTCTGAATCAGGACATCGACACGCTCTCGGCCAAAATCGACAGCTCCAGCGACGCCGTCAAGGCGGATGCCAAGCCGAAACTGCAGGCCCTGCGCGATCAGGCCGCCCAATTGAAGCAGCAACTGGCCGATGTCCAGAACGCCAATGAATCCACGTGGGACAGCGTCAAAGCCGCCACCAAAAGTGCCTACGATGCCACCGCCAAAGGCGTTCTCGACGCGCGCCAATGGGTAAGCGACAAAATCGCGCCCTGAAAAGCCGAGGCGAACCACGCCCCCCGCAGCGACTGATTTAAAAGCTCAATTACTCAATAACATATGAATGCCATGAAACTGAACGTGAAATTAGTTGCCAGCACCGCCGCGACGGCCATGCTGGCATGGACCGCCCTGGCGCAAGATCCGGTCCAGCCGGCGCCGGACCAGGCCGCCCTCCATTTGCGCATGGGCGAGCAGCGGGTGGAACTGTTGCGCGACACGGCGCAAGTCACCACGATCATCGGCTTGAAGGTGGAAAACCAACAAAACGAAAAACTCGGCCGGGTTCAGGATCTGCTGCTGAATCTCGAGACCGGACGGATCCGGGAGGTCATCGTGAGGTCAGAGGGAGTTGCCGGCCAGGGCGAGATGCTGACCGCGGTGCCACCCCAAGTGCTGCAACTGGCGGGCGACCGCCATTCGCTGCAACTGGATGCCAGCCCGGCCAAATTTGCCGCCGCGCCCAGATTTGTGGCTTCCCCGCCGGACACGGTCACCGAATCCAACCTGGTCGCTTCCGTCTATGATTATTTCGGCCAGCAATCCTACTTCGAGGCGGACCCGGTGGGGATCTGGACCACGAACCAGAATGGCACGCTCAACCGCGATGGCGACCAGAACACCAATAAAGATCGCAATGCGACCATTGACCGCCATGTGGCCGATGCCAGCAACACGATTGCCACCCGGGATCCGGATGGCAAGGAAACCGGCAATTATTATTCCAATCAAAACCGATCCATCAATTCCTGGTCGGTTCTGGGGCCAGTCCAGTCCGCCCGGCATTTGCTGGGACACCCGGTGCGCAATTTACAAGATGTCAAACTGGGCCATGTGAAAAATATCATGGTGGACCTGGCGGCGGGCCGGGTGGCCGGCATTATTATCACCTCCGGCGGATTTTTGGGGGTGTGGGCGGATTTGAGCTCGGCCCCGACCAAGGCCTTCCAGTACGATGCCACCCGCAATCGTTTGCAACTGGATGCCACGCCGGAGCAGTTGTACCTTTCCCCGGAGTTCAATGAAAGCGCCTGGCAAAATTTCACCCTGCCGGGTTATGTGGCCGGGGATTATTATCCCTACCGCATCGCGCCGTATAATAATTCGGACGCGCCCACGGTGCCGGCACGCTCGGGGGCGACAACACGCACCGACGACAGTCACCGGCTGCCCGACCTGACGCAGGGCTCAACGCAGGCGGACACGGATATCCAGGGAAAAATCCGGACGGCCCTGCAGAATGACCCGCGCCTTTCCGTGAACGCGCGCAACGTGCTCATCATCACTCAAAACGGAATTATCACCCTCCGCGGCCCGGTGAACACCGGCGATGAAAAGCGGATCGTTGGCGAAATCGCCCAACGGATGGCCTCCGAAGGCCAGGTCGATAACGAATTGGAAGTACAGCTTACCACCAGCAATTAACCCATCCCCCAACCAACCAACCAACCGATTAAAACTATGAACACCCTCGAAATCAAAGGCGACTGGAACATTGCCAAAGGCAAATTGAAACAGAAGTGGGCGAACCTGACCGATCATGACTTGCAATATACCGAGGGATTGCAGGATGAGCTGGTGGGCCGGATTCAAAAGCGCACCGGGGAAACCCGGGAAGCGGTGGAGAAAGCCTTGAAGGAATATCACACAGCGAAAGGCGCCTAGGCCCACGCACACCAACCGGCTCCGCCAGCCAATCCGCCGCCCACAAAGTTGTGGGCGGTCTTTTTTTGGGGCCGGGCGGACGAGGGCGGGCAGGGTAACACCCCATGGCAGGATTTCGCGCAGACCTTAGGTTGACGCCTATGAAAAAACTCATAAAAACCAAATTGTATATTGCAGGCACCCTCCTGGCGCTGGCGGCAATCCCGGTCCGGGGCGCGGACACTGTGGTCAACCAACTGGACGACACCTACCGGGCCGGCGAGCTTTCCCTGGACGCGGCCGGCACGGCATCGATGGATAAATACACGCTGAATCATCTGTCCACCCAGCGGGTGAACGACAATACCAAGCTCGGAGCGGGCGTGGGGCTGAATTACTACTTCACGCGCAACCTCGGGCTGGGGGCGGAGACCTACTGCCAGCAGGACGGGGGTGACTTTTTCAACAATGTCACCGGGAACGTGCTGGGCCGTCTGCCGCTGGGCGACAGCGGTTTTGCGCCGTACGCGCTGGCGGGCGGCGGCTACCGTTTCCAGGAAGTGCAGACCTGGCTGGTCCAGGCAGGCGCGGGTATTGAATACCGTTTCTGCAAGCACTTGGGAATCTTCCTCGACGCCCGGTGCGTGATTCCGGAAAAAACCAGTTATTACGCGGTGGCGCGGGCTGGTGTGCGCTTCGCATTCTGAGCTGACCCGCCACGGAGGCCCCGGCGGATTTTCCGCCGGGGCCTTTTTTATTTTCCCGCGGCCTTACCGCCCATCCATGGGGCGGGCTGCCCAAAGATGGAATTCTGGAAAACCGGGGGGATGATGACCACCCTGCGTTGGCGGGGATTTTCCGCGGTGATGCGGCCCCCCCTTTACGGGGCCGCGCTCCGGGCAGTTCTCCCGCCGGCGCGATGCACCGGTAGGGTTAGACCCCATGGCAAGAGTGACCGCCCGAGCTTATGGTGGAAAGGTAATAACTAATTACACTTAGACCCAATCCATACCATGAAATTTATCACTCCTTTGACCCTCACCGCCCTGACCGGAACCCTGTTGGGCGCCAGCACCCCTTTGCTGGCCGCCGACACGGACAGCCGCATTGAATCCGCCGCCGCGAAGTCTTACGTCTTCAAAACCTATCTCAAGGATGACGCCATCAAGACCGAATCCGAGGATGGCGTGGTCACCCTGACCGGAACCGTTGCGGAGGAGTCGCACAAGTCGCTGGCGGAAAACACTGTCAGCAGCCTCCCGGGCGTCAAAAGCGTCAACGATCAACTAACCGTCAGCGGCGCGCAACCGGCGGAGCATTCCGACACTTGGATTAATATGAAGGTGAAAACCGCCCTCTTGTTTCACCGCGACGTCAGCGCCACCGGCACCACTGTTTATGTGAATGCGGGCGTGGTCACCCTGCAGGGCGTGGCCAGCAGCGAAGCCCAAAAGGAACTCACCACCGAATACGCCAAGGATGTGGACAATGTGAAGGAAGTCAAAAACAACATGACCGTGGCGGCGACCACGCCGGCCGCGGCGGACACCACGCCGGGCGACAAAATTGACGACGCCTCCATCACCGCCCAGGTGAAGTCCGCGCTCTTCTCGCACCATTCCACGAGCGCGCTGCACACCACCGTTTCCACCACGGATGGCGTGGTCACGGTGAGCGGTATTGCGAAAAATGAGGCGGAAAAAAGCCTCGTCACCAAGCTCGCCACGGACATTAGCGGCGTGACCAGTGTGATTAACAACATGACGATTGCCGTGCCCGTGGCGGCCAACTGAGTCTCTGATCCCCACCACTGCCGTCAATCTCATCCAACTAAAAATATGACCCCAGGCAACCACTCCGTCGTCGCCGTCTATAAATCGCATGTCGAGGCGGAAACCGCCGTGAAGGAACTCGAGCAATCGGGGTTCGACATGAAGAAGCTCTCCATCGTGGGCCGCGACTATCACACCGATGAACAGGTGACCGGGTATTATAACGCCGGCGACCGCATGAAATATTGGGGCAAGCTGGGGGCGTTCTGGGGCGGTTTTTGGGGACTGCTGTTTGGCTCGGCGTTTTTCATGGTGCCCGGCGTCGGCCCGCTGGTCATGGCGGGTCCGATTGTGGGCTGGATCGTCGGCGCCTTGGAAGGCGCGGTCGTGGTGGGCGGCCTGAGCGCGCTGGGCGCGGGCCTCTACAGCATGGGCATTCCCAAGAACAGCATTCTCCAATACGAGACCGCCATCAGCAGCGGCAAATACGTGGTCATTGCCCACGGCACCGCCGAAGAAACGGCCCAGGCCCGCGAAGTTATTGCCCTGAGCAATCCCGAGGCGCTGGAGGCCCATGCCCCCGTTGGTGCCAAGCAGGAAACCTTGGTGGCGGCCTGAGGCCAGTCGCTGAATCATTGAGCGGCCGGGGTGCGTAAAGCCGGCCGCCCAACCCGTGGCGGAAGGAAAGGCTTATGTCTTATGCCATTATCGCAGTGCCGACCGTGTGCATCCTGCTGGGGTGGCTGACTCTGCGCACTTTGGCCGGTCCGGAGCGGGGCGTGCATCCGCCGGCCAAACATTTACCCAAGGCGGGCCCGGTCAAACCCCGGGCCCGCCAAAAAACCAAAACCAAATAAAATACCTATGTTATATACCATTGCCATTATCCTGATCGTCCTGTGGCTGCTGGGCCTGGTCACCGGCACCACCATGGGCGGCTTTATTCATATCCTGCTGGTGATCGCCATCGTGATGGTGCTGCTCCGGCTCATTTCCGGCCAGCGCGTCGTCTGAGACCTGTTTTCACATTTAACCCCTGCTTATGACTATGAAAAACCTCCTTTCGGCCATCCTGATCACGTTGGGCATCGTCGTCCTTGCCTACTCGGGCCTGAGCTTTACGACCCCGGGCAAGCCCGTTGACTTTCTGGGCATGCATATTGCCACCACGGACAATCACTTCATTCCGCCCGCCGTCGGCGCGCTCATGCTGGTGGGCGGCATCGTGCTGCTGGTGGTGAAACCCAAAGGCGTCTGACCTGCCCGCGGGCGGAGGGACTGACCAACCATGAAATCCACCCAGATCAAGAGCATCCCGGGCAGCGCCGCTGGAGCCAGGGCATCCGTGTGAAGCCGTTCCGGAAACTCAAGCTGGGGCTGGAGCGGCTGGCCCGGACCATTGCCGCACTGCCGGAGCACTTTGCCCGGGATGATGTGTTGCGGCGCGAACAAGCCGGGCGCGACGAGCAGGAAGCTGAACGGCTGGACCGGATTCGCAATCCCCACAAATATCACTGCCGGTGAGCCGGGTAGGGTTTTACCCCATAGGCAAAGCCGCCCCGTTGCCACACTGTGCCGGGGATTATGGCCTGACTGACAAGTCGCAGAAGCGAGGTGTTGAGGGAGGCTGACTTAAATGAACGCAAACGTCATTCCGGTTCCCCGGGCCAGCAGGATGGTCCCGCGCCAAGGGCCGCTGCCGGCTGACCGCACGGGCCGGATCGTGGCGCGGCCCGCATCGTTTCCGGTAATTGCCATGGCCGCCTCGGTCGGCGGCCTGGAAGCCCTTTCGGTTATTCTCGGGGGCTTGCCGGCGGATTTTCCGGCGGCGATTGTGATTGTCATGCACGTGGCCCCGGAACACAAAAGCCTGCTGGCCGAAATCTTGAATTACCGCACGCACCTGCACGTGCGGGAGGCACGCACCGGCGACCACCTGGTGCCCGCCGGGGTTTTTGTCGCGCCGCCCAATCACCACCTCTTTGTCGTCAAAGGCGACCGGCTCAAACTTTCCCCGGCGGACTCGGAAAAAGTTCATCATGCCCGGCCTTCCGCCGAACCATTATTCGCCTCGGTGGCCAAACTCTACCAGCGCAAGGCCATTGCGGTGGTGCTGACCGGCGGCGATGGCGACGGGTCGACCGGGGTGCAATTGATCAAGCAAGCGGGCGGCACGGTGATTGCCCAAGACCGGCCCACCTCGCAGGATTTCAGCATGCCGGAAAGTTCGATCAACACTGGCGACGTGGATTTCATCCTGCCCTTGAAGGCAATTGCCCCCAAATTGATTATGCTGGCCGGCGCGGGGGGCGAAACCACCAATCCCCGGCGCACCCCCTGGGGTCGCTCCCGGCGGCGGCAGTTGAAGGAAACTTTATGTTGAGCCCATCCCGCCAATGCCACATGCTTGGTCCACTGGCCATGGAAACCCGGTTCCACTTTGCTCGCACCCGCGAGGCGCACGAAATTTCGTGTCGTTTTTCGGGAATCTCGCGCCTCCCGCCCGGGTCCGCTCCGGCCGGAACTGTTTTCACCACCGCCCTCCCGCACCGTAATTAAGCGCATGCCGAAAAAACCTCCAACGATACGTTCCCCCAACACCGCCCGCCACCGGCGGCCGCGCGGTCGTGTGCTCGCCACGCCCGCACCGTTCCCGGTCATCGGCATCGGGGCCTCAGCCGGGGGCCTGGAGGCGCTGGAGCAATTTCTGGCGAACGTGCCGCCGCGCGCCGGCCTGGCGGTGGTCATTGTCCAGCACCTGGACCCGACCCGCAAAGGCATCATGGTGGAATTATTGCAGCGATCCACCAGTATGAAAGTGATGCAGGTGCGCGATCGCATGCGGGTGGAGCCGGATTGCGTCTACGTGATCCCGCCCAACAAGGACATGTCCATCCTGCACGGGATGCTGCACCTGCTGGAGCCGGCCTCGCCCCGCGGGTTGCGCCTGCCCATTGATTTTTTCCTCCGTTCGCTGGCGCAGGACCAGCAGGAACGCAGCATCGGGGTGATTCTTTCCGGCATGGGCTCGGACGGCACGCTGGGGCTGCGGGCGATCAAGGAACGGGGGGGGGTCGGCCTCGTCCAGGATCCCGCCTCGGCCAAATTCAATGGCATGCCGCGCAGCGCCATTGACGCGGACCTGGCGGACATGGTGGCCCCCGTGGAAAAACTGCCGGCGCGGATCATCGCCTATCTCAAGCACACCCCGTTGCCGGCCGCCGAAGTGACGCTGGCCGCGAAGACGCAGCACGCCCTGGAAAAGGTGATCCTCCTGCTGCGCGCCCATACCGGCCATGATTTTTCCCTGTACAAGACCAACACCTTTTACCGCCGGATCGAACGCCGGATGGGCATCCACCAGATTGGCAAGATTGCGGATTATGTCCGGTACCTGCAGGAAAATTCCCAGGAACTGGATTTGCTCTTCAAGGAATTGCTGATTGGCGTGACCCGGTTCTTCCGGGACGCCGCGGTCTGGGAGGAATTGCGGGAAAAAATCCTGCCCGCGTTGATCGCCAGCCGGCCGGCGGGGACCGGGATGCGGGCCTGGGTGCCGGGCTGTTCCACCGGTGAGGAAGCCTATTCCCTGGCGATGGTGTTCAAAGAGGCCATGGACAAGGTCAAACCGGCGAGGAAAATCAAGTTGCAGGTGTTTGCCACCGACCTGGACAAGGATGCGATTGACAAGGCCCGCCAGGGCGTTTACCCGGAAAATATCTGTGCCGATGTGGCGCCCCGGCTGCTCCACCGATTTTTCACCAAGGAGGAACATGGCTACCGGGTGACCACGGAAATCCGGGAGATGGTGGTGTTTGCGCCGCAGAGCCTGATCCTGGACCCGCCCTTTACGAAGCTGGATATTTTGAGCTGCCGGAATTTGCTCATCTACCTGGCGCCGGAGATGCAGAAAAAAATCATTCCACTCTTCCACTACAGCCTCAACGCGGGCGGCGTGCTCCTGCTGGGCAGCGCCGAGACGGTCGGCAATTTTACGGAGTTGTTTGCGACGCTGAGCCAAAAGCTGCGGCTCTACCGCCGGAAAGAAGTGCCCTTGCAGGCGGCGCCCATCGAATTCCCCTCAGCCTTTGCCGCGCCCCTGCCCGCCGGCGCCGAAACGCGGCCGGCCGCCCCCAAGGCGTCGGCAAGCCTCCAGCTCATGGCGGATCAACTGGTGCTGGAGCGTTATGCGCCGCCGGCCGTGCTGGTGAATGACCAGGGCAACATCCTGTACGTCAGCGGCCGGACCGGCAACTATCTGGAACCCGCGGCGGGCAAGGCCAACTGGAACATTTTCGCCATGGCCCGGGAAGGTTTGCGTTACGAACTGGGCAACGCCTTTCACCAGGCGCTGGGCCAGGAGGCCGCCGTGGTGGTCCGCGGTCTCAAAATCACCGCCCAGGGGGGGCGGCACTGCGTGGACGTGGCCATCCAGCGGCTGGAGCAACCGGAAGTGCTGCGGGGCTTGTTGATGATCGTGTTTACCGAAGTGCCCGGGCCGCCCGAAACGCCGGCGCCACGCCGGGGCGGCCAGGCCGGTCCGCCCCGGCTTGAGGAGTTGCGGCGGAATTATGAGCAGGCGCGCCGTGATGCCCAGTCCGTCCGCGAGGAGATGCAGACCTCGCAGGAGGAACTCCGCTCCACCAACGAGGAGCAGCAATCCACGAATGAAGAATTGCAATCCACGAATGAGGAGCTCACCACCTCCAAGGAGGAATTGCAATCGTTGAACGAGGAGCTCCAGACGGTCAACACCGAGCTGCAGGCCAAGGTAAACGAGTTGTCGCGGTCCAACAACGACATGAAGAACCTCCTGAACAGCACGGACATTGCCACGCTGTTTTTGGACAACAAACTCAACGTGCGCCGGTTTACCACCCAGGCGACCAAAATCATCAAGCTGATTCCCGGCGACATCGGCCGGCCCATCACCGACCTCGCTTCCGACCTCATCTATCCGGAACTCTCGGATGATGCGCGGGAGGTGTTGCGGAAACTCGGCTTTGCGGAACGGGCGGTCAATGCGCGGGACGGCCGCTGGTTTACCGTGCGCATCATGCCCTATCGCACGCTGGACGACCGGATTGACGGAGTGGTGATCACGTTTGCGGACATCACCTCCGCCAAGCATCTGGAGGCCCGGTTGCGGGAGCAGCATGCCATGCTGGAAAAACACCTGGCGAATCAATCAGCGCCACGGCCGCCGCCCCCAGTCCAGGTGCGGGCCGCCAAGCATAAGCGGTCGCAAGCACCCGGCACCCCCACCTTGTGAAAACCTCCGCCAAAAAATCCGCGCGGAAGCTCCAGCCGAAAGATGCCGAGCTGCAGGCCCTGGCCCGGGGGCACGACCAGCGCCCCATGATGGCCGAACTGTTCCGCGAGGCCCGGGCGCGCCTGCAGGAACTTCCGAACGCGCGCGCGACCAAAACCAGCCGGGAAAAGACCGGCGCGGAAGACCGGAAATTGCTGCATGAACTGGAGGTTCACCAGGTTGAACTGGAAATGCAAAACGTGGAACTCCAGGAGGCCCGCGATGCGCTGGAGGTGCTGCTGGAAAAATCCACCGATTTGTATGATTTCGCGCCGGTGGGTTATTTCTCGCTGGACGAGGCGGGGGTGATTGTGGAGGCCAACCTGACCAGCTCGGCCATGCTCGGGGTGGAGCGATCCCGGCTGCTCAAACAGCGTTTGCAGATGTTCATCCCCCCGCCCGGCCGGTCCGGCTTCCTGACCTTCCTGAAAAAAGTGTTTGCCGGACCGCACGACCAAACGTGTGAAACGCAGTTGTTAAAAGCGAATGGCACCACCCTGGGCGCCAGCTTTCGCGCCATCTCCGTGGCGAGCCACCTCCCCGCGCGGAAATGGTGCCGGGTGGCGTTTGTGGACATGTCCGAGCGCCTGACCGCCGAGGCCGCCTTGCAGGAAAGTGAAAAGCGCTACCGGACGTTGTTCGAACTGGTGCCCATGGGCATTTACAGTTGTGATGCGTCCGGGGTGATTCAGGATTACAACCCGCGGGCCGCCGAGCTCTGGGGCCGCACGCCCGAGGTGGGCGCACCGGCCGACCGGTTTAGTGGCGCTTATAAACTGTGGCGTCCAGATGGCAGCATCCTACCCAAGGAACAAACCGCCATGGCAGAGGTTTTGAACGGACGGAAGCCCATTGTGCAGGCTCAGGAAGTGATCCTCGAACAACCCGGCGGTGCGCGCCTGAACCTGGTGGTAAACACCCGCCCGCTCAAACACGAACAAGGCCAAATCATCGGGGCAATCACCTGCTTCTACGACATCACCGAGCGCAAGCAGGCGGAGGAAGCGCAACGGCGCCTGGCCGTGCTGGCCGCCTCCAACCAAAAACTGGAACTGGAAATTGTCCGGCGACAGGCCGTGGAGCAATCTCTCCGCCAAAGTGAGGCCCACCAGAAGCAGTTGCTGGCGCAGTCCCGCCTGATGCAGGAGCAATTACGGAATCTCTCCCGGCAGGTGATTCAGGCGCAGGAGGAGGAGCGCAAGGAGATTAGCCGGGAATTGCACGATGTGATTGCCCAAACCCTGACGGGCATTAACATTCGGCTGGCCACCCTGAAAGCGCAGGCGGGCGGCAAAACCGGCGGTTTTAACCGCACCATCGCCCGCACCCAGCGGCTCGTGGAAAAATCCGTGGACATCGTCCACCAGTTTGCCCGGGAATTACGCCCGACCGTCCTGGATGATCTGGGGGTCATTCCCGCCCTGCAGGCCTTCCTGAAAAATTTCACCGCCCGGACCGGCATCCGGGCGCACTTAAAAGCCTATGCCGGGGTGAATGAAATGGACACCGCCCGGCGCACGGTCCTGTTTCGCGTGGCCCAGGAGGCGCTCACCAATGTCGGCCGGCATTCCCAGGCGAGCCGGGTGGAAATTACCATCCGCAAGCGGGCGGCCGGGCTGGCCATGGACATCAAGGATAACGGCAAAGCCTTTAACGTGGCGAGCAAACTGCAGGCCAACGGGGGCAAACGCCTCGGCTTGCTGGGCATGCGCGAACGCGTCGAAATGGTCGGGGGCACCTTTACGGTCCAATCCGCCCCTGGTCGCGGCACCACCGTGCGGGTGGACCTCCCCTTTGCCCCGGCCCCCAAGCAACGCCTCAAAAAAACGGTAAAGACCAATTCATAATGTCCCCAACCTTGAAGTCGCAAAATCCAAAACCCGTCGCGCCACCCGGGCGGCTGCCGAAATGTCCCACCGGCATCCAGGGGCTGGATGAAATCACCGATGGCGGACTCCCGCGCGGGCGGCCCACGCTGGTTTGCGGCGGCGCGGGCTGCGGCAAAACCCTGCTTGGCGCGGAATTCCTGGTGCGCGGGGCCACCCAGTTCAACGAGCCCGGGGTGTTGATGGCCTTTGAGGAAACCGAGGCGGAGTTAAAGGCCAACGTGGCGTCGCTGGGCTTTGACCTGGCCGGCCTGGTCCGCCAAAAAAAGATGCTCATCGACTACGTGCACATCGAGCGCAGCGAGGTTCAGGAGAGCGGGGAGTACGACCTCGAAGGCCTGTTTGTGCGGTTGAATCACGCCATTGACTCCATCGGGGCCCGGCGGGTGGTGCTGGACACCCTGGAGGCGCTGTTTGCCGGGCTGCCCAACGAGGCCATTCTGCGCTCCGAACTCCGCCGGCTGTTTCGCTGGCTCAAGGACAAGGGCGTGACCGCGGTCATCACCGCCGAGCGCGGGCGCGAGCAACTCACCCGCCATGGCCTGGAGGAATATGTGTCCGACTGCGTCATCCTCCTGGACCACCGGCTGAATGACCAGATTGCCACCCGGCACCTGCGGATCGTCAAATATCGCGGCGCCCTCCACGGCACCAATGAATTTCCCTTCCTCATTGGCGACAAGGGCATCAGCGTGCTGCCCATCACATCGCTGGCGCTGAACCACCAGGTGTCCAACGAGCGGATTGCCACCGGCATACCGCGGCTTGATGCCATGCTGGGCGGCAAGGGCTTTTTTCGGGGCAGCAGCATTTTGCTCACCGGCACCCCCGGCACCGGCAAGACCATCATTTCCTGCAACTTCGCCAAGGCCGCCTGCCTGCGCGGCGAGCGGGTCCTGTTCTTTTCCTTCGAGGAATCACCCAACCAGATCATCCGCAATATGCACTCCATCGGCTTGCGGCTGGAACCCTGTGTCAAGCGCGACCTCTTGCGTTTTCATTCCGCGCGTCCCTCGCTCTATGGCCTGGAGATGCATCTGGCGACCATGTTCAAGGAAATCGCCGAGTTTCAACCCGATGTGGTCATCGTGGACCCGATTACCAGCCTGGTGGAAGCCGGCACGGATTCCGAATGCAAGGGCATGGTCACGCGGTTGATTGACTATTTGAAGGCGGGCCAGGTCACCACCCTGTTCACCAGTCTCACCCAGGGCGGGCATGCCTTGCAGCAAAGTGAAATGGCCATGTCCTCGCTGATGGACTCCTGGCTTTTGCTTCAGGACTTTGAGGGCAACGGCGAGCGCAACCGCGTGGTGTATGTGCTCAAGGCGCGCGGCATGGCCCACTCCAACCAGGTGCGCGAATTTCTCATCTCCGACCGGGGGATTGACGTGGTGGACGCCTACATCGGACCCAGCGGCGTGCTCACCGGCTCCGCCCGCGCGGCGCAGGAAGCCCTGGAAAAAGCCGGCCTGCTCACCGGCCAGCAGGAGGCTGACCGTCGCAAGCGCGAACTCGAGCGCAAGCGCATCGCCATCGACCGCCAGATCAGCGGGCTGCGCTCCGATTACGAAACCGAGGCGCTCGAATTGCGCCGCATTGACGAGCAGGTGGGCACCAGCACCCTCATGCTTAATTCCGAACGCGCCGCCTCCGGCCGGCTCCGCCAGGCGGATGCCAAGGTGGCGGGCGGCCTGCGCCACAGAGCCCGGCTGGCGAGGATCAACTAATGAAAAAAACTGTCGCTTCCGCCCCCGCCCCCGCGCCGGCCGCCCGGCCCGCGCGCCGGCCCCAAGCCAAGGCCTGGCAGTTGCGTCTGTACGTGACCGGCCAGACTCACCGGTCGATGACTGCGCTGGCCAATTTAAAAACCATTTGCGAAACCCACCTCCAGGAGGGATATTCCATCAAGGTGATTGATTTATTAAAACATCCCCAGCTCGCCCGGGGTGACCAAATCCTCGCCGTGCCCACCGTCGTGCGCAAACTGCCCAAGCCCGTCCGCATCCTGATTGGCACCCTCACGGACACCGACCGCGTGCTGGTGGGACTCGATCTGCGGGCGGCCCGTTGACCCCTGAACCACCCTGTGAATATTAAAACACCCAAGCGCCGGAAACGGTCCCTGGTTTCCGCCCCGGTGAAGGCCGGCCAATGCGTGCTGCGTCTGTTCGTTGCCGGCGCCTCCGTCCGCTCCCGCCAGGCGGTGATGCGGGTGCGGGAACTCTGCGCCGCCGAACTGCGGGCAAACTGCCGGCTGGAGGTGATCGACATCTACCAGCAGCCCCAGCTCGCCCGGGACAACCAGATCGTGGCCACGCCCACGTTGATCAAGGAATATCCCCGCCCGGTGCGGCGGTATATCGGCAATTTACTAAACACCAGCGGGCTGTTCGCGGATTTGCCGGCACCCCTCAAACCTAACCGGGTCAATTGAAAATCCTCCTCCCCAAAAGTTCCAGCCGCGCCGCGTTGTCCCGCCAGGCGACGGGATTGCGCGCCCAACTGGCGGAGTCCGAGGAAACCCTCCGGGCCATCCGCACCGGCGAGGTGGACACATTGATGGTCACCGGCAAAGCGGGTCCGCAAGTTTTCACCCTGCACGGAACCGAGCACGCCTACCGGATGCTTATCGAATCCATGAACGAGGGGGCGCTGATGATCACCGGGGGAGAGACAATTCTCTTTGCCAACGCCTGTTTCGCCCGCATGGTGAACTGTCCGTTGGAGCAAGTAACCGGCGGCTCGCTGCGCCGCTTTCTGGCCAGCACCGACCGGAGGCGGATCGGAATGCTCTTGAAACGGGTCCGGCCGGCCGGCGGTAAAATCCACCTGCTGCTCCAGGCCGCCGGGGGCGGCCAACTGCCCGTTCAAATCTCCATTCGTCACGTGGCGCGGACCGCCTTGCCGGGAGCCACCATCGGCATGGTGGTCACCGATCTCTCGGAGAGCCGGCGCAGCGAGGAAATGCTGCAGGCGCTCTCCCGCCGCCTGGTTCAGGCCCAGGAGGCGGAACGCGGCCGGGTGGCGCTCGAATTGCATGATCACATCACGCAATTGCTCTGCGCCATCCTGGTACGCTGCCAGACGCTGGCCGACAAATTGCCGGCGAGCGCGGGGGCGGCCCGGGCGGAGGCTCATAAACTCCGCGAGTTGCTCGGCCAGACGGCGGTGGAAGTGGAGCGCATTTCGCGCGACCTGCGGCCCAGTGTTTTGGCGGAACTGGGCCTGGCTGCCGTGTTGCGGGAGACCTGCCTGGAGTTCACTGTGCGCACGGGCGTGCCCATCCAGTTGGTCTGTGTTAAATTACCCGCGCGCCTGCCCGGCGAGGTGGAACTGGCGCTCTACCGAATTTTGCAGGAGGCCTTGAAAAACGTCGAACAGCATGCCCGCGCCCGGGGTGTGACGGTGCGCCTCACCCGCCCCCCGGGCAAGGTGCAATTGGTCATCCTGGACAATGGGAGCGGCCTCAAACGGTCCAAGCGAGCCGCCCATGCCAAAGTAAATGCCGGCTTGGGTCTGCTCGCCATGCGCGAACGCGCCACGTATGTCGGCGGGATGCTCCTGGTTAAATCCGCCCGCCCGACCGGGACCCAGATTAACATTCTCATTCCCCTGCCGCCCAAAGCGGCCAAACTGAACCCCATCCCCACATGAAAACCATCACCATTCTGCTGGCGGACGACCACACCATCGTGCGCGAGGGCTTCCGCAAAATGCTGGAGCTCGAACCCGGTTTTGAAATCGTCGGCGAAGCCGCCACCGGCCGCGAGGCCATCGCCCTGGCCCTCAAACTCCGGCCCCAGGTGGTGCTCATGGACATCGCCATGCCCTTGCTCAACGGGTTGGAAGCCACCCGCCAGATCCTGAAGGCGCTGCCCCTCACCAGGGTGCTCATGCTCTCCGCGCACAGTGATTTTGCTTACGTGCAAAACGCCACCGAGTCCGGCGCCGTGGGTTTTCTGCTGAAACAAACCTCCGCCCACGAGGTCTGCCGGGCGATCCGGGAGGTGCAGGCCGGGAAAAAGTTTTTCAGCCCCAGCATCGCCAAACAGCTCAACCACCAAAAATCCATCGATCGCGACGGCCTGGCCAGCCAGCATACGATCCAGCTCACCTCGCGCGAGATGGAAGTGCTGCAACTCATTGCCGAGGGCAAGGCCAACAAGGAGACCGCCGCCGAACTGGGCATCGCCATCAAGACGGTGGAGAAGCATCGCGAACACCTCATGCAAAAGCTCAACATTCATGACACGGCCGGCCTCACCCGCTATGCCATTAGCGCGGGCATTATTGAGAGCAGTGTGCAATTGACCATCGTTTGACCCTGGCCGGCCGCTGGACTGAGCCGGCCGCCGGGCCGGGAGAGAGGCCTGCTTAGCCGGAACTATTCATTTCAACCGCAGATAAACGCAGATGAAACCATGAGGTAGGCAAGGGTTTGGCCCGCGATTGATCGAGAACGATTTGGTGCGCCATTTTTTCTCGTTTTCCCCCTTTCCCCATCTGCGCTCATTTGCGTTTATCTGCGGTTAGAGCATTTCCATAAATGCTGTAAAGTCTTTTTCAACTGCATTGTTCCGGCTTATGAATGAAACCGACCTCGATTTCGGAATGGCGGTGGTGGGCACCGGCTGCTGGGTGGTCTGTTTTTGGTGGATGGCCCGCATTTCCCACAAGCAAAACGCCCTGCTGGCCCAGTTGCGCGAGCAGGGCAAACGCATCGAAAAACTATCCCGCATCGAGCATGACCTGATCAAGGAGGTGCATCCCCAGGTGGGCGAAATCAAGGAGGGCATGAACGCCATCATCGCGGTGGTGAAGGGAAATTTGGAGAGCCATCCGCCAGGGCATCCAAAAAAAGCACGCGAGTAATGGTGGTATTAGGCTGGCCGCATGCAAACGGGCAAGCTGGCTTGCGTGGCAAGGGGCTGCGGGTCCCAGACCCATAAGCATTAACCTAAATATGTAAAATAAATCGTCAGGTTAACTTATTTTTTAAAATCAGGTAGGGTTTTCTCTGCGGCCTCTGCGACTCTGCGCGAAAATTTCCGCCGATGCGACGTCATGACGTGACCGCCCCAATCGTGGCTGCCGCTTAGCAAAGCCACCCGCAATTGGGTCCGGGTTTGCGGGCAACCGTTGATGAATTTAGCCTGGCTCATGAATTATGCAAACGCGGACCAGGGGTTCGCCGGCCGGTGCCGGTGGCGTAGGACGGTCGCAAATTCGACGAGGGATTTCG